>JBEKXZ010000044.1:0-35944 GCA_049511495.1 Bryobacteraceae bacterium | reverse complement strand
TTGGCGGCGGCGTTGTAATAACCGAGGCACTGCGGGCCGGTTCCGGAAGTCGAATAGATGTCGAACATCGCTTCGGAAATAGCGGCGTAGCCAGCCGGATCGGAGAAAAGGAACGTGAAGGTCTGGGACGTGCCGGCGCCGGAGGAGGGAGTCGAAGAGACCACGGTAGGAGCGCCGTTCTGCGTCACGGTTATCTGCTGGCCCAGGACCATAATGTGCCCCACGCGCGAGGTGGACGTGTTTGCCGTAAAAGAGAAACTGACGACTCCGTTCGCGATGGTTCCGATGCTGAGCCAGCTCGAATCGCTGGTTGGTGCGTAGACGCCGGTGAGAGGTGCCGTGGACGGGATCACCGGCTGCAGCGAGTCTGTCCCGGCTGAGGCAGGCTCGGTCAAGCTGGCAGGGCCGACGAAGGCGTAGGGGAGCTCCTGGAGACCGAAGCTGCCGAAATAGACATTCCCGGAGCCATCCACAGCTACGCCGTAGGGAGCTGCCACCAGCCCAGAGGACGCCAGGGTAGTTACCTGCTGCGTCGCCGCGATCCACTCATACACCGAGTTGGCGGCGTTATCGGCGATGTAGACGTTCCCCGAGCCGTCGACTGCCACGCCCCAGGGCCCATTCAGGCCCGACGACACCAGCGTAGTCAACTGCTGCGTGGCGGCGCTCGACTGATAGATCGCGTTGTTCGTTTGGTCCGAGACGTAGAGGTTGCCGGCGACGTCCACGGCCACACCACCAAGATCACCCACCCCCTGCCACTCAAACAGACTCAACTGTAACGTCGAGGGACTCCACTCCGTGATATAGGTGTTGGCTTGCGGCGATATGTAGACGTTGCCGGAGACGTCCAGCGCCAACCCGAACGGAGGGTCTAGCAGGCCCGGCGACACCAGCAGGGGAGGGTTACCAGCGAACTCCTCCGGCCCCACCAGCGTAATCAACTGCTGCGCAGAGGGATTCCACTCCTTGAGCATGACGTCGTTCGTATCCGCGATGTAGACATTCCCGGAGCCGTCCACCGCCACGCCATAAGGAAGATTCAACCCCGACGACACCAGCGGGGTTGTCTGCTGCGCCGATGCGCTCCACTCCGTGATCGCGCCGCTCTGAGGAAGCGCGAGGTAGACGTTGCCAGAGCCGTCCACTGCTACCTCGCCGGGCTGAGTCATGCCAGAGGCCAGTGTAATCGCCGACCCGAACGGCCCGATATAGTTCGCTCCCGCTTGTGTCACGGTGACCGTTAGCCCTGCGATGGTCAGTGTGCCGGTGCGTGAGCCCGTGCCGGTGAACGCGTCATAGGTGAACACAACCACCGCGCTGCTGGTGCCGCTGGCGCTGCCGGAGGAAATGTGCAGAAAGGAAGCGTTGGACGTGGCAGTCCAGGCGGCGTCGTAAGACAGGACGACCGAAGAAGTGCCCCCGGCGCTGCCAACCAGGAGCGCATTGGTGCCCAGCCTAGGGCGTACGAAGGCGTACGCCGCCCCGTGCCAGGTATTCTTATAGGGAGATCCAATCATCATGGTGTCCCCGCTCACCGACACGGAAAAGCTGAAGGAGTTGCCCGCCGCACCATCGGAAGCAGTCAACTCCTGCTGTTGGGTCCAAACTCCGCCGCTGCGCACGAACACGTACGCGGCTCCCTGGTCAGTTTGCGAGTTGATGGTCTTGATCGAGCCGATAACCGCCGTGTCCCCGCTCAGCGACACGGACCAGCCGAATTCATCGCTCGACGCGCCATCGGAGGCAGTTAGCTCGGCCTGCTGGCTCCAGACCCCGGTGGCGCTTGCCACAAACACGTACGCGGCTCCCTGGGTGAAATTCTTGGCCCAGGCTCCGATCACCGCCGTGTCCCCGCTCACCGACACGGACAAGCCGAATTGGTCGCCTGACGCGCCGTCGGAAGCAGTCAGTTCCTGCTGCTGGGTCCAAACCACGCCGCTGCGCACAAACACGTACGCGGCTCCCTGGTTGGCGTTCGAATTGATGGTCTTATAGTGAGCCCCGATCACCGCCGTGTTCCCACTCACCGACACAGAGTAGCCGAAATCGTCGTCCGCTGCGCCATCGAGAGCAGTCAGTTCCTGCTGCTGGGTCCACGCCGTCCCGCTCCGAACAAACACGTACGCTACGCCGTGGGGGCCATTCTTGCTGGCTCCGATGACCGCCGTGTCCCCGCTTAACGACACGGAGATGCCGAAAAAGTCGTCCGCCGCGCCGTCGGAAGCAGTCAGCTCCTGCTGCTGGCTCCATACGCCGCCGGTGCGGACAAACACGTACGCTGTGCCGTCGCCATTCGCGTTGGGTGCCCCGATCACCGCCGTGTCCCCGCTCACCGACACGGAGTTACCGAAACTGGAGCTAGCAAAGCCATCGGAAGCAGTCAGCTCCTGCTGCTGGCTCCAGGCTCCGCCGCTGCGCACGAACACGTACGCAGTTCCCTGGTTGGAATTCTTAAGAGGGGCCCCGATCACCGCCGTGTCCCCGCTCACCGATACGGTGAGGCCGAAATAGTCGCCCGCTGCGCCGTCGGAAGCGGTCAATTCCTGCTGCTGCGTCCAGGTCGCGCCTACCACCATCGGGTCCACTACCAGCGGATACTGCGCACCGCGGTCCTCGACGATCAGCCGGACTTCACTGCCGCGCACTTCCAGCCGCGACAGAAGAATGCGGCCACGCGCGTCCACTGCCTTCAGGCCCGCATAACGCAGCACGGCGCCCTTGCCCGATTCGAACACCACCGAGCCGTCATCCGTTCTTTGCGCCGGCAGCAACCCGCCGCTCACGCCGAGCGCGATCGCCAATGGCTGGCCCTCGCGGTCCGTTCCCGGCGTTGCGCGAGGTTGAAACCCTGCTCCAGGCCCTGCGATCCGTTCACGTACCATTCGGTGAGGTCTCCCCGCTGGTACTCGATGCGGTTGCCCGTGCCGGTTAACCTGGCGGGCGCCGGCTTGCGGAGCCGGTCGCCGTAACCATATCCGGTCAGTTGGAAGTTAACGTTACCATCGGGATGGCTCAGGCGCGCTTCGCTGCCGTTGAATTCCAGCGTCAGCCGTTGCGCGGCATTTACGCCCCGCCACGTCCCATGGCCGGAATCCTTCAGCGCGTAGATCGCGCGCTTGAAGGCTTGCCGCAGCCCTTCGTCCGCACCGGCCTTCTTCCAGACTGCATCCGCGCCGGTGGCAGCCGAGGCGCCGTTGAGCGTCAACGGCGCCAGGCACACGCATGCGAGTGAAATCAGCCCTACGCGGACGTAAGAGAATGTTCTGCTGCCAACCATCGGACGCAACTCCTTTCGGCCCCATGCGGCGGGCCGCGTCATGTTGGTGATCGTTAGGGGCAAACGCCTCTTGGACAACTGCCGGTAGTTTAGAGGTGGGATATCAGCGCTGTCAAGATATATCGATCCTGAATTCTGAAATTGGATAACTACCTCCCAGGCTTTCAGCGCCTTAGCTGTTGGAAATCCAGCTTCAACGAAGTTGAATTTCTACAGTGAAATCGACTAAAAACAAATCGGTTAATCTGCGAAATCGTGTCAACTTCGGAATTCAGGATTAATCTAAATAGGCCGTCACCGGGCCACCTGCGCAGGCGGGTGGGGCACCCGCTCGCGGAACGGCAAGTTGCTTCCGCGGCGCGCGCTGCGCCACACTGAGAGTGGTTCCCTTCGACTCTCATGCCCGGCTTCTGCAGTTGCGGCTCCGAACTTCCGCCGGATGCATTGTTCTGCCACAAGTGCGGCAAGCCGCAAAGAGAGCTGCCGGAAGTGGCCGCCGAGTTGCCAGCGCTGGTTGTGCAGCCGCCGCGCGAACCGCAGCCACCGCCGGCGCCGCTCGATTTCCGCAATCCGTTGGCGCTGAAGATTGCCTTGCTGGTGGCCTTGGGCGCGACGGCACTGTTCTGGGTTCTGCCGTTCGTCAACTGGCTGGCCGCGGGCTATTTCGCGGTGTTCTTCTACCGGCGGCGCACCGGCCGCGCCATCAACGTGGGCGCGGGCGTGCGCCTGGGCTGGATCACCGGACTGTTCACTTTCCCGCCGGCCGGCGTGTCCGTGCTCTATTTGATCAACGTGGCATCGTCGTTGCCGCAGTTCCTGTCCGAGCCACATTCCCGGGAGCTGATTGCAATGCTGCGAAGCTCGCCGGGCGCCGCCGTGCTAATGCTGCTGCTGGAGGTGTTCATCCTCACCACGTTCCTCAGCATGGCCGGCGGCGCGCTGGCAGCGCTGGCTGCCAAGCGCGGCCAGCCTAGCCCGCCGCGGGGCGGGAGTAGCGCTTGACCAGCGCCACCGCCGCGAAGATCACCACCATCGCCGCCAATTCCCGCAAGCCAAACGGCTCGCGGTAGAACAGCCATCCCAGCGCCACCGCAACCACCGCATTCACGTACGGGTAAATCGAAACCACGGCTACCGGCAGCCGGTCCATACAATAGACGAATGCGCTGTAGCCCACCAGCGAACCGAAGACTACCAGGTAGAGCATCGCGCCCACACCGCGCGTGCTCCAGTGCATGGGCTGGTGCGGGACGAGCCACGCAAACGGCGCAATCGCCAGCGCGGCCGCCAGTTGGTGAATGCCGCCGGCGACCACCGGGTGCGCCTTGCCCACGTGGCGCCGTTGATAGATGGAACCGAACGACCAGCCCGCCATGCTGAATTGGAGGACCAGGAAGCCGAGCAGCAGGCTGTGGCCGGCGCCCTGCGGACCGGCGCCCGGTGTAACCAGCAGCGCCGCTCCCGCCAGGCCCAGCGCCATCGCCCCGATGGTGGGCGCGTGCAGGCGCTCGCCGCCGGGCAGCAGCGCCTCTACTCCCACCATCCAGAATGGCGATGTGGTGATGATCAGGCCGGCCATGCCGCTGGGGATGAGGGTCTCGGAGATCGCCAGCGCGCTGTTGCCGATGGCGATCGTCCCCAGGCCGGCGAGGCACGATGCTACCAGTTCCTTTCCGCGCGGAATGTGCAGGCCGCGGTACCAGGCGAATGCGAGCGTCAGCGTCCCGGAAATCAAATAGCGCACTGCGACCAAGGTGAGCGGCGGAAAGGTTTCGAGCGACATCCGTATGCCGAGGTAGGTGGTGCCCCAAAAAAAACACACCGCCGCCAGCGCCACATACGGTTTGAAGAGGGGATGCCGGGACAACCCTCAGCTTAGCATCAGCGCGCGGGCGGAACCGTGCGCTGCGCCTTCGGCCGCCGGCGGGCTCACGGGAGCGGACTCGCGGCTGGTTTCAGCCACCGGCCGAACCAAGCGAGCATCCCAGAGAGTTGCGCGGCCAGGCCGCCAGGATCGTCTTCCGGGCCTGGCGCCAGCAGCGCCGATTCCACCTTCCGCGCCTGGAGAGCGAAATACAGTTCTTCGCTTTGCGCATCGCCGCCGATCACCAGGGTGGGAGCGGCAAAACTGGCAGCCGCATAGAGAGGAGAGCGGGCCACATACCGCGGCGCCTGCTCCCACGGCGGGCCGCCCATCCACGCGGCGCGGCGCCGTCCATCGGCGGCCAGCGCGACGTCGCTGGTCCAATCCACGATGGGGCGGCGCGCCACCACGGCAGTGAACCGGTTGGTGTGTCCCAGCGCCCAGGCGGCCACTGCGCCGCCCACCAGTGCGACGCGCCTCGCGTCGATACCGCCCCTGGCGACGGCAGCCTCCACGCCGCGCATCGCGTCGTCGAAATCGTCGCCGGGCAGGCGCGTCGGCAGCAGGTTGCCGAACACCTCGCCATAGCCGGGCGAGCCGCGGACATTCACCCGCAACACCGCGTAACCGCTCGCCGCCAGGATGTGCGCCTCGAGCGGGAATTCGTAACCGAACATGGCGCGCGGCTCGCCGGAAACTTCGACGACCAGCGGAAGCCTGCGTGCGCGATCCACGTTGGGCGGCCAGACCAGCCAGCCCTGCACGGTGTTGCCCGCCGATTCGAAACGGATCTCTTCCACCGCGCCGATATCGCGCTCGGCTAGCAGAGGCTGGTTGGGCTCGGCCAGCGTGATAACGCCGCCCGGCAGGTCCACCGCGAACGTCACCAGGTCGCCGCCTTCCGTCGCGGTGGAGCGCACTGCAACGGCGCGGCCGTTATCGGCGAGCGAGAACCCATCGAGCCGCTCCTCGCGATTCGTCACCTGCCGCACGGCGCCGTCGCCGCGGGCCGCGTAGACGTGGGTGGCGCCGTGGTCGTCAGCCAGAAAATACAAAGTGCGCGAATCGGAACTCCATTGCGGGAGCCGCGCGTCCCGGTCGAGCGCGCCGGCCAGCACCTTGCGATGCTCGCCATCGCGGTTCATCACGCACAACTTGCGCACGGCGTAGAAGGCCGGCTCAGCCTCGGCGCAAATCCAGGCGATGCGGGCGCCATCGGGCGAGGGCAACGGATCCAGGTTGGCTCCGGGGGCGCCGGTGAGACGGCGGGTATCGCCATCGGCCGTACGCAGGGCGTAGATCTGCGCGTCCTCGCCCGGATGCGCAGCGTCATTCAGTATCCAGTCGCCCGCCGGTGTCCACGCCGGCTCGCCGCGAAGAGTGAAGCCACCGTGCGAAAGCTGCCGCGCCGCGCCGCCATCGGCCGGAACCACAAATAACTCCACCTCGGGCGGCGGAGAGCGCAGCAAGCCAAGCAACTCAGGCGGCGCCCAGGATAATGCCGATGCCGCGGTCGCGGTGGTCTGTGGCGTGGCGGCGGTGAACGCGACCGATCGCCCGTCCGGCGACCACGCCAGCGCCAGCGGCGCAAACCCGCCGGTGGATACGACCGAGAGCTCGCCGCCCTCGACCGGCGCGATGTAGATGCTGCGCCCGCCGTCGCGATCGGAGAGGAAAGCGATGTGCGCGCCATCCGGCGACCAGCGCGGCGAACGGTCGCGCCACGGCCCGCCCGTCAGCGCGTGCTGCTGCTTGCCGTCTGTGGATGCCAGATCCAAGTTGGCGCGGACGGCCGCCCCGTTGCGGTCGTTCCAGCGCTCCACGTAAACCACGCGGCGCCCGTCGGCGGAGATGCGCGGATCTTCCACTGTCTGCCAGGCCCACACGTCCGCCGGCGTAAAGGGCGCACGGCCGAACGACGCAGCCGCCACCACCAGCCACGAAATGACGGGCCCGATTCGCATTGTCGAAAATCCAGTCTCGCACAGCCTCCGTCCCGCTGGCGCAGGCGGAGGCAGCGGCCTCCGCGCGGGTGAGGGCGCCCGCCCCACGCGGAATGCGGAGGGCTGTAAGCTGGGTTTGTGAGGGGATGCGAGTGATTGGCGGGCGGGCGGCCAGGGTGATTCTGCTGCCGGGGCTTTTGGTGGGCTTAGCCGCGGGCGCGTGGGTTGGCGTGGAAGGCCGCAAGAGCCCTGCTGCAAACGCGCCGGGTGCGGCGGCAGCGATCACGATCGATTATCCGGAGGACGGATCGATTTTTCCGCCGGAGATTACGCCGCCTGAGTTCCTTTGGCGGGATGGCACAAACGGCGTCGGCTTGTGGCGGATCGACGTCTCGTTTGGCGATGGGGCGGCGGCGATTCATGCGATCTCCAAGGGCGAGCGGCCGCGCATCGGGAAGATCGATCCGGATTGCGTCGCCGACACCAATGCTCCGCCCGCGCTCACGCCGCAAATGGCAGCGGCGCATGCCTGGAGGCCGGACGCGGCCGCC
Source organism: Bryobacteraceae bacterium (assembly GCA_049511495.1). Taxonomy (GTDB): domain Bacteria; phylum Acidobacteriota; class Terriglobia; order Bryobacterales; family Bryobacteraceae; genus Bog-375. The sequence continues at coordinate 28,306 of JBEKXZ010000044.1, read as the reverse complement.
TGGCAAGCCATCAAACAGCACTCGGTCGCGAGCGCGGCTACGGTTATCATCACTGGCTTTCGCGCCGGCGCGCCGGAACAAGCCGTCTCACGGGGCAGGGTCGCCATTCACACCTCCCGTGACGCAGTGGGCGCGCCGATCTTCTATCGCGACGTACCGCTGATGCCCTCGGAGCTGGAAAAGGGCGTGATCAAACCGCTGGCCGCGCAGGCGCTGCCGCTCGTCAAATGGAGGGTTCGCAACGTGGGCGAAACCAGCAGCCGGGTGGTGATGGAAAACCTGCCGGTGTGCGCCAATTGCCATTCGTTCTCGGCGGACGGCAAGACGATGGGCATGGATCTGGACGGGCTGCAGGGCAACCGGGGGATGTACTTCCTGGCGCAGGTTGCGCCCGCGATGGCGATCCGCAAGCAGGACGTGATTCAGTGGAGCTCGCCCGAAGGCAAGCTAAAGGGGAACATCCGGATCGGCTTCATGTCGCGGGTGTCGCCGGACGGGCAGAATGTGGCGACCACGATCAACCCAGCCGCGATGGATGCCGCATCCTCCGTAACGCCTCCGAGCAACTATTACGTAGTCAATTTCAAGGACTACCGATTTCTCCAGGTGTTCTACCCGACACGCGGAATTCTGTGCTGGTACAGCCGCCAAACCGGGGTGCTGCGGCCGCTCGCCGGCGCGGACGATCCGCGGTTCGTGCAAATGGGCGCGGTGTGGAGTCCCAACGGCCAGTACCTGGTATTTGCGCACGCGGAGGCGAAGGATCCCGATCCGCCGGGTGTGCCGCTGGCCAAATTCGCCAACGACCCGAACGAGCTGCAAATCAAATACGACCTGTACCGGATTCCGTTCGACGGAGGCCGGGGAGGCGTGGCGCAGCCGATCGCCGGCGCGTCGCGGAACGGCATGAGCAACACGTTTCCCAAGGTGTCGCCCGATGGGCGATGGATCGTGTTCGTCGAATGCCGCAACGGGATGCTCATGCGTCCCGACAGCCAGTTGTACATCGTTCCCGCGGCGGGCGGGCGGACGCGGCGGATGCGGTGCAACACGGCGCGGATGAATTCGTGGCACAGTTTTTCGCCCAACGGGCGCTGGCTGGTGTTTTCGTCGAAGGCGCGGTCGCCCTACACGCAGATGTATCTCACACACATCGACGAGCGAGGCAACGACAGTCCGGCCATTCTGATCGAGAATACAACCGCGGCCAACCGGGCCGTGAACCTGCCGGAGTTTGTCAACGTCCCGCCGGATGGTCTGCGCCAGATCGGCGGGCCGGTGCTCGACTATTACAAGCTGGTGGACGGCGCTACGTACCTGCAGAAGACCGGCGCCTACGAAGCGTCCGCCGCGAAGTGGAGGCAGGCGCTGGCGCTGAACCCGGATGACGAATTCGCGCAGCGCAAGCTGGGAGCGGTGCTGCTGATGACTGGCCACCGCGAAGAAGCCGCGGCGCATTTACGGAAGGCAACCGAGCTCCAGCTACGCGCGGCCCTGGAGGCGGATCCAACGTCGGCGCGCGGATTCAACGATCTCGGCGTGGTGCTGGTGGAGACCGGCCGCGTGGAAAAAGCCTTAGCGCAATTCGAAAAAGCGGTTGCGCTGAAGCCCGATTTCGCCGCGGCGCGCGCGAATTTGGGCGGCGCGTTCGAGAAGCTGGGAAAGCTGGACGAGGCGCTGGCCGAGTTGCGCAAGGCGATCGAATCGGACGCCCGGTACGCGCCCGCGCACTACCAACTGGGCCTGGTGCTGAGCCGGCGCGGGGATGCGCAGGGAGCGTTAGCCGAATGGCGGAGCGCGCTCGAGATCGACCCGAAATACGCGGAGGCACACGACAGCCTGGGCGACGCGCTCGATGCGCAAGGGCGCACGGCGGAGGCGCTCGAGCACTGGCGCGCGGCGATCGAGCTGGAACCGAACGACGCGCAGGCGCTGCGGCGGGCGGCCTGGGCGCTGGCGACGTCGCCGGACGCGGCCATCCGGAACGGCGGCGAAGCGCTTCAATTCGCGGTGCGGGCGGTGGAGCTCACGGGCGGAAAAGACGCGCGGGTGCTCGACACGCTGGCCGCTGCCTACGCCGAGAAAGGCCAATTCACCGACGCTGCGCTGACCGAGCGACGGGCGGAAGCGCGAGCCATCGAAGAAAACCAGTCCGCGCTGGCGGAAGAGATTAAAGGCAGAGTTGCGTTGTATGAAGCGGAGCGAGCGTTTCGGGAGGATGGGGCGCGCGAGGGGCCGCGTGGCTGGGGCTACCAGCGCCCCTCAGAGTGACCGCGCTCGCCGGGCTACGCCCGGTCTCCGGGGGGCTCAGCGCGTTCGTGGACACCCCGCTTGCGGGATCGTCGGCTACCGAGGTGAAGCACAGTATCCGTTATCGCAATTCGCCCAGGCTTGCCTTATCAACCGAAAAGTCAAACCCATACTGCCTCACAGCGTTGAGAGCCACACGCACGACCCAAGCCTCCGCCTCCGGCGAGACCCAGAGGCGACTTATCAAGACGGTCGGATCAATCGGTACGTCGGCACCTTCGTCCTCGCGGCAGATCACCGCGGCCCGGAGCTCATGTTCGCACTCGTAACTCTGCCACTTGATCGAGTGGGATCCCCAGACCTGTTCCTTACTGTATTCCTTGGCTTGCGCGTCCGGATAATATCTGACCCTCTCGATCGTCACTCCCATAGGAAAATCTCGCAGATCCGCGAAACACTGTTGCAGGTTTCGAATAGTGGATTCAATTGCCACGCCCCTGGGCCCAGCATAAAGTGGCCACATGGCCGCCGACTGGTAGCTACACATGCACCAGCTACTAATGCACATATCCCGAATCTGCTGGTCGTGAAGCCGCTCGACAATCTCGGCCTTGTCTCCGGTCACATGCGACGGCAGCTTCTCTGCAAGTCTCTCTGTCGAGTCAGTTCGCAGGCGCTTTTCCGACAAATCCTTCATCCCGAAGAGCGGCTGGAAGTGAAGGGCGTGATTGCCCTTGCTGTCGCGCTGCATTATTGCCAGTAGCTGTTCCAGTTTCATGTAGCGCCAGACCTTCTGATCTAGTAGATCTGTTAGTTCTGGGTCGATGGTTACCATAGTCTTTCCCCTGCGTAGCTAATTCTGGCAGGCACAGGAGCGCCAAAGGTAGGCGGCTTGGCGACAGCGTGTCACCGTTTTATTTGGCGAGTCAACTTGCAGGAGCGGCTCCCGTTGTCCTGCCAAAAGGTGTTATCGGTGTAGCGGAGCTTTTCTACGTAGACAGTGACGTCTCCCAGTCCATTTGCCGATTGCAGTGATCGATCCATGAAGGAGCCGCTGTATTCTTGTCCTGGCTTGAGTGGCCTACTGTTCTGAGAGACCAAAGCTTCGTGAGCGGTTTCTGCTCCCATCACATCGGAGTACACTACCACGCTTTCGATGGCCGTGATAGGCTTGGTGCCTTTGTTGAGCAACCGCATGTCAAGATAGTGCTTCTTTTGTCCTTCATGCATTACTTTGTCTGTTTGTCTTTCATACTCACTCGTAGTGAGGTCGTCGACGAGACCGTGACCGAAACCTCCCTCACTCGAGGTTACCTTGGTAACGACTACAGGACATTCCTGTGGAATTACGGCCGTCGGTGAAACTGGCTGCGTGGCAGTCGCCCGCGCGACCGGCGTCAGAGTTTGCCCTGGAGCTAGTTCCAGGTAATCGGCCAGCTTCCTCGGGCCGACCGGAGCGCAACTATCGAGCTCTGTGCCATCTTCAAACAGGAGGACCAGCGTAGCTGCCCTTTGTTGATCCTCAATCATGGCACGGGTTTCGGGAGGCAGCCTACTCATGACTGTCGCTGACAACGCCGGCATCATCGTGTTGGGCTTCGCGGAAACTACCGTGGCCCGCTTTCCGGCATGGGCAAGGTCAGCCGTGTAGGTTCCCGGCTGACAAAGCGGCATGCGCTGGACGTTCACTTCCTTTCCGACCAGTTGGGCAGGATCTTGTATCGTGGGCTGATCCTGCCCGAAACCGATGGATGGCAGCACCAGCAGGAGAACTAATTCTGGCTTCTTCATGGTGACTCCCGTGAAGCGAGGTTTCGGGGTCCCGCTTCATTCTGGCTTGCTCCTTTTCCCGGTCAAGCCGCTTGGCCTCGAGAGGGCCGGAAGGCATGTCTACGTACAGGCTTCCGCTGTTGGAATTATGGCCCGAGTAGAAGGCGATTGCAAGAGGCTAAAGGACGCACTCAAGAACACGCAGGAAACCGCCAGGCCAGTGCCATCTGCCCGGTTTCGCGTTCTCTCGTTCCGCGATTTCCCGAGCGGCCGACGCCTACGGTCTTTCTTCCACTCCCACTTTCCCCGCGAAGCTGCGGTAGGCGTACACGAAATACGCGGCGGTCAGCAGCATGCCGGGAATGAACCAGAACAGGCCGATGTGCAGCCCGTACGGCGCGGCTGACGCATTCGTAATGGTCAGCGAGCGCGCGGGATCGCCATTCGAGGGGAGCACGCACGGATACAAGCCGAAGGTCACGCTGACCAGCATCGCAGCCAGAAACAGGGACGACGCGAGAAAGGCCGCGCGCTCCCACTTCCGATAGTTCATCACCGCAGCAATGAGCAAGGCCGCGATGGCAACGAACGGGAACACCCAGCCCCATGGCCGCGCGGCGAAGCTCGCCTGCAAGCGCGGCTGAACGCGAAAACTGGCTACCGTGAGCAGGTTCACCAAGACCAGCACGCCCCACCAGGCGCGGCTGGCCACGCGGCGCGCCCGCACTTCGATTTCGCCGGTGGTCTTGAGCGCCACCCAGAGCGCGCCATGCAGCGCCAGCACGGCCAGCACGGTGACGCCGGCCAGCACGGTGTACCAATCCAGAATGCCGGGCGACTGACCCGGCGTCCAATCGGTCCACAGCGGCAGGAAGAATTCACCCGACCGATCGAGCGGCACGCCGCGCACCACGTTGCCCAGCGCCGCGCCGAAGAAAATTGCGAGCAGCGCGCTCGAGACGGCGAAACCAGCGTCCCAGAGCGGGTGCCAGACCGGGCTTTCGACGTGGTTGCGAAACTCGATCGAAACGCCGCGCAGAATCAGCAGCCACAGCACCATCATCAATGGCAGGTAGAAGCCGCTGAAACTGGACGCATAGAGCGCCGGAAAAGCGAAATAGAGCGTGCCGCCGGCAGCCAGCAGCCAGACTTCGTTGCCGTCCCAGACGGGGCCGATGGTCGAGAGCACCACGCGGCGTTCGTCATCCTTGTGCGCGACGAAAAAGTGCACGATCCCGGCGCCAAGATCGAAGCCATCGAAAATCACATAGGCCACCAGCATGCAGGCGACCAGCCAGAACCAGATCGTTTCCATAATGACTCCTCAAACCGCGGCCGCGCGCTCGGGCCCCTCTTCGATTTCACGATAGACCAGGAACAGGAACAGAATCGAGAGAATGGTGTAGATCCCCAGAAAGCCGATCAGCGTAAACAGCGCATTGCCGGAGGAAACCTGCGCCGAGACTCCGGCCGGCGTGCGCATCACGCCGTAGATGAGCCACGGCTGGCGTCCCACTTCGGCGGTGATCCAGCCGGCGGTGTTGGCGATGTAAGGGAATGGCAGCATCATCATCAGCAGCCAGAGCAAAGGGCGCGAATGGTAGAGCGCGCCGCGCCAGAGGCGGAACGCCGCGATGGCCAGCACGGCGAGAAAGATGGTGCCCAGCCCGACCATGATGTGGTAGCTGTAATAAACCAGCGGCACGTTGTCCGGCCAGTTCTGCGGCGGAAACGAATCGAGCCCTTTCACTTCGGCCTTCCAACTCTGATAAGTCAGAAAGCTGAGCGCGCGCGGGACGACGAGAGGGTTGTCGAGCCGCCGGCGTTCCATGTCCGGCTGGCCGAGGATGGCGAGCGGTGCGCCCTGCTCGGTGCTGAAGAGGCCTTCCATAGCCGCCAGGGTCACCGGCTGGTTCCAGGCGATGTTGGTGCCCTGCCCGTCGCCGGAGGGGAAGAGCATGACGACGGTGGCGAGGAGCCCCGCGATCACGCCTAGGCGCACGAAGGTGCGGCCGTGGTCCTGGTGGCTGCCCGTGAGCAGATAGAACGCGCCCACCGCGGCCATGACGACGCTGGCCGTAACCACCGAACCGGCCATAGTGTGGATGTATTGCCAGCCGAGCCACGGATTCAGCAGCAGGCTCCAGAAGCTGGTGAGGACCATCTCGCCGTGGGCGCCGACGGCGTATCCGGTGGGGTGTTGCATCCAGGCATCGGTGGCCACGATCAGGAATCCCGATAGCCACGAGCCGAGGAACACCAGCAAGGCCGTGAACCAGTGCGCCCTTGGGCCCAAGCGCTTTTCGCCAAACAGGAAGGCACCCAGAAAACTCGATTCCAGGAAGAAGGAGAAGACCCCCTCCATGGCCAGCGTCTGGCCGATCACGCCGCCGGCGGATTTGGCAAAGCGCGACCAGTTGGTGCCGAACTGAAACTCCATCGGGATGCCCGTCACCACGCCCATGGCGAAATTGATGGCGAAGATCTTGGCCCAGAAGCGGGCGGCGCTCGCGTAGTGCGGGTTGCCAGTGCGCAGCGCCATGGTCTTCAGAATCAGAATCAGCAAAGCCAGCCCCATGGTCAGTTGGGGAAACAGGTAGTGAAAGGTGACGGTGAATGCGAAGTGCAAACGGTGAATGGTAAGCGCGTCCATAAGACTCCGGGGCGGGTCCGCGGCCGGCGTGGGCAGGCGCCGTGGGACCGTTACCCTCCACGCAGTTTATCTCGCGGCGTGGGGTAGCGGGTGTAGAGTGAAAGGCGCGCCCTCAACGCCTCCGCATACGACTTCTGCACGTCGCTCCCGCGATGGAGGCGGAAACTTCGTCCTATTTAGTACGGTAACCGACCTTGGGCAGCGTGAAACTTATTGAAAAACAAGGGAAAATCGTGGATAATGAAGGCGGCATAGACGGCCGATCATAGTAGTGTCATAATGAGGAGACCCTTCATGCTTGACACTGAACGACAGTATTTTCAAGATCACCAGGAAGAACTGCTCAAAGCGCATCCTGGGAGGTTCGTGATTATTCGTGAGCAGCGAGTTATTGGCGCCTTTGATACTCTAGAGGACGCACTCAGCGTTGGAGCAAGAGAGTTCGGCCTCTCTCCGTTCCTGGTGCGCCGAACAGACGAACGACCCAGCGAAGTCTGCATTCCAGCTCTGGCTCTCGGTATTTTACGTGCCCCTTCTGACGTTTCAACTCAACGCTCTGGCGCAAACTCCTGACGGGAAGACGATACCCGTCCCGCCCCCCGTGGCACTTCAGCAGCGAGGACCGGTGCTTCAGGTTTCGCTTACGGTCGCAGAGAGCGTAGCGAAGACTCTTGCCCAGCAGGGTCAGCCTCTGCCAACTCCCAAAACGGGCTGGGCTTTGATTGACACAGGCGCATCTGTGACGTGCATTGACGATCAAGTGGCTCAGGAGCTGGGCTTGCCGGCTATCGACGTTGTTCCAATGGCCTCAGCGTCTCACGCGCAAACCCAGCAGAACGTCTACCCAGTTCAAATCACATTGTCGGCCTTCGGTTTTGCACTTCAAGCGCCACGGGCAATAGGCGCGGCGCTTGCTGCACAGGGAATAGTTGCTCTCGTTGGACGCGATGTTCTCCAAATCTGCACGCTGTTTTATAACGGCCCAGCCGGTACGATCTCCCTCGCAATCTAGGACTGACCTCGACGCCTTTCGGACAAAGCCGGTGCGCAAGGATGGGTATTGAGACTCTGGTGCCGAACGCCCATGAACAGTACATGCGGGAAGCGCTCGACCTGGCGGCGCGCGGGGCAGCGCGGGGCGAAGTGCCGGTGGGCGCGGTAGTGGTGATAGCCGGCGCCATCGTGGGGCGGGGATGGAATTGCCCGATCGAGCGCCACGATCCGACGGCCCACGCGGAGATCCTGGCGCTGCGCCAAGCCGCCGCCGCTGCCGGCAATTACCGCTTGGCGGGCGCGACGCTGTATTGCACGCTGGAACCGTGCGTAATGTGCGCGGGCGCGCTGGTGGCCGCGCGCGTGGAGCGTCTCGTGTTCGGCACGCGCGACTTACGCTTCGGCGGTGTGCGCAGCAAATTCCGCATCGCCGATTCCGGCACGTTGAACCACGCAGTGGAAGTTGTCGAAGGCGTGCTGGCGGTAGAATGCGTGGAACTGCTGCGGGATTTCTTCGGGGAGCGGCGGCAGGGGTGAAAAAAGGAGCACGGGTTGGCAGGCAAAAGCGCCTGCTCCACGAATTCAGGGGCCGGGCATGCCGGCCCCAACAGCAGTTCGCGTACCTACCGGGTGTGCTCGGCCTTGGGTGACTCGGTCTTGCCGGGCTTCAGCTTCTCGCGCTGCTCGCGCAGGACGGCCTTGCGGCTGAGCTTGATTTTGTTGCCTTCGGTGGCCAGCACTTTGACCAGGATCTGATCGCCTTCCTTCAGCTCGTCGCGCACATCGCGGATGCGGTTCTCGGCGATTTCGCTGATGTGGAGCAGGCCATCGGTTCCCGGGAAGATCTCGACGAAAGCGCCAAAATCGACCAGCCGCACCACCTTGCCCAGGTAGGTTTTGCCCACCTCGGCCACCGCGGTGATATCGGAGATGATCTGGATGGCTTTGTTGGCGGAAGCTTCGTCGGCGGAAGCGATGCGGATGGTGCCATCGTCCTCGACGTCGATCTTGACGCCGGTCTGTTCGACGATGCCGCGGATCACCTTGCCGCCGGGTCCAATCACGTCGCGAATCTTGTCGGTCGGAATATTGATGGTGTAAATGCGCGGCGCGTACTGCGAGAGGTTGGCGCGCGGTTCCGCAATGGCCTCATACATCTTGCCGAGGATGAAGAGGCGCCCGCGGCGCGCCTGTTCGAGCGCTTCCTGCAGGATGGCGGTGCTGACGTTGGGCACCTTGATATCCATCTGCAGGCCGGTGATGCCCTCGCGCGTGCCGGCCACTTTGAAGTCCATGTCGCCGTAATGATCTTCGGCGCCGGCGATATCGGTGAGGATGGCATACTGGTGGCCTTCCATGACCAGGCCCATCGCCACTCCACCCACGTGGGCGGTAAGCGGCACGCCGGCGTCCATCAGGGTCAGGGAACCGCCGCAGATCGCGGCCATCGAGCTGGAACCGTTCGATTCCAGCGTGTCGCTGACGATGCGGATCGTGTAAGGGAACGCAGCCTCGTCCGGGATGAGCGCCGATAGAGAGCGCTCGGCCAGCGCGCCGTGGCCGATTTCGCGGCGGCCTGGTCCGCGCATGAAGCCGACCTCGCCGACGCTGAACGGCGGGAAGTTGTAATGCAGCATGAAACGCTTGGAAGCTTCGCCGGGCTCGAGCAGCTCGACGCGCTGTTCGTCGTCCTTGGTGCCGAGCGTGACGGTGACCAGCGCCTGGGTTTCGCCGCGCGTGAACAACGACGAGCCGTGAACGCGCGGCAGCACGCCGGTTTCAATGGTGATCGGCCGGACCTGGTCGAACGCGCGGCCGTCAGGCCGGCGGCGGTTCTTCAACATCTCATCGCGGAAGATGCGCTCCTTGAGCGCGTCGTAGCACTTGCCGGCTTCGGCCTTCTGCTCCTCGGGTACTGGCTCCAGCACGCGCTCCCGCAGCGCGGTCACGCGGGCGTAGCTTTCCAGCTTCGGATACTTCTGGGTGTTGAGCGCGTCGGTGAGTTCCACGCGCGCAGCCTTTTCGACGGCGGCGTAAATCTCCTGGTTGAGCACCGGCGGCGTAAACTCGCGCTTCGGCTTGCCGGCCAGCTTAACCAGCTCGCGGATGCCGGCGGCGATCTTCTTGCAGCAGTCATGACCGAATTCGATGGCGCCCAGGACTTCCGCTTCCGAGACCTGCTGCGCTCCGGCTTCCACCATCACGATGCCGTCTTCGGTGCCGGCCACCACGATGTTCAGCTTCGATTCGCGGCCTTCGGTATAGGTCGGGTTGGCCAGATACTGGCCATCCTTCATCCCCACCCGGACGCCGCCCAGCACGTGTTGGAAGGGAAGATCGGAAATGGCCAGCGCGGCGGCCGCTCCGCAGATCGCCAGGGTATTCGGGTCCTGTTCGGGATCGGCCGACAGCACCATGGCGATGATCTGCGTTTCGTTCAGAAAACCTTCGGGGAACAATGGGCGCACCGGACGGTCGATGAGCCGGCAAGTCAGAGTCTCTTTCTCCGACATGCGCCCCTCCCGCTTAATGAATCCGCCGGGAATCTTGCCGGCGGCATAGGTGTATTCGCGATAGTCCACGGTGAGCGGGAAAAAACCGGCTCCCGGTTTGGCCTGATCGGCCATGCAAGCGGTGACCAGCACTACCGAGTCACCGGAACGAACGACGACCGCGCCGTTCGCCTGTTTGGCCATCCTACCGGTTTCAAAGGTAAGCTTGCGGCCGCCCAGGTCAACTTCAACTGTGTGAATCATAATCTTTCAAAAACCTCTAAGTCTCGGCCAGGCTGCCAGCCCCGCACGAGTCGTAATTTGGCCCCCACCTCAGGGAGTGAGCCACTTGAGAACGGAGTTGACGGAAAAGGAAGCCCAGCCATGCGGCGCAGCCCGCACCGGCCTCCAGATCGGATGGAATGTGGCCCTCGAAAGCACCCGCTTTTTCGTGTGGAAAACAGGACTGCTTCCGGAGAATGACTAACGACGGATGCCCAGGCGCTGCAAGACCGCCTTGTAACACTCAGGGTTCGTATTGCGCAGGTAAATCAGAAGCCGGCGCCGTTTGGCAACCATGGTCAATAAACCCTTGCGGGAACCATGGTCCTTTTTGTGCGCCTTGAAATGCTCCGTGAGCAGCGTGATCCGCTGACTCAACAGGGCAATCTGCACTTCTGGCGACCCCGTGTCGGTCTTGTGGCGTTGATTAGTGGTAAATACTTGCCGTTTTGCTTCGACCGCCAGTGCCATTCTTGGAGTAATGCTCCTTGTCTTCTCTTAATCTCGTTTCGTTACGTTTTTTAGAATAACACAATTGCCGGCGATCCAGGGGCTCAGCACAGGCGGGCGACTTGCGCTGCCGGCGCCGGTACTCCCGCCGCTCAAAGCGCTACTCCTCGACCGCTCGCGCTTCCGCGCCGGTCTCCAGCAGGCGGTCGAAGAGGCCGCGGGCGGCCCGCTGCGCGGCGATCTTCTTGGTGCGGCCCTCGGCCTGGCCGGCCCAATCCTTGCCTACACGGACCTCCACGGTGAACGTTTTGGAATGCTCCGGGCCGCGCTCGCGCACGATGGCATATCGCGGCTGCGGCAGTTTGCGCGACTGCGCCAGTTCCTGCAAGGCGCTTTTGAAATTGGTAATGGCCGGCTGGATGTCGGTGCCCGCCTCTTCGTCGCTGGCGAAAGGCGCGTCCAGCACGTGCGTGGCGACAAACTGGCGCACCGGTTCGATGCCGCCATCCAGGTAGACCGCGGCGATCACGGCTTCCAGCGCATCCACCAGCAGCGTCTTCTTGCTGCGGCCGCCACTCATCTCCTCGCTGCGGCCCAGCTCGAGATAACTGCCCAAGTCGAGCCGCCGCGCCACGCCATGCAGATGGGCCGCGCTCACCAGGTGCGCTTTGAGCCGCGATAGCTCACCCTCGCGCGAATCCGGCTGGCGCAGCATGAGCGCCTCGGCAATCAGAAACCCCAGGATCGAGTCACCGAGAAACTCCAGTTGCTCGTTGTCACAGAGCGGCGCCCCGGCGCCGGTGCGCGATTCGTTGGCCGCCGAGCTGTGGGTCAATGCGCGACCGAGCAGCGCCGGATTCGAGAACCGGTGGTTGATGCTCGATTCTAGCGTCCCCAACTCCGCGCGCATGCCTGCCGCCTATTTCCGGCCGGCGCGCTTGGCCTGCGTTGCCATCGTTTTCACGCTCTCCGCAACCTGCCTGATGGCGGGGTTAAGCTGCGGATCGGCCAACAGCTTGTCGCAAACGGCAAGCGCCGCGTCGTTCTTGCCGGCCTGCTGATACGCCAACGCGAGCCGCGCCTGGAAGGCCGGCTGCGGATCGCCATCCACCGCCGATTTAAAATCCGCAATCGCCGCGTCGTATTGCTTGCGCTTCATCGCCACCAGGCCCAGATCGTTCTGCAACTCGGCCAGTGTGAACTTCTTGTTCTTCTCCCACTTCGCGTCTTGCACTCCCGAATACGGATTAGTGTCGATGTTTGCAAGCGCCTGGTTGAAATCCTTTTCGGCTTTCGAAAGCTGCTCGTCCTTGTCGAGGTCGTTTTCTCCCACGTGCTGCAGGATCAGCTCGCCCAATTGCATTCCTGCCTGCGGGTTCTTGGGATATGCTTCCAGCACCCGTTGGTCGGTGATTTCCGCGGTGGCGTAGTCGCCTTTCTGCAGGTACGAGTCGGCCTCCAGCAGCAGCGCGTCCTGTTTGTATGCCGTGTCGGCGAACTTGCCGACCAAGTCCTCGGCCGCCTTGATAATTGCGTCCGGGCCCTGCGTTCGCGCAGCGTGCAGCGCCCGAATGGCTTCGGCCTCGGCTTTCGATTTCGGCTTCACCTGTGCCATCAGCCCAGAGACGACGGCGGCCGTTACCAGGACGCCGGTCAAAAACGTTCGTTTCATCCAAATCGCTCCTTCGATTTATTGCTTGGAACTTGCCCGCAAGCCATTCTCGGCTTCCTTGCGCGCCATATTCGAGATGCCTTGCACCTGCAGTGCGCTAATAAAATACTGTTGCGCCTGCTCGGACTCTTCGGCCGCGAGAGCCAGCTTGCCCAAGTACACCAGCACCCAGGCCTTGGTGGCCGACCGCGGGTTGAGACCCAGGGCGTTCTGAAACAGCCGGACAGCCGTCTCGGGGTCCCTGCTCAGCGCCGCGATGCGGGCCAAGCCATAGTACGCGTCCGCTTGAATGGGTTTTTCATCGGTCTGCTCCAGAACTTCCAGGTACTTCTTCCTCGCCGCATCCAGGTCGCGCGACAGGTAAAGTTGCTCGGCATCGTCCAACGTCTTGGCCGCCCCGGTGAGCGGCGCGGGCACCGCGGGCGTGGCCGCAACGGGCGCCACGGGCTTCGCCGCGCGCGGTGGCCCGGCATTGAAATCCACTTTGGAAAGCCGCGCATCTTCCGTTTTCAGATCGATCGCACCCACCATTTCGGGGTAGTAGACCAACATGGACTGTTCCTGCTTTTCATACAACTGCAGGCTCTCGGAAAAGTACGGCGCCAGGATGAATCCCTGGTACAGCGCGCGCTCGATGGCGCCGGGATCGCGATCCAGGCGCGACTCCACGGCCTTGATCAGCGACTCGGTGGTCAGCGCCAGGAAGTCGTCCCGGAAAGAATCTTCCAGCCGGCCCACCCGCTGCGCGTGCCGCGCCAGGAATTTCTTGCGGTCCAGGATCTCCTGGTTCTGCGTTGCCATCGGGTCGAGCAGGTAATGCAGGTAGGCGTGGCGAATCTCGAACGAGCGCGGCTCGGCAGAGGGAGTCACTACGACGGTGTCTTCGAACCCATAACTGCGCCGCTGCACCTGGCCGGGCGGAGCCAGCAGCTCGATGAAGATCTGAAAGTGCCGTCCCTGGACCCCGGAAGTCTGCTGCCGCAAATAGGCGTTCACTTGCAGCACGGCCTGCGTTACCGGGCCATGGTATCGCGCAATGTATTGGTCGATCTCCGGTTGCGCGCGTTGCCACATACCGGCGATGCCCGCTTCCTTGTAAAACGGCGCCAGCAGCTTGGAGAACCCCTGCAGCCGCAGCGCTTCCGGCGGTATCTCCACGTCGCGCTTGCGCTGCACGAAATCGGGAGGGCCGCCCACGGTCAGCGCGAAAGAGATGTACTGACTCAACTCGGCCGTGGCGTCCTTCTGGCGGTGTTCGGCGACGAATTGCCGGATCGCCTGCAAGGAGGGGACGTCGCGCCGCGCGAGCTCCTCGCGCACTTCCTTGCGCAGCCGATGGCCATTGGGCGCGTCCAGCCCGGCATCGAAACCCGCGGCGTTCAACGCCGCCATGACGGTAAACAGCGTCGGACTGGCGTCCAGTTGCCCCGGTTCGGGCTGGTCCGCGCGCGCCGCCAGAGTGATGGCCAGCAAAGCTGGGAAGACAAATCGCTTCAACAGGGTCCGCCTAGAACAATCCCAGTGTACCTTAGCGCATTGGCTTTCCCGAACCGCAGCCGGCGGGGCTCGACATCTCCCGCGGGCCTCCGTCCGTCACGCGGCGAATGGTGCGTAATGGGTGATCCGCCGGCTTAGCTTGCCCAGGCGAAAAAGAACTCCAGGCTGCGGCGCTACGCCGCCTGCACCGCGGGGACGTCCTTCACGGCCTCAATCTCCAGCGCGATTTCGACCCGATCGCCCACCACCACTCCGCCGCCTTCGAGCGGCATGTTGAACATGAGGCCGAAATCGCGGCGGTCGATCGAGGTCTTGGCCGAGAAGCCCATCCGCAGGCCGCCCCACGGGTCCTTGCTGCGGCCCAAGTACTCGACAGTGAGCGCGACTTCCCTGGTGACCCCGCGAATCGTCAGGTTGCCCGTGACTTTGTACTCCTCCTCACCCGCCTTCTCCACGCGCGTACTTTGGAAGGTGAGCGCCGGGTGGTTGGCGGCGTCGAAGAAATCGGGCGAGCGCAAGTGGTCGTCGCGCTGCTGTTCCTTGGTGTCGATGCTGGAGGCTTCGATGCTCGCCTCGACCTTGGAATTGTTCAGGTCCGCCTCATCGATGAAGAGCGAGCCGCTCCATTTCTGAAAACGGCCCCTGACCTTCGAAATCATCAGGTGCCGCACGGAAAACCCGATATCGGAATGCACGGGATCGAAATTCCACTTCTCTAGCGCCATATTGCTCTCTCTTTGGTATGGATACCATACCATGATATAATTTGCAAGTAGGAATGAATACGATATCTGGTATGCTAATACCAACCAAAGGACGGCCGCCGGACGGCGCCGCCGGCGATTGCCCCATGACGCGGCTGATCGGCGTGATCGCGTCCAAGTGGTCCATGCCGGTGCTCTACAACTTGCTCCGCTCTCCGGGGCCGGTGCGGTTCACGGTTTTGCGGCGCTCCATCGGCCGCGTGACGCAGCGGGAGCTTTCGCTCACGCTGAAGCGGTTCGAGGACATCGGCGTGGTCCACCGCAAGGTATATCCCGAGGTGCCGCCGCGCGTGGAATACCGGCTCACGCCGCTCGGCCGGTCGCTCGAAGAACCGATAATCGCGCTGGGCATGTGGGCCGAACGGCACGCCGGGGAGTTGACGGCGGCCGGCAAACGCGCCGCTCGCGCCAAAGCATCGCGCCCCACACGATAACGCTCGTCCGGGTGAACCACGGACACGCAACCCCGCTTGCGCGCGGTGTACCCCGATGGGTTACCCTGAACTGTTTAAAGGGACAAAACATTGCCAAGGGCCAAAATCACGGCGCTGGGGTGCTATACGCCTCCCCGCGTCCTTACGAATCAGGATTTGGAAAAGATGGTCGACACCAACGACCAGTGGATCATGGAGCGCGTCGGCATCCGGGAGCGTCACATTGCGGATTCGGGAGTGGCCACTTCTGATCTGGCGGTGGCAGCCGCGCGCCGCGCGCTGGAGCAGCGCGGCATGGATCCCTCGGAGGTCGAGGTCATCATTGTCTGCACGGTCACGCCGGACCATATGTTTCCCTCCACTGCCTGCCTGGTGCAGCATGGGCTCGGGGCCAAGTGCGCCTGGGGGTTCGATCTGATTGCGGCGTGTTCGAGTTTCGTCTATGGCACCACCATGGGCGCTAACTTGGTCATGGCGGGCACTCACAAGAAGGTGCTGGTGATCGGCGCCGACACGATGAGCCGCATCATCGATTACACCGACCGCGCCACCTGCGTCCTGTTCGGCGATGGAGCCGGAGCGGTGCTGATTGAGCCGGCCGGGGATGGAGACAGCCAGCTTGGTTTCATCGATTTCCTGGGCGAGATCGATGGCTCGGGCGGCGATGCGTTGATCATGCCGGCGGGAGGCAGCCGCTTGCCGGCGTCCCATGAAACCGTCGAGAAGCGCCAACACTACGTACACCAAGCCGGCCAGCAGGTTTTCAAATACGCCGTCCGCAAGATGTACGAAAACTGCCGCGATCTTCTGGCGCGCAACGGGCTCACCGTGGCGGACGTAGGGGCCCTGATTCCGCACCAGGCCAACCTGCGCATCATACATGGCGCCAGCGAGCGCCTTGGCATTGCGCCCGAAAAGGTTGTGATCAATATCGATAGTTACGGGAACACCACCGCAGCCACCATTCCGCTGGCCACGCGCGACGCCATCCGTCAGGGACGCCTCAAGAAAGGCGACCTGGTCCTGTTCGCCGCCGTGGGCGCCGGCTACACCGCAGGCGCTAGTCTCTGGAGATGGGCGTATTAATTTAGCGATTTCGGAGCGGCTGCGCCCGCGTACAGTTTGTAACCGCCGCGCCGCATGATTTCGAGCGCGGCTGGTGCGGAGTCCGGCAGCACGTAAAAGAACGCACCAGTGCGCGTGGTGGAGAAAATGATGCCTCCGCGGTACTCGTCGGCTTCCACCCCGTAATCGAGGCCGGCTTCGGTGAGCAGTGCCTCCAGCTTCAGCGCTTCGTTGAGCCGCTTGGCGATATAAATCAGCACCGGCTCTTTGCCGTCGAAAAATGCAGCTTCCTGTTTCATCGGGGGCTCGCTACCAGTGTAAATGGGATGCGCGCTCATGCGCGCAGGATGCCCATGCATTGCCCGCCCGCGCTTGGTGCAATGGCGGCTCGGGTTTGCTTGGCCCCTGCAGCGATGCGTGGAGTACACCTTACGATAGGGCGGGCTACTTGCGCGGTCTGCTCCACGGCTGTTATCGTCTTGATCGGAAACTCGGGGTCCCCATGTCACCTCCCGTACTCAGCCGGGATGAAGAACTCTACTGGCTGGCATTGCAACTGGTACCCGGGCTGGGCGCCAGAGGCGCCGGCAAGCTGCTCGACCGGTTCCGCACGCCTGCGGCCGTTTTCCGCGCCTCGCGCACCGAGCTCGAAGCGGCCGGCGTGAGCGGCGCGGTGGCGCAGTCTATCGCTAGCGGCTGCACGTTTGAAGACGGCGTGGCGCAACAGGAGAAGATGGCGGCGGCCGGCGCCGTGGCGGTGACCATTGGAGACCCGCGCTATCCGCAGTCTCTACGCGAGATCTTCGATCCTCCGATCGTGCTCTTCGCGCGCGGAAGAGTGGAGTTGCTGAGCGCGCTTTCGCTCGCCGTCGTGGGAACCCGCCGTGCCACGCCGTACGGTATCGCGGTGGCGGAACGGCTCTCCTCGGACCTGGCGCACGCGGGCCTGGCCATCACCAGTGGCGCGGCGCGCGGCATCGATACCGCGGCGCACAAGGGCGCGTTGCAGGCGGGCGGCGACACCATCGCGGTGCTTGGCTGCGGCGTGGATGTGGTGTATCCGTCGGAGAATCGCGGGTTGATGGCGGACCTGGCGAGCAAGGGGTTGATCGTTTCCGAATTCGCCATGGGTACTACGGCGTTCCCGCAGAACTTCCCGATCCGCAATCGCGTGATCAGTGGGATCAGCCTGGGAGTGCTGGTGGTCGAAGGGGCGCAGTATAGCGGCTCGGCTATCACGGCGCGGCTGGCTATGGATCAGGGCCGCGAGGTTTTCGCCGTTCCCGGCAACATCACTTCGAAGTTGAGCTGGTGTCCGAACTTGTTGATCAAGCAGGGCGCGCGCCTGGTGCAGGACTGGAACGACGTGGTCTCCCAACTGCCCGCCGAATCCCGCCGGCATCTGATTGACAGGGGGCGTAAACGCATTCTGGTGGAGGGCGGCGAAACCGCCGCGGCGCCTGAAGCATCCAATGTTACTGAACCCGGTTCCGACCTGGGACCGGTGGCCCGCCGCACGCTCGAAGCCCTCAAGGTAGATTCCGCCACGCACCTGGACGACCTGCTGGAGAAAATCGAGGACACTTCGACGTCCGAACTCCTGGCAGCGCTGTTCGAACTGGAGATGATGGGGCTGGTCAGGCAACTTCCCGGCAAAAACTTTGTTAAAGTGTGGTAGCACAGGCTGGGTTTCCGGCAAATCTATTTTCTCGGACGACGGGGACAGACTGTTTTTTTCTGAAGAACGGCATATATGGCAAAAGCTCTGGTAATCGTGGAATCGCCCGCCAAGGCGAAGACCATCAACAAATACCTGGGCAAAGACTTTATCGTCAAAGCTTCGCTCGGTCATATTAAAGACCTACCCAAGCGGGATTTGGCGGTCGACGTGGAGCGGGGGTTCGAGCCGCGCTACGTAGTCATCGAAGGCAAGAAGAAGCTCGTCGCCGAACTGAAACAAGCCGCCAGGAAAGTGAAGGATGTGTACCTGGCAGCCGACCCGGACCGCGAAGGCGAAGCCATCTGCTCCCACCTGCAAGAAGAACTATCCGAGAAGAAGAACGGGCCGCGGATCTACCGCGTGATGTTCAACGAGATCACCAAGAAGGCCATCGCCAAGGCTTTCGAAAAGCCGGGCCAGGTGGACGTGAACCTGGTGGACGCGCAGCAGGCGCGCCGCGTGCTGGACCGATTGGTGGGCTACAAGATTTCGCCGCTGTTATGGGACAAGGTGCGGCGCGGTCTCTCAGCCGGTCGCGTGCAGACGGTGGCGCTGCGGGTGATCGTCGAGCGCGAGCGCGAGATCCGCGCCTTCATCGCCAAGGAATACTGGACCATCGATGCGGACCTGGCGGCGAAGAAGCCGCCGGGGCTGACCGCGCGTCTGGCGCGCATCAACGGCCAGACCGCCGAGATCGGCTCGGCCGAAGCGGCCAATGGCGTGGTGGCGGCGCTCGACGGCGCCATGTACACGGTGCAGTCGGTTTCGACGCGTGAGAAGCGGCGTTTCCCGGTGGCGCCGTTCATCACTTCCACCTTGCAGCAGGAATCGTCGCGCAAGCTGCGCTTCAGCGTGAAGCGCACCATGATGCTGGCGCAGCGGTTGTATGAAGGCGTGGAAGTCGGCAAGGATACGGTCGGCCTCATCACCTACATGCGCACGGATTCCACGCGCGTTTCCGATGACGCCGTCCGCGACGTGCGCGACTTCATCGGCGAGCGCTACGGCCGCGAGTTCCTGCCGGATTCGGCGAACTTCTACAAGTCCAAGAAGGGCGCGCAGGACGCCCACGAGGCGGTTCGTCCCACTTCCATGGCCTACGCGCCGGAGGTGGTGGACAAGTATTTGCAGGAAGACGAAAGAAAAGTGTACCGGCTGATCTGGAACCGTTTCGTAGCCAGCCAGATGATGCCGGCGCTCTACGACCAGACCACCATCGACGTCGGCGCCACGGGCAAGAACGGCGACGATTATCTCTTTCGCGCCACCGGATCGGTGCTGAAGTTCGAGGGCTTCCTCAAGGTCTACAAGGAAGGCAAGGACCAGCTCGACGAAGAAGACGAGGAGTTGAAGCATCACCTGCCGCTGGTGACTGAAGGTGAACGCCTGCGCTTCAAGGCCATCCGGCCCGAGCAGCACTTCACCGAGCCGCCGCCGCGCTACAACGAAGCCACGCTGGTGAAGCGCCTGGAATCCGACGGCGTGGGCCGGCCTTCCACCTACGCTTCGATCATCTCCACCATCCAGGAGCGGGAGTACGTGAAGAAGGACGGCGGGCGCTTCACTCCCACCGAACTCGGCATGGTGGTGACCGATCTGCTGCTGGAAAGCTTCGACGACATCTTCGATGTGACTTACACGGCGCGCATGGAAGAGGAGCTCGACGAGATCGAGGAAGGCAAGATCGACTGGCGCGTCGCGATGCAGGAATTCTATGAGCGCTTCGACAAGGACCTGAAGCACGCCGAAGAGCACATGACCAACATCAAGCGGATGGAAAAGCCCACCGGACAGATCTGCGAGAAGTGCGGCAAACCGCTGGTGATCAAGTGGGGCAAGCACGGCAGCTTCATCGCCTGTACCGGCTACCCGGATTGCACCTACACGCGCGAGCTGACGGTGGATTTGCCGGACGTCGACAATGCCGATCTCTCCGAACAGGGCGACGAAGAGTACTGCGAGAATTGCGGCCGGCCCATGGTGTTAAAGAAGGGCCGCTTCGGCACCTTCTACGCCTGCACCGGTTACCCGGATTGCAAGACCACCAAACCGATTGGCGGTCAGCAAAAGAAGCCCGACCAGAAGCTGGACGAAATCTGCCCGCAGTGCGGCAACCACCTGGTACTCAAGACCGGCCGCTTTGGCGAGTTCACCGCGTGCAGCAATTATCCCACCTGCAAGTACGTCAAGCAGAAAACCATCGGTATGAAATGCCCGGAATGCAACGAAGGCGAAATTGCAGAGCGCCGCTCCAGGCGCGGCAAGACATTTTACGGCTGTAACCGCTGGCCAGCATGCAATTTCGTGACATGGGGCAAGCCGGTTCCCGAAAAATGCACCGAGTGTGGCAGCCCGTACATGATCGAAAAATGGCTGAAGGCCGGCACCGTCTGGCAATGCCCGAACGCCGGGTGCAAACATAAGCACCCCGCTCCGCAACCGCTCGAAACCGGCGTGCGGTAAGTGGCCCTTGTGGCGCTGGCGCTCGTCCTCGGAGGCCTATGCGGCGCCCATTCCCACCGTGTGCCCAGCGCCGCTCACGCACCCTGGCCTAAAATGGAGTTCTCGCCATGAAGTTTCTTGCCGACAGCCTTTTGGAACTCATTGTCCAAACCTCCACCAATTTGCCGCCAGACGTGCGGAACGCGATGGGGATCGCCGCCGGCGACGAAACGCCGGGGACGCAGTCCTCGCAGGCCCTCGACATCATTCTCAGCAACATCGACATGGCGCACGACGACGCAGGCCCCATCTGCCAGGACACCGGCATGCCCACCTTCCTGGTGCACACGCCGGCCGGCTTCAACCAGATCGCCCTCAAGAAGGCCATTCGCGAAGCCGTGGCGGAAGCCACGCGGCTAGGCAAGCTGCGTCCCAATTCGGTGGATTCGATCACCGGCAAGAACAGCGGCAATAACCTGGGTCCCGAAACGCCCGTGATGCACTTCGAGCAGTGGGAGGAAAATGAGATCGAAATCAAACTGATCCTCAAAGGCGGCGGCTGCGAAAACAAGAACATTCAATATTCGTTGCCCGCCAACCTGGATCACCTGGGCCGCGCCGACCGCAACTTGGAAGGCGTGCGCAAGTGCATTCTGCACGCCGTGTGGCAGGCGCAAGGGCAAGGGTGCGCGCCAGGCGCCGTCGGCGTCTGCATTGGCAGCGACCGCGCGCACGGCTATGAGCTCGCCAAGGGCCAGCTCTTTCGCACGCTCGACGATGTGAACCCCGATCCCACGCTGGCCGCGTTGGAAGCGGAAATCATGGAGGAGGCAAACCGGCTGGGTGTCGGCGCGATGGGCTTCGGCGGGAAAGCATCTCTCATCGGCTGCAAGATTACGGCTGCCAACCGCCTCCCGGCGAGCTTTTTCGTTTCGGTGGCCTACGATTGCTGGGCGTTCCGCCGCCTGGGCGTGCGTCTCGATGCCGCGACTGGCGCCATCACCGAGTGGTTGTACCGCGACCCGGCCAGCCCCGTGGCGCGCATGGCGCGCGGCGAAGGTCTCCCGCTGACCGGGCGTGAAGTGAGTCTTACCGCTCCGCTCTCCGAGACGCAGGTGCGCGCCCTCAAGGTCGGCGACGTGGTGCTCATCAGCGGCGAAATGTACACCGGACGCGACAACGTGCACGCCTACCTCATGAAGAACCCGCCGCCGGTGGATCTGCACGGCGCGGTGCTGTACCACTGCGGCCCCGTGATGCTGCAGGAAGAAGGCCGCTGGAAAGTGAAGGCCGCTGGTCCCACCACCAGCATTCGCGAGGAACCTTACCAGGCCGATGTCATCAAACGCTACGGCGTGCGTGCCGTCATCGGCAAGGGCGGCATGGGACCCAGGACGCTGGCCGCACTGAAGGAATCGGGCGCGGTGTATTTGAATGCGATCGGCGGCGCCGCGCAGTATTACGCACGCACTCTCCCCGAAGTGCTCGGCGTGAACCTGATCGAGTTCGGCGTCCCCGAAGCAATGTGGCATATTCGCGCCCAGGACTTTCCCGCCATCGTGACCATGGACGCCCATGGCAACAGCCTCCATGCCGGCATCGAGAAAGTAACCGGCGAAGTGCTCGCGGAACTGGAAACCACCGGTAAGCGCTGAATATATCCTTTCGCAGATACGCTGGCGGCCGTGCTGGGGCGGGCTTCAGCGGGCTTCAGCCTGCCAACGCCCGCTTGCGGGCGCTCCGCAGCGATACGCCTTGCTGGCATTCTTGATGGAACACAACAGGCATCCTACGGCTGCGGAAATCTCCGAAGCCGTGAATCGTGTGGATCCGCGCTCTTCCAGGGCCACGACTTATAACAATCTGCGGGACTTGGTGCAGGCGGGTTTGGTGCGTGAAGTGGCCGTCGAGGGCCGCGCCGCACGATTCGATGCGAAAGGCTTGCGGCATCACCACTTCATCTGCGACCGGTGCGGCAATGTCGAGGACATTGAGTGGTACGATGTACCCAGGCCTGCCTCGGGCTCCCTCGGTAAACGGATTCTTCGCGAATGCGAACTCATTTTCCGGGGGCTTTGCGCGAAGTGTGCTCCCGGGCACGCTTCCCGTTCAGTGTCGCGTGTGGATACGGGATGAATGGCGCGCGTCAGCAAGTGCGGCCGGCGGCGATTGCGCGAATGGGAAAGCCAGGATGGGTTCGTCGTTCGTCACAGTTTTTTTGAAATAATTCGAAGGAAGAGAAACATATGGAGCAAAAACTCACCACCGCAGCGGGGGCGCCGGTCCCCGATAGTCAGGAGCAAAACTTGTCAACCGAAACCAAGTGCCCGCTCTCGGGCGGCGCTCGCAAACACGCCACAAACGCAGACTGGTGGCCCAATCAACTGAACCTGAAGATCTTGCACCAACACTGTCCGCTATCCGACCCCATGGGCGACGCGTTCAACTACGCTGAAGAATTCAAGAGCCTCGACCTGGATGCCGTGATCAACGACCTCCACGCCTTGATGACGACATCGCACGACTGGTGGCCCGCGGACTACGGCCACTATGGGCCGCTCTTCATCCGTATGGCGTGGCATAGCGCCGGCACGTACCGTATCGCCGATGGCCGAGGGGGCGCGGGTTCCGGAGCACAGCGATTTGCGCCCCTCAACAGCTGGCCGGACAACGTGAGCCTAGACAAGGCGCGCCGGTTGCTCTGGCCGATCAAGCAGAAGTACGGCCGGAAACTCTCCTGGGCCGACCTGATGATTCTTGCAGGTAACGTTGCACTGGAGTCGATGGGATTGAGGACCTTCGGTTTCGGCGGTGGGCGCGAAGACATCTGGGAGCCAGAAGAAGGCATTTACTGGGGGGCTGAGCGAAAGTGGCTGGGAGACGAGCGCTACAGCGGCGACCGCCAGCTCGAAAATCCCCTCGGCGCCGTTCAGATGGGCCTCATCTACGTGAATCCGGAAGGACCCAATGGAAAGCCGGATCCAGTCGCTGCGGCGCGCGATATCCGGGAGACGTTCGCCCGCATGGCGATGAATGACGAGGAGACCGTTGCGCTTATTGCCGGCGGGCACACATTCGGCAAAACCCACGGCGCTGCCGACCCGAGCAAGTATGTCGGCCGCGAACCCGAGGGCGCCAGCATCGAGGAGCAAGGCCTCGGCTGGAAAAACACCTTTGGCAGCGGCAAAGGCGTTCATACGATCAGCAGCGGGTTGGAGGGCGCCTGGACCACCACCCCAACGAAGTGGAGCAACAACTACCTGGAGAACCTGTTCGGCTATGAATGGGAACTCACGAAGAGCCCCGCAGGCGCGAACCAGTGGACTCCCAAGGGCGGGGCTGGAGCGGGCACCGTTCCTGATGCCCACGATCCGTCGACGCGGCACGCCCCGTTCATGCTCACCACGGACCTCTCCCTGAGGATGGATCCGATCTATGAGCCGATCGCGAGGCGCTTCCTCATGAATCCGCGGGAGCTCGCAGACGCGTTCGCCAAGGCATGGTTCAAGCTGACGCACCGCGACATGGGGCCTCTCTCGCGCTACCTTGGCCCGCTGGTTCCTGCCGAGCCCCAGCTATGGCAAGACCCGATTCCCGCAGTGGATCACAAATTGATCGGGAAACAGGACATGGCGGCCCTGAAAGCCAAGATCCTCGCATCCGGACTGTCGATCTCCCAACTGGTCACGACTGCCTGGGCGTCGGCGACGACGTTCCGCGGCAGCGACAAGCGCGGCGGGGCTAACGGGGCGCGCATTCGCCTCGCGCCACAGAAGGATTGGGAAGTGAATCAACCAGCCGAATTGGCGAAAGTCCTTAAGAAGCTGGCAGCCATTCAGAAGGAGTTCAACAGCTCGCAGTCCGGCGGGAAGAAGGTCTCGCTTGCGGACCTGATCGTTCTGGGCGGCTGCGCAGCCGTCGAGGCAGCCGCGAAAAAGGCTGGGCACGACGTGAAGGTTCCTTTCTCGCCGGGGCGCATGGACGCGTCGCAGAAGCAGACCGATGTGCACTCATTCGCCGTACTGGAGCCGGCCGCAGACGGGTTCCGCAACTATCTCCGGAAGGGACAGGAGGGAGCGGCGGCTGAGCTGCTGGTGAATCGGGCGAACCTGTTGACCCTGACCGCTCCCGAGATGACCGTTCTGATTGGCGGCATGCGCGCCCTGAATGCAAACTTCGGACAGTCCAAACACGGTGTTTTCACCAAGCGGCCCGAGACGTTGACGAATGATTTCTTCGTCAACCTGCTCGACATGAACACGAAGTGGCAGAAGTCCGCCACAACGGAAGGCGTGTTGGAGGGGCGCGATCGGGCAACGGGCGAACTCAAGTGGACGGGCACTGTGGCTGATCTCGTCTTCGGTTCCAACTCCCAGCTCCGGGCCCTCGCGGAAGTCTATGCGTGCAGCGACTCGCAGCAGGCGTTCGTGTGTGACTTCGTGGCGGCCTGGAACAAGGTGATGAACCTCGATCGCTTCGACCTTGCCTGAGTCTCGTCGGAAAAGAGAGCTGCCAGTTTCAGGTGGTCTGTAATGCCTCTGGGATTGGATACGATGAGGTGCTATAGGTAGGGGCGGAGAAGGGTGACTCCTGAGGGCGCCCCCTGACAGGGGAAAGCGCCTGTCCTACTGTCTTCGCGAAATGGAAGCAGCGTTTACAGCCGCAGCTTGAACGACTCGCCGAGGTAGATGCGCTTCACTTCGGGGTCGCGCTCGAGGGCTTCGGGGCTGCCGCCGCGGAAGATGCGGCCTTCGTCGATGATGTAGGCGCGATCGGTCACCATCAGGGTTTCGCGCACCTGGTGATCGGTGATCAGGATGCCGATGCCGGCGCGCTTCAAATCGAAGATGATGCGCTGGAGTTCCAACACCTGGATCGGATCGATGCCGGAGAACGGTTCGTCGAGCAGCAGGAATTTCGGACTGATCACCAGCGAGCGGGCGATTTCCACCCGCCGCCGCTCGCCGCCGGAAAGCATGTAGCCGCGGCTGCGGCGGACTTTTTCGAGGCCCATCTGCTCAATTAAGAGCTCCATGCGCTCGCGGCGCTCGCGCGAGGAAAGCGAGAGCGTCTCGAGGATGGCCAGCAGGTTCTCCTCCACCGTGAGCTTGCGGAAAACCGAAGCCTCCTGCGGCAGATAACTGATGCCCCGGCGCGCCCGCTGGTACATGGGCAGGCCGGTAATGTCCTGCTCATCGAGCAGAATGCGCCCGGAATCCGGCGTGATGAGGCCAACCACCATGTAGAACGTGGTGGTCTTGCCGGCACCGTTTTGACCCAGCAGGCCGACCACTTCGCCCTGCTGCAGGTGCACCGTGACGTCGTCCACGACCCGGCGTCCCCGGTAGGCTTTGGAGATCTCCGAGGTCTCGAGTTTGCTCACGCCGCTGCTATTTTCGGTGGCGGGTGATGAAGGTCTGGACAGGCCGGTTGGAAGCCCCATCTATCAGCAGCCTATCATCGTTGGAGAAGTAGGTCAATTTCTCGCCCTCGGTGGAATGCCCGCCGTCGTCCACCAGGCGGGGCTTGCCGCCGGTGAGAATCACCTTGGCGTCGACGGTGTAGTACTCGCTGTGTTCGGCGGTTGCAATGCGGATGCCGTTGACGGTGTTAGCGACAATCTTCACGCCGCCATCGGCGAAAGCTTTCTCGAGGCGCGAATCGGCGCTAGAATCCGCCAACACGGCGTGCAATTCGCGGCTTGTGATATGCATCCCCGGCCGCGCCATATCCACGCCGCCGGTGTATACGGCCAAGCGGTCGGCATCGGTGTAGACCAGGCGCGGCGCGCGCACCACGGTGAGCACGGGCACGGCGGTTTTCTTTTTCTCCTCGTCCTTGGGCTCCTCCCACAGGCTGCTGACCACGTTGCGGTCCGCGATGAAGGATCGCTTCTCGCGGTCCACATCCACGGTGTCGGCGGTGATGCGGTTGGCGCCCTGCCACATCACCACGCCGCCTTCGTAGTGCATGTTGTGGCTTTTGTTGGTGGAAACCATGCGGCGCGCCTGGGCCTGCAGCGGTTCGTCGGTGGCCAGGATCTGGGAGTTCTTTTTGGGGTCGGCTTCCGGCATGCGGCTGGAATTGACGTTGCCTTCGGCGGTGAAATCGCCGGTGCGCTGGTCCATCCGGATGCGGTCGGCGCTGGTGGCACCGGTGGAATCCCACATGCGCGCCCCGCCATCGAGCACCATCACGTTTTGATCCGAATCGAGGGTAGCTTTGGCGGCACGGGCCTGGCGGTCGCCTTCGGCGTAAGTGAAGCCGCCGGATTGCTCCATCGCCGCCAGGTGGCTGGTCTTGGGATCGAAGCGGGCGTTAATTTCCCGGCTGCTGGTGACGGACTGGGCGCGCTGGCGCCTGCGTTCGTCGGCGTTGGGATCGGTAGCGGTGTGGGCATCGGTCGCATGGAACGTATCGATGCGGTTGTCGTGGCCGTACGCGATCAGAAAATCCTTGCCGCGCAAAACGCGGTGGTGAGCGGCGGGCGTGTTGGGAACGAACTCCAGGCTGGAGGGGCCATGGGTAATCACGCGGTCGATTTCCTTGCCGCCGGGGCGCATGGTCATCTGCAGGTTGTCGCTAGTGAGCACGTGGGTGTCGCCGGGCTCGCTGGCGGGCGCGGGCAGTGGTTTGGAAATCACCACACCATGTCCGGCGGCGGCCACGCGGAGGAGGATGCTTCGATTGTCGCGCACCTCGAAATTCAGATCCACGCGGTCTCCGGTGACGGTGGTCTGCGAGGTGGGGGCGTTCGACACCAGGCGGGCGTTGTTCACTGCGGCGATATGCTCCACCTGGCCGTGTTCGTTGCAATCCATGAAGAGCTCGCTGGCGGAGTAGGCTATCTGGCGGTTGTCGTTATCCTCGGTGCCGCGCGCGTGGAAGGCGTGTACGTTGCGGATTTGGTGGTTCTGCAATTGGATCAGCGGCGCATCGCCTTCCACCACGGTGCCTTCCCGCGTCAACTTGCCCCAGGGCGGGAGCTCGATGGTCTGGCTGTTTTCGTGAAAGACCAGGCCGCCGGCTTCAATCGTCATCGGCTTGGCGTCGGGGCCTTGCGGCTGGTAGTGAATCTCGACGTCCTGCTTCATGCGCAATTCGTGCGCGGTCGGATCGTAATACGCGCCGGTGGCCTTGCCGCTGCCGTTTTGAAAAGTGAAGGTGGAGGGCCTGTCGGTTTCGGCGCGGTAAGTTTCGGTGTTGAAGGTGACGCCGGCGGAATGGACGACCACCGGGGCGCGGAGGAGCGAGCCGGCCACCGGAAGATTCAGCGTGATCTCGACTTCGCCCTCGGAATAGAGACGGTGTTCGGATTTGTAGAACTGGGCGTTGGCCGCATTTACCAGGTCGTAGGTGTCGCCCTTCTTGCCGGGGAGGCGCAGCTTCATGCCCTTGAGGTCTACGCGCGAGGAATCCTTGACCTCGCGGAAATCCACGGCGGTAATGTCGGCGCGGACGTGGCCGGTCTTGGCGTCGGTTTCCACCCAGTGCCAGAGTTGAGCGCTGGAGTGCAAGTCGTCAGGAAGCTCCTTGGGTTTGGCGGGCGCGTGCGCCGCGGCCGACCTTTTCTGCGCGCGATATGTGATAACGATGCCACCGAGGATCGCGGCGATCGCCAGCAGCAGGAGCCAGCGTGGGCCTCGCATGGGGACACTTTCACTATAGCGTGTCCCATTGGGTGGGGCATGCTTTAGAGGCTGCTGAAAAAGTAAGTCTCTGATAGGTCCATAGCCGTTCCGGAGGGGCTTCCGGGGTTTTCCTACGCCGGGATCGTGGGGTTTCGGGCCGTGGCGGCGCTTTTTGTGCCCATCTGGGCACA
>JBEKXZ010000043.1:0-38670 GCA_049511495.1 Bryobacteraceae bacterium | reverse complement strand
CAACGGTCTCGGTTGCTTCTTGCAGGCCTACAACGCGCAGGCCGCCGTCGATGGACACGCCCAGGTTATTGTCGCTGCCGATGTGACCCAGGAGGTGGTCGATCGCGGGCGGGGTATCGGGGACAGGCTACGAAACTCCGAAACTATCCTGCGAGCAGGCTCATCTGCCGCTCGTCCAGCGCTGCCTTGGCCTTGGGTCCGCGCTTCTGTGGCAGCAGACGACGCTTCCGCTCAGCCTCCAACCGTTTGACGAACTCCTCACCAGCCGCCGGACGCCCCGTCCGCGTCGCCTCGCGAATCCGCTCCCAGAGCGCGGCGTCGGCGATCCCGCTGCCCAGCGCCTCGCGCCACGCCCCGGGCGTCCAGCGCCGCTCCCATTCCGCCATATCCAGTACGCCGCAGCGGTCTATCCCGCCAGTGTGCGCCGCGGCGCTCGACCACGGCCAGTCCGGCGCCTCCATGACTAGGCCCGCACGAACCGGGTTGCACTCCACATACCGCAAGGCTTCCCACTGATGGGGCTCGTCCATGGGGCAGGAGAAGAAACGGTTCTGCCAGACGTGCCCCGTCTGGCCGAAGCGCAGATTCAGCCAACGCGCGTAATCCACGTGGGTTCGGCCCAGGCTCTTGGCTAACACGGTTTCCGCCGGCGGGACCGCAATCACATGGACGTGGTTACCCATCAGACAGTAGCCCACCACCCGGACCGAGCAGCGCCGGCTGTGGTGCGCGAGCAACTGGAGGTACAGGCTGCGGCCCTGGTCATCGAAAAAGACGGTCTCGCGGCGGTTGCCGCGTTGAGTGACGTGATGCCAAAGCCCGGGAACCACCACGCGCGCCATTCGTGCCACGATGCATTCTTGGTGGATTCAGAGCGGCGAGGATCTCACACAGTTTCGGGGTTTCGTAGCCTGTCCCCGTATCCCACGTATCCCACCGCGAGGGCATCGAAGGACGCGTGGCTTCCAAGGGACCGCTGGCCGACCTGGTCTACCAGCTCGTGGGCGGCCTGCGCGCCGGCATGGGCTATTGCGGCGTGCGCAGCCTGGCCGAGTTGCAGAACAAGGCGCGCTTCCTGCGCATCTCGCCCGCCGGCTTGCGCGAGAGCCACGTGCACGACGTCATCATCACCAAGGAAGCGCCTAACTATCGCGCGGAATAATCGGCGAAATCGGAGAGCCTGCGCTGTGCACACCGCGCTATCATTTGCAAGCGGGCAGGAAAGTGGGAAAAAGTGGAAACAGGTAGCCCGTCACGGGTTTTTCGGAAACCGTGCCTACGCGGCGCCGGGCGCCGGCTTACCGTACATTTGGACCGGATCCTCAAATCGACTTCATCTTCTCTGCCAGACAACACGCGATGCCTTCATAGTCGCACTCATTCAGTAGCCGACGCGCCTCCTCATCGCTGGTCAGAGCCCGAACGATAGAACCTGCGAGGTTGCATTCGCACGTGCAAAAGTGATAAGCCAGCCAGTGAGCCGCCTTGTAGCGCTTGACGCCTCGCTTGCTCATTGTCCATTTCAAGCCCGCCTTAACCGCGGAAAAAAGGTCGATTTCCAATCCCAACGTAATGACCGTCGCACCCTTCTTTGCCAGTTTCTTCCATTTTTGGTAGATAATGTACGGGAGTATATGGTCCTTGATGAGTCGGTGCACTAATTTGTCGTTATCGGTAGGACCGGCGTAACGAATTCCACCGTCCCCGCGGGTGGCTCTGACGCATATGTCAACGTACGGAGCCATATCGTCCTGCTGGAGCTCTTGCAAACCTATAAGGTGTTTGGCGGTTCTGTAGCAGGAACGGACCGCAAAGAGTGAGTCAGGAACCTGGACTGCGATGCCGGCGCCTGTCAGTCCCAACCCGACCTTTCCCGCCTGGCCTACGTGGGCAAGCGTCTCGGCCTGTTTTACCGTACCCGGGAGCAACCCACGCCATCCATCCTTGGCAACGTCGTAGGAGAGCACGCCTATTTCGAATGCCGACGGGGTTTTTTCCACTGCGAAGTCCCGGACTTTCTTTAAGTGGGACTCTTTCTCGATACTCAGTCCCTGCCCACGGTACGGGTTATCCGCCGTAATCGGTGGCTCGTGGAAGTGGGCGTCGTCGAGGTCTCCCTCCTTGAGATCGAAATCGAGCTTTTCAGCTTTCTTCGTCTTGAGTTCTTCGAGGAAGTCGCTCGCGTGCTGTGCGAAGCGGGCAGCGAACTCTTTGGGGTTCCCAATCCTCCATGCATCGAAGTCCTTTTGTATTCTGTTGATTTGTTCCTGGGCGGTAACGAGGCGGCCGGAATCGTCACGGACAAGCTCATTCCCGGCGCCATCCTCAAACTTGAGGTATAACTCGATGTCCGTAACGACGCGGCTAAGTTGAAGTGACCGCCATCCGAAACGATTAATTGTTGTTTCGAAGTGCGAGCTGCCAGTTTGGTCCCTGCAAATGAACGTCGACACGATATGCCTCCTTTCCTGGGGGGCTTTTGCGCCTCCGGCCCGTCCCGGACCAGAAGTTTACCCCCCGGATTATACTCCCGCTTGTATAGTCCCGGACCTTTTTGAACGGTTACGAGCCGACCGTTAGTGGGATAAAGCTGTCTTTTCCGAGCAAGTGAAAACAGGGGCCATGCCAGGCCCTTTGTTGCCTTGATTCGGAGTGGACAGCTCAGCCAGGATTTCCTTTTTGGCTTCCTGGCCGACACCAATTGTACTCCAAACCGGTTCCATTGGAGCCGTTTTTCTCATTTTTTCCACCCGAGGCGACTCCGGCAGCCCACGAACGGGACACACCGGGTGATAACACCCATGCACCCGAGACAAACTACGTGTTTCCATTTTCCCGAGACGACGGGGAAGCGCCCAACTACCGCGTGGAATAATCCGCGAAATCGGCCAGCACCGATTTTTCCATCTGGCGCGCCGCCTTAACCAGCCAGCCCCGCCCCCGCTTCTTGAGATCCGCCAGAATCACGCGCGGCTTCAGCGTGCCCAGGTGGATGTTGGCGGTTTCCCAACCCATGGCGTGCAGCAGGCGCAGGATGTCATGCTCGGCGGGCAGCGCGGCTAACTCGATGCGCGAGCAGTCCGGCGCCAGGCGCCGCACGATCCAGCGCTTTTGCAAGCGCACGAATGGGTCCGGACAGCGCACCGAGCGATCCAGGATTTCCTGGTAGTGGATGGGCGCCGTGCCCTTGCCCTCAGCGGCCCATACGCAGGCCGAAGGCGCCAGAGCCTTGGCCTCGCGCGCCACCGCTCCGCCGCGCCATTGGGCAACCGCGACGTAGCGCTCGCGGCCCAGGCTGCCCAACCCGGCCACCCGGTGCGAGACGCGCCATGCCAGACGCCGCTCCGGCATCATCCGCTCAATCGCCTTGACGGCGCCGGCGGGCGGCTTCTTTTTTAATTCGGGCAGGCCGAGCAGCTTTTGCCAGTACGCCTGGACGTCGTGCAGCCGGTGAATGGCCATGGTGCGCAGCGCGGTATGGTGCTCGGCCAGGGCGAACGGCTGCCCGCCCGCCGCCAGCGCATCCGCATATCCTTTGAGGATGGCGCCGATGCCAGCCTTGGGATCGCAATCCATTTTCGCCAGCAGCGCGCTGGTGGACAGGCGGACCAGGTCGTGCGTGTAGGGCAGCGCCCAGGCTTCGTCGAAGTCGTTGATGCCCCAGATCAGGCGGCCCTCGATATCACGCCAGGTCCCGAAATTCTCGACGTGCAGATCGCCCACCGCCAGCGCCTTGGGCGCCCGCGCCAGGTCGGCGCAAATCTCCGGGAACGTCTGCGCCCAGCGGTAGTAAGTGGCGCGCAGAAACGGGAACGGCTGGGAGCGCATGGCTTTGTGCTTGAGTTCGAGGTCCTCCGGGAGGATGCGCAGATGCCGGCCCAGCCAGGTTTCGTAACGTTGGGTAGCCTTTTGGATGTTCATGGCAGTTCCTTATACGCTACCACTCCAAGCCGCGGCCCGCCGCCAGTGCTACCCTTGATCCATGCCTCGTGAAATCGGACCCGGGCGGCGTCTCGCTTCGCCTGCCGCCCTCATCGCCGCCGGTGTCGTCCTGGTGGCGCTCTTGCTGGGCGCGCGCACCGTCGCGTCTTATGCTCTCGACATCGCATGGTGGAAGGAACTCGGCCAATTCCGCACCTGGCTGAGCATGCTCACCTACAGCGTGGCGCCCGTGGCGGCGGCCACTTTGGTGGCCTTCTTCACTCTCTGGATCGCCCACGCCCGCGCCCTAAGATTTGCCGGCACCCGCCTCAGCGATCACCCAATCTATGCGCGTCTGTCTACGCTCGGTGTGCTGGTGCTGGGTTATATGATCGCCGCTTCTTCCATCGACACCTGGACCGTCATCCGCTTCGCCGGCTCGCGCGGTCTCGCCGGCCCGGCCGCCGCCTGGCACGATGCCGTTTTCGCGCAGCCGCTCTCCTTTTACCTGTTCGACCTGCCGTTCTACGACCTGCTGCGCGGTTATGTGCTGGCGCTGGTGATCCTTTCGATTCTGGTTTACTGGGTGGCCGCGCGCGGCTGGCAGTTGCGCCACCGGTTTCCGGATCTGGTCAACGCCCGCGGAATGGACGCCAGCTTCTTCAAGCTGGAAGGCGGCCTGGAGTCGCGGTTTCTGCGCGGCGCCGGCGTGGCTCTGTTGCTGGCCCTGGCGGTGAAGTTTTACCTTGGCCGCTATGAGATGGTGTACAACCAGCACGGCTCGTTCATGGTGGGCATCGATTGGGTGGACCTGAAGGTCGGTCTCCCCATGCAATGGCTGCTCATCCTGGCCGCGCTCGCCGCCGCGGTGCTGGTGTGGATGGGACGCTGGATGAAGGCGGCATTCATGGCCATCGCGCTGGTCCTGGCTTTCGCCGTGCCGCGCATCGTGAGCGCCGTATACGTGGCGCCCAACGAGATTTCGCTCGAGCGGCCCTACATAAAAACGCACATTGACGCTACGCTGAGCGCATACGACCTGGATACGAACGTGCACGAAGAGGAGTTTCCCGTTAAGTCGGACGCGATCATCGACATCGCGCAAAACCAGGCCACGCTCGAAAACGTGCGCCTGTGGGACTGGCAAGCCTTTCACGATACGATCACCCAGATCCAGTCCCTGCGCCCCTATTACGTGTTCAAGGACACCGACGTCGACCGGTACACCATCGACGGCCGCTACCGGCAGGTGCTGCTGTCGCCGCGCGAGCTCGATGTCAACCAGTTGCCGAACGTCCACCAGAGCTGGATCAACCCGGAGATCATTTACACCCACGGTTACGGCCTGGTGATGGCCCCGGTCAGCCAGATCACACCCGACGGCATGCCGGTGCTGCTGATTCAGGATGCGCCGCCGCGCATCTCGACTCCCAGCCTGAAGCTGACGCGGCCGGAACTGTACTACGGCGAAGTCACTCACGAGCCGGTGTTCGTCAACACCGCGCAGGAGGAGTTCAACTATCCTTCCGCCGACGAGGCGCGGTCCCACTATGAAGGCAAGGGAGGCTTCCCTATTTCCTCGTTCCCGATGCGGCTAGCCGCGGCCCTGGTGGAAGGCGAGCCCAACATTCTGCTGACCAACTATCTCACCGCCAACAGCCGCATGATGATCCGGCGCAAAGTGCGCGACCGCCTTCACGAGCTGGCCGGTTTCCTCGAATGGGACACCGATCCGTACCTGGTGATTACCGATGCCGGCCGCCTGGTGTGGATCGTGGACGGCTATACCACTTCCGACGCGCACCCCTATTCGCGCGCCGTGGAAGCCGGAGACATCGGCACCGTCAACTACATTCGCAACGCCGTGAAAGCCACGGTGGACGCCTACGACGGCGAAACGCACCTGTACATCTTCGCTCCCGGCGATCCCATCATCGGCTCCTACCAGCGCCTTTTCCCCGACCTGTTCCTGCCCGCCTCCGCCATGCCGGCCGATCTGCACGCCCACGCCCGCTATCCGGAAACGCTCTTTCGCGTGCAGGCGGAAATTTACCGCACCTACCACATGCTCGACCCGCAATCGTTTTACAACAAGGAAGATCTGTGGGACCTGGCGCGGCGCGTCACCGGCCAAACCGAGGGCGCGGAAGCGGTTTCCCCCACTTACGTAGTGGCCACGCTGCCGGGCGAAACCAAGGCGGAGTTTCTGCTGCTGACGCCGTTCACGCCGCGCAACAAGGACAACATGATCGGCCTGATGGTGGCGCGTTGCGATGGCCCCAACCTGGGCGACATGGTGGTGCTGCTGCTCTCCAAGCAGAAGCTGATCTATGGGCCGATGCAGATCGAT
The DNA here is from genome assembly GCA_049511495.1 of Bryobacteraceae bacterium. Taxonomy (GTDB): domain Bacteria; phylum Acidobacteriota; class Terriglobia; order Bryobacterales; family Bryobacteraceae; genus Bog-375. The sequence continues at coordinate 32,399 of JBEKXZ010000043.1, read as the reverse complement.
TCCCGCATCAACTCGGATGGGACCATCTCCAAGGACCTCACGCTGTGGAATCAGCAGGGCTCCAAGGTGATCCGCAGCCAGACACTGGTGCTCCCAGTGGGCAATACGTTTCTCTACGTGGACCCGATTTACATTCAGGCCACCGAAGCCCGCATGCCGCAGTTGAAAAAAATCGTACTGGCCGTCGGCGACCGCTTGATTTACGCGGATACCTACGATGAAGCGTTGTCGCAGCTTTCGCAAGGCGCGCAACAACTGGTCGCCCAGGCCGCGGCGCAGCCGGCGGCGGCGCAATCGGCAGCGCCGGTCGCTGGCCCCGACCCGCGCTTGGCGCGCATCCGCGAACATCTGCGGCGCTACCGCGAGTTGGCCGGCAGCGGCAAGTGGGCCGAGGCCGGCAAGGAACTGGAAGCCATCGAAGCCGAGGTGGGCAAATAACAAGGTAGGACAGACGATCGCTTTTTGTCGTCTGCCGGGGTTTAGTCTTCGCGAGGCATGACAGACCACAAAAGGCGATGGTCTGTCCTACCTGACCCCCCTACGCCCCGGCCGCGCCGGCGGCCAGTTGCGCTTCGGCCTGTTCCGGAGTTTCGTATCGCACCAGAAAGCCATCTACCCCGGCCACCTGGAACAGCGTCCGGATGCGGTTGGAAACGCCCGTCAGCGCGTAGCGGTGGTGTTCCCGCTGGCAGGAAACATGAAAGCCAAGCAGGGAACCAAGCGCCGCCGAATCCATGTACGGCACGCCACTCAAATCGATAATAGTGACGGCGGCCGCCCCTTCGCGTACAATGTTCTGGAAATCGAACATCGTGGCGAGGGTGAAGGGTCCCGTCAGCCGGAGTATTCGCACGTCCGTGCTGGCGCCAGCAGCCACTTCAATCTGCATCTCTTCCATGGTGGGCAGTTTACTATGGCGCCGGCCGCGCTTCAATCGAAATAGTGTTACAACCATGAAACATTCGGTTCCAACCGCCGTGCGGGTGATGGCGCCGCCCGGTGACCGCCGGCTGGCGCGCCGCGCGGAAGCGTTGCTCGGCCGATTGCCGCCCGCGGCCGGCGACCCGGTTCGGATTGAGCGCGTGGCGGGGCTGCGCGACCAGCACGGCTTGGCGCACGCCGGATCGTTTCTGCGGGAGCGGCGGATCGTGATTGCCTGCACGCGCGCCGAGTTTCCGCGCGTGTTCGTTCACGAATGGTTTCACTTCGTCTGGCGGCGGGCCGGCAATCCGCTGCGCCGCGATTTCGAAAAACTGCTGGCCGCCGAGCGCCACGCCGGCGCGCGCGGCGAGTTGGGCTGGTCGGCCGAATGGCGCAAACGGAAGCTTACGGCTCAAGCGGTGCACATTCGCGCCCGGCGCTGGCGCGAGTATTGTTGCGAGAGTTTCTGCGATACCGCCGCGTGGCTGTACGCTGGCGCGGCGAGGCACGCCGAGTTCACCCTGGCGCCCCGTTTCCGCCGCCGCCGTCAAGCCTGGTTCGCGCAAAACATTGCCGGCAAACGATTGTCGATATAATTGAAGCGGGAACCCACGCGTGTCCGCCTTCCATTTTTCCGCCGTCTTGAGCACGGCCCTCGCATTGGGACTGTTCACCGCCGGTTGCGGCGGCTCCGTCGAGGTGAAGGCCGCCACGCTCAAACCCGAGAAGGAGCGCAAGACCGCACCCGATTTCGCGCTCAAGGACGCCGCCGGCAAGGTGGTCCATCTCTCCGATTACCGCGGCAAGGTGGTGATTCTCGATTTCTGGGCCACCTGGTGCGGTCCCTGCCGCATCGAGATTCCCTGGTTCATGGATCTTCAGCGGAAGAACAGAGACCGCGGATTTGAAGTGCTGGGCGTGGCCATGGACGACGAGGGTTGGGAAGTGGTGAAACCGTTTCTCGCCGAACTGGGCGTCAATTACCGCGTGCTGATCGGCGACGACCTCACCGCCCAGATGTACGGCGGCGTGGACGCGCTGCCCACCACGTTCCTGATCGATAAAACCGGCCGCATCGCCGCGGTTCACGTGGGACTGGCCAGCAGGAAGGATTTTGAAGATGGTGTCGAACAGCTTTTGCAGGCTCCCGCGACGGTGGCTTCCTCTGGCGCTGGTGAGCCTGTGGTCTCTCTCGGCGCAAAGTAGCGGCCACCTGAAAGTTGGCGAACCCGCCAAAGTGGCGGGCGCACGCGGCGCCGCCGTCGAGGCGAAGATCCCGGTCACAGTGGACCCGGGCTTTCACGTCAACAGCAACCACCCGAGCGATGACTACCTCATCCCGTTGAAACTGACCTGGACTTCGCTGGGCGCGCTCGAGGGCGGCGAAGTCACTTACCCGACGCCCAAGCTGGAGAAATATGGATTCGCCGATAAGCCGCTGTCCGTTTTCTCCGGCGCGTTTTCTGTGACGGCGAGTTTCAAGGTCGCCGCCAACGCGCCGCCCGGCCCCGGCGTGGCCACCGGCAAGCTGCGCTATCAGGCGTGCAACTCGAACACCTGCTTCCCGCCGAAAACGGCGGACGTGAGCGTGACGTACCAGGTGCAGTGAACGTTGGGCAGGCACCCCGGTTTCTGATCCGAAGTGGATTGCGCCTGCCAACCAGTTCTTTCAGAATCCCATCGGACGAAGCGCCGCGGCGTTACGAGTTCTTCACCATGAACTGATGCAGCCGGTCCATTCCGCGCTCTAACTGATCCATCGAGGCGGCGTAGGAAATGCGAATGTGGCGGTCGGTGCCGAAAGCCTCGCCCGGCACCACGGCTACGTGCGACTCCTGGAGAAGGCGCTCGGAGAACGCCAGCGTATCCGCAATGCCGCTCTTGCCCAGCGCGACGCCGATGTTCGGGTACACGTAGAATGCCCCGCGCGGCTCGGCGCATTGGACGCCGGGGATGGCGCGCAACTTGGCCACCACGAAATCGCGCCGTTTGCGGTATTCAGCCAGCATCACGCCGACCGATTCCTGCGGCCCGAGCAAGGCTTCCACCGCCGCCTTTTGCGAAATCGAAGTCGGGTTCGATGTGGAATGGCTCTGCAGTTTCCCCATGGCGTTGATGATCGGTACCGGCATCAGGCCGAAGCCAATGCGCCAGCCTGTCATCGAATAGGTTTTCGAAAGCGAGCCCGCGATCAGCACCGTGTCTTTCGCGCCCGGAAGCGACGCGATCGAGAATGGCTCGCTGTCGTACAGGAATTTGCAGTAGCATTCGTCGGTCATCAGGTAGATGCCGCGCTGCGCCGCCAGGGCGAAGATCTTTTCGAATTCCGCGCGGTCCAGCAGCGCCCCGCTCGGGTTCGATGGCGAGTTGATGATGATCAGCTTGGTGCGCGCGGTGAGGTGCGGCTCCAGCATCGCGGCGGTCAGCGTGAAGCCTTGCGCCTCGTCGGTGTCGACGAAAACGCACTTGCCGCCGGCGAAATTCACCACGTCCTTATAAGTCACCCAGTACGGCACCGGAATGACCACTTCATCGCCGGGGTTGATCAGCGCCTGCATGAGATTAAATATGATGTGCTTGCCGCCTACAGTGATCAGGCACTCGCTGGGCTGGTAATTGGTGCCGAAGTCCTTCTTATGGGATTCGCACACGGCCTTCTTGAGCTCGGCAGTACCGCTGACCGGCGTGTACTTGGTGAAATTCTGGTCGATGGCGCGCTTGGCCGCCTGTTTGATGTTGTCGGGCGTCGGGAAATCGGGCTCGCCGGCGCCGAAATCGACGACGTCAACGCCTTGCGAGCGTAACTTAGTGGCCTCGGCGGCCACTCTCATGGTGGAGGACTCGCTGATCGAAGCGATGCGCTCCGCGATTGCGTTGGCTACGGCCTGCATGGGCTTTCCTCTTCTTCTTTCTTCTTTCTTCAGACTCTCTTAAAACGACTCTTCCTTCAAATGCTCTTAAACGACCTTGGCCAGCCGGCGGTGCAAACGGGCCTCGACGGTGGGCGGCACCAGGCCGGAGATGTCACCGCCCAGGCTGAACACTTCCTTCACCAGGCGGGAACTGATGAACGAGTACGTTTCATTGGCCATCATGAAGACAGTCTCGATCGCCGGGCGCAGCCGCCGGTTCATCAGCGCCATCTGCAGCTCATACTCGTAATCCGAAATCGCCCGTATGCCGCGCAGCAGGACGGTAGCCGAGTGCGCGGACGCGTGGTCCACCAGGAGGCCGTGGAATGAATCTACCTCCACATTGGGGTAAATATGGACCACTTCGCGAAGCATTTCGATACGCTCGTCGACCGAGAAAAGCGGCTCCTTCGCGTCGTTCCAGAGTATCGAAACAATCAGCCGGTCGAACATTCGCGAGCCACGCTGGATGAGATCGAGATGGCCGTTGGTAATCGGATCGAACGATCCTGGGTATATGGCGGTTACGCGCGTCGGCTTGGGCGGCAACGGTTCGATTCGCTTTCTCGGGGTCTTATTATTCTACCGAAAAACTCCGCCGTTCGTTTTCGAGCGCGTGGGCGCGTATACGTGTTCGAAGCGTAAGGCGCTAAAGCATGCCACCAAACAAAAAAATGGTTCCAAGTGACCCGATTCCCAGCACTGCCCACCGCCGTCATGCACGGCACTGAACACCGCGTTTGAGAGCACCGGGCGATTCGCCGTTCCGCTCCCCCTTGGCCGTTTTCTCCAGCCTCGGGATTATAGCTTCCCGGCTCGCCGCAGCCTTTCCTCTCTCTCAAACCGAACCGCCGGCTCGTAACGGCCTTTCGCTCGCCCGCAACGGCTGCCCCTTTCAGAGCCTCCATTCCGGGGTCAATGTTCCCGGCCTGCTCCTTCGCCTGCTTGCCTGACGCTTCCACTGCCCGTTCGGCCCTTCGGCTCCGCTACCGCCCGCGAGTTCTTACTCGCCACGGCCGCTTCCTCGCCTCGTGCCCGTTGCCGCTTCCGCGCCCGGCTCCCCGAATGGCTCGCGCGAGCTTCCACTCCCCTTCGGGACTTTTACCTCCCTCGGGATCAAAGCGTTCGGCTCGCCCGGTCACCCGGCGGTCCGCCTTCCGAATCCGCCCGATCTCCGTTCGCTCCCCGCAGCCCAAACGCTAGTGAACTAGAATTACTGGCTGCGGATCACCGTTCCCGGTCCGCTACGTTTCCGGAGGCTTGCTGTTCCTCAAACCTCTTGGAACCATAACCAATATGCGCCCGCCCGAGGTTTCGGTCAATGTCTTTTTGGTCTGCAACTCATTGTTTCCTCCAGTTTTATTCGCTTTGTTTTTATATGGTTACAACGCCATAATCGTGCAAGGCCTGTGAATAAACCGCACGCCGGGTGGAATGTTCTTGCGATACTGAAGCCACATGCGCAGGCTCGTGATCCGCCCGGGGGCAATCGGCGATTTCATCGTTTCGCTGCCGGCCCTAGAATGCCTGCGCGCCGATTACCTGGAAGTCTGGACCGCAACGCCCAACGTGCCGCTGGTCCGGTTCGCCGGCGCGGCGCGCTCGATTGCCTCTACCGGCCTCGATCTGCTCGGCTTCGCGGACCCAGCGCCGCCGCGTCTCATCGATGAACTGCGCGGCTTCGATTCGATCGTTTCCTGGTATGGGACCAACCGGGCGGAGTTTCGCGAGCTGGTGCGTTCGCTCGATCTGCCATTCACTTTCCTCCCCGCGTTGCCGCCGCAGGGCGGCGCTGGAATGCACGCCACGGACTTCTACCTGGAGCAGGTGAGCGCGCTTGCCGGGTGCTGCGGCGACCCGATCCCGCGCATCCCATGTAGCGCCGCACGGGAGAACTTCGCCGTCATTCATCCTTTCTCCGGAAGCCCACGCAAGAACTGGCCGCTCGAAAAATTCCTCCTGCTGGCGCGCGGGCTGGAGCGCAGGATGCCGGTCCGCTGGTGCGCCGGGCCGGAGGACCCGCCGCTCCCCGGCGCGCACCGCATCGACGATCTGTATGAGCTGGCCTGCTGGCTGGCGCAAGCCGCTCTCTACATCGGCAACGATTCCGGCATCACCCACCTGGCGGCGGCAGTGGGAACGCCCGTGCTGGCGATTTTCGGACCCACCGACCCCGCGGTTTGGGCGCCGCGCGGCCCGCACGTGCGCATCGCGCTCTGGAGAAACGAGCCTACACTGGAGAAAGCATGAGCAATCGTTTATGGTTGATTCTCGCGCTGGCGGCAACCGCGGCTGCGGCCGATAGCGCCCTGGTGGACCGCGTTGGCTCCACCGGCTTCGTCCAAGTCGAGGCGGAAAGCTTCCGCTCGCTGAGCGCGCGCCAACAGGCGCTGGCGTATTGGCTGAGCCAGGCGGCCATCGCCATCGATCCCATCATTTACGACCAGAACTCCATCTACGGCCTGCGCCAGAAGCGGCTGCTGGAAGAGATTCTGCTGCACCCGAATGGCGCGGACCCGCAGGCGTTCGCCAAAATCACCGCGTTCACCAAGCTCTTCTGGGCCAACAACGGCAACCACAATGAGATGACGGCGCAGAAGTTTCTGCCCGAGTTCACCTTCGAAGAGTTGCACGCGGCAGCCGGCGCCGCGCTCCGCGCCGGCGGCTTCAAAGGCAACCCTTACGGCAATCAGGGCGTAGGCAGCCAGGCCGATTTGGATCGCGAGCTGACGGCGCTGCGCGCTTCTCTGTTCGACCCCGACTTCGAGCCCACCATCACCGCCAAGAGCCCGCGTCGAGGCCAGGATATGTTGCAGGCCAGCGCCAACAATTTCTACTACCACGTCAGCATGGCGGATTTTCTGAACTTTCACGATACCCACCCGCTGAATTCCCGCCTCGTCAAGACCGATTCGGGCAAGCTGGTGGAAGAGGTCTACCGCGCCGGAACTCCCGACGGCAAGATCCCGCCCGGCCGCTACGCGCTGTTCCTCAAGAAGGCCAACCTGTATCTCGAACAGGCCCGTGCTTACGCCGAACCCGGCCAGGACGCGGTGATCGCCAATCTCATTCGCTATTACCAGACCGGCGACCCGGCCGACTGGATCCGCTTCGGCATCGCCTGGGTGGGCAACGACCGGCCGGTGGACTTCGCCAACGGCTTCATCGAAGTCTACCGCGACGCGCGCGCCGCCAAGGGGACTTCGCAGGCCTTCGTCAGCATTACCGATGCCAAGCTGAACGGGCTGATGACCAAGCTCGCCGAGAATGCGCAGTACTTTGAAGACCGCGCGCCTTGGCTGCCGCAGTATAAAAAGCAGGGCGTCAAGCCGCCGCTGGCGAAGGCGGTGGAAACGGTCACCGAAACCGGCGATTTTCACGTCAGCACCATCGGCGACAATCTGCCCAACGAAAACGAGATTCGCGAGAAATACGGCAGCAAGAGCTTCCTGTTTACCGGCAGTTCGCGCACGCTGGCGCACGCCGCCGGCTTCGGCGCCCTCGAGGAGTTTGCGGCCTCGCCGGAAGAGATTGCCATTTGCAAGAAATATGGCGACGAGGCCAGCGACCTGATGACTGGCCTGCACGAAGTCATCGGCCACGGCTCCGGCAAGCTCAATCCGCGCCTCAGCGGCGGCAGCGAAGCGTACCTCAAGGAGTATTTCTCCACCCTCGAGGAAGCCCGCGCCGACCTGATGGCCCTCTGGAACATCTTCGATCCCAAGCTCCGGGAGTTGCACCTGGTCTCCAGCCCCGACGTTGGTAAGGCAATGTACTATAACGCCGTCCGCGTGGCCTTGACGCAACTCAGCCGCATTCCCAAGGGCGACACCATCGAGGAAGACCACCAGCGAGACCGCCAGCTTATCGTCAACTACGTGATGGATAAGACCGGCGCCATCGAAAAGGTGGAGCGCGGCGGAAAGACCTACCTCGTGCTCAAGGATTTTGACAAGATGCACCGGGGCGTGGGCATGCTGGAGGCCGAGTTGATGCGCATTAAAGCCGAAGGCGATTACGCCGCCATCAAATCGCTGGTGGACCGGTACGCAGTACGCCTCGACGCCAAGCTGCGCGACCAGGTGGTGGCGCGCTACCAGAAGCTGGACCTGCCGCGTTATTGGTGCGGCATCAACTCGCTGCTTACGCCCAGCTTCGATGCCGCGGGCAAGCTGGCTGCCGTGAAGCTGTCTTACCCGCGCGACTACGTGAAACTGCAACTCGGTTACGCAGCTCTGTACGGAGTACAATAGCAGACGCGCCCATGGCAGCCCGCCTGAACCCGGTCGCTCCGGATGAGATCGTCGATCTGCGGCTCGTTGCCGCCGCGGACCTGGACCCCGTGCTGGAGGAGGAAGTCGCCGCCTGGCGCGGCGAGCTCGAGTGGGACTTCGCCAAATCGGCCCAACTGGCGCGGCGCTTCGTTGGCGTGCATGCCTTGAGCGGGCGCGTGCTGGCCGTCGACGGCCGCGCCGCGGGCTACCTCTATTTCGTGTTCGAGGATCATAAGGCCCTTCTCGGCGATCTGTACATCCTGCGCGCCGCGCGCACCCGCGAGCGGGAGGATATCCTGCTGCGATCGGCGCTGGAGGAGATGTTCTCGACTCCGCAGATCACTCGCATCGAGGCGCAACTGCTGATGCTCAACTACGTTCCCGACCGCTTGCTGCCGAGCGCGGCCGAGACTCACCAGTTCTGCCGCAACTTCATGCGGGCGGATCTGAAGAAGGCGGACCTGGGGGAAGGCATCGCGCGCCGGCCCTTCTATCTGGAGAACTGGTCGGACCGTTACAGTGACGCCGCGGCGGCGGTGATCGCCGAATCGTACGCGGGACACGTGGATGGCTGGATCAACGACCAGTATCGCAGCCCCGCCGGCGCGCACCGTTTCCTGCACAACATCGTGGCCTATCCGGGCTGCGGCACGTTTTCGCAATCCGCTTCTTTCCTTGCGTTCGAAGGAGCCACCGGCCACCTGTGCGGTCTCTCGCTGGCTAGCCTGGTCTCCGCCGAATCCGGCCACGTCACCCAGATCTGCGTCTCGCCGTCCGTGCGCGGCACCGGTATCGGTCATGCCCTGCTGCGCCAGTCGCTGCTGGCCTTGCGCAAGATGGAATGCCGCTCCGCCGGCCTCACCGTCACCGCGGCCAACGAAAATGCAGTGGCGCTTTATGAGCGCGTAGGCTTCCGCACCATCCGCCAGTTCTCCGCCTACGCCTGGGAGCTGGGTTGATCGCCGCAGCCGGCCCAACCGGAGGCTAGACCAGCTTTTCGCATCGGATTACCCTAATATATGGAAGCCGGTGCGGTGCCGCAGCCGCCCGGCGGCCAAGGGGGTAGTCCATGGTGCCGCTTGCCAAGATCTTGTTGCCGGTGGACTTTTCGGAACGCTCCGTCGGAGCCGTCCACTGCGCCCAACGCCTGGCGCAACGCTTTTCCCCGGAAATCATCCTGCTGCACGTCTTGGCGCCCATGCATTATCGGCTCGGCGACACCGAAATGGGCGGCGTTATGCTGGGCGATTTGTACCGCGCCCAGATCGAGAGTCTGACGCTCGAGCTGGAGCAGTTTCAGCAGGTGGAACTCGCCGGCTGCAACGTGCGCCGCGTGGTTGTGGACGGCGATCCCGCGTTCCGCATCGTCGAGTTTGCGCATGACGAAAAAGTATGCCTCATCATGATGCCCACACACGGTTGCGGGCTATTCCGGCGGTACATTCTCGGCTCCAACACCGCCAAGGTGCTGCATGACGCGGAGTGTCCCGTGTGGACCGGCGTGCATATCGCGGAGACCGCGGCCAAACCGGTGGAGATCCGCCACGTGCTCTGCGCGGTGGACCTTGGCCCGCAAAGCGAGCGCGCTTTGAAGTGGGCCCACTGGCTGAGCCGGACCTTGGAAGCCCGGCTCACCCTGCTGCACGTAACGGCCGCCGTCCCGGAGACTCCGGACCATACCGACGACGCGTGGCGCGCCAAGCTGCGCTGGTCGGCGGAGGAGACGCTGGGCCGCCTGCAGGCGAAAGTGGGATCGCAAGCGGAAGTCATGCTCCAGGCCGGCGATCCGGCCCATGCCATCTGCGCCGCCGCCGCCCGCATCCACGCTGGCGCGCTCGTCATTGCGCGCGGTTCCGCCGCCGGCGGCTTCGGCCGCCTGCGCACCAACGCCTACGCCATCATCCGCCAATCGCCGTGTCCGGTAGTGAGCGTGTGAGTTCAATTGCGCGGCGCAATGGATGGATTCCGCAGCCGCTCAGGTCCTGAAACCGCGCTTGCGGAATTAACAACTTCCGGACCCCGGCGCGGCGATATAATCGGGAAACACCGGACGGCAGCATCGGCCGGATTGCGCGTACAACTTTCATTCTTGGAGGATCCAATATGCCACTTGCCTGGCCCGAACCCCAGCCAGACCCCGCAAAAGCCAACACAAAGGAAGCGGACACTCGAAGCGTCCTCCTTCAGGAATATGGAGATCACGGAAACTGGGCGCGCCATTACAGCACCGTGAGAGTGACGCTCGGAACCTTTTTCGTCACCGCCGCAACCGGCATGATTACTCTCCACTGGGATAGCCCTCAACCGGCTGTCGCGGTGACCGCGGCGGTCGTCTTGTTAATTGGCGTGGTTCTCTTCATGGTCTTTAGCTATTACACATTCGATCACATGACCGAGCAGCTCCAGATCGTAGATTCCTACATGGCAAAACTGGGAACGGGGACCGCGGTAACCAAGAAACCCAAATTGTGGGGGTGGGGTACGGGCTTGCCCATCGCCGTTTTCTTCGTGGTTGTGTTCGGGTTGTTTGACGGGTGGTGGTATTTCCTTTCAAAACCGAAGCCGAGCCAGGTGACTCAGATCACGGTCCCCATGAAGGTCAAAGTCGGACAGCAACCTGAAGTCACAGTCGAAGTTCCTATCAGAGTAACTGCCCCCTAGGCTGGGCTGTCGCAACCCGACGCCTGAGCGATTGAGGCCAGGAAATTCGCCGGTGAATTCGCCAACCCCGCCTCCGTGATACAGTGCTTGAAGTGAACCCCCGCACTCTGTATCAGGTCCTGGAAGAGGCCGCGGCGCGTTATGGCGACGCGCCGGCATTGCATCAGCCCCAACCCTCCGGCGCTTACCTCACGTACTCGTGGAATGAGTACCGCCGCGCGGCCGAGGAAATTGCCGCCGGCCTGCGAGCGCTGGGAGTCGAGAAGGGGCAAATCGTCGTCCTGGATTCGGAGACGCGGCTGGAGTTTTACCTGGCGGACCTGGGAGTTCTGGCCTGCGGCGCTATCGCCGCCGCGTTGTACCCCAGCTACCCGGCGCCCGACCTGATTCGCACCATCGAAGCCACCGGCGCGGCGGCAGTCTTCGTCGAGGACGCGCAGACCTTCCGTGCGCTACGGCACGCCCGCGCCAGCCGCTGGATTCTGCTCACCGGCCAGGCCGAGGGCGCTCTGGCACTGGACGATCTCCGCGCCGTAGGATGCGAAGCGCTGGCGCGCGATCCGGAGCTGGCCGGCAGATTGCGCTCCGAAACACAGCCGTCCGATCCGGCCGTGCTGTACCTGACTTCCGGCGCCACCGGCGAACCGAAGATGGCCCTGGTCACGCACCAGGCCATCGTCGCCAACATCGACATGGGGCCGTTCGTGCTGCCCATCGGGCCGGAAGATGCGACCGTCGCCTTTCTGCCTTCCGCTCACATCGCGCAGCGCGTGGTCATCGAGTTTCTGCCCATCCGCTGCGGCATGGCGGTCCACTTCTTCGAAAGCCTCTTGAAGCTGCCGCAGGACATTCGCAAGGTGCGGCCCACCATCCTGCTGGCGCCCCCGCGCATGTGGGAGCGCATCTACTCGACCATCTGTACCGAGCTGCGCAAGCGCTCCGCCGCCTCCCGCAGGGCGTTTTATACCGGCCTCGCGCTGGCGCTGGCCGCCGCTCGCTACCGCCGTGAAGGCAAGCCGGTGCCGGTGCGCATCCGCGCCCCACTTGCCGTGGCCGACCGCCTGATGTTCCGCAAAGTGCGCTCCCGCTTCGGCGGACGCCTGCGCATCCCGGCGTCCGGCGCCGCGCCGCTCAGCAAGGACCTGGCCGAGTTTTATGAGGCCGTCGGCATGCCGCTGATCGAAGGTTATGGCCTCACCGAAGGCGGCGTGGCCGCGCTTAATCCGCTCGACGCTCCCAGGCCCGGCAGCATCGGCAAGGCGCTGCCCGGCGTCGAAATCAAAATCTCCCAAGATAATGAGCTGCTGATCAAAAGCCCCTGCCTGTTTTCCAGTTACTGGGACGACCCCGCCACCACCGCCGAAGTGTTGCGCGATGGCTGGCTGCACACGGGCGACCTGGGCTACATCGATGCCGATGGCTACCTCTTTATCACCGGCCGCAAGAAAGAGCTGATCGTTTCCTCCACCGGCAAGAAGATTCATCCCAGCCGCGTCGAGAGCCTGTTTAAGATGGAACCGCTCATCAGCCAGGTGCTTTTAATCGGCGACCGCCTGCCGTATCTCACCGCGCTGTTCACCATCAACACCAGTGTGGCGGAGACGCTGAAAGGCATGAACGGCGCCGCGGGCCGCTCACCCGCCGAAGTCTGCGGCGCGCGGCCGGTGGAAAAGGAGATGCGGCGGATCGTCAACAAAGTGAACCGCCTGCTTGCGCCTTTCGAGCAGGTGCGCCGGTTCCGCATCCTGCCGCGCGACTTCTCGATCGAGCAGGGCGAGCTGACCGCCACCATGAAAGTGCGCCGCACCAAGGCCATCGAGAACTTCAAGCAAGATATCGACGCCCTGTACGCGGGGCGGGAGTAGCGGCGCAGGCGCTAACCCACCCTGGGAGAAGGAGGGCCCGACTATCCTGTTGAATCTGCAGGCGCTTCGCGCGCCATGCAACCTGCGAAAGAGCAATCTCCACGAGAGCAGAGAGAGCGGCTAGTCGGAGCATGCGGCCACGCGGCTCGCCCGCCTTACTTCCCGCCCTCCTGCGCCTCTTTCAGCAAATCCCGCCTTAGCCTCGCCGTCTTCCCAATCGCCGACTCTTTGCGGAATCGCCGTATCTCCTCGTGATTGCCGTTGAGCAGGATCTCGGGGGCTTTCCAGCCGCGGAAATCGGCGGGGCGCGTCCAGTGCGGGCAATCCAGCAGGCCTTCGCCGTGGCCGGTTTCCTGGAAGCTCTCGAATGCCGCGGAGCTCTCATTACCCAGCACCCCGGGAAGCAGGCGCGCGGTCGCATCGATCACCACCGCCGCGGCCAGTTCGCCGCCGCTGAGCACGTAGCTGCCGATCGAGAGTTCTTCGTCCGCCAGGCGCTCGGCCACGCGTTCGTCCACGCCTTCATAGCGGCCGCAGATCAGCAGCAGCTCGGTTTCCTGGCTCAAACGGTTGGCCGCGCCTTGGTCGAACAGGCGCCCCTGCGCGGAAAGCAGAATCACTTTCTGCCCGGCCGTGCGCGCGGGCAAGATGGATTCCACGGCCAGGAAAATCGGCTCCGGCTTCAGCACCATGCCTTCGCCGCCGCCGAAGGGCCGGTCGTCCACGGTCTTGTGACGGTCGAAAGCCCAGTCGCGCAGGTTGTGGATGCGGATCTCGAGCAGGCCCGCGTCCTGCGCGCGCTTTACCACGCCATGCGCGAACGGCCCCGCGAAGAACTCGGGGAAAATCGTCAGCACATGGAAGATCACGATTGGTTCAATTCTCGCAGGCCCTCGGGCAATTCCACCGCGATGCGCCGGGCCTGGACGTCGATCTCGACGCAAATCGACCGCGCAAACGGGATCAGCAGTCCGCCCTCCACCGCCAGCAGGCCGCAGCCGCCGCCATCCTGCCACGCCTCGACGCGGCCCAGGCGCGCCCCGGACTTCCGGTCCACAACCTCGCAGCCTACCAGGTCGGATTGGAAGAACTCGCCGGGCGCGATCTGCGTCCGCTCGGCGATGGGAATCCGTACATCCATGCCGGCCAGCAATTCGGCATCGGAGATCGTGTCGACACCCTGGAATTTGAAAATGAGAGTGCCGTTATGAAACCAGGTGCGCTCCACCTGGCGAGACAAGGGTGCGCCGGCGCCGCATAGGTACACCTGGCCCAATGCCTGGTAGCGCTCCGGCCGGTCGCTCAACGCCAGCGCGGTGATTTCGCCGCGGTTGCCGCGCGTTTTTCCCAGCCTGGCCACCGTCACGCAGGCTTCTTCCGGCAAGCTCACTCCAGAATTTCCAGCGTGAAGCGCCGGTTCAGCTTCATCCCCGCCGCGCCCAAAATAGTGCGGATCGAGCGCGCGGTTCGGCCTTGTTTGCCGATCACCTTCCCCAGATCGCTGGCGGCCACCTTCAATTCCAGGACGGTCACCTGCTCGCCCAACACCTCGCGGACGGAAACCTCTTCCGGGATGTCAACCAAAGCCTTCGCGATGTCCTCGATCAACTGTTTCATGCATCCCGCTCCTAACCCCATGGTAACCGAAGGCGGCCGGGCGTGATGCGACATTTATCCCAGTCGGCCATCGCGCGGTCGCGGGACATACAAAACTCGCCGGAGAGCCGCTTAGGCCCCGGGCGGGACGGCCGGCGCCGGATGGTTTTCCAGCAACCGCTTCACCCTATCGGACAACTGCGCGCCTTGCTGCGTCCAGTGTTCGATCCGGTCGTGCCGGAGCGTAACCTGGGCCGGCGTCCGCGAATTGTACTGGCCCACCACCTCCAGGCAAGGGCCACCCGCGGCGCGCTCCTTCTCAATCACCACGACGCGGTAAAACGGCTTCTTTTTGGCGCCAAACCGCGCCAGACGAATCATCAGCATTGATACTCCATGGTCGTTCTCAAGAGCTCCTACATTCTCGGCATGTCGCCAAACGGGAATCCCGCGGGCAGCTTCATCTTGCCGAGTTTCCGCCCCATAAATCCGCCCGAAAGGCCCTTCATCATCTTGCGCGCCTGCGCGTACTGCTTCAACAACTGGTTGACTTCCTGCACGCTGGTGCCGCTGCCCCGCGCAATGCGCCGGCGCCGGCTCCCATTGATGATCATGTGATTGTCGCGCTCGCGCGGCGTCATCGAATCGATGATCGCCACCACCCGCTCGATTTCCTTTTCGTCTACCTTGACGTCCTTCAGGTCCTTCAGCACGCCCACCTTGGGCATCATGTCGAGCAGCGAGCCGAGCGGGCCCAGCTTGCGAATCTGCCGCAACTGGTCGCGGAAATCCTCCAGCGTGAACTCGTTCTCGATGAGCTTGCGCTGCATCTCCACGGCCTGCTTTTTGTCGATAGCCTCGCCGGCCTTTTCGATAAAGGAGAGGATGTCGCCCATGCCCAGAATGCGGTTGGCCGCGCGGTCCGGGTGGAACGGTTCGAGCGCGTCGAACTTCTCGCCCACGCCGACGAACTTCAGCGGCTGGCCGGTGACGTGACGAATCGACAGCGCGCCGCCGCCGCGCGCGTCGCCATCCATCTTGGTGAGGATCACGCCGGTAATGCCCAGCCGCTTGTGGAATTCATCGGCCGATTTCACCGCGTCCTGCCCGGTCATGGCGTCGGCCACGAACAGGATTTCGACCGGGTTGAGCTGCTGCTTGAGTTCGCTCAGCTCGCCCATGAGCTGGTCGTCGATGTGCAGCCGGCCGGCGGTGTCCACCAGCAGCACGTCACGGCCGCTATTGGCGCTTTCGCGCCGCGCGGCGCGCGCCAGCTCCATCGGCTGCTTTTCTTCCGCCGCGCCTTCGTAAAGCGGTTGGCCCGTCTCGCGCGCAATCACCTTGAGCTGCTCGCGCGCCGCCGGGCGGTACACATCCACCGAAACCATCATGGGCCGATGCCCGTTGCGCGAAAGCCACCGCGCCAGCTTGCCCGTGGTGGTGGTTTTTCCCGAACCCTGCAGTCCCACGATGAGGAACACGCTGGGAGGCTCGTTAGCGAACCGCAGCTTCGATTCATGGCTGCCCAGAATCTTGACCAACTCTTCGTGAACGATCTTGACCACTTGTTGCGAGGGAGAAAGCGCCGCCAGCACTTCTTCGCCCATCGCCTTCTGCTTGATGTTTTCGAGGAGCTGTTTGACCACCCGGAAATTGACGTCGGCCTCGAGCAGCGCCATGCGGATTTCCCGTAGCGCCGATTCCATGTTTTCGGCCGACAGTTTGCCTTCGCCGCGGAGGTTCTTGAAAACCCGCTGCAGCTTTTCCGAGAGATTGTCGAACATGAGCGATGCCAGGGACGAAAACCGGCGGCCGACCGGAAATGCCGGCGCTGCAGCCAAGTTTTCTACATTATAGCGTTATTCCTTAGGCGCTATGCGAACGCTCGAGGCCGCCATTTTGCCGGCCCGGTCCATGCCCAGTTCGTAGAGCACGCGCGCGCCGGGCCGCAGCTCGGTCGCCAACCCTTCCGCCAGGCGCGAGACGTGGAAGAAGATGTCGCGTCCGCCATCGTCGGGGCGCAGGAAGCCGAAGCCTTTGGCGTCGAAATACGTGACGACGGACCCGGCCTGCTCGCCGGTGGGAGCCTCATTCGATTCGGCGCTCTCGCCGGAGGCCGCGGCCTGTCTGCTGGTTTTGTCGCCAACCCCCTGCTTGATGAGGGCCAGGTCGGCTTCGGTCCAGTCCGTGGCGGGCTGGGCGTCGGCGGGAATCGCTAGGTTTGGATTTCGCTTTCTCGCCTCTTCAAACAACCGTTTTTGACGTGCGTTCAAACCAAAGTTCCTCGACGCGCCGCACCGCTACACCGCAGCCGGCGCGACCTTTCGCTTCCGTGAGCCCCGCTTTTCGGCCGGAGGCTGCCGGTCGCTCTTCTTCAAGCTGCCCATCACCATGTTGGCGACGAATTTCTTCTCGCCGTGATCGTCGAACTTGATGACGATCCGTTCTTCGCTGCTGAACATCACCGTGCCCAAACCGAACTTCACATGCTCGACTTGAGCGCCCTGGGAAAAGGTATTGGAAGCCATAGATTTCTTACGCTTTACTCCTCGGCTGAACAACTGAGGATATATAGGATGGCCGGTCGTGGGATTGTGCGGGAGAAAAAGACAGCACGTGTTCACACCAATGGTATCAAAAGGAATGCCTGCTTGTCGAGCGGGAGCAGTGTCGAGACCCGGGAGTTTCGACGCCTTGCGTCAGGGCCCCTAAGGCTGCGATGATTGCTGTGAACGCGACTCCAAAGGTCCCCATCATGCGCAAGCGTCTGCTGATTCTCGCCACCCTTGTCGGCGGCTCCGCCAGTCTGTTCGCCGAAACGCCCGCCTGGCAGCCTGCTCCCGGGCATCTGACCCTTCGTCTCTGGCCAAACGGGGCGCCGGGTGCCCCGCCCAATCCGGCGCCGGAGGTCGATACTACAACCGCGAAGGACAACCTCATCGCGGGCAAGCCGGTCATGCGTCTCGGCAACGTTTCCAGTCCCACACTCACGCTCTACACTCCACGGGACAAGAACGCGGGCGCCGCCGTGGTTGTCTTTCCGGGAGGCGGTTACCGAATCCTGGCCATTGACCTGGAAGGGACCGAGGTGTGCGACTGGCTCAATTCCGCGGGCATCGCCTGCATCCTGGTGAAATACCGCGTGCCCGACTCCGGCCCTTACCCCAAGTCGTCCGCTGCGCTACAGGATGCGCAGCGCGCTGTGGGAATCGTGCGCTCTCACGCCAGCGAGTGGCATATAGATCCGCACCGAATCGGGGTGCTTGGCTTCTCCGCCGGCGCCCACCTTGCCGCCGCGCTCAGTACGCACTTCGATCGGCGCCTCTACGATCCGATTGACGCCGCGGATGGTCTCAGTTGCCGTCCCGACTTCGCCGTGATCGTCTATCCGGGTTATCTGGCACTGGCGGAGAAGAACTTCGCTCCCAATACCGACATTGCCGTGACTGGCCAAACCCCGCCTTCGTTTATCGTTCAGGCCGAGGACGACCCCGTCCATGTCGAAAACGCCGTGGTCTATTTCCTCGCGCTGAAGAATGCGAAGGTTCCGGCGGAACTGCACGTTTATGCCGAGGGCGGACACGGCTATGGCTTGCGCCGCACCACGCTCCCGGTCACGACGTGGCCCCTAAGCATGGAGAGGTGGCTTCGCACCCTTCATGTCCTGCCCGACTCCGCCGGGTCCGACGCGCCGGCGAAGTAAGCGCCCCATGGGTGCCACCTGGGGGCACTGTGTCCGGCGATCGCACGGCCCTTTCAACCGGCATTTTACCTCCGGCCTTCGGGACGCTAACGTCGGGCCGCCGCCGGCCGGGTAGCCCTTATTGGCCAGTAACTTGCGGGGCGGCCGGCGAGTCCAGACAGTTATAATGCGAACCAGTGGGCCCGCCACAGCGCAGCCCACGGCAAGAAAACCCGCGCAGCCGGGTTTCTCGCGGAAGGAGCGTATTATGCGCGCTTGGTCCTTTTTTCTGCTCGCCGCCGTGGTGGCCGCACAAAGCCAGACCGGCGAGGTTACCACACGCAACGAGACGCCTACGTTTCAATCGAGCGTGAACCTGGTGCGCGTTCCGGTGGTCGTCCGCGACAAGCAGGGACACACCCTCGGCACCTTCCATAAGGAAGATTTTCAGCTTACCGATCGCGGCAAGCCGCAGTACATCTCACAGTTCGCCATCGAAGGCAGCGCCGTCCCCAAGCCAGCCGCGCAGCCGGCTGCCGAAGCGCAGATCCCGGGCGAACCGGCCACTCCGGGTTCCAAACTGTTGCTCCCCACCCGCTTTACCGCCTATGTTTTCGACGACATCAATTCCACGCTGGAGGACTTTACGTATGCCCGCATCGCCGCTTTGAAGCACATCGAACGAGGAATCCCCCCCCAGGACCGCGTGGCCTTGGTCACGCTCTCCGGCAAGGTGTCGCTCGAATTCACCGATGACGCGGCGAAGTTCCGCGAGGCGTTGATGAAGGTCGTGCCCCAGCCGCCCCACCATACCTCCCCTCCCGCCAGCTTCTACGTGGCGGACCGCTGGGTGAATCACGACGACCAGAGCGCGCTGTCGCTGGAAACCCAGATTACCATTGACTGCCTGAACCTGAGCGGTTTCGCCGCGGCCTCCGCTAGAAGTATCGCCGATTTCACTCTCCGCGAAGTCGCCAGTGAAGGCACGACCGAATCGAACAGCATTTTTCACACGCTCAGCAACATCGTGCGGCTGCTCGGTTCCATGCCGGGCGATCGGGTGATCATCCTCGTATCTCCCGGATTTTATCTTCCCGACGACTTGCAGAAGGGCCTCACCGATTCCATCGACCGCGCCACCCGCTCGGGCGTCATCATCAACACGCTCGACGTGCGCGGCGTTTACACCCTCGACCCGACCGGCGAGGTCCCCGGCTGCCATTCGACGAGCCCTCAGACCGCCGAGGCTGTCGCCAGGTACGACAGACTCGCCAATCTTGTCCAGGGGATGGTGCTGGATGACCTGACCCAGGGCACCGGTGGCAGTGCTTCCAGCAACAACGACATGCTGGGCGGATTCAACCGGCTGGCCGACCCGCCCGAATATGTCTATTATCTGGGCTTCTACCCGAAGGACCTCAAACCCGACGGGAAATACCACGAGATCAAGGTGAAGCTGGTGGACAGCAAGGGATTTTCCGTGCAGGCGCGCAAGGGTTACTGGGCGCCATCCCATGAGGAAGACGAGGCTGCTACCGCCAAGCGGGAAATCGGCGAGGCCGTGTTCTCGCGCGACGAGCTGCACGATCTGCCCATCGACATTCACACGCAGTTTTACAAAACCGGCCCCGACGACGCCAAGGTTAAAGTGACCTCCCATCTCGATATCGGGCAGCTTCGCTTGCGCAAGCAGGACGACCGGAATCGTAACGACGTGACGCTGGTGTGTGCCCTGTTCGATCGCAACGGCGTCTTCGTCAAGGGGACCCAGAAGTTGGTGGAGCTTCGCCTGAAGGACGGGAATGTCGAGCGGTGGCGCAAGAACGGTTTTACCCTCAGCAGCGATTTCGATGTCAAGGCCGGCCCCTACATGATTCGCGTCGTGGTGCGCGACGCCGAGGGCCGGCAGATGGCCGCCACGAACGGCGTAGTGGAGATCCCATGAAAACCGCGAGGAGTAAGCTTGCGCAATGCGGCAGGCCCGCGAGGTACGCGGCCGTGCTGCCGTTCCTGTTTTTCCCGTTGCTGGCGCAAACCGGCGGCGCCGGCGCTCAGGGCACGAGCAGCCTGAAGCTTAAAGCCGAATCGCGCCTGGTGCTGGTGGATGCCGTCGTAACCGGCAAGAAAGACGAACCGATCCACGGGCTGGAGGCGAAGGATTTCCACGTCTTCGAAGACGGCAAGGAACAGACCATCACCGCGTTCCAGACTCACACCGGACCCGCCGTGCCGGGAATGAGCCAGCGGCAGTACTTCGTCCTGTTATTCGACGGAGGTGCCAACGACGACCAGAAATGGATCCAGCAGGCCGCCAGCAAGTTCATTGCGGACAATGCCGGGCCCAACCGGCTGATGATGGTCGCGAACTACAACTCGGGATGCATGACCATCGTCGCGCAATTCACCGCCGATTTCGGCGAGCTTCACCGCGGGCTGGACAAGCCCAACCTGAGCCGCTGCGGCTACGTCCCCGATCCTTCGGGCGGTGTGCGGGCGGGCAGCTATAGCCAACTGGCGAGGGACCTGGCCCATGTGCCGGGCCACAAAATCGTGGCGTTGTTTGCAGGCCAGTCCATGCCGCAGCCGAGCGCTTTCGACCACTGGCCGCGGTCGCCTGTCCAACTGCCATGCTCGGGCGGCGAGGAGAATGTGGGGCCGCTCTCCGATCCGAAGTGGATGCCACTGGACTTTCGCAAGGCGGATATCTCGGTCTATCCGGTGCAAGGACAGATAGGCGCCATAAGTCCCTGTTGGGCGCTCAAGCTGGCCGCCGCCACCGGCGGTCGCGCGATGTACCGCGGCAACGACGTTCTCGGCGTTTTCCAGGAGCTGGCGCGCGAGCAGGACGAATCCTACACGCTCGGCTACGTGCCGGCGGAATCGCCCGAAGGAAGCTGCCATTCGCTCAAGGTCACCGTCGACCGGTCCGACGTGAAAGTGGGCGGCCGCAATCTGTATTGCAACGTCCGCGAGGTGAGCCTCCCGCCAGCCAACCCGACGGAGGTCGAGCTTGAGAATCTGGCGGCTTCGCAGCACGCCGGCAACACCGCGGCGTCGGCATCCTTGCCCTCCTTCTATGAGGCCGGCGGCGCGGCGCGAGTCAACCTGGCGCTTGAGATCCCCGCGCCCGTTCTCAATCCTACCGAGGCACACGGCAAGCTGCGTGCCTCGATGGACGTGCTCGGCCTGGCTTACAACCTGGGGGGCGGCGTGGCCGCGCGGTTCGGCGATACAGTGCGATTCGATTTCGACAACCGCCAGCAGTTCGACGATTTTCTGCGGCACCCGCTCCGCTACGAGCACCAATTCGAAATCGCGCCGGGCAATTACCGGTTCAAGCTGGTCTTCCGCACGGCCAAGGATCGCTTCGGGGTGGTCGAAACGCCGCTGGCGGTCGATCCCGTCGATGCCGCGCAGCTCAGCATGAGCGACATCGCCATCAGCCACGACGTGCAACCGATATCGCAGGAGGCCGCGCAGGAGGAACTCGACCAAGGGAACAACCCGCTGATCTTCCGCGGCTACCGGATCACGGTCGCTGGCTCGGATGTGGTGCCGAGGACCGGTACTGCCGAAGCCTACTTCGAAATCTACGAGCCGCCCGCCACGGGAGGCGGTGTAGTGCAGTTGACCATGCGGCTGCGCTTGCTCGACGCGCAGAGTAATGAGCAAAAGTCGGACTCCGGCGATGTCGACTTGAGTGCCCTGGCTAAGTCCGGCAACCGAGCGATTCCGGTTGTGCTCAAATTGCCGGTCGCAAATCTTCCGCCCGGAACCTATCGCGCCGAGCTGACCGTCAAAGACTCCGCCGGTGGCGAAACCGGCCGCAGCGTGCAATTCCGGACGGAGTGACTCCGTTGGACGGCGCTATCTCCTGGTGGAACAGCTCAAGAAAGCGATTCGAATCGCTGAGCCCACGGCCGCGCAAAACCCAAGGGAAAGGGTCGCACCGAGCATGTAAACACTCGCCTCGAGTCCGTGGACCCCATGGACCCCGAGGTAGCCCACGAGGATATCGAGCGAATGGCCCAAACCAGCGCAGGAGTCAGCCACGGATCGCCTCCCCGCAGCCTTCCGCCTGGTACGGGTAGCAGCGAGCAGCCAATTCGGAGAGCAACTGAGCCGCCGCGTTCAATTCACCGATCGCATAGAGCCTTTGGGCCAGTTCCTTGGTGGCATCGCCGTTGGCGAGTCGGTTCCCGATCACGCCAGTAAACCAAGGCTGGGTGTTGGCGCCGGTTTCCTTGATCTGAAATGTACGAGACAGGCTAAGAATATCGTTCATGAGCCGAGTTTACGCGGCCGTTGCTGTAAGCAAAATCCCCCGGAGGTTCTCAGTGTTTCAGGACCACCGGGCTATTCCTCTGGCACTTAAGCTGTACAGTTAGATCCGGACGCCCATGCGGCGGCTCGCGGCATGCATAATTGGAGACATGCGATATCGCACGGTGGGACGGACCGGCTGGAAGGTTTCGGAAGCGATTCGCAGTATCCGCAATGCGAGATTCGCCCGCTGGTGCACGAGCGCTGGTAGGGCTTACAATAACGAACTCCCATGTCGATTCAACGCGTACTCATTCTCGGCGCCAAGGGCACGCTCGGCGGCCAGCTCATGAAGTTTTATCCCCAGGCCATCGGCTGGGACCGGGAAGATATCGACGTGCTCGATTTCCCCGCCCTGCGCGCCAAGGTGGCGGAGTTGCGGCCGGCGCTCGATGCGATCATGAACTGCATCGCGTTCAACGATGTGGATGGCGCCGAAGACCGGCCGGAGGCCGCCATGGCGCTGAATGGCGAGTTTCCCGGACGGCTGGCGCAATTCACCGGGGAATTGGGCGTGCCGCTGGTTCATTACTCGACCAACTACGTGTTTGACGGCGTCAAGGGCGAGTACGAGGAAGCCGACCGGCCGGCGCCGCTGTCCAGCTACGGGCGCTCCAAGCGGCGCGGGGAGCAGTTGATCGCCGAATCGCGCGGCCGGTGCTACATCGTCCGGACCGCGGTGTTGTTCGGACCCAAGGGCGCCAGCGACCTTTCCAAGAAAAGCTTCGTGGATCTCATGTTGGACCTCTCCGCCAAGCGAGACACAATTCAGGCCGTGTCGGATGAAATCAACGGCGTCACGTACGCGCCGGACCTGGCGATGGCCACGCGCGATTTGCTCGCCTGCTCGCCGGCGGCCGGGATTTATCACGTGGCTAACAGCGGCGGCGTGAGCTGGTTCGACTTCGCGCGGGAGATTTTCCGCATCGCGGGGCGGAAGGTGACGGTTCTGCCGGTGCCCTCGACGCATTTCCCGCGCAAGGCGACGCGGCCAGCTAAAGCCATCCTGCTCAATACCAAGCTGCCGCTACTACGGCCGTGGCAAGCGGCGCTGGCGGAGTTCCTGGCATCGTTTTGAAAGACCGGCTCCAGCGCCGCTTCTTGTGCAGCAGAAAGCTGCCGGCTCGCGCTCACTTACTTTTTCGCGGCGCTGGTGTAGAAACCATCGAGGAATTCGTAGCGATCCCGATGCTCTTCGGGGGTGGCGTGGCTGGCTGCGTCCAGGTGCATCACCTTGCGAGTTTTGCCGAAGGCAGGCCACTTGGGCAGGCCGCCGCCGTTGGGGTTGGCCTTCTTGATGAAGTTGGCAAAATAAGCGGCAATCTGCTCGGATGCTTGGCGGTCTTCCGCAGCCCACGCGGCCTTCTTGGAATCGAGCGCGCCGAACACATATTCCAGTTCCCAGGAGTGACCGGCCAAACCTTTCACGCCCGCAGGGTTGGGCGTGCCTTCGGGCAGCGGTACGGCGCGGTCGAAGCGAAAGCGATACACCGGCGCCTGGCCGGTGGCGGAATGCATTTCGATCCATTTCCACGTGGAGTAAACGATAAAAGTGTCGCTGGCCAAGTCGCCCGCCGAGGCCAGCGCCTCCTCATCGGTGGAGGCGGCATACACTTCGGCGGCCGCAGCGGCCTTGTCGCCGAACAGGGCGCTCAACTGGCCGCGGAACGACGCTGCCGTGGGCTTTTCCTTGCGTGACAGGACCCCCATCCGGACCTCGTCGGCGTTCCATCCGGCCAGCAGCGCGACGTGGCTCTGTTTGCCGGCGGCGTAAGTCGATGCCGGATCCGCAGTCAGGAAATAGCCGTCGATGATCGGACCAGAGCGCACCCTGGTGGAGGCTTTCAGGACGTCCTCCGCGGATGCAGCGCGCATCTCAGCCAGTGACTTCGCACCCAACGAGGTGGCGAAGTTGGCCCCGATCTTTTCCGCCGAGTCTAACGAAAGCGGCGCCATGACACCGCCGAACATGGCGCCGCTTTCGCCGATAGCTCCGCGAAACAATCCCGCGGCCAGGGGAGAAGCCATCAGCACACTCACCGCCATGGATCCTGCGGATTCGCCGCCGATGGTCACTTTCTCGGGATCGCCGCCAAACGCACCGATGTTGCGATGGACCCACTGCAACGCCGCCACCTGGTCGAGCATGCCGTAGTTGCCGGACGCCTTGTGCGGCGATTCGGCGGTGAGCTCGGGATGGGCGAGGAAGCCGAACACGCCGAGCCGGTAATTGACCGTGACGACGATGACGCCCTTCTTGGCGAAGTTGGTGCCGTCGTAGCGCGGTTCATCGCCCGATCCGGCAGCGAAACCGCCGCCATAAAAGTACACCAGCACGGGCAAGCGCTTCTTGGGAGCCGGAGAAGGCGTCCAGACGTTCAAATAGAGGCAATCTTCGCTGATACCCTTGTCGCGAAAAATCATGTCGGAAAAGACGCTGCCCTGGTAACACCGGGCACCAAACTGATCCGCCTTGCGAACACCGTTCCACGCGGCCGCCGGCTGTGGCGCCTGCCAGCGGAGAGCGCCCACCGGCGGCGCGGCGAAAGGCACGCCTTCGAAAACCCGCACGGCGGGATCCGCGCCCGCTATGCCAGCGAGAACGCCGCCCTCCACTTTCACCTGGTCCGCCGCTGCGGCCACGGCCACGGCGCACAGCAGCAAGCATCCGCTTCGCACCGGCACGGCAAAGGGTCCATGCATCTCAAGTTCTCCTCAGTCCCGCAGTGTAACCCGCTTGCAGGCACCTGCGCTGTGCGCTCGATCGGACAAAAGCCCCCGCCGCTGCTGCTATAATGGGGTAGTTCCGCGCGACCTCCGTCTGGTTTATGTTTTTGAGCGTCAAAGAGATGGAAGTGCGGAAGATTCGTTTCGACGAAACCTTCCGCGCCGGGCAGATCGATTTTGCAGGGGACGAACTGGAGCAGGAATCGCTGCTGCGCGCGGCCGGCGAGGCGGCGCTGGTGCCGCATTCGCCGGGCGAGGTTCGCATTCGAGGGCGATATAGCGTGGGAATTACGGCGGCATGCGACCGCTGCCTGGAACGGACGCGCTACCCGCTGGAGGCCAGCTTCGATTTGTACTACCGGCCGGTCGAAACGATCGCGCGCGAGGAAGAAGTCGGCATCGACGAAGCCGAGTCGGAAATCGGGTTCTACGAAGGCGGGGGCATCGAGCTGGAAGATGTTCTCCGCGAGCAGATTCTGCTGGCATTGCCGATGCAGCGGATCTGCAGTGAAGCATGCAAGGGCATTTGCCCGGTGTGCGGCCAGAACCGGAATCAGGCCGCTTGCAATTGTAAGATGGAAGACGCGGCAGGCCGCTGGGGGGCGCTCAGGCATCTGGAGATTCCTTAAGGATGGAAACGGCCTCCGGGGTTGAGCCTGGGCCGCGACTGTGTACCGACAGATTGTAAAGGTTAACGAGATATGCCCAATCCTAAACGTAGACATTCTCAGAGGCGGACCGCGGCGCGGCGCGCACACGACGCGCTGAAGCCGGCGGGCCTCGCGGAATGTCCCAACTGCCACGAGCCCAAACTGCCGCACCGCGTGTGCCCGCACTGCGGGCAGTACAAGGGCCGCGAAGTAATCGAAGTCGCGCAGGAGTAACTCCGGTTCTGAAATGCTGACCGTTGCGTTGGATGCAATGGGCGGAGATCACGCCCCCAAGGCCGAAGTCGAGGGCGCGGTTCTCGCCGCCCGGCAATTAGGCGTAAAGGTCATCCTGGTCGGCCAGGAAGACCTGGTCCGGCGCGAACTCTCGACATACGAAGACTCGGCCGAACTGCCGATCGAAGTGGTGCACGCCAGTGAGAACGTCACCATGGAGGACCCCACCAAGGCTGTCCGCACCAAGCGCGACAGCTCGGTGAAGGTGGCGTCGCGATTGGTGCGCGATGGCCGCGCCGCCGGATTGGTATCGGCGGGCAACACCGGCGCGGCGATGGCCACGGCGAAAATCGTGCAGGGCGTGGTGCCGGGCGTGACGCGGCCAGCGCTGGCCGGCCTGTTCCCGACTTCCAAGGGTCCCACTCATCCGGTGATCGTGCTGGACGTCGGCGCCAACGTGGATTGTTCGCCGCGCATGCTGGCGCAATTCGCCGTAATGGGCGAAATCTACTCGCGCATCATTGTCAAGCGCGACAGGCCGCGGGTGGGCTTGCTTTCGATCGGCGAAGAGCAGCACAAGGGCAACGACCTCACGCGCGCGGCGTGGCCGCTGCTCAAGAACCTCAATCTGAACTTCATCGGCAACGTGGAAGGCCGCGATATCTACGGCGGCGACGTCGACGTGGTGGTGTGCGACGGTTTCACCGGCAACGTGGCGCTGAAGGTCAGCGAAGGCGTGGCTGACTTAGTGAAGCACACCCTGCGCGAATCGCTCGAAGCCACCATTTCCGCCAAGATCGGCTACGTGTTTTCGCGCACCGCCCTCGACGATTTCAAGAAGCGCCTGGATTACTCCGAATACGGCGGGGCGCCGCTGTTGGGCGTCCGCGGCGTCTGCATCATCAGCCACGGCCGGGCCAATGCCAAAGCCATCCGTAACGCCATTCGCGTGGCCGCCGAATTCTCCCAAGGTAACGTCAATCAGCGGATCGAAGAGGAGCTGCGCGCTTCCGCTTCCGAAAAGATCGCCGCAGTCAAAGTACCGTGATTGATAAGCTGGGACAGACGATCGGCTTTTGTCGTCTGTCGACGTTTCGTGTCATTGCGCAATATGACAGACCACAAAAAGCGATGGTCTGTCCTACCTGTGTCTTGGCCTCAGAGCTTCTTTTCCTCTTGCTGGCTGCCACCGCCTCCGCCGCCCAGCAGCATGTCGCGTGGAACCTATCCATCGATCCCGCCACCGTCGCGCCCGGAGGCGCCACGGTGCTGAGCATCGATGCCACGATCGATCCGGGATGGCATCTCTACGCGGCGTCTTCCCCGGCCGGAATCCCGGCGTCGTTTACTCTTGGCCCCAGTACCGTCGTGGCGCACACCAGCCTCTCGCAGAGCATTCCCAAGCGCGCATTCGATCCCAACTTCAACAGCCAGACCGAGACCTTCGAGGGCTCCGCGCGGTTCGATCTCATGATCGTTACGCGCCCGGACGCACCGGCCGGCACCACCATGCTAGAGGTCGCCGCGCGCTTCCAAACCTGCAACGACACCACGTGCGTTCCGGGTAAGTGGTCGGGGACGGCGGATCTCGGAATCGATCCGGGCGCGAAAGTCGCGGCCATCGCGTTGCCTCCCGGTTTGGCAGAGGTCAAACCGCCCGCGCCCGCCCGCCCCGCCGCTTCCCAGCAAAGCTGGACGCTATTTCTGCTCGCCGCCTTCGGCCTTGGCCTGGCTTCCATCTTCACGCCGTGCTGTTTCCCGATGATTCCCATCACCATGTCGTACTTCCTCAACCGCGAATCCGGCGGGCGGCGCGACGCGATCACGCAGGCGGTGGTTTTCTGTCTCGGGATCGTCGTGTTGTTCTCCGGCCTGGGCCTGCTGATCACCGCGTTGTTGGGGCCGGTGGGAGTCGTGCAATTGGGCGCCAGCCCCTGGGTCAACGGCTTCATCGCGGGGCTGTTCATCGTCTTTTCGCTGAGCTTGCTGGGCGCGTTCGAGATCACCATTCCGTCTTCGGTGTTGACGCGGCTCAACCAGGCTTCCGGCAGCGGCGGATTCGCCGGCACGCTGCTGATGGGCCTCACCTATTCGCTCGCCTCCTTCGCCTGCGTGGGGCCGTTTGTGGGAACCCTGCTGGCGGCTTCGGTATCGGGAGGAGGATTGCGGCCGCTGGTGGGCATGGTGACCTTCGCGATCGGCATGGCGCTGCCGTTCTTCTTGCTGGCGCTGTTTCCGCCGATGCTCAAGAAACTGCCGCGCAGCGGCGGCTGGCTGGCGCGGGTCAAAATCGTAATGGGATTCGTGATTCTGGCCGCCAGCTTGAAATACCTGAGCGCCGTGGATCAGACCCTCGGGCTGGGATGGCTGACGCGAGAGCGTTTCCTCGCCGGCTGGATCGTGCTGTTCGCCATGGCCGGCCTCTACCTGCTGGGGCTGCTGCGCCTGGAAGGGGTCAAACCGGACGAACCGCTGCGGTTGGGACGCCTTGCCATGGGCACGGCGTTCTTTATTTTCGCCGTTAGCCTGGTGCCCGGAATGTCCGGCGGCAAGCTGGGCTGGCTGGATGCGTACGTGCCCGCGCCCGCCGAACGCGCCTCTGCGTCAGGCGAACGCGGTGGACCGTCGTGGTTGAAAGACCAATACAGGCAAGCGCTCGATCAGGCCCGGCGCGAGGGCAAGCTGGTATTCATCAACTTCACCGGCGTGGCCTGCGCCAACTGCCATTGGATGGAAGCTAACATGCTTCCCCGCCCCGAAATTGCTGCCGCGCTAGGGCAATTCGTGCTGGTGGAGCTGTTCACGGACCGCACCGACGCGGTCAGCGAGGCCAACGAGAAACTCGAGGAGACCAGGTTCGGCACGGTGGCCGAACCCTATTACGCCATCGTCCGGCCGGACGAAAGCGTGGTGGCGACCTTCGAGGGCCGCACCACCAATACGCAGGAGTTCCTCGCGTTTCTGAACCGGGGCGCAGCCGCTTCCGTGACCGCCCAAACCGCGGATCGAGAGAGCGACGACGACGCGCGCTTCACTGCGCTCGATGGCAGCGCGATCGATGGCGCCGGAAAAGTGCTGGTGCTGGATTTCTGGGCCACCTGGTGTGTGCCCTGCATTCAGGAGATGCCACAGTTCAACCGCTTGTACCATGAGCTGTCGCCGAAGGGGCTCGCGCTGGCCGGCGTGGCCATGGACGAAGAAGGCGCGGCGGTGGTCAAGCCATTCCTGGCCAAGCACCCGGTCGACTATCCCGTCGCGCTGGGGTCCGCCGCGATAGGGAAGAGATACGGCGTGGAAAACCTCCCCGTGACGCTCGTGTTCGACCGCTCCGGCAAGCTCGTCAAGCGCTTCGACGGTTACACCAAGGAAGCGGACCTTCGGGCCGCAATACAAACGGCGTTTTAGGCCGCCCCTGAAACCCGGGCGAACCGGCCCCTTACTCTACCACCTCAAACGGGACGCTGCGGGTGACAATGCGGCGTGTGTCGGCCGCGCGAATCTCAGCAATGTAGGAGCCGGCGGCAAGCGCTTCAACCTTCAAGCGGAATGCCACCGGGATTACAGAGTCGCCGTGCTTAGCGTATCTGGTGACGTCCATGACACCGCTATCGACCTTCGGGTCGCTGGTCTTCGCATCCAGCAGGCGGACACGGACGGTCACCGCGGTCGTGGCCGCCGCGGGTTTGGCCGCGCCGCTTCCGCTTGCGGCCTGCTCCGGCGCTTCGGTACTGCGCAGCAGCGGTTCATAGACTTCCAGGTAGCAGACTGCGGTGTCGGACTTCTTGAAGTGGTTGCTGCCGCCCGGCGTGATTTGCATGCCTTGGGCCACCAGGGGCGCGCGGCCGTCCAGCAGCTCGGCGTCCAGGTCCGGTTCCGACTCACTTACCTTGCGGAAGTCGGTGCTGAACGCAACGCCGCTGAGGAATAAAGCCTTGCCATCGTACGGCTGAATGGTTAGCGGGTTCTTCTCCAGCTTGCCGAATTCCTCGCCGCCGGAGCTGAAGAGCACTTTCAGATCGTAGGAACCGGTGGCCACGTCGAACTGCGTATCATAGTGCAGGAAGGGCTTCTCCAGAAAGGCGTCGAGCTCCTTCTTGTCGGCGAAATCCAGCTTGACCGTGTCGCTAAACCGCGCGCCCACCGCACCATTGGCACTGTACGCAATCCCCAGTATGTTGATATCGGCGTGCTGATGACCCTTCACCTTGGTGAACCGGATGGAACTGGACGGAATCTCCAGGGCCAGGTCGAGACGCGCGACGTTGGGGGACTGATAAAAGAACGGCGCCTGCATGGCTGCGGACTGGACGGTGCCGGGGACACCGGCGGCCGCGCGCGTCTCCAGGTCGCGCTCGGCCGGCTTGCCTGCCAGCAGGTCCACCTGCCTTACGTTGCAATAGCCGCTGCGCGCCCGCACCGTGTATCCGCGCTCCACTCTCACCTTCAGCAGGTGACAGCTCCCCTCCGGGGTGTCCGGCGGCGTGTATCCAATCAAGTAGTACTGGTTCTGCTCCTTGCCGATCCTGTCCAAGCCGCCTAGCAGGTCGTTGGTGTTGGCAATCACGAATCCGCCGGTGCCGTCGGCCAGCATGTACATGAATTCCTGATTGGTCGACGCGGTGGGCGGCGGCTGCGGAACGATGATCCGCGGAGGCGTCGTGTAAACGTTGTTGTTGACGGTCCCACCGCGGGTGCCGGTGCCGGTGCCGGTATTGGCCGGTCCGCGGCTTGGACTCGAGCCCGCCGGTGCACGGGACGGGGACGGGGACGGAGACGGGCTCGGTGTCCCGCCTCCCGGCTTGGAACCGCCAGGCGAACTGCCCGTGCCACCCGTGGGGCCGGACGAGCCCGAGGGGCCGCGTTGGAAGTAAGCGACCGGCTGCACCAGGCCGAAGCCGCCGCCCAGCCCCAACGCCGTGAAAATGCCTCCACGAGGAGCGGCCGGGAGCAAAGCGCCCGGCGGAATGCCGCGCCCGCCCGGCAGACCGGCAGGGGGCCCCGGGAGCGCCGGCGGCGCCGCTCCCACCAAGCCGCGAACGTCGATCGGATAGATCGCCACATTCGCCTTGTTGCACGTATCCGTTACAGCGGTAATCTCGGACCGGATCTCCACGCTCAGCGGGAAACCCTCGGTAAACAGCACCAGGATCTTGCGTCCCGGAACCGATTCCAATCCTTTCGCCAGGCTGCGCAGACCCAGCAGCACGTCGCGCTGCCCAAACTCGGCTTCCATACCGGTCGATAAGCTGCGTGATCCGCCGCCCGGAGCCGGGCCGGACCCGGTGGAGGCGTCGCCCCCAATCGCCAGCGTTCCCGCGTTCGGATTGACATTGGCGAGCGTAGCGCCGCTCACCACCTGCCTCAACCGCTCCGCGTCGGCGGTAAAGTTCTGCGCGATCCTCACGCCGCCGGAGAAGTCGACCACCGCCATGTAACGGTTGGGCCCGGCATTGGCCTCGACGAACTTGCCCGCCGCCCGGCGCGCCACCGCCTGGTCGCTCAAATCCATGGTCGAATTGTCGAAAAACAACACCAGGTAATGCCCCTGCGTGCTGTTTGGCGAAGCCCCCTCGGCTTCATAAGAGAAGCTGCGGATCGACTGTTCCTTGCCGTCCTCCAGCACCTTGAAGTCTTTCTGCGGAAGATCGGGGACGTAGTCGCCCTTCTTGTCGGTCACCACGGCGTCCACCAGCACCTGCTTGGTTTCGGTCCGAATCACCACGCCAGAATTCGGGACCGCTCCGGTTTGCTGCGCCGTCGCCACCATCGCCGCCAGCCAAAGGAGTCCGGCTAATCCGAAGATTCGCATATCATCGCCCTTCTTCTCTTTTCTTTATAGTATGTCCATCGTGCCGTTGACGGCCGGCACCAGTTCGCCTTGCACCGCCCGGAGGCGAACGACGCGCCAATAGAAATGCCGGCCGTCGCCTTCTCACCTTCAGTCTGACCGATAGATACTTTCAGTGCCAGACTCTTCCGAGCTACCGGATGCCTGCATCGCGAGAATTGTTGTTTTTTTTCGACGGCTTTGCGAGCAGCGCGTGGGTACGATGGCTGAATGCGTCTGCGAGCTCGCCGCTCAGGTGTAAAACCCTTCGACCGCCTGTCCGCGGAGATCCTCTGCCGCCTGCGCCTGCATGTCCTCGCTGAGCGAGTCGAGCGCGTCAATGATCTTCTGGAACGTGAATGCCGCGTGGTTTTGCGGCCCGTAAACCTCCACCACCAGGGCGGCCAGTTCGTTCAGTTTGATCCGCGCTTGCTTCAGCTCGCGGCCCAATTCCAGATGTTCCTCTCGGGTTAGAGGCTGCGGTCTTTCCGGGCGCATCAGGGCGTATCCAGGGCCGGGGTAATCGAGCTTGCGTGCATGAGATCGGGCCGGCCCACAGTGTAACATACTCCCCCGTTCCGGCTTTCTCGTCGCGGCTTGCTACTGTCGCTAGTATTTGAGTTGTCCGGTCCAATTCACACGTGATCTGTCCGCTTTGGTCGGGGCGGGTGATGCTGGGGAGTGGACGAAACCCAGCAGTACTCAGCCGCCGAGATGGAGCGGATGA
>JBEKXZ010000042.1:0-39283 GCA_049511495.1 Bryobacteraceae bacterium | reverse complement strand
GGCTCAACCCTTCTGCTACCTGCATGTTGACGATCAACCCCCAGCATGCCGGACTTCGCCCCCTCCAGGCTCATCTTGTATGAGAAACCAATGCCAGCCCCAGGCTCATCTTGTATGAGATAAGACTGCACAACGGGGTAGCGAAGCCAGTTTGCTATGCTGAGATTTGACTCGCTCAATCCTGCTCCGCCTGGCCCTGCCGCTCGCGCTGGCAACCGCTGCCAGGGCTCAATCGACGCTGGTGGACGCCATGAGCCAGGAACTGGCGCGCGACTTTCAGGTGCTCAAAGACAAAGCCGATCCTCCGCCTTACTTTCTGAGTTACGAAATCACCCAGGAAGACGTCTACAACGTGTCCGGGACGCTGGGCGCGATCGACTCGAACAGTGGCGGGAAATCGCGAACGCTGGACGTTTCCGTGCGCGTGGGCTCTCCGAAACTGGACAACTACCACCATGTGCGCGGAGTTGGCGGCGGGGAGGCGCAGTTCACTTCCGGGGCGCTGATCACCTACGAAGACAACGCCAATTCCATCAAGCACCGCCTGTGGGAGGAGACCGATCGCGCATATCGCGCGGCGGCGGAGCGGCTGATCCGGATTCAAACCAACACGCAGGTGAAGGTCGCGGAACAGGACGCCTCGGCCGATTTTTCGAGCGCTCCGCCCGAGGTCTCGTTCGCCGCGCCGGTGAAGCTCAAGTTCGACGTGGAGGAATGGACCGGCCGCATCCGCAAGCTCTCCGCGCGCTTCCGGAATTACCCCAGTGTGCTCACCAGCCGGGTGACGGTTTCCGGCCAAGCCGAGACACGGTACTTCGTGAATACGGAAGGAACGCGCCTGGAATTCGGCCGCGGCTACGCGCGCATTTTCATTTCTGCTTCAGCCAAGGCCGCCGATGGTGCCGACGTCGCCGACTTCGACAGCTTTGAAGCGGAAGATTCGGGCAGCTTGCCGGACGACAAGACGGTGCTGGCGGCGATCGACCGCGTTGCCAAGGACGTGACCGCGCTGCTGAGCGCGCCCGAAGCCGAGCCGTTCGTGGGGCCTGCCATTCTTTCCGGCCGTGCGGCGGGGGTATTTTTCCACGAGATTTTCGGCCATCGCGTGGAGGGCCACCGCCAGAAGGACGAGAACGAGGGCCAGACCTTCACCAAGAGTGTCGGCACAGAGGTGCTGCCCGATTTTCTGTCGGTGATTTTCGATCCCACGCGGCATTCGATGGCAGGTGAGGACCTCTACGGCTGGTACGATTACGACGATGAAGGAGTGAAGGCGAGGCCGGTGACCGCGGTTGAAAACGGCGTCCTGAAAACCTTCCTCATGTCGCGCTCGCCGATTGCGGGATTCAGCCAGTCGAACAGTCACGGCCGGCGCCAGCCTGGGTACGAAGTGGTTTCACGGCAGTCCAACCTGATCGTGGAATCGGCCAAAGCGGTGTCCGACTTGAGGCTGCGCGAGATGCTGATCGAAGAAATCAAGCGGCAGAACAAGCCTTACGGCCTCTACTTCCGCGACATCACCAACGGGTTCACCACCACCAGCCGCGCCGGTCTGCAGGCATACAGTGTGGTTCCGGTGATCGTATACCGCGTGTATGCCGACGGCCGGCCGGACGAACCGGTGCGCGGCGCGGATATAGTAGGCACGCCGCTGGCCAGCTTCGCCAAGATCCTGGCCACCGGAGACAAGCCGGAAGTTTTCAACGGCTACTGCGGCGCGGAAAGCGGCACCGTGCCAGTATCGGCGGTGTCGCCGGCCATCCTGGTCTCGGAAATCGAAATCGAAAAGAAAGCCAAAGCCAACGACCGGCCGCCGCTGCTTCCGGAGCCGCCGGTGCTCGAAAAAGGGGGCACACAGTGAAGCGCCTGATGCTGGCCGCGGCCACAGGGACGCTGACGGCGCTGACGGCGCTGGCGGCGGATGCGCCCGCGCCGGACCCCGTGCTGGCTGCGATGCGCGACGAAATCGCACGCGCCAGCAAGCTGACAGTCTCCAATCTGGATGCCCCATACTTCATTCAGTACGTGGTCGACGAGGGGGACCTTTTCAGCGTTTCGGCTTCGCTCGGCGGGCTGCTGTCGCGGCGCCGCGACCATATCCGGCAGCCGGAGATCACCGTGCGGGTGGGCGACTACAAGTTCGACAACACGAACTTCGCCGGCCGCGTGGGCGGCACGCGCTATGACCTGGGCCGCTGGCCGCTCGACGACTCCTATCCGGTGCTGCGACGTTACTTTTGGCTGGCGACCGATTCGGCTTACAAAAGCGCCGTGGAAACTATTTCGCGCAAGCGTGCGGCGCTGCGCAATCTCACCGAGAGCAATCGCGCCGACGACTTTTCGCACGCCCAACGAATCGAGTATGTTCACGAACTGGGCCGCCTCGCGATTGACGAGAACGATTGGGCGGTGCGGGTGCGCGCGCTGTCCGCGATCTTCGCCGAATATCCCGGGGTGCTGGATTCGCGCGTCGAGCTGGAGGCCGAGGCCGGCGGCTACTACGTGGTGAATTCGGAAGGCACGGTGGTGCGGGCGGCCGAAAATGCCGGCAGT
This sequence comes from Bryobacteraceae bacterium, assembly GCA_049511495.1. Lineage (GTDB taxonomy): Bacteria > Acidobacteriota > Terriglobia > Bryobacterales > Bryobacteraceae > Bog-375. The sequence continues at coordinate 36,730 of JBEKXZ010000042.1, read as the reverse complement.
CTGCGGGCGCGCGCCGTGGCACAAGCGCCGGATGGCATGATGCTGCACGACGCCGTCACCTTGCTGGCGTTGGACCCGGCGCACCTGCCGGGCGATGCCACATTGAACAGCACGCTGCGCGAGATGGCGCAGAACCTGGAAGCGCTGGCCAAGGCTCCGAAGGGCGAAGATTACAGCGGCCCGGTGCTGTTTGAAGGCGCGGCCGGCCCGCAGATCTTCGCCGAGCTGCTGGGCCGCAACCTGGCGCTCGCGCGCAAGCCGGAAGGCGGGCGCGGCGGGTTCAACTCGAGCGAGCTCGAAGGGCGGCTGGGCGCGCGCGTTTTGCCCGAGTCGTTCGACGTGGTGGACGACCCGACGCAGCGGGAATGGCGCGGCCAGGCGTTGTTCGGCGCCTATGACGTGGACCGCGAAGGCGTCCGCGCGCAACCGCTTACGCTGGTAGAAAAAGGCGTTCTCAAGGGCTTCCTGCTGACGCGGCAGCCGGTGCGCGGATTTTCCGCCTCCAACGGCCACGCGCGCCTGCCGGGATCGTATGGCGCCGCTACCGCCGGCATCGGCAACCTGTTCATCGGCTCCTCGGAAACCATGCCCGCGGGCGATCTCAAGAAAAAGCTGATCGAGCTGGTGCAGGCGCGCGGTCTGGCATACGGCGTAATGGTGCGCAAGATGGATTACCCGTCCACGGCGTCGCTCGACGAATTGCGGCGCATGTTCGCGACGGCGGACAGCGCAGTACATCCGGTCAGCTCGCCGGTGCTGGTCTATAAGGTCTATCCCGACGGGCGCGAGGAACTGGTGCGCGGTCTTCGCTTCCGCGGGCTGAATGTGCGGTCGCTCAAGGACATCCTGGTGGCGGGCGACGACGACACGGTTTTCGACTATCTGGATAATGGCGCTCCGCTGGCGCTGGTGGGCGCGGGCAGTTACACGACGGAAAGCTGCGTGGTGGCGCCCTCGATCATCGTCGACGACCTGGAGTTGCATCCCGTGGAAGAGGAACTGCCCAAGCTGCCCGTGGCGCCACCACCGGAGGTGGCGCGGTAGCGGCTATGCGCCTGTTGGGCCGTTACATATTCCGCGAAATTCTCGCTAGCGCTGTGCTGGGCACGCTGCTGGCCACCTTCATCATCTTCCTGCGCGCGGCCGACAAGCTGTTCGCGGTGCTGGTGGGAGCCAACAACGCTTCTGTCTCCACCGTGGTGGAGCTGCTTCTCTGGGCGATGCCTCCGGTGCTGCCGCTCACCATTCCGTTCGGCGTGCTGGTGGGCATATTGATCGGGCTCGGCCGCATGGCTGCGGATGGCGAGATCACCGCCATGCGGGCGGCGGGCGTCTCCAGCCGGAAAGTGATCGCGCCGGTCGTGCTGTTCGCCGCGTTGGGGATGAGCGTGGCTGCCCTGGCGTCGCTGCGGCTGACGCCGCTGGCCTACCGCAGGACCACCGACATCGTCAACGAGCTGTTGCAGGGCCAGGTTTCGGCGGCAATCGAGCCACGCGTCTTCAACGAAAGTTTCCCCAACCGGATTCTCTACGTGGGCGATGTGGGGACGGGGCCCGTGGTGACGTGGCGGCCGGTGTTCATCGCCGATATCACTCCGCCCGAGCAGCGCGCTTCGGGGATGCGCGAGAAAGCCGAAGGGCCGATGATCACGGTGGCGCGCGGCGCCATCGCCTTATCGGACCCAAAGAACAACCGTATCCAGCTTACGCTGTACGACTATTGTTCGCACGAGATGGGCAAGGACCGCGTGGCCAACGATTCGTGCGCGCCCATCAGCACGCAGGTACTCGATGCCTCGCCGCCGGAGCACAAGACGCCGCCTACGGCCGCCATGAACACGCGCCAGTTGCTGCGTTATCCGCGCTCCGGGGAAGACTGGACCGAGGTGCGCATCGAGTTGTTCCGGCGGTTTGCCCTGCCCGTGGCCTGCGTCGCGCTGGCGTTGGTCGGCATCCCGCTCGGCATCGCCACGCGCAAGGGCGGCAAATCCGCCGGCTATGTCATCGCGCTGTTCCTCAGCTTCTTCTGCTACCACCTTTCCTCGCTCACGCTGATCGGGTTTGCCAAGCAGAGAACCTTGTCCGTGCCGGTGGCCGTGTGGTTGCCCGACGCTGTGTTTCTGGTGGCCGGATTGATTTTTCTTTATCGCATGGAGCAGCCTGGAGACCGCGACTTTTGGGGCCGCATCACCGGCGTGCTGGCCCGGCTGGGCGCATGGCTGCGGCGTAATCGGCCGCAAACGGCTGCGGCTGCGGCCCTGCCGCACTGGAGGCTTCCCGTCCTGCCGCAAATCGTCGACGCCTATATCCTGACCAGCTTCGTGTTTTATCTCGGCGTGGTGCTGGCCAGCCTGTTGTCGATGATTTTGGCTTATAACTTCTTCGAGCTGATGGGCGACTGGATCCGCAACAAGATCCCGCTCATGGAGATGTTCTCCTATCTGTTCTTCCTCACGCCCGAGTTGATTTACGAAACGCTGCCGTTCGCCATTCTGGTGGCGGTGCTGGTTCATCTGGGCGTGTTGAGCAAGCAGAACGAAATCACCGCGTTCCGCGCCTGCGGCGTGAGCCTGTACCGGCTGGCGATGCCGCTGCTGCTGGCGGGCATCGTATTTGCCGGCGCGCTCTTCCTTTTCGATTTCTATTACGTGCCCGGCGCCAATCTCAAGCAGGACGCCATGCGTGACGAAATCAAGGGCCGGCCCAAGCAGACCTATCAGCGCGCGGACCACAAGTGGATCATGGGCCTCGGCCACTCGCGCATCTATTACTACGAATTCTTCGACCACGCGGCGGGCGTCATGCACGGGGTGGACGTGTTCGACATGGACCCCAACACGTTCCGCCTGAAGCGCGAGACTGTGGCGGAGCGCGGGCAGTGGAGCCCGGCGCTGAAGACGTGGGTTTTCGAGAACGGCTGGAGTTGCCGCTTTGCCGGCGATTCGTGCAGCGCGTACCAATCCTTTTCTAGCGAACCTGGCGGCCTGGAGACTCGCTGGCACTCCGACCTAACGGAGCCGCCCGATTATTTCGTCACCGCGGCGGTGCAAGAGAAGCAAATGAACTTTCTCCGCCTGGAGCGCTACATTCGCGATCTACAAGAGCGCGGCTTCCCCACCGGCAAGCTCCAGGTGCAGTTCTATCTGAAATTCGCGCTGCCGCTGTTTGCGCTGATCATGGCGATGATCGCCGTGCCGTACGGCTTCCTGGTGGGCAACCGCGGCGCGATGGCCGGCATCGGCGTCAGCCTTGGCATCGGCGTGGGGTACAAGGGTCTGGGCATCCTGTTCGAAAAGATCGGCGACGTGAATCTTCTGCCGGCCACCATGGCGGCCTGGTCCCCGGACGTCATATTCGGCCTCGCCGGGCTGTACCTGCTGCTGCGGATGCGGAGTTAGCGCATGCAAACGGATCTCAAACCCAGGCTCCAATGAGCGCTGAATCGGGTAGAGCCAAATGAACACAAAGATTCTGAACATAGTCTGCATTGCTGTTTTAGGCACCATCCTGACGCTGGGTCTCTGGCCCTTTCATGCGCCCAAAAACGACGTCACCTGGCTAAGAGAGCGCAACGGTCTCAGCCTCGGCAGGTACGGCACCGTGATCGGCTCCGGCGTGTTTGAGATGGCGAATTCCCACCGAAATGAACTGTTCGGCAGCCTTGAGATCCGGCTGCAACCTAAGCGCATCTGGGATAGTGGCACCTTCCTGGCATTCTGCACTCCCGACGATCCCTTCCGATTTTCGATGCGCCAATCGCAAACGGACCTTCGACTGCAAGCTGCGATTCGCAACGATCGGAATCGGAGGAGAACCGCAAACCTCTACGTTTACGATGTGTTTCACAAGGCGCGGCCGTCATTCCTCACGATCACTTCGGGCACGAACGGGACTGCGATTTACATTGACGGCGCTTTGGCCAGGCGAGCGCCGCAGTTTCGACTTCCCGCAAGCCAGCTCACAGGTCGAGTGGTCCTCGGTGGTTCACCCGGGCAACCCGACAGTTGGAAGGGCCAGCTACTTGGCCTCGCGATTTACGATCGGGAGCTCACTCCGGCGCAGCTCTGGAAACACTACCAAACCTGGACCCAGGCGGGACGCCCCGAGATCCAAGAAGATGAAGGCAATGTTGCGCTTTACCTCTTTGATGAACACGCGGGGAACGTCGTCCACAATCGCGCCAATTCAGGAGCCGAGCTATCGATTCCGGAAAAGTACGTGGTTGTGGATCAAGTCTTCCTGCAACCCTTTTGGACGGAATTCGAAATGTCCCGGAGTTATTGGAGCGCCGTTCTCAAGAACATTATAGGATTCGTTCCTTTCGGTTTCTGCTTTTGCGCTCGCTTATCGGTAGCACGTCGTGTCCAGCGGGCGGCACTCACGGCCGTTGTGTTGGGAGCGCTGGTCAGTCTCACCATCGAGATTCTCCAGGCGTATCTTCCGACGCGAGACTCCGGCATGACGGACATCATCACCAATACACTCGGAACCTGGTTTGGGGTCCTGTTATTCCGCAGCAAGGCTAACCAAGCTTTCTTCGCAATGCTGGGTCACTGGAACGATGCACGAATCGGGGGCCCCCGTGGCGACTGACACCCGTATCGAAGTTTCACAGAGTGTAGTACCGGTTGCCCGGTCTCGCCTGCGTAACCCGGGCCGCACAATTCGCGTCTAAACATATAATGAGAATGATGGTTAATACAAGATTCCCTGTGGTCCTGGGATTCCTCCTGGCGATCGCTTCGCCTGGCGCCGGCTTGGCCCGCGAGTCGAAGAACGTCGCGGCCGCAAATTATCCTGCCAACTATGAGGGTGGCACCCTGCCGTTCGTTCACAGCAAGGTGAAAGCCACGATCGGTACGGATCAAGTGATCCTGATCCAGCACGGCCATCGGATCGCCGTGCCAGCTAGCAGCATCACCGAAATCGCTTGCGCCACTGGTGTTCATCACCGACTTGGCGCCGCGGTGCTCGACGTCGTTCCTTACATGCACTTGGGCGAGACTGAGAACCACTACGTTGGCGTGACCTGGATGAACAACGCCGCGACAGGCGCCAAGACACCGAAGGTGGAAGTGCTCTTCAAATTGAACAAGAGCGAGTACAGCGCTTTTCTTTCCGGGTTGGAGCGTTTGACGGGGAAGAAAGCCGTCGACACCAATCGGACCCTCACCACCGTTCACTACGATTGATCTCTGCCGGCTCAAAGCCCCGCAACGTCTTTCATCCAGCGTGCGCCTGGGTTCGTCGCAGCGCCGCATCCATCCCCGCATCCCCTTGACACCGGTCCGCTTTCGTAATAATATGTAGCAGTGCCATATATGGAAGACAGATCTATCGATCGCGAGTGGAAGAAGGGCAGCGCCGAGCTGCTGCTGCTCTCGCTGCTCGAGGTTTTGCCCCGCCACGGCTACGAAATCGGCAAGCTGATCGAAGAGCGATCGCAAGGCGCACTCCGCTTCCACGTGGCGTCGTTGTACCCAATGCTGTATCGCCTGGAGAAGCGCGGCTGGATTCAAGGCCGCTGGGTCGAGAAGAGCGGCCAGCGCCGGCGGCGCTATTACCGGCTGACCTCGCAGGGACGCAAAGTCTTGGCTTCCCAGCGGCAGGGCTGGCAGACGTTTGTGGCGGCCATCGGCCGCATCACCGGAGTCGAAAATGCCTGACTGGAAGGAACAGATTCGCAAGCAACTGGCGGACTTGAAACTCGCTCCGACCCGCGAGGCGGAGATTGTCGAGGAATTGGCCCAGCACGCCGAGGATCGTTACCGGGAGCTCTGGAGCGGTGGGGCTACGGAGGCGGAAGCGCGGCGCACCACGCTCGAAGAGATCGGCGGCCACGAACTGCTGGCCAGAGAACTCGAAGCCGTCGAGCGGACGGATGCGCCGGAGCCGGTCGTCCTTGGCGCGAAAAGCGGAGGCCATCTCCTGACCGGGCTTGGGTGGGACCTTCGCTACGGATTCCGGACGTTACGAAAAAGCCCCGGCTTCACCGCCGTCGCAATGCTGGCGCTGGCGCTCGGCATCGGGGCGAACACGGCCATTTTCAGCGTGGTAAACGGCGTGCTCCTGCGGCCCCTCGCGTATCCCGATCCAGACAAGCTGCTGAACATCTTCGAGACAACGTCGGAGTTCAGCCAAGCCTCGGTCGCCTACCCGAATTACCTTGATTGGCGCCGCGGAAGCCGTTCCTTCACCGATATGGGCGCCTACCGCGGCGATGACTTCAACTTCACGGGAAGCGGCGAGCCTGAGCAGGTTGCGGGCGAGTACGTTTCGGCGAGTGTTTTTCCGGTACTCGGTGTCAACCCATTCCTGGGGCGCAGCTTTCTGCCTGGGGAAGACCGGCAGGGCGCTGCCTGCGCGGTGATGCTCGCCTACGGCTTCTGGAAACAGCGGTTCGCAGCCGCCCCGAACATCCTTGGCAAGAGCCTGACCCTCAACGCCGTGAGTTGCACGGTGGTCGGCGTCTTGCCCTTCGATTTTCGCTTCAGCGGGGCTCGGGTCTACATGCCGATCGAGCAAATGAGCTCGGTCGATCTGCGTACCCGGGAGAGCCACCCTGGACTCCGAGTCGTTGGCCGTCTCAAGCCAGGCGTAACCATCGGAGCGGCGCAGGCGGAGATTGCGTCGATCTGCGGCGGCCTGGCTCGCCAGTATCCGGCGTCGAACGCAGGGCACGGCGCTCAGTTGGTCCGGTTGAAGGACGACATGGTGGGGTACATCCGGCCCACGCTGCTGCTGCTGGTGGGCGCAGTCGGGTTCGTGCTGATCATCGCCTGCGCCAACGTCGCCAATTTGCTATTGGCGCGCTCGACGGCTCGCGTGCGTGAGTTCGCCATTCGTGCCGCGCTCGGCGCTGATCGCGGACGCGTGGTGCGCCAGTTGTTGACGGAAAGCGTCCTACTGTCTCTGGGTGGCGCCGCGATCGGCTTGCTGCTCGCCCGCTGGGGGACCCGCCTGATCCTGGCCGCCGCGCCGGGCAGCCTGCCGCGCTCGCAGGAGATCGGAATCGATCCGTACGTCCTGCTTTTCACGCTCGCTGTCTCGATCGTCACCGGCGTGCTGTTCGGCCTCGCTCCGGCTTTCCACAGCGCGAATACCAATCCGCAGGAATCCTTGAAAGAAGGCGTACGCGGCGCCGGAGGCGGACGTCATCGCACGGAGGGATTCTTCGTGGTCGTAGAAGTTGGCTTAGCCGTTATCCTGCTCGTGGGCGCGGGGCTCATGATGCAAAGCATCTGGCGGCTCTGGCAGGTCAATCCCGGATTCAACACACGCAACATCCTGACAATGCAGTTCGCGGTGTCGCCCCAAGCGATGGGGAACCCGACGGCCATCCGGCTTGCCTACCGCCAATTGCTCGAACGCGCGGCGGCGACTCCAGGAGTTCAGTCGGCGGCGATCACCTCGTTGGTCCCTCTCGGCGAGAGCGACAGCGAGATTCCCTTCTGGCCGGGCACCGGACCCCGGCCTCCTCTGGACCGGATGACATCGTCGATGTTTTATATCGTCACGCCCGATTACCCCAGCGTGATGCAAATCCCCTTGCGGCGTGGACGGTTCTTCACGGACCGGGACAACCTGGCTTCGCCCCCGGTGGTGGTGATCGACGAAGTCCTGGCAAGGCACATCTTTCCAAGTCAGGACCCGCTCGGCCGGCAACTCAGCCTCATGGTGGTGGGCCAGGTCCGGATCGTCGGTGTAGTTGGGCACGCGAAGCATTGGGGACTGGATTCAGACGATACCGCCAAGATAAGAGATCAGATTTATTTCCCTGCCTGGCAAGTACCTGACAAGTTCTTGTCCGAAGCGGTAGCGGGGCTGAAGCTCATGCTGCGCACTGGCCCCGAGCCCCTGAGCCTGGTGAACGCTGTGCGCGCACAGGTCGCCGGCCCGACCCGCGATCAGCCGATTTACGACGTTCAAACCATGGAGCAGATCATTACGGGGTCGCTCGCCGAGCGCCGCTTCACCATGCTGTTGCTGATCATCTTCGCGGCCACCGCGCTGCTGCTGGCCGCGGTCGGCATCTATGGCGTCATGTCTTATGCGGTAAGTCGCCGCACCCATGAACTCGGAATCCGCTCCGCCTTGGGAGCTTCGCGCCGCGAGATCCTCGGACTCGTCCTGCGCCAAGGTATGAAGCTGGCGGCGCTCGGGTTGGCCGCGGGGCTGGTTGCGGCCGTTGCGCTCACACGATTCATGGCAGACTTGCTGTACGGCGTCGGCCCGGCCGATCCAGCGACGCTTGTCGCGGTAACGCTGCTGCTGGGAGGGATTGCTCTGCTGGCGTGCTACATCCCCGCGCGGCGGGCCACCGCGGTCGATCCCGTCCTCGCCTTGCGGTCCGAGTGACGGAGCCTCCCGCACGCTACTTCGCCGGCGCGGACTCTGGTTGGTCTCGCTTGACCAGACCGGCCATGCCCCAGTCAGTCAGCTTCGTTATCCGGCCCTCGCCGTACGGCGAACCCAGCTCCCTGATTGAAAACTCTATGCTCTTACCGTGTACTTCGACCAGCGCGTGTCCGAAAAACCAACCGTCTTCGTAAGCCCGGGACAAGCGGAGGTGCCCGCCCGAACTCGCCATGGAGACATAGGTCACGCCTTCGAGCGAGAGATCCAGCATCTGGTGAAGATGTCCGGCGATCACATACTGCACGCCATACCGCCGGGCAAGTTGATGCAGCGCAAACCTCGGATTCCCCAGCGCCACGTTGACCAACCAGGACGGCCGGTGCGAGACGATCATCTTCAACGGCTGGCCGGCGTGGGCTTTCAAGTCCGCCTCCAGGAAGGCCAGTTCCTGCGCAGCCAATTCGTCGGAACGGCTATTGTCCAGCACCGTGAAATGCGCCTGCCCGTAATCGAAACTGTAATGTACGTTGTGCGCCGCGTGCTGCTGGAACAGCCGCTCCGATTGGGGAGACCAGATGTCGTGATTGCCCGGCACGAGATACAACGGATAGCGCCGGAAAGGCTTGAGCATCCGATCGATTTCACGCCACTCCGTTTCCGCGCTCGAGTCGTTCATCCCCTGAATAGTATCGCCGACGCTGAGGACGAATGCTGGGGTTTCGGCTGCCACCTCTTTCCACACCTGCTCGTAGACGCCCGCTTGCGCCTCGCCAGTCCGATCTCCCAGAATCGCGAAGCGGAAGGAATCCGGCGCCGGAGCGCCCCAAATACACAGCAGAAGCGCCAGCAGCAGCCCACCAAAGATGAGGGCATGGCGGAACTGATATCGGATTCGCAAGCGATCCAGCATCTCTCCTGCGCGAGCGCCAGGGCGGCGATTAGCCCTTTATCGCCCAGCGCACCATCTCCGCCAACTTCGGCGGCTTGCCTTGCATCAGGATAGCTACCCGGAAGATTCGCGAGGCGGCCCAGACGGTTCCGACCGCGAAGGCCATGACATCGACCAGTCCTACCCACGGTTGCCACGCGGGAACGCCATTGGGCATGGCCTGGCGCAACAGCATCAGGATCGGAGTAAACGGCGGAACCAGCGACATGATGGTGGACAGCATGCCGTTGGGCTGCCGCAGCACGGTCACCAACGTAAACATCGGGATGAGGCACGGCATCAGTAGCACGATGGCGAGATTCTGCGCGTCCTGTGGAGTGCTACAGCATGCTCCCAGCGCCGCGGCGAAGGCGCAGAGCATGATCACGTCCGTCAGCAGGTACACGTAGAACCAGGGGATGATGGTGAGCGGCAGCAGGCCGGCAACTCCCAGGGCGTTTACCGCGACTGTGCCGGCGATCACGTACAACAGGGAACTGGTCACGGCGACCCCAACGGAACCCAGCACTTTGCCGGACATGAGCTCGAATGGCGTGGCTGCGCCCAGCAGCGTCTCCACAATGCGCTGGCTCTTGTCCTGCGTGACGCTTTGCAGCATGGGCGCCGAGCCCACCATCACGATCATGGCGAGAATCATGGCCACCGCGAAAGGCACAAAGAAGCCTTCCAGCTCGCTGCGCTTGCGTGCTTCATGAACTTCGCCGGTTTTTTCGTCGCGCTCCACCAGGCTCAACCCATCGATCCGAACCGAAGCTGTCAGTCCCGGATTGCGCTGGATGTCAATGCCGAGCCGTGCCAGGCGCGCCAGGCGCACTCCGTCGCTGATCGGACCGTAGAGCCAGTTGCGCATCTCATCGATGCCGCCGGCGTTGGTGTAGTAGGACACGCCCGTGTTGGGGTCGGTCTTATTGCTTGTCCCTAAATCGAAATCGTCGGAATCGAAGGTGGGTTTGGGCGGGCGCAGCGCATCCTTCCCGATTTCGATAAATGCCGCCAACTGCTTGTTGCGAACCCGGCCGGAGAGCGCCAGCAACTGATCCTTACTGGAAGCGGGATCGCCGGCCGGCGCGATCACCTCGAAAACGTAGCGGGGCTCAATCTGCTGGTGAGTCTTCTTGTCGAGAAGTTCCTGTTCATTCTTCTCCCGCACGGCGCTCACCACGGGCTCGGCCGCCACGCCCGTGTGGTCGATGATGGCAATGTGACGGTCCTTCAAATCCGGCTTGCCTTTGAGGAATGACATCGCGATCGATCCGCCGCCGAACAGGACCGGGGCAACCACCAGTCCGAACACAAACGCCTTGGTGCGGACCGTCGAGATATAGTCGCGCTTGGCAATCGTGAAGACCTTATGCACTCGCATGGTTTGCCTCCTCGGCCGCCGGGCCGGCAATGCGCATGAAGATGTCGTGCAGGGACGGTTTCATCAGGGAGAAACTGGTCACGCGGGCCTGCGCTACCAGGGCGCGCAAAACCTCTTGCGGGTCCGCGCCGCGCGTCAGCCGCAGTTCCTGCACCTGCCCCAGGTCGCGGATCTGCTCGACGCCGAGAAGCTGCTGCACCGCCGCGAAGCTGCCGTCGGCCGTCACCCTTATGGTGTCGTCGCCGTATTGTTCCTGAATCGAGCTGAGGGTGCCGTCCAGCACCTTCCTGCCGCGGAAGATCATCAGAATGTAGTCGCATAGGGATTCCGCCAGGTACATGTCGTGCGTGCTGAGGATGACCGTGACACCGCGGCGGCGGAGATCCAGAATGGCGGCGCGGATGGCCTCCGCACTCACCGGATCGAGACCGCTAAACGGCTCATCCAGGATGAGAAGTTTCGGTTCGGGAATCACGGTGGCGATGAACTGTACCTTCTGGGTCATGCCCTTGCTGAGCGTTTCCACCTTATCGGAGGCGCGGCTTGCCAGGCCCAGTCTCTCCAGCCAGCTTGCGACTTCAGTGGTGACGTTGTGTCCGGAACGCAGCTCGCCATAGAATTCCAGCAGCGCCTCGACGGTCATTTTCTGGTAGAGGCCGCGCTCCTCGGGAAGGTACCCGATGAGGTCCGTGCTGGTCTCCGGCCGGCCATCTCCGAAAAGGCGGATCTCGCCGCGATCGGGATAGAAGATGTTCACGATCAGGCGCATCGTGGTGGTCTTGCCCGAGCCGTTCGGCCCGATGAATCCGTAAATCGACCCCTGCGGCACCGCGAGCGAGAGGTCGTCTACCGCAGTCACACTCCCGAAGGTCCTGGTTACATGCAAGATTTGTACGGCGTCCATTGGCTCGAATAGTAACAGATTCAAGGTGCGGATTTGCTCCGGTAACCAACTTTCCGGCAGTTGCGCGCGCTGCCGCCGCTCACACGCGCGGACGCTCTCGTGCCGCTGGGCCTGGTTGAATGATCTGTTATATGCTGGCGTTGTCGCCGTTTCTGCTGTTTCAGTCCGGTCAGGCTTACGGTTGGGGCGCAGATCCGGCGGGTTGCGCCGTGGTGGCCGACAGCGGCGAGCGGGAGTAGCCCAGTGAGAAGGGTGTCGCCGAATGCAAGTGAGAGGGGGTTTCGAGTGCGGGAACACCAGCACACCGGGGTCCCCGTTGAATGACGAAGCAGATGGGCATGAAGCCGGTTTCGCTGCTGCTGATCTCGGACTCCTATCCGCCGGTATTGGGCGGATCTGAGACCGAGGCGCAGAGGGTGTCTGCGGAGATGATCCGCCGGGGACATCGCGTGCTGGTGCTGACTTCAGGCGGGTCTCCGATGCCGCCGGTGCGCGACTGGATGGATCCGGCAGGCGTGCCGGTGCGGATTCTCACTCGCAACGCACGGGGCAGATGGAAGGATACGGTATTTGCACTCCGCGTAGCGTGGGCGCTATGGCGGGAACGGCGTAACTACCAGATCGTCTATTTTCTGATGCAGGGCCTGCACCTGGCGGCGGGCCTGCCGGTGGCACGCGCGCTCAGGAAACCAATCGTGATGAAGGTCGGCGGAAGCGGCGTGATTCCACTGGTGAGGCAGTCGCGCATCGGCCGCGTGGAGTTGGCCTGGCTGCGCCGGTGGGCCGCGCGACTGCTGATTCTCAACGAAGGCATGATGCAGGAGGCGATGGAGTACGGGTTCCCTCGCGACCAGATGTTGTGGATGCCGAATCCGGTGGATACGGAGCAGTTCCGGCCGGGTCGGCCGGAGGAAATTGCCAGGCTGCGCGCCGGGTTCGGAATTCCTCCGGGGGCTTTGGTGGCCGTGTATGTCGGCCGCCTGTCCCATGAAAAGGGACTGCCATGGCTGTTGAGCGGCTTCGCGCTGGCGGCGCGCGAGGAACCGCGGGCGATGCTGGTTCTGGTCGGCGATGGGGCGATGCGAAACGAGTTGGAAGCCCTAGCCACAAAGCTGGGCCTCGGATCGTCGCAGGTGCTCTTCAGCGGCCGGGTGGACGCGTCGGAAGTTCCGCTTTGGCTGCGCGCCAGCGACGTCTTCACGCTGACGTCGCCGAACGAAGGATTCTCCTGCGCGCTCGCGGAAGCCATGTCCGCAGGCCTGGCTTCGGTGGTAAGCCGGATTCCGGCAAACGTGCAGCTCATCGAGGACGAGGTTCACGGCTTGCTGACGCGAGTGGGAGACGACTCCGCCATTGCCAGTGCCCTGATCCGGCTATTTCGCGATTCCGCGTTGCGCGGCCGCATGGGGCAGGCCGCGCGGCAGCGGATCGTCGATAATTATTCGACCGGCCGGGTCGCGGAACGCTACGAAGCCCTTTTCGAGCAGATTCTCGGGAAGCAACGGTAGACTTGCGCCGGCTTGCCCATAACCTTCAACGTACGGCGGTGGGGCCCGCGCCACGGATCTAACCGGAATTCCTGGCGGGCTTCATTTCGCTTTCTGAAATAATGTAGCTATGTGCGGAATTGCGGGGTATGCGTCAGCGCTGCGCCCCCAGATAACGGAGCCGGCTGTTAGAGCGATGGTTCGGGCACTGGCGCGGCGTGGCCCCGATTCGGAGGGCGTGGAGAACTGGGACTGCGCCACCTTGGGCCACCGCCGCCTGGCGATTCTGGATTTGAGCGAGGCAGGGAGCCAGCCAATGCTCTCCGGCGACCGCCAAATCGGTGTGGTCTTCAACGGCTGCATTTACAATTTCCCGGAGCTGCGCCGCGAGCTCGAGAGCCGCGGCAATCGGTTCCGGTCGGATTGCGATACCGAGGTACTTCTGCATGGCTACCGGGAGTGGGGAATCGACGCTCTGGTCGGCCGCCTTCGCGGCATGTTCGCTTTTGCGGTCTGGGACAATTCGCGGCGCGTCCTGACGCTGGCGCGAGACCGGCTGGGCGTCAAGCCGCTGGTGTTTTGCGCGCGCCACGGCGAGATCGCCTTTGCGTCCACGATTGCGGCCCTCCGAACGGCAGGCTTTGGCGGCGGCATCGACCCCCAAGCGGTCCTGGAGTTTCTCGAATTCGGCTATGTGACCGAGGCCCGCGCCATATTCGAGGGCATCGAGAAGCTCGCCCCGGCTACGATTGCGGAGTGGTGCGAGGGCCGGCTGGAGCGCAGGCAATATTGGTCGTTGCCAGAAACCGGCGGATCCGTCCCGGTGGCTTTCGATGAGGCCGTCGAACAAACCGAGCAGTTGATACTGGAGGCCGTCAAGCTCCGGCTGATTTCGGACGTGCCATTGGGCGCGCTGTTGAGTGGTGGCATCGATTCCACCCTGGTGTGCTGGGCACTGCGCGAACTCAATGCCAACATCAGGGCATTCACAGTGCGCGCCACGGGCAGCGATTCCGACGAAAGTGCCGCGGCCGCGGACACCGCCCGCAGGCTCGGGATTTCCCATGAGATTGTCGACATGCCGGACGCCGATTTCTCGCTGGACGAGCTCACGGACGCTTACAGCGAGCCGTTCAGTTGCCAGTCGGCACTGGCGATGTTGTGGGTCTCGCGGTCGGTGAAACGCCTGGCCACCGTCCTGTTGACGGGCGACGGCGGAGACGATGTCTTCCTCGGCTACCCGTTTTTCCGCAATGTCTGGATGGCGCAAAGGCTTGCCCGGCGGCTGCCCCCGCTGGCTGCGGCGGCCTGGAACAAGGCAGGCTTCCTCATCCCGAGTTATGGGCCGCTGCGTGGGGCGAAGAACTTCCTGGGCTATGCCACCGGCGGGCTCGGTCCGTTTATCCGAGCGCACGACGGTTTGCCGTACTATCGGGAGCGTGGAATTCTAGGGGAACCGCTCGTCCGGCGCGAACTGGCGCAGCGGCAGATTCCGCCGTCGCTTGCATCCGCACGCCGGCTCTTGTGGGATTTCTTCTCGTATCACCGCAACCAGCATTTCGTGAGTGAATTCATGGTCAAAATAGACGGCGGTACTATGCATTACGCGCTTGAAGCGCGGGCGCCGTTTCTCGATCAGAAAATCTGGGAGTTTGCGGCAGCCCTCCCCGCCGAAGTGCGATTCCACGGCGGAAACCTGAAGGCCGTGCTACGGGAGATTGTGCGGCGGCGCGTTGGGGCCGATGTGGCGTTCCGCGAAAAGCAGGGATTCACGGTTCCCGTCGAGCGCTGGCTGGCCGAGCGTTGGAGCAGCATGCTGGACGGGCTGCGGCAAGGTACGGCGCTCGAGCGGGACGGGTGGGTACGCAGGGGTTCGCTCGCAGCGCCGCTTCGTGAGGCGCTGCGCCGGCGGTGGATACCGGTCCAACTGTGGCGCTTGCTCGTTTTGGATCACTGGCTGGAGAGAAATCGCGCGCGGGCGTTCGAACACCTCTCTCCCGCGATCTCCGCGCCGATTCCAGTGGCTGGCTCCGGCGCTGCGGGACCTCCCTCACCGCGTAACCCGCCGCCGGCTTAGCCACAGTCCGCGAGCGAGAGCGCGAGTCCGCGTTGGCCCGGCGGCGACACGTCCCCTGAGGGAGGGACTCGCCTGAATGTTTGGAGAGCGGTTTGGAGCGGCCGGTTTCGGCCAAACTCCGGTTACGTTAGCCGCGATGGTGCAAAAGGGCAGATACAACGAACCAGATCGCGCTCCAAGCGCCCGCGCCCAGAAGGATGCCAGTCAGGACGCCCCGAGCAGCGCGGCGATCGTCGGGCTGTAGGACTTCGTCTTCCGCAACCTCGCCGGCCATTGTGATCGCCGCGCGGTCTAGGGACTCATCTTCGCCGAGCCGAACCCCGGCGAAGGTCTCTGATGCGGTAAAACTTCGCATACGTTGTAATCGTACGGTCAGGTTCTGGTGCGGTCCATCCCACCTTTGGTTCACACTGCTTTGTTAACCTCGGCAAGGTGACAGAGTATAACCGGGACCGCTACCGGTTAACTGGAGCGTTAACTCCCGGTTAGCGCCTGCGGGCGGGGCAATTCCGAAGTGGGCGGACAAGTCCCACAGAATGAATCGCGGGGCGAGACTCAGTTAACCCCGTGGCCGGTAAGCACGTGGGGGATGGTTTGCAGCAAGATCTTCCAATCGAGCGCCAACGACCAATTGTCGATGTACTGCATGTCCAGCTTCATCCAACGATCGAAATCGACGTTGTCCCGGCCTGAAACGGCCCACAGGCACGTGAGTCCCGGCCGCATGCGCAAGCGCCGCCGCTGCCACCGCTGATATTGTTCCACCTCGCTCGGGACGGCCGGACGCGGCCCCACCAGTGACATGTCACCGCGCAACACATTCCATAATTGGGGCCATTCGTCGACGGAAAACTTGCGCAAGTACCGGCCAACGAAGGTGAGGCGGGGATCGTCCGGGATCTTGAACGCTGTTTGGCGCGTGCTGAGGTGGGCCAGCGAGTCCTTGAGCTGCTCGGCGTCGTCGCACATCGAGCGGAACTTGTAGAACCGGAACTGGCGGCCGTTGAGCCCACAGCGCACTTGCGTAAAGATCGCCGGGCCGGACGATGTGAGCCGGATCAGGGCCGCAATCACAGCCATGAAGGGCGCCAGGACCAGGAGGCCGGCGGCGGCGATAACAACATCGGTCACGCGTTTCACGAGCAGGCGGATCTCGTCGTCGGGAGCGGCCGAGAATGTCAGCAGCGGCGTGGATTCCAGGCGGTCCAGCGAAACTGTGCTGTTGACGTGCGGAAAAAAATCCACCGCCACACGGGTACGGACGCCCTCTTGATCGCAGAGGAGAAAAACTTCTTCCAACTCCGCCAGACTCTCGCTGCCGACGGCGAAGATGATCTCGTCAACCACGTGCTGGCGCAGGAAGGATGGCAACTCCGCCACGGGATACACCTTGTGGACGGCGCCAAGGGCGATCTCAACCGGGCCGCCGCCCGACTCACTGAAAAACCCGCGCAGGCGAACGCCATACTTCGCCGACTCTTCCACCACTCTCGCCAAACGGATCGCACGCTCGCCAGTGCCAACCACCATACAATAGTGGGGGGCGGCAAATTCACGGCGAATCGCGCCAACCACGCGGCCGGCAGTGAGCCGGAAAACCAACACCAGCACCCACGCCACGGAGGAGTAAAGAACCAGGAAGAAACGGCTGAGCTCCATCCGCAGCGCGTACTCGAAGACGAGCAGGCAAAGTCCGCCATAGGCGCATTGCAGCACCGAATCGCGGAGGATGGTGCCCGGCTGGGGAGAATCGAGCTTGTCATAGACCCCGAGCCACAACCCGATCATTACCCAAGCGAAAAGCGAGAAGCCCAAGACCAGGACCTTTTGTTCCGCCGTGAGGTAAAAAAGGTAATACCAGTGCTGGATTGCGCGAGCGTGGTAGGCGATTTCAAAGGCTAGCGTGGCCAGGATTACGTCCGACAATCCATACAACGCACGGGTGCTTCGCTGGTGACGAAACATTCGGGCTCAGGATAGCACGGTCCGGGACGTGGAGGAGCGGCGGCAATGGGGCGGCTTGCCATCATGCCAAAATAACCGGCAACGCTCCGCTCGCCTCACTTTGGAAACCCGAGCTTTCCGGCCAATCGCTGCAAGATGGAAGAATTCTTTCGTTCGAGAGCAAATCGCGCGAAGGACGGGATGTCGTTGTCAAGCTCTGACAAATCGGAATCCGTGTTCTGGCGGGGAGGGACCTCAACCGGCCCCAATTTCGGACTCGAGACCTCCTCAGCGGGAAGCGGAGTTACCACCGGCTGCACGGGGACGACTGGAGCGGCGAGTGAGGGTATCAGAGCCAGGTTCATGGCCGCATCGCGTATGTAGTGCATGCCGACCGAGGCACTTGCATCCCCGTAAGCCATCAGGAGGGCCGCATCGCAAATGGAGTTGATCAGCCGCGGAATACCTCCCGACCACCGCACCACTCCCTCAATCGCCTCTGGAGTAATCGGTGGCTCGCTGGCACCGCCCGCCTTTGCCCAACGGAACCGTATGTACTCGGCGGCTTCTGCGGCGGTGAGCGGATCGATATACAGACGCAACGCAATCCGCTGTTTGAATTGGCGCAGTTCGTGCCGGTCCAGGAGATCATCTAACTCACATTGGCCTAAGAGCACGATCTGAAGGAATTTGTCCGCGCCATACTCGTAGTTCCCGAGCAACCGGATCTCTTCCAGAACTTCCGCACTTAGTTTGTGAGCTTCATCGATTACCAGAATCGCGGTTCGGTCATTGCGGTAGGCCTCCAACAGGAACCCCTGCAGCCTCCAGAGACGTTGCGCTTTACTGGCAGGGATGTCGGTGATTCCGAAATCCAGCATGAGAAGCTCAATGAACTCGGACGGCGTTAGGGTTGGATTCAGCAGAATGCTGGACAGGACCTCACCGGTGGGCAACTGACTCATAACGGCGCTGAGGAGGGTTGTTTTCCCCGTGCCCGCATCGCCGGTCAGAACTACAAAACCCTTTCTGCCGAGAACCGCGTATCGTAGCCCAGCGAGCGCCTCCCGGTGTTTAGGGGACAGGAAGAGAAACTCCGGGTCGGGCGTCAGGTTAAATGGCAACTTCTGTAATCCGAAGAACTCGGTGTACATATCCAGAACAGCGGCTGCCAGGACAATTCCTCAACAGCGGCACCGCTCCTTGAGTGTAACGCGATATGGATGGCGGCTGCACTTGCGGAAGCTATTGCGCACGTCATGGGGCCCGTCAGGGAGAGTCAGAGGGGACTCGGCCTCCTAGCTGCGTGCCTCCGAAAGCGCGAAAATGGAGAAATCGTGGAACAAGACAATGGGGTGATAAAGTCGTCAAGCCGCCGGAACTGGCTGGGACAGACCGGATTGGACAGCGGGGACCCGGCGAGCCGTGAGGATGGAAGGCGTGAAAGGTGAAAAACGAAGATAGAGTGACGGGTTCCCTGAGCCGGCGCGGTTTGCTGGGCCAGGTGGTTGGGGCCGGCCTGTTGTCGGCATGGGAGTCCACGGGCCAGGCAAACGCGCAAGCGCCGCCGGTGGGCAGCGGCCGCGGAGGGCCCCGCGTCAGGGACTCCTTCGACTTCGGCTGGAAGTTCTTCAAGGGGGATGCGCCAGGCGCGCAGCAACCGGGTTTCGCGGACGCGAACTGGAAAGACGTGGAGTTGCCTCACGACTTCAGCATCGAGGGGCCCTTCAGCGAGAATGCGCCGGCGAGGGGGCAAGGCGGTTTCCTGCCCACCGGTGCCGGCTGGTACCGGAAACATTTCAGCGTTCCCGAATCTTACAGAGACAGAAAGGTAGGCGTCGAGTTCGACGGCGTCTATCAGCTCAGTGAGGTATGGATCAACGGTGAGTACCTGGGCAAAAGGCCGTACGGGTACATCGGTTTTTACTACGATCTCAGCCCCCACCTGAAGTATGGCGGCGATAACGTGATTGCGGTCAAGGCAGACAACTCCCACCAGCCCAATTGCCGCTGGTACTCAGGCTCCGGAATTTACCGGCATACCTGGTTGCTGGTTACAAACCTGGTGCACGTGGCCCACTGCGGCACGTTCGTCACCACGCCGCAGGTGGACCTGGGTTCCGCCATGGTCCAAATTAAGACCAGGGTTCAGAATGAAAGTCAGAGCGCCGCCCAGTGCAGGATAACCAGCACCATACTGGACCGGGATGGGAACCCGGCCGAGGGCGCGCAAGTGAGCGAGAGCAGGAGCATCGCAGCCAACGGAGAATACGAGTTCGTGCAGCAGATTCGGGTGGTCCAGCCGAACTTGTGGTCGCCGGACAATCCCTATCTTTACAAGGTGCGCACCTCGGTGATGGATCAGGGCTCCGACTCGTACGACACGGCTTTTGGGATTCGGCGGGCTGAGTTCGATGTGGACAGGGGATTCCTGCTGAACGGCAAGCAGGTGAGATTGAACGGCGTCTGCCTGCATCACGACGGCGGTTCCGTAGGGGCGGCGGTGCCGGAACGGATTTGGGAGCGGCGGCTGGAGATTTTGAAGGCCATGGGCTGCAACTCCATCCGGACGGCGCACAATCCTTATGCGCCGGAATTCCTGGACCTTTGCGACAAATTGGGCTTCCTGGTGATGAATGAGGTCTTCGACGAGTGGAAGCAAGCCAAGACTCGAGAAGGATACGGCAACTACTTTGACGAATGGTCGGAGCGGGACGTAACCGCCTTCGTTCGCCGCGACCGGAACCACCCCTGCGTTGCGCTGTGGAGTGCGGGAAACGAGATCGGCGAACAAGTCGCAGTGAATGGCGCGGAGATGCTCAAGAGGCTGGTCGACATCTTTCACAAGGAGGATCCTACCAGGCCCGTCACCATGGGTTGCGACAGGATCGCCGCCAATCTGACCGGACGGGAAGTCGGCACGCCGCCGGAGTTCCTCGCGCTCCTGGACGTGGTTGGCTACAATTACTCGGACCGCCGGCGCGAGCGGGCGGAGAAATATTACAGTGACGACCGGCACGCGTTCCCACAGAGAAAGTTCATCGGCACGGAGAACGGGTCCATGGGCGGCGCCAGAGGCGACTATTCCGAGCTTGTCCCGAGTCCCGGGGCAACCGCGCGCAGGCGCGGCAATCGAGGGACCGATTTCGAGCAGTTGTGGAAGTTCCGGAGGATCTACGAATACGTATCCGGCGACCATATGTGGACGGGGATCGACCACCTGGGTGAGGCCCAGTGGCCTTCGAAGGGCTCGGCCGCGGGAGTGCTCGATACTTGCGGCTTCGAGAAAGACGGTTACTATTTCTGTCAGAGCCAGTGGACCGATACGCCGATGGTTCACGTGTTCCCTCACTGGAACTGGCAGGGCAAGGAAGGAGACGTCATACCCGTGCTCTGCTACACCAACTGCGACTCCGTAGAGCTGTTTGTGAATGGTAAGTCCTTCGGGGTGCAGAGCTATTGGTTCCCGCGCGTGGGGTATTGGCCGGGCCAGAGCACGGGGCGGAGTACCGTCCCACGCACGACGTCGGACCTGCACCTGACATGGACAGTGCCCTATCAACCGGGGGTGCTGAAAGCCGTGGGCACCAAGGATGGGAAGGTTGTCGTCACCGAGGAAATCGCGACAACCGGAACTCCAGCGGCTATTGGACTCTCCGTCGACAGGGACGCCATAGCGGCCGACGGCCGGGACGTCGCTCACTTCACGGTCAGGGTACTCGACGAGCAGGGCAGGGTAGTGCCGATCGCGGACAATGAGGTTGTTTTCGAGATTCAAGGCGAGGGCCAGATCATAGGGGTGGACAACGGAAATCTGGCGAGTGATGAGGATTACAAGGGCAACCGCAGGAAGGCGTTCCATGGATTGTGCCTGGCCATCGTGCAATCGACGGTCAAAGCGGGCCGCATTCAACTGACCGCCAGTTCGCCCGGGCTCAAGTCAAGCAGCGTCACAATCGTCACTGCCGAGGCGCGCAGGGCCTGAAACGGCAAGAATGGAGTGACGCCGCGCACTTTGCCGGGGCGCTGAGCTTCCTGGCGATGGATTAGGTCTTGGACGAGTGGAAGCAGACGAAGTCAGAGTTTCCCTGAGTTATGCCTGCGGCCGTATCTGGATCTTTATGGCCGCTCTGCCGCTAGCTTGCGAGTCAAGAGCTTCGCGGAGCTGAGCAAGGGGCAACACCTCGATACTTAACTTCTCCAACCCGATTTGCGGCAAGATCATGACGGCACGCTCGTGAGTATAGGGGTTGATGAGTGTGCCGATTACGGTCAACTCCCGGGAGAATACGTCGTAGGGGCGGATGGCGGCAGGGGCGTCCGGGGGCGCCACACCGAAAACCAGAACCTTGCCTCCGCGCGCGGCGAGCGACACTGCTTGCTCGAAGGTGGTGGCCCCACCAACCGCATCGATCACCGAATCGAAGCCCTGTCCGGCGGTCGCTTCCATCAGGGACTCCCTCCAACCTTCCGCGCCAGGGTCGGCCACGAGACTGGCGCCAAACGAATAAGCGGCCTTGCGGCGTTCCGCAATCGGTTCGCTCACGGCGACCAACCCCGCCCCGGCAAGACACGACAACCGTGCCAGCATCAGGCCAACCGGGCCCGCCCCGATCACCAGCACTGTGGACCCGGAACTCACGGCCAGCCGGTCCATCCCGTGGAGCGCGCAAGCCAGCGGTTCGGCGAAGCACCCAACGCGAGCGTCGAGGCCCGCGGGCAGCCGGTAGACGGCTTTGGCACCGGCCACCAGGGCTTCGGCGAAACCGCCGTCCATGTGCACGCCGTGCGCACGCATTTCCAGGCAGAGATGCTCGCGTCCCAGACGGCAGTAACGGCAGACGCCGCAAAAAGTGTTCGGCTGGACGGTGACGAGATCGCCCTCGCGAATGCCTTTTACGCCAGACGTTACGGCGTCCACGGTTCCTGCGATCTCGTGGCCCAGCACGACAGGACAGGCAGAAGAAAATTCGCCGCGGAAAATATGAATGTCCGTTCCACAGACGCCCACGGCCAGCGGACGGATGCGCACCTCGCCGGCCTTCGGCACGGGTAGCGGCAGCTCCTCCATCCGCAGGTCTCCCGCGCCATGAAAACGCACCGCTCTCATGTCAGTCGTCTCCCGAAAGCATCGAACACGTGGCACGCATCCGCACGGATGCGAAACGCCGGCCGGTCGCCCTCGCGGATGCCGGTGTCGCCGGCGGCCTGCACCACCAACCGGGTGCCGTCGTCAAGCTGTGCATGAAGGTAAGTCCGCGGGCCGAGGTGCTCCAGAACCTTGATTTCGCCGTGCAACTCGCCTGACTCCTCGATCGAGACGTGTTCGGGCCGGACGCCGAGCTTCACCCGATCCCCTGGTGCGATGGCCTCCCGCCGGCCGGGAATTTCCACCGTCACGCCATTGACCACTGTGAGCGCCAGTTGTGCGTCACTTGCATCCAGTACCCGCGCATCCAGAAAATTCATCTTGGGCGCGCCGATGAAGCCCGCTGCAAAGAGGGTCGCGGGCTTCTGATACAGCTCCATGGGAGAGCCGGCCTGCTCGACCTTGCCTTCGTTCATGACCACGATGCGGTCGGCCATTGTCATGGCTTCCACCTGGTCGTGGGTAACATAGATCATGGTGGTCTCCAGATCGCGATGGAGGCGCACCAGCTCCAATCGCATCTGCGCTTGCAGCGCCGCATCGAGATTCGACAATGGCTCATCGAGCAGGAATGCCTTGGGCTGGCGAACCATGGCGCGGCCGATCGCCACGCGCTGCAACTGTCCGCCGGAAAGCGCACGCGGCCTGCGGTCCAGCAGGGGTTCCATCTCCAGGATGGCGGCAACGGCCCGCACCTTTTGGTCGCGCTCCTGTTTCGGCACGCCAGCCAGGCGCAGACTAAAGCTCATGTTCTCCGCCACCGTCATGTGCGGATAAAGTGCGTGACTTTGAAAGACCATTGCCAGACCGCGTCTCGCGGGCGGGACGTCTCGCACGGGCAGCCCATCGATCAGCACTTCGCCTTCCGTAATCTCTTCCAGACCTGCGATCATGCGCAGCAAGGTGGACTTGCCACAGCCGGACGGCCCCACGATCGCCACGAACTCACGGTCGGCGATCGCCAGGTCGACGCCATGAATCACCTCCTGTGGTCCGAAACGTTTGCGGACGTTCTTTAACTCGACGGTCGCCATAGACTATTCGCTCACTTCACCGCGCCAAACGAAAGACCACGCACTAACTGGCGCTGACTGATCCAACCAAAGACGAGAATCGGGGCAATGGCCAAGGTAGAGGCGGCGGACAGCTTCGCCCAGAACAGGCCCTCCGGGTTCGAAAACGAGGCGGTGAAGGCGGTCAAGGTGGCAGCTTTCACAGTCGTCAGGTTGAGGCTCCAGAACGCCTCGTTCCAACATAGAATGATGGAAAGCAGCGCGGTCGCCGCAATCCCGGGCATGGAAAGCGGCAGCAGCACGTGCATCAGCTCCTGCCCTTGGGTGGCGCCATCCATACGGCTGGCCTCCAGAATCTGGGAAGGCACTTCGCGGAAGAAACTGAAGAGCATCCACACCACGATCGGCAGGACGCTGATGCTATCGATGAGGACCAGCCCCACGCGCGTATCGAGCAGGCCGAAGTTGCGCCACAATAAGTAAATCGGTACAAGCACGCCCACGGCCGGCAGCATCTTGGTCGAGAGCATCCATAAGAGGATATCCCTGGTTCTCCTGGTGGGAAAGAACGCCATGCTGTAAGCCGCCGGCACAGCCAGCATCAGGGCTACCAAGGTCGAGCCCAGCGCCACCACGACGCTGTTAATGGCGAACTGGACGTAATCCGCGCGCTGGAGCACGGCGGAGTAGTTTTCCAGCGTCGGCCGGAAGATCGCGGCCGGAGGCGTAGCCACGGCTGTAATCTCGGTCTTGAAGCCGGTCAGAAACATCCAGAAGATGGGGAAGAACATCGCCAATGCGACGGTCCAGCCGGCAAGGGTCGGCATCAGCCGCGACCGCCACGTGGTCTTCACGGCAGATCCTCCAGGCTGCGCCCGACTACGCGCACTAGAAAAAAGGCGACAATGTTTGCCAGCACGATCGCAAGCATGCCACCGGCCGAAGCGCGCCCCACGTCCCAATCGAATAACGCATCGCGGAAAATCAGGTACGCCAGGTTGGTGGAGGCCAATCCGGGCCCGCCTCCCGTGGTGACGTAGATTTCGGCAAAAAGGCTGAGAAAGAAGATTGTCTCGATCATGGCGACCACGGCCATGGGGCGCAGCAGGTGCGGCAGTTCCACATGCCAAAACAGCGCCACGGCCCCGGCGCCATCGAGCCGTGCCGCTTCCTTCAGCTCCTTGTTCAGGGATTGAAGGGCCGGAAGCAGAATCAGGACGGCAAACGGGGTCCATTCCCATGAGACGATCACGACGATGGCGACGAGAGGCATGTGGGCGAAAAAGTCGACCGTTCCCAGACCCGCCGAGCGCGTGATCCAGGCGAATATCCCAAATACCGGGTTCATGAGCATGTTCTTCCAGATGAGGGCGCTGACCGTGGGCATCATGAAGAACGGTGCGATCACCAGCAGGCGGCAGACATTGCGCCCGGGAAACTCGCGGTCGAGCAGCACCGTGAACAGGGTGCCGAAGACCAGCGTCGCAGCCAGGACCAGTCCCACCAGCAGCAGCGTGTTTCCCATCGCCACCCACAAAGCCCGGCCAGTGAGCAGGTAGCGGTAGTTGTCGAGCCCCGCAAAGGAACGTTTCGCGGGAGCCAGAAGATTATAGTGCTCCGCGGAGAACCAGAGCGTCATCGCCAGCGGGACGATCATCCACACAAACAACGCCGCCACCGAGGGCGCCAGCAGCGGCTTGGTGCGAACGCCGCGGGTCATTTGAGATATCCTCCCCGGCGCATCTCCCGTTCCGCTTCGGCCTGTGCCAACGCCAGCGCTTGTTCGACGGTCGCCCCGCCCGTGAGCGCCGCGCTGACTTCCTGCCCCACGTTGGCGCCGATCGCCTGAAACTCCGGAATCCCGACGTATTGGATGCCAACGTAGGGAACCGCCAGCGCGCTGGGCCTGGCTATGTCCGCGCCTAGAATTGCATCGCGCACCAACCGGGCGAAGGGCGCGGCCCGCTGGTAAGCCGGGTTGGCATAAGTCGATTTCCGGGTGCCTGGGGGAACCAACAGCCAACCATACCGTGCGCCGACCGTAGCGGCGTACTGCCTGCCGGTGGCCCACTGGAGGAACTGTTTTGCCCGCTCGACCTTCCTGCACGAGGTGGGTATGGCCAGCGCCCAACTCCACACCCAGGCCGCGCCGTTACGCACCTTGCCAATGGGAGCCTTGGCAAAACCAGTGGTGGTGGCCACCCGGCTTTGGCTCGGATCCAGCAGGTATCCCGCCGCCGCGGTGGAATCCACCCACATGCCGCAGTTGCCGTTGGAGAAGAGCGCGCGATCTTCGTTATAGCCGTCGGTGACGGAGCCGGGAGGACCGTAGCTTCGCAGCATGTCCACATAGAAGCTAACGGCTTCGATCCAGGGCGCGCTGGTCAGTTGCGGCTTCCACTCCATGTCGAACCAGCGCCCGCCGAAGGTATGGACCAGCGTGCTGAGATAGGCGACATTTTGGCCCCACCCAGGCTCGCCACGCAGGCAGACTCCATAAACGTTGTGCGCGGGATCGTGAATACGCGCGGCAAAGGTACGGATCTGTTGGTAAGTGGGCTGCTCGGGCATAGTAAGCCCGGCGCGTTCAAAAAGGTCCTTGCGGTAGTAAGTGAAGGAACTCTCCCCGTAGAACGGGGCCGCGTATAACTTACCGCCATGAGAAAGGCCTTGGCGGATTATTTCGAAGATATCGTCGTATTGATAGTCCGCACCGAGGTCGTCGACAGGTACCAACCAGCCGCGGGCAGCCCAGAGCGGCGTCTCGTACGATCCAATCGTGATGACGTCGAAGGTGTTGCCGCCGGTCGCAATATCCACCGTCAGACGCTGCCGCAGGATGCTTTCCCCCAACACGACCCAGTTCAGCTTGATTCCCGTGCTCTTCTCAAACTCCCTGGAGAGCCGCTGCATCAGTACCATATCGGCGTTATTTACGGTCCCGATGGTTAATTCCTCGCCGGATTGGTGCTGCAATGCGACCCAAAGAATCAACGCCGCGCAAGCGACGGCCCCGACCGTTTCGAAGATGCCCTTACGGTTCACCGAATCTTATGGCCGACGAACATGCTCGAAGCCGGCACCCGCAGTGATGGCTGCACGGACAACCCCGCCAAGACGACGACGGGTCTGAGCAGCCCGCGAAAATTCAGATTCCAATATAACGGAAATCGCCTTTTCAGGCACCCAGTCTGTTTACAATGGAGTACCGGGAGGAAACGATGCTGCGCGCAGTCATGACCAGGCCAGGGGCGATCGAGTATGAGGACGCGCCGCGCCCCGTGCCCGCGCCCGGTGAAGTTCTGGTCAAGATCCGCCGCATCGGAGTGTGCGGGTCGGATATTCATGTCTACCACGGAAAACATCCTTACACCTCTTACCCCGTGGTTCAGGGACACGAGTTTTCGGCGGAGATCGCCGGAGGCGTACCCGGCTTTCCGGCCGGAACGCTGGTTACCGCGCCTCCGCAGATTACCTGTGGAGAATGCTTCGCCTGCCGCAACGGGCAGTATCACATATGCGAAAGCCTCAAGGTGATGGGGTTCCAGGCGCCCGGCGTGGCGCAGGAGTATTTCGCGCTGCCCCAATCGGCGGTCATTTGTCTGCCCGCCAGCTTCACCCCGGAACTTGGTGCGCTGGTGGAACCAGTGGCCGTCGCCGTGCACGCCCTGCGGCGAGCGGGAGAGGTCCGTGGCGCAGATGTGCTGGTGCTCGGAGCGGGCCCGATCGGGAATTTCGTGGCGCAGGTGGCGCGCTGGCGCGGAGCGGCCGCGGTGGCCATTGCGGATGTCAGCGCATACCGCCTGGATATCGCCCGCCAATGCGGAATCGAACACTGTGTCAACGTGCGAAACGAACCACCGGAGGCGGCGATCCGCTCGGTGTTTGGCGCATCTGGTCCCGCTGTGACACTGGAATGCGTCGGGGCGGAAGAGACCGCGAATCTGGCAATCCGGTGCGCCCGCAAAGGATCGACGATCGTTGTGGTGGGCGTGTTCGGCGACCGTCCCCGCGTCGATCTTGGTCTGGTGCAGGACCGCGAGCTACTACTGCTCGGCACGTTGATGTATCAGCGTCACGATTATATGGACGCCATCCGCTGCCTCGCTGAAGGTGGTGTTACGGCACAGCCGCTGTTGAGCGTTTCGTTTCCGTTCCACCGGTATCTGGAAGCCTACCAGTACATCGAGGCCAACCGCGACCGGGTGATGAAGGTGATGATCGATCTGGACGCCTGAAAGTGTGGGTCTTTTCGTTCTGCAGCGATATGGGCGTCACACCGAGCCGAATTCGCCTTTCCATGTGGCTTCGCGGCCTTGGTACAAGGCAGCCCGCCCCAGAAGGCCGATCATCGTGCTGCGCGCCGATTGTTCCGCCATATTCACCGTCTCGCCGCTCTGGATCCGCGACAGAAACGCTTCGAAGGCGTCAATCGTCACGTCGCGCTTGGCGGGGATGGTCTCCACATCCCGCGGCCCTTTAGTGTGCACCAGGCTGGCCCGTGACGTCGCCAGCACTCCCTTGGTCCCCGTGAATTCCTCCCCCACTCGCTTAAACCCCGTCGGGCTGAGCTGGTTGGCCTCGAAGTTCACGTGGATGCCGTCTGGGAACTCGAACGACAGCGACAGGTGGTCTAGGATCTCGAAATCCGCGCGCACCTTCTTCCCTCCGTAGCCCACTGCCCGCAGCGGCAGGCCGCCCAGGAACCAATGGAACATGTCCAGGTTGTGGCAATCCTGCTCGATGATGAAGTCGCCCGAGTAGTCGCGATAGCAGAACCAGTTGCGCAGCTTGTCCACCTTGGGGTCGGAGTACGAGACGCGCTGGAACGGATTGGTATCGATCCAGAAGCCGCGCGCGTTCGCCAGCTCCCCGATCCGTCCTTCGCGCAGCCGCTTGTAGGCTTCCAGGTACAAGGGACCGTAGCGCTGCTGGAATCCGAACCACAGGCACTTCTTCGGATCGGCTGCCCGCCCGGTTGCCATCACCTTTTTACAACCCTCCAGATCCACGCCCGCCGGCTTCTCGCAGTAGACGTGCTTCCCGGCCTGCACAGCGGCGGCCAACATGCGCGGGTGCTCGAACGGCGGCGTTGCAATGATTACCGCGTCCACGTTGGAGGCCAGCAGTTTCTCGAATTCCCTATAGACGGCCGGGTTCTCGACTTTGATCTTGGGTATCGCCGCTTCGATGCGGTCGTCGAACAGATCGCAGAGCGCAGTGATGCGCGCGCGGGGGTCCGCGTGGACGATCGACGCGTCGTAGGTCCCCCGGTTGCCCGCTCCAATCAGTCCAACGGAAATGGCGGAGTTTGCGTCAGAGCCACGCACCGCTCCGGGGCGGACGAAAGTAAAGGCAGCCACACTGGCCGTGCCAGCCTTCCGCAGCATATCGCGCCGCGAAACTTGCGGCTGAAGCCGATCCATGAGAGACCTCCCGATCTGGAAATGATGTTCGGACTCGGTGGCAAAAGTCCCGTGTCGCTACCATTCCGTGCGTGAGGCGTCGAATGGGGACATCGCTTGGCTAATCCTCTGTATTATGGGGTCCCCGGATGGCTGTGTCAAGGCAACTCGCCGCCGCCTAACCGTTTAACGATCCTCATATATTACACAGGGAAAGGAAGTTATGTGCTAACCCATGAGCAGCGCGCGGTGTAGGCTTCAGGCAGGCAATGGCGGATTCTGCGCGCGCTCGATCACGGGTACATAAGTCAGGGTGTCGGCCTGAAGATAAGTGTGCCCCGGAAACAGGAAATAACTCAATAGGGCAATCAAGGCCACGGAGGTTACCTGCGCCAGCCGCCGCGCGATGCTTCGATTCACCGGGCACATGCTAACATCCGCCGCGGCCAAAGTCTGTGCCGGATTGCGGTGTGATAGATTGAGGGCTTCGCAGGAGGTGACGCGGCGCGCCACTATCGGCGGGACGAGCATCCGCTGTGGTAGAAGTCGGGTTAGGCTATGCGTCCGAATGCCGGAACTGTCAAGCCCTTCGAAGCCGCGGCCCTGCGGGAGCCAGTCTCGCTGCGCGCCAATTTCGCATCCACCCTGGCAAGCAACGTCGTCCTTGCCGCCAGCCAGTGGGCCTTGCTGGTGCTCATCGCGAAGCTTGGAACGAGCGAGTTGCTGGGCGTCTATGCGTTTGCGCTGGCCCTGGTGACGCCGATCGCCATGTTCTCGCACTTGAATCTGCGTTCCCTGCTGGCGACCGATGTCGACCGCCGTCATCCGTTCGGCGACTATCTGGCTGTGCGCCTCGCTACTGCCGCGATTGGCTTGGCCGCCATGGCCGCGGTCGCGCTGGCCGCGCAGCGCGGATGGGAGAGCGCGGCCGTGGCTCTGGCGCTCGGCGTGGCGCTGAGCGCGGATAACGTGAGCGACGTATATTACGGATTGCTGCAGCGGCGTGAGCGCATGGACCAGGTGGCCTATTCCGTGACCGCCCGCGGCGTCCTGTCGGTGGCGGGGTTGGGAGCGGTGTTGTGGACGACCGGCAGCCTGGTGTGGGCTGTTGTGGCTCTGGCTGCCGCCCGCATCGCGGTACTGCTGGCCTACGACATTCCGGTGGCATCCGTGGGGGAATCCCTGAAACGGACCGGCGTGAGCGTGCAGGCCGGCATCCTGCGCACTTCGCTGCCGCTGGGCGCGGTCCTGATGCTGATCGCTCTCACCAGCAGCCTTCCCCGCTATGCCATCGAACAGAAGCTCGGCGCCGGTGCATTGGGCGCATTTGCCGCGGTGGCATCTCTTATGACGGTGGGATCGACGGCGGTGAACGCGCTGGGGCAAGCGGCTACGCCGCGGCTGGCGCGGTATTGCAGCGCGCGCGACCTTGCCGCCTTCGGCCGGCTCGCCTGGCAACTGGCGGGGATGGCGCTGCTGCTGGGCGCAGCCGGTGTGGCTACCGCGGCCTTAGTGGGGCCATGGTTTCTGGGCCGGATCTACCGCCCGGCTTACGCGGCGTACGCGGGCCTGCTGGTATGGGTGATGGCCGCCGGCATCGGCAGCTACACCGCTAGCGCCTTGGGTTATGCGATCACTAGCGCGCGCGCGTTTGCGCCGCAGGCGCCGCTGCACGCGGCAGTGGCCGTGAGCGCCGGCATCGCAAGCTGGCTGCTGGTGCCGCGCCTGGGGCTCTCCGGCGCCGCGCTGGCGCTGGCCATTGCATCGCTGGTGCAGATTGCCGGCGATCTGTTCATTCTGCGCCGCGCCCTGCGGGAGGTGGCCGCTTGAAGGCGAACGTGGAGGCGGGGCTGGAACGCGCCGCTTGGGCGCTGGCATGGCTGCTGGTATTTTCGCTGCCGCTCGAGAAGAGCGTGGTGGTCTTCGAGATCGGCTCGGTCTCGCGCACGATCGGCCTGGCCGCGTTTGCGGTTACGCTGGCGCTGGCCGTGCGGGCCCGGCGGGTGCGCCGGCCTAACGCGGCGTTGTTGGCGGCCGTGGCCTACGTAGCCTGGTGCGCGTTGACGGTAGTCTGGAGCGTCTCCCGCCCCGTCTCGGTAGAGCGCGCCGCCACCATGGCGCAACTGCTGGGTATGCTGTGGGTGGTGTGGGAGTGTTGCCGAACGCGCCAGGCGCAGGCCTGGCTATTGCGCGCTTACGTCGTCGGCGCTGCGGCCGCTTCGCTGCTCACCGTGTTACGCTACGCGCTGCGGCGGCAAACGTATTACCACCGCTACGCGGCTCCCGGATTCGACCCGAACGACATGGGAGTAACGCTGGCGCTGGCCATTCCGATGTGCCTCCACCTCGCCGCGTCCAGCCGCGGGCGCGCGGCGTGGGCCATCCGCCTGGCAGCCGCTCTCATCGCGGCGGCGCTGCTGCTGACCGGATCGCGCACGGCGCTGGCCGCCGCGTGCGTGGCCTTCCTCTATTCCGCGCTGACGTGGCGCGCGGCAGCCCCGGCACAAAAGGCCACCAGCGCCGCCTTGTTGCTGCTGCTGATTCTGGGAACCGTCCGGCTCGCCCCGCAACCTTCGCGGCAACGCCTGGCGACGCTCCCGGCGGAGGCGATCGCCGGGACTTTCCACGACAGGACGAAGATCTGGAAAGCCGGGCTGAAACTGCTCAAGCGCCATTGGGCGCGGGGCATCGGCATCGCCGCCTTCCCGGAGGCGGTGAAACCCTGGCTAGGCAAGTCCGGTGTAGCCAGTATCCAGTTCACAGCGCACAATACATTTCTGTCGGTTCTGGTGGAGACCGGCGTTCCGGGCGCGCTTTTGTTTGGCCTGCTGCTGGCAATCCTGGCGCTGTTTGCCTGGATGCTCGGTCCCTCCCAGCGGGCCTTGTGGTTCACTATGCTGGCCGTCTGGGTGGTGGGAGTTTCCACGCTGACCTGGGAGCAACGCAAGCCGACCTGGCTGATGTTCGGCCTCATGCAGACGGCTTGGGCGACCGCCTTCGTCCCTGGAGAGCGAGAGGATTGAGAATCCGCGTGCTGGAAGTTCTGGCCACTTTGCGCCGCGCCGGTGCGGAGCAGGTGGCGGTGTCGCTGGCTTGCGGCCTGGACCGGGCGCGGTTTGAAACCGCGGTAGTCTCTCTCTACGACCCGTTTTCTGGGGGCTTGGAGGCGGCGCTCGACGAAGGCGGCGTGCCGGTCTGGCATCTCGGGAAGCGGCGGGGGCTCGACGCGAGGATGTGGGGCAAGCTGGCGCAAGCGGTGCGCCGTTTCCGCCCGGACGTGCTGCACACTCATTCCTACGTGATGCGCTATGTTCTACCGGCGCATTTTCGAAAGGTCGTGCACACCGTGCACAACCTGGCCGAACGGGAAGTGGACGGCATCGGCCGCGCCATTCACCGCATGGCATTTCGTGCGGGAGCGGCGCCGGTCGCTATTTCGGCCGCGGTGGCGCGATCCTTTACGCGGCTGTACGGGCGCGAGCCGGCGGGTGTCATTCCCAACGGCGTGGATGTGGGGCGCGGCTTCCGGCCGGAAGCGCGCGCCGTCTGGCGGAGCCGCCACGGATTCGTCCCCGGCGATTTCCTGGTGTTGTCGGTGGCGCGGCTGGAGGAGCAAAAGAACCCGCTTCACTTGATTCGGGCATTCGCCGAGGGTTTGCGGGACGCGCCCGCGGCACACCTTCTGATGGCCGGCGAGGGCGCGCTGCTGGAACCGGCGCGGCAGTTGGCGAGCCAGGCAGGCATCGCGCCGCGTGTGCATTTTCTCGGGCTTTGCGAGGACGTGGCGGAGCTGCTGTCCGCATGCGACCTCTTCACGTTGGGATCGGATTGGGAAGGCGCTCCGATGGCGATTCTCGAGGCGATGGCAGCCCGCCTGCCGGTGGTCGCGACGGCGGTGGGCGGCGTGGGCGACCTGGTGGAGGACGCTGTCACCGGGATCCTGGCGCCCGCCCGCGATGCCAGCGCACTCGGGCGGGCGATGGCCGAACTGGCGCTCGATAGCGAACGGCGCCGCCGGATGGGCGCCGCCGCCGCCCGTCGCGCAACGCGCTTCGAGCTGGCGGACATGATCGATGCTTACGCGCAGTTGTTCGAACGGCGGGAGCGGAGGGCGGAACAATGACGCGCGTGGCGCTGTTGACGACCAGCCTCGCCCGCGGTGGAGCGGAGTCGCAGATCGTGCAATGCGCCATTGCCCTCCGTCGGCGCGGTTGGGAGACCGCAGTAGTGTCGCTGCTTGCCCCCGCAGCGTTTGCCGGGGAGTTGGGGTCGGCGGGCGTGCCTGTTCACACTTTGGAGATGCGGCCCGGCCATCCCGACCCGCGCGGTCTCGTCCGGCTGATGGGATTCCTGCGCGTCTTCCGCCCGCAGATTCTGCACAGCCACATGTTCCATGCGAATCTGGCGGCTCGCGTGGTCCGCCTGTTCTGTCCCGTCCCGGTGGTGATCTCGACGCTGCACAGCGTCGCCGAAAGCAGCCGGGAAACGACCGGCGTGAAACTGCGCGACCGGATTTACCGCCTCACGGATCCGCTGGCCGATCTGGTAACGGCGGTATCGCAAGCGGTGGCCGATCGCCACCGCTCCAGTGGAGCGGCGCGAACCGCCAAGCTGCGGGTGATTCCTAACGGCGTCGATACCAGCCGCTACCGCCCCGATTCGGCGCGCCGCGAAAGCGCGCGGCGCGAGCTTGGCCTCGGGGAGCGCTTCATATGGCTGGCGGCCGGCCGCCTGCTGTGGAAGAAGGACTATGCTTCACTGTTGCGGGCTTTCGCCAGGCTGGCGGACGGCGTGCTCCTGATTGCGGGGGAGGGTCCGGAAGGCGACCGCCTCCGCCACCAGGCGCGGGAGCTTGGCGTGGACGCGCGCTTCCTCGGCATGCGCGAGGATCTGCCCGCTTTGATGAACGCCGCGGACGGATGCGTGCTTTCCTCGTTGGTGGAGGGTATGCCCATGGTGCTGCTCGAGGCGGCGGCGAGCGGCTTGCCCGCGGTGGCCACCGATGCCGGAGGCGTGCGGGAGTGCGTGGCCGACGGGGAGACCGGATTCGTGGTTCCACGCTCGGATGGCGAAGCTCTGGCGGCCGCCATGGTGCGCTTGGCCCTGCTGCCGGCCGGGACGCGCGCGCGCATGAGCCACGCTGCACGCGCGCGCGTGGTGGAGCGCTACGACTTGGAAACGGTGGTTGCGGAATGGGAACGCACCTATCGCGAGCTGCTGGAGCGGGTGATGCGCTGATGGATGTCACCAACCGTTTCGTGCTGGATTTCGCGCGGAGCTTCGAGCGGCGCCACCCCTCGGCGGCGATGCTTGATTTCGGCTGCGGGGCCGGCACGCTGGTCGAAGCCGCCGGCGCCGCCGGCCTGCACATGGTAGGCGCGGATGTGTTTTATGGCGGCGCGCAGGACCAGATACGCGCCGGGCAAGCGGGACTGCTCGGCTCCGCTATCTTCCAAAGCCGCGACGGGTGCCTGCCCTTTCCCGGCGCGTCTTTCGACCTGGTGACCAACAACCAGGTGCTAGAGCACGTTTCGGACCTCGATGCCACGCTCGGCGAACTCGATCGCGTGCTGAAGCCCGGTGGGACGCTGCTCAGCCTTTTTCCCGCGCGCGACGTACTGCGCGAAGGGCACATAGGCATTCCGCTGGCGCATCGCTTCCGCCGAGATTCGCGGGCGCGATTTCTCTATACCTGGGCCCTGCGGTCGCTGGGTCTGGGCACGTGGAAAGGACAGGCGCCGACGCGCCGTCAGTGGGCCGCGGATAAGCTGCGCTGGATCGACACTTATACCTTCTATCGTTCGCGGCGGGAGATCCGGCGCGCCTTCGACGTTTACTTCCGCAGCGAGCTGCGGGAGCCAGACTATATCCGTTACCGCCTGTGCGACGTCGCCTGGCGGGCGCCGCTGGCGCGGTTGCTCGACCTGCCGTTCGCTGGCGCCGCGGCCAGCGCCGTGTTTCGCAAGCTGGCGTTCCTCGTGATCGTCTCGCGAAAGGCGCCGCGATGAGAATCGCTTACGCCATCACGCGCGCCGACGCCGTAGGCGGCGCCAGCGTCCATGTTCGCGACCTGGCGTGCGCCATGCGCGCGCGCGGGCACGATGTGCTGGTGTTGATTGGGGGAACGGGACCGGTAACGGACGAGCTGGCCGGCGCGGGCGTGCCATTCCGGCCCCTTACGCATCTGCGCCGCTCCATCTCGGCCTGGAGCGACACGCGCGCAATCGGGGAAGTCGCGGCTGCGCTGCGCGAATTCCAACCCCATCTGGTATCCGCGCATACCGCCAAAGCGGGGTGGATCGCGCGGGCCGCCTGCGCGTGGCTGAAGATCCCCGCGATTTATACTCCGCACGGCCTATCGGTGGGTTCGCGCGCCAAGACGCCGCTGCGGACGCTGGCAAGGCTGGCGGAGCGCGCCGCCGGGCGCTGGAATCACGATATCGTCTGTGTGTGCGAAGCCGAGCGCCAACTGGCTTTGGCCAGCCACATCGCGTCGCAGGAGCGCCTGCATCTCATCTATAACGGCGTGCACGACGTGGCGCCCGGGTTGCGTGCATCACCGGCCGGCGAGCCGTGCCGCGTGGTATCGGTGGCGCGGTTCGAGGAACCCAAGGACCATGGCGCGCTACTCGAGGCGATGAGCCGCCTGCAAGACCTCGACTGGGAACTGGAATTGGTGGGAGACGGGCCGCTCGAAATGAACTGCCGGGCGCTCGCCGCCAGGCTGGGTATCGCCGATCGCACCCGATTTCTTGGCTACCGGCCCGACCCCGCGTCCGCGCTGGCGCGTGCCAGTCTGTTCGTGCTGTCGAGCCGCTCCGAAGCTCTGCCCAGAAGCGTGCTGGAGGCGATGCGCGCCGGACTGCCGATTGTGGCTTCCGCAGTCGGCGGCTTGCCGGAGACGGTAGATAATGGGAGTAATGGAGTCCTAATTCCGAAATCGGACGTGGGAGCATTGGCATTGGCCATTCGCGAGATGATTCAGGATGGGCATGCGCGGGCCGCGTATGGGAGAGCCAGCCGCACCGCCTACGAAGCTCGCTTCCGCTTCGACTTTATGCTGGAGAAGACGGGCGCGCTGTATGAAACGGTCCGCGAACGCACTGCAACTAGTTGAACGCCCAGTTCGGTTGAGCCGCGGGCGCCCCTCCAGCCGCTGGACGGCAGTGAACATCCCGGCGGTCCGCCAGAGCGCGCTGCTGTTGGGCAGATCGCAATTCGTCAAGGGCTTCTTCGATTTTGCTTTCGCCGCCGCGCTGTCTCTGGCCGCCTTGGCGCTGGGCGTGCTGATCGCGCTGGCCATCGTGCTGGACTCGCGCGGGCCGGTGTTCTTCTGCCACACGCGCTTGGGCCGCAGCCGTCGCCCGTTCCGCCTCTGGAAATTCCGTACCATGATCGTGGGCAGCAATGGTGCGTTTCAGGAATATCTCGATCGTAACCCGGAGCTGGCGCGTGAGTGGCGGCTCACCCACAAGCTGCGCGGCGACCCTCGCATCACGCGCGTCGGCCGGTTCTTGCGCAAGACCAGCCTCGATGAGCTGCCACAGCTCTGGAACGTGCTGCGCGGGGACATGAGCATGGTGGGGCCGCGCCCCATTGTGCGCGAAGAGGTCGCCAAATACGGACCGGCCTTCGCGCTGTATTCTCAGGTGTCGCCCGGTCTGACAGGTCTGTGGCAAGTCTCGGGCCGCAACGACGCCCACTACCACCGGCGTGTGGAACTCGATGGCCACTACATACGCCACTGGACGCCATGGCTGGACGGCAAAATCCTGCTGCGGACGATTTCCGTGGTGCTCCGGGGCCATGGCGCTTACTGAGATGCAGAGCAGGCGGGCACGCCGCTAATTAGCGCGTCCGTTGTTTCCACCGTGATACGATGACGAAGCTCAGACGAAGATCCTCCGGCTCGCCGCTGCCAGGAGCGCGATGCAGCCAGCGCAGTAGTATCGGCAGTATCGGGAGCGGCTTGTCGCTAGCTTTTCAAGTTGTCCGGTTTTATTAGCAAGTGATCTGTCCGGTTTGTGGTACAAAGTGATGCGGCCGTCAGGCCGCTTCCTTCTTGGTTTTGGCCTTTGTCT
>JBEKXZ010000041.1:0-39492 GCA_049511495.1 Bryobacteraceae bacterium | reverse complement strand
GGGCCTCATCCGTCATCCGGCGAATGGTGCGTAATGGGTGGTCCGCCGGCACACGATCCTCCGGCGACAAATAGCTGAACATCGGCTTCTGACTGAGATCATCTCCGCGCATACAACATACACGTACAGAAATGTTCCCGGTAGCCAAAAACTTACTTTTTCAGCAGCCTCTTTAGCTTGCCAGCGCCCGCTTGCGGGCGCAGTTCGAAACAGTAGCCGCGAATTCTGGCCGAAACGCTACACTATCTTTATGGAGTGGATCGAAACCGCATCCCGCCGCCATGCTCACATCCCCGCCGTCGCGGAAGCCGCAGCCGAGCGCGCCGCACGCATCGATCATGCGCTCACCGCGTCCGCGCAGGCCCTCGAATCGCTGCAACAATCTACCGGCTGCTGGTGGGCCGATCTCACCGCGGACACCACGCTCGAATCCGATTACATCCTCTTCTACCTGTGGCGCCATCAGCCGGACGCCGATGGCGAATGGCGTCCGCCCGCCGCGGCGCGCATCCGCAAAGCCTGCCAGTCCATCCTCCGCCGCCAGCTCCCCGATGGCGGCTGGAACATTTATCCCGGTGGCCCTTCCGAAGTCAACGCGACCGCCCGTGCCTATACGGCCTGTAAACTCACCGGGCAAATCGCCGGCATCGATTCCGACTCGGCCGTGATGCGCCGCGCCCGCGACCGCGTGTTGGCGCTCGGCGGCCTGCAAGCCGCCAACAGCTACACCAAGATCAACTTCAGCCTGCTGGGCCTGTACCCGCGCCAGTGGGCGCCCAGCGTCCCGCCGGAAATCGTGCTCGCTCCCGGCGACATCCTCTATGAGATGTCCTCCTGGACGCGCGCCATCCTGGTGCCGCTCTCCATCGTGCAAGCCATCGCCAAGCCCAAGGTCACGCCGCACGGTATCACGGTGGATGAGCTGCAGCGTCCCACCGCGAAGTTCTCCCGGCCTAAGCGGGACGCCGCCGCTCTCTTCTTCGCGCAGGTGGATCGCGCTGTCAAACTTTGGGAAAAGCGCGGCCTCAAGAACGTGCGCGCGCGAGCCATCCGCGAGGCCGAACGCTGGATGCTGGAGCGCACCCGCCACACCGACGGCCTCGGCGCCATCTACCCATCCATGATGTACTGCATCATGGCGCTGGAGGCGCTCGGCTATCCGGAAGACCAGCCGGACCTGGTCGAGAGCGTCCGTCACTACGACAACCTGATTCTGGAGGACGAGGAGCACTTCCAGTTCCAGCCCGCTGTGTCGCCGCTCTGGGACACCGCCATCTGCTCGTATGCGCTGGGCCAGTTGCAGGAAGGGCGCGCCGGGACCGAGTCCTGGGCGCCTTCGCCCGCGGTCCTCACCCGCGCCGCCGATTGGATGCTCTCGAAGGAGGTGCGCCGCAAGGGCGATTGGGCCATCAAGCGGCCCGACCTGGTGCCCTCCGGCTGGGCGTTCGAATTCGCCAATGAATATTATCCCGACGTGGACGATACCGCCATGGTGCTGCTCGCGCTCGGCCACGCCAAGGCCAGCGACCCCGAGGCGCAGGCCCGCGTCGAGCGCCGCGCCACGGATTGGATCGTGGGCATGCAATCCTCCGACGGCGGATGGGCCGCCTTCGACGCCGATAACAACTGGCGGATTCTCAACAAGGTGCCTTTCGCCGACCACAACGCCATGCTCGATCCGGCCTGCCCCGATATCACCGGCCGCGTCATCGATGCCCTGGTCAAGCGCGGATTGCCCATCACCCACCCCGCTATCCAGCGCGGCGTGCAGTTTCTGCTGCGCTCGCAGGAGCGCGATGGAAGCTGGTACGGCCGCTGGGGCGTCAATTACATTTACGGCACGTTCCTGGCATTGCGCGCGCTCCGCGTGGCGGGCGGCGCGCAAGCGCAGCCGGCCTTAGGCAACGCCGCCCAATGGATTCGCCACGTGCAAAATCGCGATGGCGGCTGGGGCGAATCCTGTCAGAGCTATCGCGACAACCACTTCGTCCCCGGCCCGTCCACCGCGTCGCAAACCGCCTGGGCCTTGCTCGGCCTCTGCGCCGCCGGCGACACCACATCAGCCGCCGCCGAACGCGGCGTCAATTTCCTGTTAGAGACTCAGCAACCCGACGGCCGCTGGAAAGAAGATCAAGCCACCGGCACCGGCTTCCCCAATGTCTTCTATCTGACCTACCACTTATACCGGGATTACTTCCCGCTGTTAGCGCTGGCAACGGTGCGAGCGAGCGCTTGACATCCCCGGAGCGCTCGTTCATGTTATCCTAAAACTGGGATGAAGCCCTTATGCGAAAACCGGCTCGCGGCGAGCAACCGTTGTATTGGGTCGGCTCTGCGAAACGCGACTTGCTTGCTTTTCCCGAGGCGGTCAAGGACGATATTGGCACGGCACTGAGCGTCGCACAATTCGGCGGGAAACACCCTGCGGCGAAGCCGTGGAAAGGAGCGGGTTCCGGAGTATTGGAGGTTGTGGAGGATCACGACGGAAACGCGTATCGTGCCGTCTATACCGTCCGTTTTCGCCGGGCCGTTTATGTACTGCACTGTTTTCAGAAGAAATCGCATCGGGGTATCCAGACACCGAGAGCCGACGTGGAACTTGTTTCACAGCGGCTGAAGCTTGCAAGGCAGGACTACGAGGATCGATATGGCAACATCTAGCGTGCAACGTGGCGGGAGGATCACGCCGAGTTCGGGCAATGTATTCGCCGACCTCGGCTTCGAGGACGCGGGCGAGCGGCAGACAAAGGTGCGTCTGGCTGTAACGATCAACGAGGTTCTGCGCCGCCGCGGGTTATCGCAGGCGAAGGCTGCGGAGCTGTTGGGCATCAATCAGCCCAAGGTCTCGGCCCTTTCCAAGTATCGCTTGGAGGGCTTCTCCGTCGAGCGCTTGATGCGCTTCCTTACGTCGCTCAATCAGGACGTCGAGATTATCATCCGCAACAGGCCCCGCGCTCGCCGCCCGGGGCGAGTATTCGTGACGGCTGCCTAACCTGGCGAGGGGGCAGGTGTGCCTCGGGGCGCTAAACGTATGACTGTCGCCTGAGAGCGCCAGCCATGCGGGTCTTCTCGAGAATCCTTGCCGTGTTCGTACTGTGCCTCGTCCTTCCGTCGTTTGCCAAGGCTGACACTGGTCTCCCGATGATCCTTGTCGAGTGGCCAGCAGTCATCCTCGCCCTAGTGCCGGTCGTTTTGATCGAAGCCGCCGTATACCGCCGACGGCTCGGCACAGCCTATGCAAAGGCCCTTGACTCTGCTGGTGTCGCCAACCTGGCTTCCACCTTCATTGGGCATCCTCTGGCGTGGATCCTGCGACTGATCGGGCAATTCGTGCTCACTCTACTACTGATGCTGGTGTTAAAGCTTGTGGGCGAGCCATCAGAGGCATCAATGGACTCCGTGCCGGCAAAACTGGTGGAAGTGGCGGTTTACTCCGCATGGCTCCCTGGTGAAGGTGCGCCGTGGATGTGGCCCGCTGCCTCGCTGGTCGGTTTGGTGCCGGCATTTTTCGTCTCCGTCTACTCCGAGGCGTGGGTGCTCAGGCGATTGATGAAAGGCGAAGACAGACATACCATCCTGGCTCTCTCTTATAGGGCAAACCTGGCAAGCTACGTCCTCCTCGTTGCAATCGCCACCATCATCCTCGTTCGTTTCTTGCTTCGCTCGTAGCCAGAACGCGGCGACGTTCAGGAATGGCACTCGCAGGAGCGCGCAAACGCGACGAGGCCAGCGAGTGGTCGGCCAAGGGTTCACGCCTGCGCCCTATTCCCCCGTCGGATGCGCCCCTGATCCGGCACAGCGCTAGGCATGATTGGTACCGGAATCCGAAGACCGGCGTGGCTCAGCCGGTCCCCCGGCACCGGGAAATCAAGGAATTCCTTGCCGCCCACATCCTGAAGAAACTCGTGGGTTGAGACAATGCGGCGGCGCCGCGCCCCCATTCGCCAACCTCCCCTACTCGTATTGCAGCGCCACCACCGGGTCCAGGCGCGCGGCTTTCAGCGCGGGCCAGGTGCCGAAAAACAGGCCCACGCCGACGCTCACGCACACGCCCAGCGCGGCCGCCCACAGCGGCACTGAGGTCGGCAGGTTGGGGAAGATCAGGCGGAACGTCACCGAGATCAGCCACCCCAGCGTCATCCCCGCCAGGCCCCCCAGCCCCGTCAGCACCACCGCCTCGGTGAGGAACTGGACCACAATATCGGAGCGTTTCGCGCCCACCGCTTTGCGAATGCCGATCTCCCGCGTCCGTTCGGTGACCGACACCAGCATGATGTTCATCACTCCGATGCCGCCCACCAGCAGGCCGATCGAGCTCAGCCCCACCATCAGCAGAGCCACCGTCGAGGTGATGCGGTGGAAGTCCTGCAGCATCTGGCTCCCTGTCGAGAGCCAGAAATCGTCCGGCTTGTTGGGCGGCGTCTTGCGCATCATGCGCAGCGCCACTTCAACTTCATCCATGGCGCGATCCGCCATCCCCTTCTTGGCGATGATGATGAACATGATCTGGTTAGCTGTCGGGAACATCTTGCGCATGGTGAAGAATGGCACCAGGATGCGCTGATCCGGCTGCCCGGGAAAACTCAGCTTCTGCCCGATCACGCCCACAATCTGAAGCTGGTGGCCGTCCACTTCGATCCACTTGCCGATCGGATCCTCGCCCTGAAACAAGGCTTTGTCCACGTTTTCGCCGACCACCACCACCGGCTGATGCCGCCGGTTCTCCTCGTCGGTGAAAAACCGGCCGCGCAGCATCTTTTGCCCTTCGCCCGCCGCGTAGCCCTCCTCGGTCCCGGCGAAGTCGACCTGGAACAGATCCCGCCCGCGGTATTTCACGTGATCCGCCCACTGCCCGGGCCCGAATATATTCGGCGTCAACAGGTAGGGTGAAACGTGCGCCACCGACGGGCAACGCTCGGCCAGTTCCTGCGACTGCTCCCAGGTGAACGGCTTGCGCTTCATCTCCTCCGGCGTGATGGAGCCGCGGAAGGTCGCCTTGAACTGGAAGGAAAGAATCGTCTCCGGACCCATCGTGCTGACCAGGTCCGTCATCACGTCGTTGACGCCGGTGATGATCGAGCCCACCGCAATCACCGCGCCGGTGCCGATGATGACTCCCAGCACGGTGAGGAAGCTCCGCGTCTTGTGCTCCAGCACGGTCGAGAACGCCATCGCCGCCGAAGAGCGGATTTCGGAAAGCGTCATCGCTCCCACCTCAGCGCGTGAATCGGGTCCAGCTTGGCCGCCTGGTGCGCCGGATACACGCCGAAGAATAGGCCCACCAGTACCGACACTCCCACGCCCACCACCACCGCCGAGGGCGGCACCACCATCGGCATCGGCGTCACCGACCGCACCACCACCGTCAGCAGCCAGGCCAGCGTCACGCCCATCAGCCCGCCGGTCGCCGACAACAGCGAGGATTCAATGAGAAACTGCCGCATGATGTCCCCGTTGCGCGCGCCCACCGCTTTGCGAATTCCGATCTCGTACGTCCGCTCCGTCACCACCGCCAGCATGATGTTCATGATCACCACGCCGCCCACCACCATGAACACCGAAACGATGCCCACCGC
This sequence comes from Bryobacteraceae bacterium, assembly GCA_049511495.1. Lineage (GTDB taxonomy): Bacteria > Acidobacteriota > Terriglobia > Bryobacterales > Bryobacteraceae > Bog-375. Next base: position 33,916 of record JBEKXZ010000041.1, on the reverse strand, counting down.
CATGGTGGCCAGCGTCTTGGTGATACGGTCCCACAGCGCCACCAGCGACGACGAGGACATCAGCCCGAAATTATCTTCCTGGTTCGGACGCAGCTTGCGGTGCGCGCGCAGCAAAACGCGGACTTCGTCCTGTGCGTCGTCCAGGTGGTCGTGATCGAGCGCCAGCGCGTTGAAGCTCGCCTCCGGGTGCGCGCCGAATACCTTGAAGAAAGTGCCGAGCGGGATCATCACGAAGTTGTCCTGCGAGAAGCCGAAGGCGGAGCCTTTTTTGTCCGCCACGCCGATCACTTCGAACGGCTTGCCGTCCAGCGTGATCGTCTTGCCGATCGAATCGGTGTCGCGGAAGAACCGCTCGCGCACGTCGTTCCCGATGAATGCCACGTTGGTGTGCCGCTGGTCGTCGAAGTCCGCGAGGAACCTGCCGGCTGTCACGCCCAGGTCCGAAATGGCGGCCATGTTCGCGGTCACGCCCGTCATGTCCACTCCATCCATCACCTGCCCTCGGTAATGCACGCTTACGCTCTGCTCCGCCGACATGCCGAACTCCCGCACCAGCGTCAGTTGGCTTTTCAGGTATTGAAACTCCTCCTGCGTCAACTTGGGATTCCTTCGGTCCAGCTCGATCAGCTTCTTGGGATCGAAGTCGCCGAGCAGCGGAATCCGCTGCACCTCGAAGCCGTCCGTGCCCATGTCGGACACCTGCTGGGCCACGTACACGTCCATCCCATGCACCATCGACATCACCACGATCAACGTGGTGGTGGCGAGAATTACGCCGAGCAGCGTGAGAAAGCTGCGCAGTTTGCTCGAAAATACGCTCCGCCCAGCGACCAACATCGCTTCGCGGTAAGAAGCCAAAGCTCGCATGATGCCCGATTCAGCCTGCTGGTTCCGCCCGCATGCGGAGTATGGACGGTGAACGCCTTCCTATCATTATGAGGACGCCGTCCCTGATCCAACATTAACGCAAAAGCGCGGGTGGCCGCGCCGGAACCGCGGCGCACGGCGCCACCAGGGTCACGTTCTATGGGGCATACGCGAGCCGCCGTACAAAGTTCCGGAAAGTCGCACACAGCGATTGATTGTTTCGGCGCCGGCCAGGCGCGTTTGTCCGGAAACGCCTCGGGGTCGGGAACGGATTGCAGTTCCGGACGGGCCGGGAAGACCGCCTCGGGCAGCTTCCGCGGTTCTCCGGCCGCAGGCCGCAGGCATGCACGGGAAATCCGGTTGCACATCGGACCAAGATACCTGCCGAACTTGTTAGCAGTTTTCCCGGCGGGCGCGTGAGCTTTCTCACGGGCCGCGGCGCAGTGATTGCAAACCTGCTACAACAGAGGGCATGACAACCGAATCCGCAGATCGACGCGCGTTCCTGAAAGCGGCCGGCGGCGCGGCCCTGGCTTCGTCGCTATTCACTGGGAACCTGAGAGGCGCCAATGACAAGGTCAACATCGCCTTCATCGGCATCGGACGCATGGGCTCCGAGAACATCGGCTACTGCTCCAAGGTGCCCGGCTTCGAGATTGTCGCGGTTTGCGACGTCTATCAGCCGGCCCTCGATGCCGCGGCAGAACAGGCGCGCAAAGCCGGTTTCGCCGGCGTTAGAGCCATTCGCGACTTTCGCGAGATCCTGGCCGACAAGTCGGTGGATGCCGTATCGATCGCCGCGCCCGATCACTGGCACGCTTACATGGCCGTCGAAGCCTGCAAAGCCGGCAAGGATGTGTGGGTGGAAAAGCCGGCCTGCGTATACGTCGAGGAAGGTCTGAAGATGGTCGAAGCGGCGCGCAAGTTCGAGCGCGTGGTGCAGGGCGGCACCATGCAGCGTTCCGGCGGGTTCTTCCGCAAGGCGCGCGAAATCGTCAAGAGCGGCGACCTGGGCGACATCACCTTCTGCCGCACCTTTCAGGCTGGCGCCACCAAAAAGGAAGGCTGGGGCAACCCGCCGGACAGCGATCCGCCACGCGGCCTCGATTGGGATCTATGGCTGGGGCCGGCGCCGGCGCGCCCGTTCAACGCCAATCGCTGGGGAGTGGCCAGCGACCGCTACTCCACGTTCCGCTATTTCTGGGATTACGCCGGCGGCGCCATGACCGATTGGGGCGTGCACCTGCTCGACATCGTCCAGTTCGCTTTCGATGAGGCGATGCCGGTCGGGATTTCCGCCCAAGGCGGCAAGTTCTATGTCACCGATAACACCGAAACTCCGGACACCATGCAGGCCACCTACCGCTATCCCGGCTTCATCGGCGCATACGAAAGCCGCACGGCAAATCCGTTTCCCCTGTATGACTCGGGATACGGCACCGCCTTCCACGGGACCAAAGCTACGCTGATGGTCAACCGCTCCGGTTACACGATTTTCAAGAACGGCTCCGGCGCCACGCCGGTCATGGAGAAAAATCCCGCGCTCGCGGACATGAACCTTCCCCACTGGCAAAACTTCATGGAGTGCATCCGCACCCGGCAGCGCCCCACCAGCGATATCGAAAACTGCGTCCGCTCCACCCTCACCTGCGTGCTGGCCAATATTTCCATGCGCCGTGGCCTCACGCTCGAGTGGGACGGCCGCGCGATGACGGCCGGGCAACCCGAAGCTCTGCCCTATCTCAAGGCCCGCTACCGCGCGCCCTGGAAACTGGAAGTTTAGCTTCAGCCCTACGGCTCCGTCCGCCGCGGCCGCTCGTAAGCGGCTTTCAGGTACTTGGTGGCTTCTTCCTGCGCGCTCTGGGTGTCGTCCTTGGTGCGCATGGCGAGGTTATACTCGTTCACGGCGCGGTCGCGCTGGCCGGTGATATCGAAAATCTTGCCCAGGTTGATGTGCGCCCAGACCTCGGTCCACTTCGGCTGCAGGTCGCCGTTCAGCGCTTCGCGGAACTCGTTGGCGGCCGGCTGGAAGTTATTCTGCAAAAAGTAGACTTCCGCGATACGGTAGTGCGCCAGCGAGCTGGTGCGGTTGGTTTCGAGCGCCTTCTGATACTGCTGGAGCGCTTCCGGAAACTGGCTGAGCTCGGCGAACTGTTCGCCCTTCTTGATGGCCACCGCGACCCTCACCGCCGGGCTGTAGCGCAGAACCCGGTTGTCCGGATCGATGACGATGTTCTTGGGTTTGCCGAAGGTGTCGATCGAATACTCCGACGACGTGCCCACCACTTCGATGCGCTGCTGCTCCGGGTTGCCTTCGGTCTCGATCCTCAGATCCACCGGCATGCGGAAAGTGTCCATATCCTGGCTGATCTTGCCCATCACGCGGAAGCCCTTCTGCGTCCGGTAAATCGTGTATTCGTTCTTGAATTCCGGCGCGCCGCTCGATTCGATCCACTGCAAAAAGAAGTAACCCAGATTCTTGCCGGTCACTTTTTCGACAATGTCGCGGAAATCCTCGGTGCTGGCCGTTTTCCAGACCCGCCCCTGCGCATATTGCTTGAGCACCTCGAAGAACTTGTCGTCGCCGATCAGGTAGCGCAGCATGTTGGCGACGGCGGCGCCCTTGCTGCCGGTCAGCGCCCATAGCTCCGGAGAATAGTCTTCGAGGCGCGCCGATTGCATCATCGGCACGGTGTCCACGGTGAGCGCTTCCACCATCACGTCGTGAACCTGGCTCTCCATGGCGCCCTTGCCGGAGGTGTGCTCCACCCACAACAGTTCCGAGTACGCTGCCAGCCCATTGGTCAGCCACAAGTGATTGCGCGTGGTCGCGGAAACCATCTCTTCCCACCACTGGCGCGAGACCTCGTTGGCTAGCAGCTTGGAAGCCACCGGGCGCGTCAGGGCAGCCGGCGAAAGGAAAATCAGGCCCGGCGCGGCGAATCCGTTGGGCGCGCCCATTTCGGTTTCGACGATCGTCAGGTCGGCGTAAGGCGGCGGCCCGAAAATGCCGGAGAAATACGACATGATCTGGCTGGTCTCGTTCCCGTAAGCCTCCGCCATGCCGCCCTCTGCGCCGCGGAAGTAGACCGACGTCGTGACTCCTTCGGCCTGCACGCGCTTGGGCTGATCCTTCACTACTGCGATGCTGCCCGGAAACGACGGGTGCTGGAATTTAAATTCGTATTGGATCTTGTCGCCGGCCGCCTGGTGAGAATCCATCCCGCTGCCCAGCACTGTGTATCCCGCAGGCACGGAAATGCGCATGTCGGCGGCGAATCGGTCGGTCGAGTAGCCGCTCAGCGGGAACCAGCGTGCGGGGTACATCAGGTAAGCGAAATCCGGGTGGATGGCGGCGAACCGGATGCCTTCCACCGGCGAATCTTCCTGTCCGCTGAGCTTGCCGTCATAGTAAAAGGAGATTGCCGCCGGCTGGCCCTTGGCCAGCGCCGGATCGAACGCCAGGCGGACGGAAAAATCCGCCTGGTTGCGCGAAGCGGCAATCTGCTTTCCCTGGGCATCCACCACGCGGGCGATGTTGAGCGCGTTGTTCAGCTCGAACGTGGCCGAGGTCAGATTGTCCACCAGCGGCACGAATCGCACGTCCGCCTTGGCTGAGAGCGATTGCGAGTCGGGGGAGATATCCGCCTCGATGGTATAGTCCTGCACGTCGATTTGCGGAACGGAGCGACGTTGTTGTTCCTGGGCCGCTACCGGCCAAGCTGCGATTGCCAGGAACGCGCTCGCCAGGGCGCCGGAGAGCGCGCGAAATTCACGATACATGAGCCACCTGTCCTTCCAGAATATCCTGTACGATCGCCGCGGCGCGGCGCGGTGCTTCGCCCAGCCCCGCTTGGCTGAGCCGGTTGCGCACTTCGTCGAGGCCTTTGAGCATGCGCTCCCGCTCGCCGGGCTCGCGCAGCAGCCGCAACGCTTCTTGGGCGATGCGGCCGCCCGTCATCTGGCTTTGCATCAGCTCCGGAACCACCCGCTGTCCCGCAATCAAGTTGACCATCGTGTAGTAGGGCACCTTCACCATCAACTTCCCCAGCAGCCAACTGGGGGTGGTTACCTTGTAAAACGTCACCATAGGGACGCCCAGCAGCGCGGCCTCCACCGTCACCGTTCCGCTGGCGGCCAGCGCCAGCGTGGAGTGGGCCATGGCATCCCAACTTTCCCCTTCGATCACGCGCACGGCCGCGTCCCCGATCCGGCTCTCGAAAAACCCGGCCCCGGTGGTGGCCGAAGCGGGCAGAACAAAACTCATTGGCTGCTCGCGATTGAGGATGCGAACCGCCTCCACCAGCGCAGGCAGGTGCCGCGCCGCTTCTCCACGCCGGCTTCCGGGGAGCACCGATATTAATGGACGGGCCGGAACGAATCCGTGTTTCCTGAAAAACTCCTCCCGGCTGAGCGATGGCTTCACCAATCCGGCCAGCGGATGGCCGATGTAGGTTGCCTTCACCCCGGCCGCGCGGAAAAACTCCTCCTCGAACGGAAAGATGCATAGCAGGCGCGTGACGGCGCGGCGCAGCGTTTTCACGCGGCCCCTTCGCCATGCCCAGGCTTGCGGCGCCACCAGGTAAACCACCGGGATGCCCTGCGCCGCCAGGCGGCGCGCCACCGGCAGGTGAAAATCGGGTGAATCGGCGAGAATGGCCAGGTCCGGCTTTTCCCGGCGCGCGGCGGCAACTAACTTCCGGTATTGGCGCCAGATGCGCGGCAGGTGTCCCACCACTTCGAGCACGCCGACCACCGCCAAATCGGCCGCATCCACCACCGTGCGCACACCTTCGGCGCGAAGCTGCGGCCCGGTCGAGCCAAAGCTGTCCAGGCCGCCAGAGGCCCGGCGCAGCTCGGCGATCACCAGCGATGCGTAGAGATCGCCCGAGGCTTCGCCCGCCGATACCAGAATTTTTCGGGGCACCCGTTCCAAGTTTAACCCGGCGTGTTGTTACAATCGGTTCGGGCCATGGCAGCCGAAACCGAAGGATCGAGATTGACGGTGGACGATCTCGCCGCGCGTTTTCGCGGCGAGATGATTCCGCTCACGGCTAAGTTTTCTTACTTTTCCACTTTGCCCGTCGCCGAAGACGAGCTCAAGCAGTACCTGAACGACCCGATCGCCGCCCTTTCGCCCACCCTGGTGGCCTTGCTGCCGCAAGTGGGCATCATCCTGGCGCCGTACCTGGAGCGCGGCAACGGCAAGGAGGGCGATGCGGTTCGCTTCGAGCGCCCCGCCGAAGGCCGCTATCTCGCGTATTGCCGGCGCGACCTGGATCAATGGACGGTGCTCGCCCTCGGCATCAAGGACAGCGACGTCGCCGAATATCATTACCGGCTCTATAACGCGCTGGCGGCCCTTACCGCCGATCGCTGGAGCCAGGAAGTGCAGGAGCGCTTCTTTCGCGCCATCCGGGAAGAATTGAGCGCCGAAGTTCACGGCGAGGTGGACGAAAAAGGCTGGCACCTCAAGCAGGCCCTGGTGCGGCGGCAGACCAACGTGCGCAAGGAAACCAAGCTGTTTCGCGACTACGCGCGGCAGGCCTTCGAAGACACCCTGACGCTGTACCTGCATGGCACCTGCTGCGACATCGACGTGGAAACCGGCCCGCGCCAGATGCCCAGCCGCTATCTGCGCCGCCGCCTGGAACTGCTGGTGTCCCTATTCCCCCCTCCCGAAGGCTATGCCGTGCTGCCCGAGCAGTTGAAAGGCAGGTGATACCGGCATCGCCTGCGCGATCCCTGCCCGGCTCGAGCCTGACATCCGGTTCCCAGGGTAATAGTAGGGTTTTGGATATGAGAGTTAATTAACTCCGGTCCCGAATTTTCCCATCCTCTTGATTCCTGGTTACCACTTGGTTAACAGTACCACTTCAGCACTCGGAGGAATAGCCCGCCGTCGTCCCTAACGTATAGAACCTACAGGTCTTTTGCCGATGTCCATTGCAACATAAACTCGGGCTAGTGAAAGCGTTTTTCGCATCTCGACGTGCAATGTGCCTGTTCGCAGTGGCGATTTTGGCGTCCGGAATCGCCACCGCGGACACGATTGAGGTCACTGGGGTCGGTACTGGGGACGGAACCGAGAACGGCAACGATTTGTATATCGATGAAAATGGCACGAACACAGAGATTTACTTTGCCGGCAACATCGACATCTCAGTTACTGACAGCGCCGGCACTTTTCCCCGCTCCTCCATGTGCGTCGAATTATTCACCGACATTGACCTAAATTCCACCTACAACACCACCGTTTATGTGCCGAGCGCGTTCAACCCGCCGACCGGGCCTGAGCTCAAGCAGATTGCGTACCTCCTGGACACCTATGATCCTGTGACGGGGAATACGCTCACGGATGATCAGGCCGCCGGGTTGCAACTCGCCATCTGGAAGATCGCAGAGGACGGCGTGGACACCGGATCGAACTTATCATGGACCACCGGCACGGTGCAGGAGGGGCCAGACCCCAATCAGACGACTCAAAACGTCTACGGCTTTGCCACCACCTACTTGGCCGACGCCGTCGGCCACTCTTCCAACATCGCCTTCGTCTACTACAACACTGAATCGAATGGCACTGCCGTGCAAATGTTAGAAGGGCCTGAGTATGCAACTGGCCCGCAGGGCAAGACGCCGGAGAGTTCCACATTTATGCTGGCTGGAGTGGCCCTGCTCGCTTTGGGGCACACAGCTAAGCGCAAGCTGGGAAGCCGCTAACTCCGGACCGCCGGCAAACGGCCGCCCGCATCGCACAAACTCAAGCGCTCCCTACCGCACGCGATAGAACCGGAACTCGTGCTTCGGGTCGTGGTAGCGCAACAGCCGAGGGGCCGGATGCGATTCGAGCCAGCTCCGGCCGGCGGGATCGGCGGACAGGAAATCGTACGCCGTCGCTTCCAGCCACAGCGGCTGGCCTCGTTGCCGCGCGTCGGCGAGGTTCTGCTCCAACCGGTCGAGGTCCATTTTGTCGAGCCCGATCCATGAGGCCTGCTGGTTGAAGTAGCTGATGGTCCACAGGTCCGGATGGAAGATGTGAAACGCAATCGGCGTGCCCGGTGGCCAGTGCTCGTGCTGCTCCAGGGCAAAACGCAGCGCCACGTTGTTCTCCGCGCGCGATTGCGGGTAAATCGCAAAGACCAGGTTCCACAGAAACAGCACGCCGCAGACCATCCACGGCAAAAGCCGATCCGCCCTGGTGCGCTTAACGGCGCAGCACGCGGCGAGCACCAGCGGCGCCAGGTAGAACAGCCGGTAGAACGTGTTCTGCGGCATCCAGACGAACAGGAACGCCACATACACACCCGCCCACAGCAGCAGATCCTTTGGTGGAATGCGAAACCGAAACGGGCCGCCGCGCTTCCAGCCCACCGCCAGCCCCACCAGGCAGGCAACCATGGCTGCAGCCCCGACGATGGTGAACGGGTCCGCGGTCGCCTGGTCGAGTCTGCCGCCGAAAAAGAGGCGCAGCGTGCCCACCAGCGTCAGGCCGAAATCGCGCACCGGCTGCCAGGAGAACGAGGAATCCGGCGAATGCGCCATCACCCAGCCGGCCAGACCGGCGGCGCGGGACCGTCCGCACACCACCCGGTAAGCGAGAACGTAAGCGATGCCGGCCGGCACCAGTGAGCACGCCGCGTAGGACGCAGCCTTCTTCGGTTCTTTTAGCCGCCACAAGGCTATCGGTAGAAAGAGAAAGGCCAGTTCGTGAAACAGCATCGCCGCGGCGTGCGTCACCCCCGCCAAAACCACGCTACGCCTGGTTTCGAGCAGGTCGTTCGCGCACAGTAAGAGAAAGATCGACGGTATATACGCGTCCGCGTCGGTCGAGAATTTCCACCACGCGGCAGCAAAAGCGAACGCCAGCGCGCCCGCAATCGCGCCCTCGGTCCGGATGGCCCTGCGCCGCAGCGCCCGGTAGACGAGCGCCACGCCAGCCCCGGCCAGCAGGCTGTTGACGAACTGCATCAGGAACAGCGCGCGCGTCTTGATCCCGATCAGCAGCGCGGCATGGTACAGCCACACGTGGGCCGCGGCATAGAGCAGATGATTCGGGTGCAGCGTGTCCCGGAGCGGGAGCTGCTTTTCCACGCTGATGGCAAACGCCACCCCGTCCCAGTAGTAATTCCGCGTGGGCAGCAACAGGTAAACGGCGAGCGGCAGTGCCAGCCACAGCCGGCCCAGCCGCATTGCGTCGTGATTTTCCGGCGCCGCCACTCGCTCGAAGCCCAATCCGGAACGCCCGCCTAAAGGCCTTCCAGCAGGTGTCCCATCTTCTCTTTCTTGGTGCGGAGATACGCTTCGCGCGTGTCGATCACGTGAGCCAGGCACGGCACCCGCTCCACCACGCGCACGCCGGCGCTTTCAACGGCTTCGACTTTTTCCGGGTTGTTAGAAAGCAGGCGGATTCGCCGCAGGCCGAAGTAGCGCAGAATCGCTCCCGGCAACGCGTAGCTGCGCAGGTCGGAATCGAATCCCAATTGCTCGTTGGCCTCCACCGTGTCCGCGCCTTGGTCCTGCAATTCATAAGCCCGCAGTTTGTTGAGCAGCCCAATGCCGCGTCCTTCCTGATGCTCGTAAATGAGCAGGCCGCGGCCCTCGTGCGCGATGCTCTCCAGCGCAATCTCCAGTTGCGTCCGGCAATCGCAGCGTAAGCTGTGGAAAACGTCGCCGGTCAGGCATTGGGAATGGATGCGAACCAGCGGCGCTTCGCCGGCCAGATCGCCCATTTTCAGGGCGACGGCTTCTTCGCGCGCGTCATCCGCCGGGCCGCGGCATCCGCCCCGAAAGCCGTAGATGCGGAACGCGCCAAACTCGGTGGGAAAGTCCGCTTCGGCCACCTTTTCGAGCGGCACCGCGGAGTGACTGTTCATGATCGGTTTGGGGAACCCTTACTCCTTCCATTATAATGGCTTCCGGCACTGAATGCTGCAAGGCTACCTGGTTACGTTGTTGGTCAAGCTGGCCACCATGGCTGCCATCGGCAGCGTTCTGGCGCGCTCCAACCGCTTTAAGGCCATGTTGATGCGGGAGAACCGCACGCTCGGCCAGCGGCTGGAGCTGGCGATCTGGCTCAGCGTCGTCTTCGGCGCCAGCGTCGCCACCCGCGTGGCCGGTCACGACACGTACAATGGCGCCGACCTGGGTCTGGAGGGCAGCCTCCTGGCGGGGATCCTGGGTGGCTACGTCACCGGCCTCGTATCCGGTGTGCTTATCTCGCTGCCCGCGCTTTTCCCCGGCCGCGAGCTTCTCACCTTGCCGCTGCTGGCCGGCGTGGGTGTGCTGGGCGGTCTGGTGCGCGACTTGGCGCCCGATCCGGAGGAGATCTGGCGCTTCTCACCGTACTTCGATCTCAACATCTGGCGGTTTTTTAGAGAGAGCCGCAATTATCAGCGCACGGCGTTTCACCTGCTCCTGTTGGCCGCCATTCTGGTGGCGGAGTTTCTGCGCCAGATCCTCGCCCAATCCAACCTGGGCGGGCGTGACATAGCCAACGTTTTCCGCCTCAACCCTCCGGGAGGCGACCGTCCGCTGACATGGGTCGCGCTCTACCTCGCAACTGTTTTCGCCGTCACCATACCGCTGAAGATCTGGAACAACACCCGCAACGAAAAAAAGCTCGAGGAGCAACAGCGCCTGCTGGTGGAAGCGCGCCTGGCCGCTCTCACCAGCCAGATCAACCCACACTTCCTGTTCAACACCCTCAACTCGGTCTCTTCGCTGATCCGCACCGATCCCAACCAGGCACGGGTGATGGTGGTGAAGCTTTCCAAGGTGCTGCGGCGCCTGCTGCGTAAGCACGAAAACTTCAGCAGCCTGCGCGCGGAGCTGAGCTTTATCGAAGACTACCTGGCGATCGAGGTGGTGCGTTTCGGCGACAAGCTGCACTTCGAAAAGGATGTGGCAGAAGACACGCTCGACATGCTGGTCCCCAGCATGCTCTTGCAGCCGCTGGTGGAGAACTCCATCAAGCATGGGATCGGCGGCAAGGTGGAAGGGGGCACCATCCGCATCCGTACCCGCCGCGGCGGATCGCGCCTCGAACTGCTGGTGGAGGACGACGGCATAGGTATCCCGGAAGAGAAACTGGCCACCGTGCTCGACCACGGCATCGGCGTCAGCAACGTGCACGAACGCCTGAAAGTGCTGTTCGGCAACGACTACCGTATGTGGATCGATAGCCAGCCGGGACAGGGCACCCGCGTGCGGATTGAGGTGCCCGAGCTCGAAACCAACCTGGCGGCAGTTTCATGAATTGTGTGAGGAGAACCGTTTGCCCAGACTCGAAGAACTGGTAAGCCAGTGGCCCGCCGGCGGCCTGCCGATGACTCTGGCCGAGCGGACCCGCCGCGTCTACGACCATCTCGCGGCGGTCTATCCGCTTTCCACCATGCTGTTCCATTCTCGCGCTCACCGCCGCGCGCTGGCCCGCTCCGGAGTGCGCGACGGCATGAACGTGCTGGAGGCTGCCACCGGCAGCGGCGAAATGTTCCGCCGCCTGGTGAAGGTGAACCCGTCCGGCGCCACCATTGGCTTCGATTTGTCGCCCAATATGGCTGCCCGCACCGGGCGCCGTGCGCAGCGCCGTTTCCCAGCCGCACGAACTCTATGCCAGGCAGTGGACGCGCGCCAGATGCCCTACCGCAGCGAGACCTTCGATGCGGCGTTTTGCTGCTACCTGCTCGAGCTGCTCTCCAGCGACGATATCGCCCGCACTCTCGCCGAGTTTCATCGCGTGCTGCGGCCCGGCTGCCGGCTCACCCTGGTGCTGATCGGCCAGAATACCGCCCTCTTCAATTCCGTCTATAAGGTGGCCGGCCGGCTCGCTCCCGCCTTCTGGGGCCGCCAGGTGGAGCGTAGGGTTCCGGAACTCATCGACTCCGCACAGTTTCAATTGCTCGAAGATCACTTTGTCCGCCAGATTTACTATCCGTCGCGCGTGCTAGTCGCGAAAAAATGAAGCGTGGCGCAGCCCGTCCAGGCTGCTGAGCCGAGAGTCGTCTCGGCTATCCTTCGCGGCGCAAATCGAAAGCAATCCCGCGACGCCAAGGTGCGAGGTCCATCGCGCGCTGACGGGTCATTCGGCGAGATGCGCGTTCGACAGTCAACCTGCCAGTCGCCAACTCTTCTGGACCGCCAGTTTCCGGTAACCGGACTTCACGGGATCAATGTTGCGAGCCGTCCGACAGTGACGCGTTTCCACGGGCCTAGCGCGTTTGTCGGGACTATACTTGGGCTGTATGCGTATGAACCCGGAGTTGCTCGAGAAAATCCTCATCGCGGTTGAGAGCGATCCAAATGCTGGTTCCGGGCAATCTGTCAGCATTGCCGTGGAAGGCTACCGTAGAGATGTCATTGCGCATCACGTCAAGTACCTCGTGGAAACGGATATGCTCAGGGCTCAAGAGACTACGCACCTGACATCTCCGTATCCCGAGTTCCTCGTCTTCGATATCACGCCAGCCGGCAGGGCATTTCTGGACGAGCGAGAGCCGGAGCCGCCGAAGAGAAGCATCGGCTTCTAGCCACATTGGGGAACGCGCCACCTGGACCCAGTGCTAAGTCGTGAACGTGTATGGCGTCGTTGCAGATGGCGGGGATGAGTTCATCCTTCGTTTCATTCGGCAGGCGTGAAACATCGTCACTTGAACAGTGGGAGGCGGAACCCGCGGCGCTGCTGCACAGCGAGGAGGTCAAGTTCTATGTTTAGCTCCAGGTTTCGGAGTTTGACGCACTGAGGAACAGCCCGAGCCCAGGTTTTTGGGAACGGCAGTTCAGCAGGGCCCACGCCAGAACTCTCCCGTCCGCACATTTAGACCGCATCTGAAAAACCCGAGCTGCGGCCAAACCTGGTTGGAATAAATCCACTCCTCTGTTTCTAAAATCGAAGTATTCACAGACCAGATTTCGTCGACCTGGCCAACCAGTGAGTTGATACGCGCGTCTCCCTTGGGAAGTTGCGCAAACTGGCTTTCGATTGTCCCGGCGATGGCATACTTGTCGAGGAGTAGAATCTTTGTGCACCCGGTATAGACTGCCAACTTCGGGACCTTTCTCTCTAGTGCGGTTACAATGAGCTCTGGGCCTGAATCCCCCGGCCATGTGCGCGACGTCCGAAACGTCGGCGGGTCTCCGGGTTCGTTTCTGGACTTTTCGATCCGTAGGTCCAGCATCCAGTTTGCCCCGACAACGGTCACGACATTCGGACCTTCGGAGAGGGCCGGTAGAACAGTCTTGAGCTCCTTAACAAGGTCTGTAGGGGCCCGCGCCCGCACAGTACGTTTGAGTCCAGCGGAAAGGGCACCCACAGGTTGGCTGACGGTAACGGAATAACCGGTCTGGAGAAGCTCGGGATGGTTCTCCAGACTTCCGAGGGTTTTCATGAAACGCTCAGCGTCAGCCTTTTCGCCTTCGAAAGGTTCGATTCGCGTATGCTCAATAGCAAGTTCTCGCCCGACACCGTCGACGCACAACGCGTCAATATTCTGCTTCGAGGAATCCTCATCAGGAAAGTCCTTCACCGAAAAGGTTGTTCCGTTCAGCCGATTGTAGAGTTTCAGCCAGTACTCAATGATCTGTTTGTCTTCACGCATCGGTTGCCTCCTCACCTGTGTTGATTGGCTAAGCGGGATGTTTGCATTCTGGCCGCCATGAATCAAAAGCACGGCTCAGTCCACTACAACGACGTCGAGAGCCTGCTGCCAAACTACTCTAGCGCCATCCTGTCCCGGACGCTGTCGGGGCGATAGTGCGTTCGAGGAAGTTACGCCGCTTCGCCGGATTACTCCCGGGAAGTCGGTCAGCGTCAGCCGATTCGACCCGCTGAACCCGATGGCTCCTGTGAAACGGCGTTATCGGAAACTAGCCAATCCAGATGAGCGAAAAGTCGCCAACCAGGGAACTGACCCAATACGCAGCGGGCTACCTTTAGCGAAACGCGGCCCGGGAAAAGCCGAGATGACTCCCGGCTCAGCCGGCTTGACAGCCGGCGCCACAACTTAGATGGATTCGAGGCGGGGCTGAGCGGCTCGGTTAGCCTTCTGCTGCCGGCCGGGCATCCTGCAGAATCGCGGCCCAGGAGGGGTAGCCGCGCGCGGCTGAGTAGGCATCCTTTTCCAGTTCGAACGCGACGTCGAGCCGCGCGCCAAGGGTGAACTCGGCGGCGCGCCCGGCGAAGTTCCATGCCTTCAGCGTCAGGCTGCGGCCGTTCTGGCGCACCGCAATGCGCAGGTGCTTTTCCTTCATCACTACCGGCGCAGCCACCACTTCGACGGCGCGGGCGGCGAATAGCGGCGGCGGATTTCCGTGGCCGAACGGCTCCAGGGCGAACACCTCCTCAATCGCCGCCTCGGTGATTTCGCCGAGATCGACGACCGCGTCCATCTCCAGCCGCGGCGCAAAATCCTGCGGACCCAGCCGGGCGGCGGCGTATGCGTTGAAGCGCTCGCGAAACTCACCAACGCGAGCCGGCTCCAACGTCACACCGGCGGCATATTTGTGGCCGCCGAAATGCAAGAACAGATCGCGCATCGATTCCAGCGCTTCCAGCAAATGAAACGCCGGAATGCTGCGGCCGGAGCCCTGCGCCATGCCATCTTCTTCATTGCGCCCGAGCACGAACACCGGCCGGTGCAGCCGCTCGACGAGCCTGCTGGCGACGATGCCGAGCACGCCGCGGTGCCAGTCCTCCGCGTAATAAACCAGCGCCGCGGCAGGAGCTTCCACCGGCAACCGCTCGCAGGTGTCGCGAATCGAGTCCTCCGCCTCCCGGCGCTCGGCGTTCCGCTCGTGAAGCTCTTGCGCCAACTCGTGCGCCCGCGCCGGGTCAGCCGTCAGGAATAGTTCGATGACGGTCTGCGCTGTATCCATGCGGCCGGCGGCGTTGATGCGCGGCGCAATTTGAAAGGCTACCTGGCGCGCGCTGGGCGCAGCGCTGCAACCGGCCACCTGCAGCAGCGCCCGCAGGCCGACGTTGCGCGCATCCCCCAGGCCGTCCAGCCCGTGCTTCACCATCACGCGGTTCTCGCCCAAGAGCGGCACCACGTCGGCCACCGTGGCAATGGCCACCAATTTCAACAGTGATTGGGAGATGCGCGCCAGTCTTTCCGCGGGCCAGCCGGAGCGGGCCAGCAAAGCCTGCGCCAGCTTGAAGGCAACGCCAGCGCCGCAGAGGTCTTTATTCGGGTACGAGCAATCCCGGCGGTTGGGATTGATCACCGCCAGCGTCGGCGGCAGCTCGGCTTCCGGCAAATGATGGTCGGTGACGATGACGTCGATGCCCAGCTCGGCCGCCCGCGTAACGACTTCCGCCGCGCGTATGCCCGTATCCACGCTCACCATCAGCTTCACGCCGTGCGTGGCTGCAACCTCTACCACTTCCGAGCGCATGCCGTAGCCGTCTTTTAATCGGTGGGGCACATGATAGAACGCGGTGCCGCCGGCCAGGCGGATCGCCGTCATCAGCAGCACCACCGCGGTGGTGCCATCCACGTCGTAATCGCCGTAGATGAGGATTTGTTCGCCGGCCGCGATGGCGGCACGCAGGCGTCCAACCGCGGGCTCCATGTCGCGCAGCCCGAACGGGTCATGCAGGTCGCCGAGTGAAGGGTGGAGAAAACGGCGAGCCGATTCCGTATCGGTGTACCCACGCGCCGCGAGCACCTTGGCGGCCAGCGAGCCGACACCCAGCGCCGCGCCCAACGTGGCGGCGCAGCCAGGTTCGATGGCGGGGAACAGCCAGCGGGCACTTGCGGCCCTGGCTTGCGCGCCGGTCAGCATGGCTTCCGGACCGCGGCGCTCGCGAGCTGCGAGATGATACGCCCGCAAGCGGGCGTTGGCAAGCTAAAGCATGCCCCACCAAAGCGCTTGAATTGGAATGCCATCGAAAATCCGAGGCGTCAGTTTTTCGAAAAGTAGCCGGGAAGCGAATCGGGCTCGTCGTCTTCGGGAGTCCGGGCCATGATTTCGTCTTCGATGCCGCCGAATTCGTCGTACCAGTCCGGCTGCAGCTCGTACACGTAGAGGCGCGAGTTGTGGTCGAAGGCCAGCTCCAGCGAGCAGGTCAAGCCGGTGAAGACGCGTAGTTCATGCAAGCGCGATTCGTAATCGCGGCGCTCTTCCCGGCTGAGCTCGCAATCGTCGAGCTGGGCTTCCAGCTCTTCGATATCGGAAGCCTCAAACTCGGCGCAAGCGAAGAGGATCAGCTTGGCGCCGCACTTCTGCGCGACGTCGAGAAACGCCTGGTAGTCGGGATGTTTCTCGGTATCCCACAGGACCAGCCCCTGCCCTTCCAGGCCGCCCGGCCGGTTGTGAAAGACGGCAAAACCGGCTGAGTCGAGAGACTCCAGAATTTCGCGCTTGAGCGTATCGAGATTTAAGTCCACTTGGCTTCGCCTCAGGCCTGAACCAACACCAGAATATCAGAGGGATTGGCCAGGTCGCGGGCGGACGGCGTAACAATCGTCCTCGGCCCGATGAAGATCTTGCGTTTCTCCTTGATGGCATCGCGCACGTCGGCTTCGCACACGAAATCCACCGGCGTGGGCGCGGTTGCGGGTTGTGGTGGCGGCGGCGGTGGCACGTGCTCCGGCGCGGGCACGGTCAGTCATGTGTAGCCGCCGCTCGAATCGCCGCCGCGGCGCGCCAAAAAGCGATCCACCACGCTGGCCGCCACGTTCGGCACCACCGAGGAAGTCAACGCGGGCGCCGGCGCAGCGCACGACGCGTTACAGGACGGGCCGCCCGCAGCCGGCGCCGCAACTGCCGCGCCGCGCGAGGCCAGGTAGTGCTCCACCGCCGCCACCACCGCGCTGCGGTCGATTCCGATGGCAGGGCCGGCGGATGGGCCGGCCGGCGCCTGGTTGATATCCATCGGCATCTCGAAGGCCTCTTCCGGCTTGCGAACCACGTACGCCAGACGCTTGACGTTGATCAGGTGCAGCGGACCCACGTTATCCGATGTGATATTGCCCGCGATGGCGCCGCAGCCGAGCGTCATGCCCGGCAGCAGGTTGGTGGTGATGCCGGTGGAACCCTGTGGCGCGGGCGTATTCACCAGCACCCGCATGGCCGGCATGCGCGAACCATACTCGCGGGTGTGGACATCGTCGCGCGAGTAAATCACCGCGGTGTGGCCCAGTCCACCGAACTTCAGCAGCGCATGGCAGGTATCGAGCGCCGCCGCAAAATCGGCAACCCAGATCAGGGCCAGCACCGGCGACAGCTTTTCCATCGAGAGCGGGTGCTGCTTGCCCACCCCTTCCACTTCGGCGCAAATGATCGAGGTGTCCGGCGGCACTTCGAAACCCGCCATGCGCGCCAGTTTGGTTGGCGATTGGCCCACGCACTGCGGGTTGATGCTGAAGTTGGGCATCACCAGCAGTTTGCCCAGCGCTTCCTTTTGAGCGCCGGTGGCGATGTATGCCTTGTTCGCCTTGAGCAGCGCCAGAATGCGGTCGCGCAGCGAGCTTTCGGCGACTAGGGCCTGCTCGCTCGAGCACACCGTGCCGTAATCGAAGCTCTTGCCGGCGACAATCTTGGGGATGGCATCTTCCACGTCGGCCGAAGTGTCCACCAACACCGGCACGTTGCCCGGCCCTACGCCGAATGCCGGCTTGCCGCTCGAGTAGGCGGCCTTCACCATGCTCGCTCCACCGGTGGCCAGAATGACGCCAGTGCGCTCGTGCCGCATCAACGCGGTGGTGCCTTCCAGCGTGGCCGTGTCGATGCACTGAATGATGTCTTCGGGCGCGCCCGCCTCGACCGCCGCCTGGTACAGAATGCCGGCGGCGGCGCACGTGCATTTGTGGGCTCGCGGATGCGGACTGATGACGATCGCGTTGCCCGCCTTGAGCGAAATCAGAATCTTGTAGAACGCCGTCGAAGTGGGGTTGGTAGTGGGCAGAATCGCGGCTACCACGCCCACCGGAACGCCGAACTCGACGATCTTCTCCTCCGGCAGTTCCCGCAGCAGGCCCATGGTCCTCATGCCCCGCATGCGGCGCGGCAGCCAGTCGCAGTTCAGTAAGTTCTTGATGTACTTGTCTTGGGCGTTGCCGTAGCCAGTTTCTTCGACTGCCATCTCAGCCAGCCGGCGGGAGTTCGCGCGCGCCGCCGCCGCCGCGGCTTCGACAATCGCATCCACCTGTTGCTGGGTATAGTTGCGGTACTTAAGGGACGCCTGATAGGCCTTGTCGACCTTGGAGCGGACCTCCTGAATAGACAGGAGATCTTTATCGGCGAGCATGAGCCGCTATCTTTTCAGGCCGCTGGTGGGCAGGGCCTTTTCCACTTCCTCGTGCGGGTTGGGAATTACGTGAACGCTGACCAGTTCGCCGACGCGCCGGGCCGCTGCGGCGCCAGCATCGGTTGCCGCTTTGACCGCGCCCACGTCGCCGCGCACGGTGACCATCACCAAACCGGCGCCGACGAATTCCTTGCCCGTCAGCACCACGTTGGCCGTTTTGACCATGGCATCGGCAGCTTCAATGGCGGGGACCAGCCCTTTCGTTTCGATCATGCCGAGTGCTTCCATTTATTCCTCCAAACGAGTGTGAACCCACTAACCTAACACACTTTCGGAACGAACAGGCTCACTCGTAGGGCATGCTTTAGATTGCCCTTCCCCTCGCGGTACAATCCCAGGTGAATGTCATCTACCCGCGGCGTCGGTTGGGCGAGGTTCCGCGTTGCCGCAGTCACCGTGGCCGCCCTCGCGATACTCTCCGTGCTACTGAGCCTGCTCAGTGGAGGGACCTTCTTCCAGCCGAAAGTAACCGTGTACCTTTACGTGCCCGACGCCACCGGCCTGGACACCGGGGCGGACGTGCGCGTGGATGGGATCGACGTCGGCACGACGGCGCGCATCGGGCTTTCCGGCTCTACCGTCCCGGACCGCGCGGTGCGCCTGGTTCTGAGCATCCAGCGCGGACGCCTGTCCACCATCACCAGCGATTCGACTGCGGAATTGACCGCCGACAACCTGGTCGGCGACAAATTCGTCGACATTACCAGCGGGATCAGCTCGACCCACGTCGCGGCCGGCGGCGAGATCCGCTACAAAGCTTCGCCGGACCTGATGAAGAGTCTGGACCTGGAGCAGTTCCAGCAGCAGTTGCGCATCGTGGATTCGACCCTTCGAGACATGGAGGACGGCCGCGGCCCGGTCGGCAAATTCGTCCAAGGGGACCAGATGTACACCGAAGTGGTGCGGCGCATGGCCATGCTGCAAAAGGACCTGCGCGCGGCGGCGAGCACCACCGGCGCAGTGGGCAGCGTACTCTATACGGATAGCCATTACCGCCAGATCGATGATCCACTGCTGCGCCTGGATTCCACGCTCGCCCGCATCCAGTCCAGCCCATGGCTGCGCGAAACCGGCCAATATCAGCAGTTCCTCGATGCCGCCCGCGGATTGCGCAAATCCGTGGCGGACGCGCGCGCGGGTGAGCTTTTCCAGTCCGACGGCCTGTACGCCGATTGGACTCGCCGCCTGGCGGCGCTGGCGCGCGCTGTGGATGACTTCAACGCCGGCCCCGATTTCAGCAACTCCCTTCTCTACGACAACCTGACCGGCATGTCGCGCGAAATGGGCGCGTGGGCGCACGACGTCCGCGAGAACCCCAGGAAGTATCTGGGAATGAAGATTTTCTGACGCGCCCGCGCTACTTCTGCAAAAAGAAATTGCCCACGAACAGGGCGTCGATGCCGGAGGAATAGAAGCTGCGCACGGCGTCGCGCGGGTCGGAAACCAGGGGCTCGCCGAACAGGTTGAACGACGTGTTGTAGAGCACCGGCAGCCCGGTGGATTCGCCGGCCGCGTGCAGCAGCTTCCAGTAAAGCGGGTTCTCGCGCGAGTCCACCGTGTGCACGCGCACCAGATCGCCGGCCAGGATGGCCGCGGCGAATGTCTCGCGGTGCTGCGGCCGCACGCGGCCCACCGTCGCCAGGTACCGCGCATTCGGCCCCACTTCGAAATACTGGCTGGCCAGCTCGGCCGGCACCGAGGCCGCGAACTTGCGCACCGGCTCGCGGTGCTTGATGAACGTGTTCAGGTTCTCGGTGGAATAAGGATCGAGCGGCGAAGCCAGAATGCTACGGTTGCCCAGCGCGCGCGCACCGAATTCCATTCGCCCGTGCATCCAGGCGACAATCTTGTGATCGTTCAACTGTGCCACCGCGGCCGCGATGAGCTCCTCGGTGGTCAGCAGGTAATGAAAGCGTAGCTTGCAGTTCTCGAGCACTTGCTTGGTCTCGGCGGCGCTGTACCTGGGGCCCAAAGACAGCGTCTCCAGGCGCACTCGCTTCTCTTGCCGGAACAGGTGGTGCCAGGTTTCCAGGGCCGCTCCGATGGCGGTGCCCGCGTTGCCCGCCACCGGCTGCACGAAAACATTTTCGAAGCCGGACCGGTTTTCGAGCGCGGAAACCAGCAGCGCGTTGAATCCCAGGCCGCCCGCCAGGCACAGGTTGCGCCCCTGGCCGGCCAGCCGCATCACCGCCGTCTCCGCCGCCTGCTGCACACCGGCCGCGATAGGGGCGCGCAGCGCTTCCGGGATGGGTGCGCCGTCTTCGAGTCCCAACGCCGCATAGAACCGGTGCCCGAAACCGCCGGAATGCGGACGCTCCGTACTGAAGAAGGCGCGGTCCACGTGCAGCCCGCTTTCATCGGCCTTGAGAATCTCCAGGAACAAATCGCGGAAGCGCTCGTCGCCGCGCACGGAAAGCCACTGCACCTTGTGCTCGTCCACGTTGGCTTCAAAGCCGAGCAGTTCGGTAACGCGGCTGTAGACGTCGCACAGCGAATCCGGCGAGTAATGCTCCTGCTCGATGGTCATGCTCGCGCCGCGGCCGGCCCATCGCGAGCCGCAGCGGAAATCGCCGCCGCGATCGAGCGTCAGCACGGTCGCCTCGTCGAAAGGAGAAGCGAAGTAAGCCGAGGCCGCGTGCGCCAGGTGGTGCTCCACCAGAGTGATGCGGCTCAATGGAAACTGGGCGCGCAGCCGCAGGTAAAAATCCTTTTCCGGCACCGGCCGCGCCACGGCCACCGCGTCTACCTGCTCGGGCTTGGCGCCGGCCAGTTCCA
This sequence comes from Bryobacteraceae bacterium, assembly GCA_049511495.1. GTDB lineage: Bacteria > Acidobacteriota > Terriglobia > Bryobacterales > Bryobacteraceae > Bog-375. Next base: position 12,969 of record JBEKXZ010000041.1, on the reverse strand, counting down.
GGCACATCGCGATGGCGCGCTCCGGCAGCGGGTCCCGGCCGCCCCAGTGCATGCGGCGCCGCACCAGTTTCGATTCTTCCACCGCCGCGGCCAGCTCGCCGTCTTTCAAAACGGCGGCGGCCGCGTCGCCCAGCACGCCGCCGATTCCCAGGATGATCACCGGCCGCCCTTTTCCCGCTTCTCGATCTTCGCCCAGGTGTCGCGCAGCGCCACCGTACGATTGAAGACCAGCTTGCCCGGCGCCGTATCCGGGTCCACCGTAAAGTAACCCAGTCTCTCGAACTGATATTGGCTGCACGCGGCGGCGTCCTTCATGCTGGGCTCCAGCTTGCAGCCGGTCAGCACTTCGAGCGAATACGGATTGAGATTGGCGAGGAAGCTTTGCCCCTCCTCGGTCAGGTTGGGGTCGGGCTTGCTGAACAGGCTGTCGTAGAGCCGCACCTCGGCCTCGATGGCGTGCTCGGCCGAAACCCAGTGGATGGTCGATTTCACCTTCCGCCCGTCCGGTGCGTTGCCGCCGCGCGTGGCCGGGTCGTAGGTGCAGTGAATCTCCGTGACTTCGCCCTTCTCATTCTTCACCGCGCCGGTGCAGGTGATGAAGTAGCCGTAGCGCAGCCGCACCTCGCGCCCCGGCGAGAGCCGGTAGTACTGCTTCGGCGGATCTTCGCGGAAGTCGTCCTGTTCGATGTAGAGCACCCTCGAAAAGGGCACCAGCCGCGTGCCGGCGGAAGCGTCCTCGGGGTTGTTGCGGGCTTCCAACTGGTCCCCCTGGCCTTCCGGATAATTGTCGATCACCACCCGCAGCGGCCGCAGCACCGCCATCACGCGCGGCGCGCGTTTGTTCAAATCTTCGCGCAGATGGTGCTCGAGCAGGCCCAGTTCAATGGTGCCGGTGGTCTTCGAAACGCCGATCGCTTTGCAGAAATTGCGGATCGCCTCCGGCGTGTAGCCGCGCCGCCGGATGCCGGCGAGCGTGGGCATGCGCGGATCGTCCCAGCCGCTCACGTGCCCGTCCTTCACCAGTTGCAGCAGCTTGCGTTTGCTGAGGAGCGTGTAAGTCAGGTTCAGCCGGTCGAACTCGATCTGTTGCGGGTGATAGATGCCCAGCGCCTCGCAGAACCAGTCGTACAGCGGGCGATGGTCTTCGAACTCCAGCGTGCAGATGGAATGCGTGATCCGCTCGATCGAATCCGATTGGCCGTGCGCATAGTCGTACATCGGGTAGATGCACCACTTGTCTCCCGTGCGATGGTGCTCGGCGTGCAGGATGCGGTACATCACCGGGTCGCGCATGTTGAGGTTCGCCGACGCCATGTCCACTTTGGCGCGCAGCGTGCGCGATCCATCCGGGAATTCGCCGGCCTTCATGCGCTCGAACAGGTCCAGGTTCTCTTCCACGCTGCGGTTGCGGTAAGGGCTCTCTTTGCCCGGCTCGGTCAGCGTGCCGCGGTATTGCCGCACTTCTTCGGCGGTCAAATCGCAGACGTAGGCCTTGCCCTCCTTGATCATCTGCACCGCCCATTCGTACAACTGGCCGAAATAATCCGAAGCGTAGAAGCAGCGGTCCTCCCAGTCGAAGCCCAGCCAGTGCACGTTCTCCATGATAGAGTCGACGTACTCGGTCTCTTCCTTTTCGGGGTTGGTGTCGTCGAAGCGCAGGTTGGTTTTGCCGCCGAATTCGGCCGCCAGGCCGAAGTTGAGGCAGATCGATTTGGCGTGCCCGATGTGCAGGTAGCCGTTCGGCTCCGGCGGGAACCGCGTGTGTACGCGGCCTCCCCATTTGTTGGTTTTCAGGTCCTCGAGAATGATGTCGCGGACGAAATTGGAAGCTCCGGCCGCGGGCGGGTCGCCCGGCGTGCCGGCGTTAACATTGGACGGGTTCATATGGTTTTCAACTTTTCCAGAGCCTGCCCGATCCGTTCCAAGCAGGTCTCGCGCCCTAGCGCTTCCAGGGTACCGAACAACTCCGGACTGTTCTTGCGCCCGCATACGGCCATGCGAATGGGCTTGAACATCGGGCCGGCCTTGATCTTCAATTCCTTGGCCGCAGCGCGCAGCGCCGTCTCCAGGGGGCCGTGATGGAACTCCGTGGCGTTCAGCACCTCGGCGCCTTTCTCGAGCACTTCGCGGGCCTTGATCGCGTCGATTTCCTCCGGAACCAGCTCTGCGGCATCGTACGGCGCCAACTGTTTCACAAAAAAGAAATCGCCGACGGTTGTCACTTCGCTGAGCAGGCGTATGCGTTTTTGAAGCAGCGGCGTGACGAGCGCCATTTTCTCCGGGCTGACTTCGAAACCGGCGCGCGTGACAAACGGGGTCAGCGCTTGCGCGAGCGCGTCCAGTGGCATGCCGCGAATTGTCTCCGCGTTGAGCCAGACGGCTTTCGGGTCGAACGGATCGTCAACGCTAAAATTGACCACCGCGTTGCTGCGGTTGATGCCTTCGAGAGTGAAGGCATCGGTCAACTCGTCGAGCGTCATGCGCTCGCGATCGTCCTTCGGCGACCACCCGAGCAGGCACAAGAAATTGAGGAACGCGTGCGGCAGAAAGCCTGCATCGCGGTAAGTGGTGACGCTCACCACCGGCCCGTGCTTGCGCTTGGAGAGCTTGGCGCCATCGGGCGCGACCAGCAGCGGCAGGTGCGCGAACCGCGGCGGCGCGACGCCGGCCGCTTCGAAAATCTGAATGTGCTTGAAGGTGTTGGTGATGTGATCCTGGCCGCGAATGATGTGGCTGATGCGCATGTCCGCGTCGTCCGCGCAGGAGGCCAAATGATACGTCGGCATGCCGTCGCTGCGCAGCAGGGCGAAATCCTCGATATCGGCGGTGGATTTCGATTGCTCGCCAAACACCCCGTCATCGAAGCGGATCTGCCGCGCGCTTTCGCGCGGCACGCGGAACCGCAGAGCAAACGGTTCGCCCGCTGCCGCACGGCGATCGCTTTCCTCGCGCGAGAGCTCGCGCATCCCTTCCGGGAAAAGCCAGGTCCCATGCTCGCCCGAGCGTTCCGTATCCGCCGCACCGGCGGGCGTGAAATCGCGATAGGCCGAGCCTTTCGCGAAGATCGCCTGCGCCATTTCCCGGTGCAGCGCGAGCCGCTCCGACTGCCGGTATTCCTCGTCCCAGCCGAGCCCCAGCCAGCGCAGCCCGTCAAAGATGGAGTTGAGCGAAACTTCGGTATTGCGCCCCACGTCGGTATCGTCCACGCGCAGGATCATGGCGCCGCGGTGGTGGCGGGCAAAAAGCCAATTGAAAATGAATGTGCGCGCGCTGCCCACATGCAAAAACCCCGTGGGAGAGGGCGCAAACCTGACCCTCAGCATTTGGAAGGCCCAGTATAACAAGGGGCGCGGAACAGGTCGGACGCGGCGGGTTCACTCCGGAAGTGCATCGATGAGCTTTTGGGAAATATCGAAGACATCGTTCGGACCGTAGCCGCGGCCCAGTTTCGGGTGCCAATATCGGCCATGGGCGAGCCAGTGGCGCAGTCTTAGCGCCCCTCTGAACTCGCTAACAACAGAGGCTGGCTCAATCTCCGACCCGAGCGCCTCAAGAATGTCCTCATCGAGACGAATCCTGTCGGTGCGCTCGGCACGAATTTGGCGAAATCTCCTGGAGAGCGGATCCTTCCACCTCATATTCGTTCTCCTGCCGAAGTCGAGCCGAAGGATCGCTTCTGCCGTGGCTAGCACCTCGAACATTGCGAGAAACTCTAACTCGGCTCGCTGGCTGTTGAAGTAACCGTCCACCTCCGACGGAGACTGGAGAATGAACTGATGTTCGTGTTCCCGAAGGGAGGAAAGCCCTGAAGGGCCCAGCGGAACGAGCCGCCGAAGGTGGTTTCGCTCTTCGGCAATAAGAGCGGCCTGGAATTCGAACCACTTCCAGACCATGGACAGGTCCGGATCAGAGTGGGCTTCGAAAGGGAGCCTCACAGCATCACGCGTTGGAGAGCCTCGGCCAGTGACGATTCATCGAGCGGAACTGCGACAAACTTCGGCACGCGTTGCAGTACGACCCTCCATTCTCCATCGCCATCGCTGGCGGTCCGGATGAGAGTTACAGTGTCGCGATCACCCCGAAGATCTACTCGGCCTTTCGCTCCAATTACATTGACTCCCTTGGGCGAGAACACAACCCGATCTCTGCCGACGGTTAACTGAAGCTGCGGAACTTTGTACGTTCCGATGAAGTCCTCGGTCACTTCGGACTCGAGTTCGTCAACAACTACCGTGCCGTCACGGATGGATTCGCCCATCAATTTCCTGATCCCGGTGTACAGGGTTTGAACAGACGCAAGCCATTCAGCCTTCTTGGTCTCCCAATCCACCTGCCCGCCCGCGGATTGCTCTCTCTTGCTTCGAAGAAACTCGGTGAGTTGATCAGCCATAGTGCCCCAATTGCGCTCAGCGGTAAAAAGGACTCCTCTCTATTGTAGAGCCAAGGCGTGGCGAGGGCTGCGTTCAACTTGGTTGGTTTCCCCTACTCCCCTCACTCCAGCGGCAGCCCCGATTCCTTCAGCGCGCGCCAGCCGCCGTCTAGCGAGATGGCATTGGTGTAGCCCATCTTCTGCAAGTTATCGGCTACCAGCGCGGAGCGGAAGCCGCCGCCGCAATAGAGCACTAGGGTCGCGGCGTGGTCGGGCACGCGGGTTTCGATGTCCCGCTCGATGATGCCTTTGCTCAGGTGAATCGCGCCCGCCACATGGCCGGCGGCCCATTCGCTCTCTTCGCGCGTATCCACCAGCAGGTGCGGCTCGGCTGACGCGCGCAGCTTGCGGTAGGCGTCGATATCGATTTGCTTGACGCGCATCTTGGCGTCATTGACTAGCTTCAGGAAACCTTCGCTGTGTTTCATGGATTGTGACTCTCTTTCGCCCGAAGTTTCAAGGCGACTGCGCCGACCGCTCCCTACGGTCGCGGCTCCGTTTAACCGCCGATCGCGGCGCGGAACCATCGGAGCCGCGACCGTTAGGGAGCGGTCGCTGATTGGTCTCCTCACTCCACCCGCTCGATCCTCGCGCCCGCCCCGGCCAGCTTCTGCTCGATCTTCTCATAGCCGCGGTCGATGTGGTAGACGCGGTCGATCACGGTTTCGCCCTTGGCCACCAGCGCCGCCAGCACCAGCGACGCGCTGGCCCGCAGGTCGCTCGCGATCACACCGGCGCCGGTGAGCGCGCGCGGCCCGGCCACCATGGCCTGCTTGCCATCCACGCGGATATTGGCGCCCATCCGCGCCATCTCTTGCGCGTGCATGAAGCGGTTTTCGAAAATCGTTTCGACGATGATCGCGATGCCTTCCGCCTGCGTCATCAGCGCCATGTACTGCGCCTGCAAATCGGTCGCGAAGCCGGGATATTCTTCCGTGGTCATATCCACCGAGCGCAGTTTGCCGCCCGCGCGCACTTGCACGCTGTCGGCGGCGGGTTGTGTCACGTCCGCCCCGGCCTGTTGCAATTTCGCCACGAGCGCGCCGACATGCTCCGGATTGCACTGGGTCACCGTCACGTCGCCGCCGGTGATGGCGCCGGCCACCAAAAACGTGCCGGCTTCGATGCGGTCGGGGATGATGGTGTGCTCGGCGCCACCCAGTTGTTCCACGCCCTGGATGCGAATGGTGGATGTGCCCGCGCCTTCGATTTTGGCGCCCATCTTGCTCAACAATTCAGCCAGGTCCACCACCTCGGGCTCGCGCGCCGCGTTGCGCAGCACGGTTTCGCCCTTGGCCAGCACGGCGGCCATCAGCAGATCTTCGGTGCCGGTGACGGTGATGCGGTCGAAATGCACGGTGGCGCCGCGTAGGCCGCCGGGCGCGACGGCTTCGATGTAACCGTGCGATTGGTGGATGTGCGCGCCCAGTTGCTCCAGACCGAAAATGTGCAGGTTGATGGGACGCGCGCCGATGGCGCAGCCGCCCGGCAGCGACACACGAGCCCGTCCCATGCGCGCCACCAGCGGGCCCAGCACCAGGCTGGACGCGCGCATAGTCTTCACCAGCTCATACGGCGCTTCCGGGGAGACGATCTTCGATGCCTCCAGGCGCACCACGCCGTCGTCGATATCCACGCGGGCGCCGGCGTCCACCAGCAGCCGCTGCATGGTGCGTATGTCGCGCACGCGCGGGATCCGGCGTAGCGTCACAGGCTCCGCGGTGAGCAGCGCCGCCGCCAGCGCGGGCAGCGCCGAATTCTTCGAACCGTTGACCGGGATCTCGCCCCGCAGAGCGTTCCCGCCGGTAATCACGAATTTATCCATGCGATCTCTTTCAACTTCAACCAGCCAGCGCCCGTGACACGCGGCCGCCGGCCTCGGCCAGTAGCCGTTCGGCCTCTGTACGCGCGCAGTCTTTCCGGCTCATCACGATGGCCACCGCAACCCGGCCGCCGCTCGCCTCCAGAAGCTCGCCGGCGCGCTCCTGGCTCACTTGCGCAGCCGCGGCGATAATCCGCCGCGCTCGACGGGCGAGCTTGCTGTTCTTCGGCTGCACATTCACCATCAGGTTCCCGTAAACGTAGCCCAACCGGATACACACCGCCGTGGAGAGCATGTTGAGGACCAACTTCTGCGCCGTTCCCGCCTTCAGGCGCGTCGAGCCGGCAATCACCTCCGGCCCCACCAGCGGCGTGATGGCGATATCGGCCGCGCGCGCCAGCTCCGAATCGGAGGTGCAACTGACGCCTACCGTCACCGCGCCCAGCCGCCGCGCTTCGGCGATGGCGCCCAGCACGTAAGGCGTCTGGCCGCTGGCGGCCAGGCCCACCAGAATGTCGCGCGCGGTGAATCCGCTGTTCGTTAAGTCGCGCGCGCCGGTGGCCGGATCGTCTTCGCTGGCTTCGGTCGCGCGGCTTACGGCCGCTTCCCCGCCGGCGATGATGCCCGTCACCAGCTCCGGCGGTGCGCCGAACGTGGGCGGGATCTCCGCCGCGTCCAGCACGCCCAACCGCCCGCTGGTTCCGGCGCCGAGATAGAACAGCCGGCCGCCGCGTTCGATCGCGCCCGTAATGGCGTCTACAGCGCGTGCAATCGCCGGAATCTCGCGCTCTACCGCCTCCGCCACCTTGGCGTCCTCACGGTTGATGATCCGCAGGGCTGCTTCCGTGCCGGCGGTATCAATCGCCGCCGAAGCCGGGTTCCGTTGTTCGGTGAGAAGGTGGTCCAGCATGACGGGGATACGTAGGGGCCGGGCACGCCCGGTCCGGCTCTGGCGCGCGCGCCAGAGCTTGCCCACAGCACCAACACCAGCCTAGCACCCGCGCTATAGTCGGAACAGTGCGCTACCTGTTGAGCGGCCATCTTCCCGAAGCCTCTTCCATCCTGCTGGTGGAGAGCGGCTCGCGCGGCATTCTGGAAAAGGTCATCGCCGGGTTGCGCTGCTCGTGGGGCGCGGACGTTCCCATCGACCTGGTCTCGTGTTTCGCCAACCTGCCGCTCGGCCTGGATGCCCGCACCACTCGCGTATTTCGCGTTTCCGGCTATCGCGGCCGGCAGGCGCGCGCGCAACTCTATCGCGAGCTGCGCGCGCGGAATTACCCGATGATGGGCATCGTCTGTTCCGAAGAGCCGCTCATGACAAAGTGGAAATGGGCGCTCGCGCTGCGCGTGCCGGCCAAGATTTTCATCATCAATGAGAACGCGGACTACTTCTGGCTGGATCGAGCGCACCTGAAGATTATCCGCGAATTTGCGTTCTCGCGAGCCGGTCTGGCCGGCTCCGGCGCCGTGCGCACGCTGGCCCGCGTGTTCTCGTTCCCGTTTGCGTTATTCTATTTGCTGCTCTATGCGGCGGTTGTGCACGCCCGCCGGGCGCTGCGGGGGCGCTTCCGGCGCGCCAGCCCGGCGTCGTAGCAGAGCGGTCTTGGGGGAAGTCGAATCATGAAAGCCATTCAAGTCAACCAAGCCGGTGGTCCGGAAAAACTGGAGTTGGCGGACGTCCCCGTTCCGCGGCCCGCCGCCAACCAGGCGCTGGTGCGCATCGCCGCCAGCGGCGTCAACTTCATCGATGTCTATTTCCGCACCGGGCTTTACAAGGCCGATTTTCCGATGACGCCCGGCTCGGAGGCCGCCGGCACCGTCGAATCCGTCGGCGCCGAAGTCACCGAGGTCGCACCCGGCGACCGCGTGGCGTATGCCATGACCCGCGGCGCTTACGCCGAATACGCCGTGGTGCCCGCCGCGCAACTGGTCAAGATCCCGGATCACGTGGACTTCATTACCGCCGCCGCGGCCATGTTGCAAGGCATGACCGCGCATTACCTCACGCACTCCACTTTCGCATTGAAGAGCGGCGACACCTGCCTGGTGCACGCCGCGGCCGGCGGCGCCGGCGGGCTCATCGCCCAGATGGCCAAGATGCTGGGCGCACGCGTTTTCGGCACTGTGTCCACCGAGGAAAAAGCGCGCGTCGCCCGCGAAAACGGCTGCGACGAAGCCATCATCTATACCCAGCAGGATTTCGCGGCCGAGGTCAAGCGCCTCACCAACGGCCGCGGCGTGGACGTGGTCTACGATTCGGTGGCGCGGACCACCTTCGAGCAAAGCCTCAATTCGCTGCGCCCGCGCGGGTTAGTGGCGCTGTTCGGGCAATCGAGCGGGCCGATTCCACCCTTCGATCCCTCCATCCTCAACGCCAAGGGCTCGCTCTTCCTTACACGCCCCAGCCTTGGCCACTACCTGTTGACCCGCGACGAACTGCTCTGGCGCGCCGGCGACGTGCTCGGCTGGATTGCAGCCGGCAAAGTATGCCTGCGTATCGGCGGAACCTATCCGCTTGGCCAAGCCGCCCAGGCCCACCGCGACCTGGAAGGCCGCAAGACCACCGGCAAGCTGGTGCTCACCGTGCCGTGATGCATCCATGAACCTGAAGGCTCGGCTGACCCTGTCTTTCGTCCTGCTGGCCGTTTTGCTGGCCGGCACCATCTCCTGCGTCGATCTCGCCGGCGAGATCAACCAGCAATTCGCCGCCACGCTGGAGCGCGCCGAAAACCTGCGCACGCTGGCTTCCGATCTGGTGGGCCTTTCTTTGAATCGCCAGCTCACCAAGCCGCTGGGCGAGGCCGTGCGCGATCCCGAGGTTTCAACCCTGCTGCGGGATACCATGCTCGCTTCGCACGCCATCGTCGAAATCGCCGTCCTCAACCCCGACAACGAAATCCTCGCCGATTCCATTCCCGACGAGATCGGTAAAATCCAGCTCCCATACGACAACTTCAGCCCAGTCGTGACGGACAATGGCTGGTACGGCAAATGGCGCGTGCTGCGGGAGAAAAAATATTACCAGTTGCAGCAACCGCTGGGGCCGCGAAACGGACCCACAATTCTGTTTGTACGTGTGGTGGTGGCCCCCGCGTTGATCCGCGACTCGATTCTGCCGCGGCTCGAGGAAAATGCCATCGTTGCCTTGTTCTCCGTGCTTGGCGCCGCACTGGTCACCATGCTGGTTTCGGCCGTCGCCTTCCGCCCCTTGAGCCGCCTGCGCCGGCAAATCGAGTCGATGACCAGTGGCGAGAATCCGCCCGAAACCGCCGCCGATTCGAAGGCCGCCACCGACGACCTTTCCGTCATCTCTTCCCGCGTTGCCCAACTCGGCCTCCAGTTGCGCGGCGCGCAGTTCGAAGTTTCCGACCTGCGCGGCAATCTCGGCCGGCTGCTGCGCGATCTGGAGGACGCCGTCTTCCTGTTCAATCGCGAAGGCAGGCTGGTCTTCGCTTCCGGCACGGTAGAGAAGTTCACCGGTCTCGATGCCGCCGCGCTCACCGGCACGACCATCGCCGGCGTCTTCCCGCCCGAGACCCTGTTGGGCCAGGTGATCGCGCAGGCCACCGCCGCCGGCCTGTCGATCGGCAAGCGCCGGGTTGAGGTCGGCCCAGGCGACTCGTCTTCCAGCGTCGCCTCCGCGCTGCTTTCGGTGGATCCGCTCACGGCGCCCGGCGGCGCCGGCTCGGGCACGCTCATCCGCCTGCAAGATCCGGAAGCCCAGCGCAAGCTCGGCCGCGAGCTGCAGACCGCCGACCGGCTGGCCGCTCTCAGCCGCGTCTCCGGCGGCGTGGCCCACGAAGTGAAGAACCCGCTCAACGCCATTCTCCTGCACGTGGGGGTGGCGCGCGCCAAGCTCGCCCATGGCGACACCGCGCTCGAACCGCAGATGGATATCATCTCAAGCGAAATCCTGCGTCTCGACCGTGTGGTGAAAACCTTCCTCGACTTCACCCGCCCGGTCGAGTTGAATCTCGCCAACATGCCGCTCGACGAGTTCGTACGCGACCTCGTCGATCTGGCCCGCCCGCAAGCCGGCGCCTCGCGAATCCGCGTGGTGGACGAGCGCAAGGCTGAGGGCGTCGAGGTGCGCATCGACCGCGATCTGCTGAAACAAGCCGTGCTCAACATCGTCGTCAACGCGATCGAGGCCATGCCGGCCGGCGGCGAATTGCGCCTGGCATCCTCGGCCGCCGGCGACACCGCGGAAATCCGCGTGTCGGATACCGGGCCGGGCATCCCGCCCGAACTGCGGGAGAAGGTTTTCCGCCTCTATTTCACCACCAAGCAAACAGGCTCCGGCATCGGCCTGGCGATGGCTTTCCGGATCGTGCAGCTCCACGATGGTACAATCGATTTCACCAGCGAACCCGGCAAAGGCACGGCGTTTTTCATACGCCTGCCCATAGCGGCCTGAGTGCTTGGTGTTCTTCAATGACAGCGACGTATCCGAGCCCACCACTTCCTGATTATGGTGGGGCAGGTTTCAACCTGCCAACGCCCGCCTGCGGGCGCGTTTTTTCAGTGCTTCTCAGGGAGCGGTCCATGCGCGGCGCGTCCTACACTCTGGTCCCGGCTCTGGCGGTTTTGCTGGCTGGCTGCTTCCTGCACGGGAAACAGCCGGTGGCGCAGACCACGCCGGCGGCGCCTGTGCCCGTTGCCAAACCGGCTTCTCCGCCACAACCGCTTTCGGTTCCTCAAACCCAGGTCGAGCTCCCCCCGCCGCAGCCCGTTTCGGATGCAGCGTTGGCTGCGGGCGAGGTATCCCAGGGTGCGCCTGAGCCGGCTGCTCCGCCGCGCCCCGTGCGGCGCAACCCCGGACCTCCAGCTATCAGCCCGGCTCACCCCGAGGCTTCCGCACCCCCCGCCGCCACCGAGGAACCGGCTCGGCCTCCCATTCAGGAAGTGCTCTCCGCCGATGAGAGCAAGCACCTGCAGGATTCCGCCGCCGAACACAAACGCGAGATCCGCCGGCTGGTGGAACAGGCGCATCTCCGCCACTTGAGCGACCCCGAGCTCAGCGCCGTCGCCCGTATCGAAGGCATGGTTAAGCTATCTGACGACGCCGAAGCCAAGGGCGACATGCGCGAAGCCGATGCGCTGGCCGAGCGCGCCCTGGTGCTCGCCAAGGACCTCGAGAGTGAACGTTAGCGGTAGGACAGACGATCGGTTTTTGTCGTCTATCAAGCCGTCGGCGTTAGCGGGGCGCGACACACCACGAAAGGCGATGGTCTGTCCTACCTGCGAGTACCACGCCCGCCGCCAACGGCTGGCCGAAGCCCTGGCCGCGCGCGGAGCTGGCGCCATGTTGGTTTGGGCCGCGCCCAACGTGCGCTATCTTTCCGGCTTCACCGGCGACAACGCCGCGCTGCTGGTGCTCCCGGGCACGGCCATTCTGTTCACCGATCCGCGTTACGCCATCCAGGCCACGCAGCAGGTCTCCTGCCGGGTGAAGATCTGCAAAGGCCCGCTGGTCGATGGCATGGCCGCCGCGATGCCCAGGCTGGGCGCCGTGCGCATCGGCTATGATCCTGGTCGCATGACCTGCGCCGCGTTCAACGCCCTGCAATCCCGTTTGCCGATGAAAGCCTCGCTCGAGCCGCTCCCTGGCATGGTGGAAGAGCTGCGCATGATCAAGTCGCCGGCCGAGATCGCGCTGATCCGCCGCTCCGTCGAACTCAATTCGAGCGCCTTCGAGCTCGCCGTCCACCGCGTGGGTCCTGGCATGACCGAGCGGGACCTGGCGGCGGAGATCGAATACCGTATGCGCCGTCTGGGCGCCGAAAAGCCGAGTTTTGAAACCATCGTCGCCGGCGGACACCGTTCCGCGCTTCCGCACGCCGAGCCCACCGGCGCCCGTCTGCGCCACGGCGATCTGGTGGTGGTGGATATGGGCGCTTTTTGCGATGGCTATGCGAGCGACATGACGCGCATGTTGTTTCTGGGCACGCCCGGCGCCCGCGTCAAGCGCGTCTACCGCGCCGTGCTCGAAGCGCAACTGGCCGGGATCGATGCGGTGCGCGCCGGCGTAGCCGCCTTTGAGGTCGATGCCGCCGCCCGCCGCGTGCTCCGCGCTTACGGCTACGACCGTGCCTTCGTGCATTCCACAGGCCACGGACTGGGCCTGGAAATCCACGAACCGCCGCGCCTCGGCAAGCGCGACAAGACCATCCTCCAGCCCGGCATGGCCATCACCATCGAGCCCGGCGTCTACCTGGAAGACTTCGGCGGCATCCGCATCGAAGACACGGTAGAAGTGACCGAGGCAGGCTGCAAGATCCTCACGCCGACGCCCAAAGAGCTGCGCGTGATTTAGGTAAGGCAGGTTGAAAGAATTGTGGGGCAGGTTGAAAGAACCTGCGCACCGATTGTCAATCGGTGCAGCCGGGCGCAAGCCCGGCCGTTGCGGCGCCCGACGCGGCGCGACGCACGCTGCGGCCGTTATTGCAGGCCTGTCCCATTGCGGCTTCCTAGATAGTCCTTAAACCTTCCCGCCAAGCCCAAGGGAATGAATATGCCAACGACCGCCCCGAGTAACACTCCCTCGGCTGAATAGAATCGTACGCTCGAGCTTCGCGTTCTGCATAAGATCTCCTATGCTGTTTTGTCTACTCCAGACTTTTCGTGCAGCTCGGGGCCGACCAACGGGAGGCCGCACAGAGCCGCAAGCTGTAAATGATTTTGCCTTTGCATTGGCCCCCTTTCCCTTCTCATTAGC
>JBEKXZ010000040.1:0-40149 GCA_049511495.1 Bryobacteraceae bacterium | reverse complement strand
CTCCGGCGACAAATAGCTGAACATCGGCTTCTGACTGAGATCATCTCCGCGCATACAACATAGACGTACAGAAATGTTCCCGGTAACCAAAAACTTACTTTTTCAGCAGCCTCTTCAGCTTGCCAACGCCCGCAAAGCGGGCGCTTTCTTCGGCTTGATGTTTTTCGCCTCGCCCGCTCACACCCCAGACCCTGCTAGACTAACGGGCGTAGCGGCGGGATGGCGTAATTGGTAGCCGCACCGGACTTAAAATCCGGTAGTCCGCAAGGACTGTGTGGGTTCGACTCCCACTCCCGCCACCACCTGAGTTCAAGCCCAGTCCATCGTTGTCAGGCTGCCCGATGCGGACGGATTCGTCCGGCAATCTCAGGGCCCCGAATGTCCTCGGCGCGTTCGAGATCATAGTTCGCCTGGAGATTCATCCAAAACTGAGGCGTGGTCCCGAAGTAGCGAGCGAGACGGAGCGCCGTGTCTGCCGTAATCGCCCGCTTGCCGCGAACAATATCGTTCACCCGTGTCACCGGCACGATCAACTCCATTGCCAACCGGTTCGCACTCAAACCGAGCGGCTTTAAGAAGTCCTCCCGAAGCGTTTCACCCGGGTGGATAGGGGGCATGTTCTTAGTTTTTTTCGCCAAGCTTCACCATCTTTCAGTGATAGTCCACAATTGCCACATCCACTGCCTCAGGGCTGACCCAACGGAAACAGATCCGCCACTGATCGTTAATCCGGATGCTGTATCGTCCACGCCGATTCCCAGCAAGCGCTTCAAGACGATTCCCCGGAATCGCACCCAGATCGGAAAGCGCGACAGCCGCGTGCAAGTGGTCTAGTTTCCGTTTCGCCACCGGAGCGATTCCTTGGAGCTTTCGGCTAAACTAGCGCCGAAAGATCTTCTCGGTTTCCCGATCCAGGAAGCTCCGAATCACGCTTCCAGAATACTATCGTCTCACGTTTAACGCAATACAGGAAGCAAAACTGTGGCGGAACACCGTGCTCTCAGCGGCTTGGAGCAGCCACTCTCCCCCGCAGCTCGCGCAGCGCGTCTTTGGCGATCCAGCGGGCGGAGCGGGAATCCAGGCGGTCGATCCGTTCGGCTGTGGCGATCGCTTTCTTGAGCAGCCGATCGTTGCGTTTGCCGATCTGCCGCAGCGCCCAATTGACGGCCTTCTTCACCATGTTGCGGTCGTCGGTGGCGGCGCCGGCAATGATCTTCAGGAAGGCTTCGAACTGGGCATCTTCCATCTCACTGTGCTGCGCCGCCAAGCCCGCCATCAACGCAAAACCCGCGCGGCGCACGAACTCTCGCTTCGCGCCCGACCATTGGATGGCCTTGGCGCAGGCAAATGGCGTGCAGCGGAACAGGTTCTGGCAGGCCTGGTCGCACACGTCCCAGGAATCGAAGTCGCGCGCCCAGCGGTCCATCTGGGCGGACGTCATGCGCGCCGGATCCTCGATCATGGTGGCCAGGATGCGCGCCTCGTGAATCCCGGAGGCCCACAATTGGCCGGCCAGCCGGTGATCCTTGCCGGCCCGCCCGGCCAGCCCGCGCAGCAGCGGAATCGGCACACCCAGCGTGTCGTTGGTCGAGATGCCATAGCGCGCCATGCCGGCGACGTTGGCGGGATTGGCGTGCGCTTCCAGTTCCGCAAGCAGCGCGGCCGCGCTGGAGCCTTTCGTCATGCCGGCGGTTGCTCCGCAGCTTCCGCCAGTTGCTGGCGCGCCGCGCGCACCATGCCCAGGAAGCGGCGCGCCAGCTCGCGGATGCGGTCCGGATGGCGGTGCTCGATACACTCCGGCGGGATCAGTTCGCTGCCGATGCCCAGTGCCGCCGCGCCCGAAAGGATGAATTCGAGGGCCGTGGTCTGCGTGACGCCGCCGGCTGCGATGAATTTCATGTCCGGAAACGGCCGCGTCAGGGCGCGGATATACTTTGGCCCGCCGACCTGCGCGCACGGGAACACCTTGACCATCTCGCAGCCGGCCTTGCGCGCGGCCATCACCTCGGAAGGCGTGAGCACGCCCGGCCACACCGCTACCTGCTCGGCGCGGCCGAATTCCACCACGCTGAGATCGAGGCCAGGGCTGGTCAGGTAGCGCGCTCCCGCATCCAGACAGCGCCGCGCCGTTTCGAGATCGAGCACCGTTCCCGCGCCCACGATCATGTGCGGATGGTGGCGCGCCAGTTCCGCCACTACCTCGAGCGCGCCGGGCACCGTCATGGTCACCTCGACGATCGGGATACCCCCGCTCGAAACCCCCTCCGCCGCAAACAAAGCATCGTCGGAGGACGAAACGCGAATAGCCGGAATGATGCCAATTCCCTCCACCCGCCGCCGGACTTCGTCTGGTTTCACCGCCGGACTCTCCTGTCAATAAAACTGCCGACGCTCGCAACCGCTGGAAACCCTATTATGATCCACTCGCGCGGCGCGCGGCGGCCCTGCGGACTGGCGCGCGGGTCTACGCGAATGGATTCTCGACCCGGACTCCGAAGTACGCTTGGCCCGGATTCAGGTCGTCCGACCAGATAAGCGCACAACCGGCGCGTTCCGCCGCGGCAACGATCATGCCGTCGTAGAAATGGATGCCGTATTCGGCTCGCGCATCGACCGCCCGCCGGACCATCTCGCCGTCGGGAATCACCAGGGGGATTGGTGCGATGGCATCCAGAATCGTCGCCACCTGCTCCGGCCGTGCCGGAGGCGACACCTTGTGGAGCAGCGTCACGCTAAGTTCGGCGAGCACTTGAACCGAAATCACCGCCGCGCCATCGAGCGCCGCCGCAACCAGCTTGCGCGCCGCGCGTTGCTTGCGTCGGTCGGTCCGGTCGTAAGCATAGACCAGAACGTTGGTGTCCAGGAAGTCAGGCGCGGACATGGAGGTCGGCCCGCTTCCAGTTTCGTTTGCCGACGTGGAACTCGATGGTCTCGAAGCTTCGCTCGAGCGCCGCACGCTCCCTGCGCCTGCGCCCGGAGGCCGTCTCACTGGCAGCCGTTTTCTCCAGGTAATCGCGAACCATGCCGGTGAGTGTGGTCTCCCGTTCGGCGGCGATCTTGCGGACCTTCTTGACCAGATCGTCCTCCAGCGTAAGCGTGATGTTCATGTACCCATAATAAGGGAAACCCGGATTAAGGGCAATTGCCAGGTCGATCGGGTCATCCGCAGTTCGCCTAGAAAAGGTACGCGGATCAGGCTGTCCCGGTCTGCCTCGTCCCGGTCTGCCTCTCCAACCTCCCGGACGAGATCCGGGCCGCGCGATAGGCATGCCATGCGTGCGGCAACGGTGGGAATGAGGAAGGCGTAGCCTGCCACGCCTTCTTTGTGCGGTGCCAATTCGGAGAACGCAATCTGGTATTCTGAAGCGCTGCGCGGATTGAGTTCGATGCGAACGCTTTTGCATGTTTGCGGTCTGGTCCTAGTTCTACTGGGTGTTGCCTCGGCTGAGGACCTGATCTTTAAGAAATCGAAGGTGACCACAGCGGCCGGCCAAAGGGAAACACCGGTGGACCTGATTGTCTCCGATCATGGCGTGACCGTTCGGGGTAAGTCCGGGACCTCGGTGAATACGGAACTCCCATACAGCGCCATCGGCAAAATCAGCTACGCTTTCATCGATCAGCGACGGCTCGAGTTGGCGCCACTTTTAGGGCTCTCTGCTGCGTTTACCAGGAGGCTAAGCCACTGGCTGGTGATCGAGTCGGGCACCCCAGTCGCCCTTCGATCCACTGTTTTGCGTCTGGACAAAACCGAGTACCGGGAAATCATTTCGGCCCTGAATTCCAGGAGCGGCAAACGGGTAGAGGTCCTGGAGCCTCACAACACTGTGCTGGACCCGACAGCCGGAAGCCACGATGAGGATGAAACCGTGCCATTCCGAATCGACGCGGTCTTCGCGGCGCTCAAGCCGGCCATGGAGAGCGTGGGATGCAAAGTCGGACGGTCGACCTCGGGGCATGTCGAATGTAAGCGCGGCCCGCACCTGAAGGGACCTCTGAGGCCGGGTGGCGAACTGATCACAGCCACGCTGGAAGCGAAGGGAGTGGAGACGCGCGTGCAAATCAGAACCAGCCGAGGCATGGGGCACGACTGGTCGTCGCCGGTCTATCGCGAACTGCGGAAACGCCTCGGATCACCGGGCGCGTGAAGCGGGCCTGCGAGGTCATTTCGGGGTCATTTCGGGTCATTTCGGGTCATTTCGGGGACAGGGTCATTTATTTCGGGGACAGGCTACGAAACCCCCGAAATTCAGCCGGCCCGCCATTCGGGGGTTTCGTAGCCTGTCCCTGAAAAACTCCTGACGGGCACTCTCAAGATTCGATGACGCATAACCCGCATCGCGTCCGAGTTTCTTGAGGTTTATGTCTTCGCTTTCCTTGAGGAGTTTACGGACCTTGTCCAGCACGTAGATTGCTTCGCTCATCGTGTTTTCGACGTTCGGTTTGGACATGATGCTCATTGTACTCCGTGCCGGCGCGGGAGGGTGCTTCAGAGGTGCGGAATCCGGGACGGGGACGCCAGGACGACCTGAACTGCGTGATTTCCGACCACCTTCGCTCCGACTGCCGGGCGCCCCCTACAGCAATTCCGCCGCGGTGAAGAAGAACCCGAGTTCGACCGCAGCCGTCTCCGGCGCGTCCGAGCCGTGGATGCAGTTGCGCTCGATGCTGGTGGCGAAGCGTTTTCTAATGGTGCCTTCGGCGGCTTTTTCGGGGTTGGTCGCGCCCATTACCTCGCGCAGTCCGGCGATGGCATTCTCGCGTTCGAGCGCCATCACGATGATCGGTCCTTCGGTCATGAACTTGACCAGGCCGGCGAAGAACGGCTTCTCGCGGTGTACGGCGTAGAAGCCGCGCGCCTGCGCTTCGCTCAAGCGAGTCATGCGCAGCGCAAGGATCTTGAAGCCGGCGGCTTCAATGGCGGCGAGAATTTCGCCGGCATGTCCGGCCGCCACCGCGTCCGGCTTGATGATGGAAAAGGTGCGTTCCACGCTCATAATCGGCTTTTGGTCTTTTCTCCAATTTCGGCCGGCGAATCGCAAACGGTGATGCCGGCCTCCTGCATGGCCTTGATCTTGTCCGAAGCTTTGCCCGAGCCGCCGGCGACGATCGCTCCGGCGTGCCCCATGCGGCGCCCCGGCGGCGCGGTCCGGCCGGCGACGAAGCCGACCACCGGCTTCTTTACGTGAGCTTTGACATAAGCCGCCGCGGTCTCTTCCGCGTTGCCGCCGATCTCGCCGATCATTACGATGGCGTGCGTATCCGGATCGGCGTTGAACAACGCGAGCGCGTCCACGAAATTGGTGCCGACGATCGGGTCGCCGCCAATCCCGATGCAAGTGGATTGGCCGATGCCGAGATGGCTCAACTGCCCGACCGCTTCGTAGGTCAGCGTGCCCGAGCGCGAGATCACTCCCACGTGACCGGCCAGGTGAATGGAGGCCGGCATGATGCCGATCTTGCACTTGCCCGGCGAAATGATGCCGGGGCAGTTGGGCCCGATCAGCCGCGTCCGGCGCCTTTCGAGGAACCGCCATGCCTTCACCATGTCCAGCGTGGGAATGCCTTCGGTGATGCACACCACCAGCGGCAGGCCGGCATCGGCAGCTTCCATGATGGCATCGGCCGCGAATGGCGGCGGCACGAAAATCACCGACGCGTTGGCGCCGGTTTCCCTGGCCGCGCGAGCCACCGTGTCGAACACCGGTAGTCCCAAGTGCGTGGTCCCGCCCTTGCCCGGCACCACGCCGCCCACCACCCTGGTTCCGTACGCGATGGCTTGTTGCGCGTGGAAGGTGCCTTCCCGGCCGGTGAATCCCTGGACGATCAGGCGCGTGTTTTCGTCTACCAGTACGCTCATCGCTTAACCATGTTCCATTTAACCCAGATGCCCGGCCAGCTTGACCACTTTCTCCGCCGCGTCGCGCATGTCGGCGCCCACGGTGAAATTCAATCCGGATTCGAGCAGGATCCGCCGGCCCGCCTCCACGTTGGTGCCTTCCATGCGCACCACGATCGGCACCTGGATGTGCAGGTCGCGCGCCGCAGCCACCACGCCGGTGGCGAGCGTGTCGCAGCGCAGAATGCCGCCGAAAATGTTGATCAGCACCGCCTTCACGCTGGAATCGGCGAGCAGAATGCGGAAGGCGTTTTTCACCTGGTCGGCGCTGGCGCCACCGCCGACATCCAGAAAATTGGCGGGGCTGCCGCCGGCGAACTGGATGATATCCATGGTCGCCATGGCCAGGCCGGCTCCGTTCACCATGCAGCCCACCGTGCCATCCAGTTTGATGTAGTTCAGACCGAACCGCGAGGCCTCCACTTCGAGCGGGTCTTCTTCATCCAGGTCGCGCAGCTCGATCAGATCCTTGTGCCGGTACAGCGCGTTGTCGTCCAAGGTGATTTTGGCGTCGAGGGCGTAGGCCTTGCCGTCCGCGGTGAGGATGAACGGATTGATTTCCGCCAGCGTGGCATCGGTAGCCACATACGCCTGGGCCAGCGCGGTCATTGCCGCCGCGGCCGCATGCACGCTGGCCGGCGGAATGCCGATTCCGAACGCCAGCTTGCGCGCCTGGAAGGCGGCAAGGCCCGCCGCCGGGTCGAAGGCTTCCTTGAGTATCGCCTCCGGCGTCCTGGCGGCGACTTCCTCGATCTCCATGCCGCCCGCCGCCGAGGCCATGAACACCGGCTTGCCCTGCACGCGGTCGAGCACGATGCCCAGATACAGCTCGCGTTCGATGGGCAGGGTTTCCTCGATCAGCAGCCGTTTCACGATTCGCCCCGCCGGACCGGTCTGGTGGGTAACCAGCCGCATGCCCAACATGTTGCGGGCGAGCTCGGCGGTTTCCGCGGCGTCCTTCGCCACTTTGACTCCACCGCCCTTGCCGCGGCCGCCGGCGTGGATTTGGGCCTTAACCACGACGCTGCCGCCGATTTGCTTGGCCGCCCGGTCCGCCTCCTCGACCGTGGCGGCGACCTCGCCTCGGGGCACAGGGACGTTGAAGCGGGCCAGAATGGCCTTGGCCTGATACTCGTGGATTTTCATGGGAATGCGGTGTTAGTATTGCCCTAAACGACGATAAGTCAATATAGCATGTCTCTTCTTCCTTACATCGAGCAGATCGCCGCCGGTCAGGAGTTGTCCGAGGCAGATTCATTTGCGGCCATGCACGTGGTACTTGCCGGCCAAGCCACCGCTCCGCAGCTCGCTGCGTTTCTGACGGCGATGCAGATCAAAGGCCCGACCGTGGATGAGCTGATCGGCTTCGCCCGCGTCATGCGGGAGATGGCGGTGCCGGTCGAGGTGGGCCTTCCCGGCATTCCGTTGCTCGATACCTGCGGCACCGGCGGCGATGGCCAGGGCACGTTCAATATCTCCACGCTGGTGGCCTTGGTAGCCGCCGGCGCGGGCGTGCACGTGGCCAAGCACGGCAACCGGTCGGCATCGAGCGATTGCGGCAGCGCGGACATCTTCGAAGCTCTGGGCGTCAATCTGGCGATCTCGCCCGCCGGCGCCGCGCGCGCCATCCGCGAAATCGGCATCGGCTTTCTCTTCGCCCAATCCATTCATACCGCCATGAAGCACGCCCATCCGGTGAGGGCGGCTTTAAGGACGCGCACAGTTTTTAACCTGCTGGGCCCGCTCACCAACCCGGTGGCCAACGTGCAGGTGGTGGGCGCGCCGTCGCCGGAAGCGGCGAAACTGCTGGCCGGCGCGCTGGCCAGGCTCGGCATGGTGCGCGGGTATGTGGTTCACGGCTTCGACGGGTTGGACGAGGTGTCCACCACCGGTCCCACCTTGGTCTACGAAGTTCAAGAAGGACAAGTGAAGCAGCGCACACTGGATCCGGACGACTTCGCGGTGCGCAAGGCGGTTCCCGCCGATCTCAAAGGCGGAAGCAAGGCGCGCAATTTGGAGATCGCCCGTGCCGTGCTGGCAGGCGAGCGAGGCCCACATCGCGATATCGTGATCGCCAACAGCGCCGTGGCCCTGGCGGCCGTCGCCCAGGTGGAGACCTTCCTGGAGGGCACCGCTGTGGCCGCCGTCTCGCTCGATTCCGGCGCCGCCCGCGGCAAGTTGGAAGCCCTGGCCCGCTTCACGCATACATGCGGCTGAGGCCGCACGATGTCAGGCTGGACGGCGCAAGGGATGCCTCACCGGGCCGGTCCGTCGCGGAGCGCGCGTCAGAACTTGAAAGACCGGCCGGCCGGAATCCATTCTCCGATTAGTCCCATCCTCAAGTAACTTATTCCACTGCCTAAGCGCCTCGGTGTGTGGTGATTGAGTTTCATCATTAGTTGGAGGACGGCGATGAAAACCTCTTCAAGCAGCCTCACCAGGCTGACCGCTCTGGTTGGGCTCGCGTTGTTAGGGCTGTTCCAATCGGCGGCTGCAACCACACAAGCCAAGAAAGTTGAGATTGATCCGGAGATTGTGCGGCTGAGCTACGTGCAGGGCGACGTGCGATTCTCACGCGGCGATAGCAAGGGTCCGGATCTGACTAAGCCCTGGGAGCAGGCGGTGGCGAACCTTCCGATTCTTAAGGGTTACAGCCTGGCGACTGGCAATGGGCGCGCTGAAATCGAATTTGAGTATGGCTCTACCGTGTACCTGGCGGAGAACTCGGTACTCCTATTCCAAACGCTGACCGCGAGGGATGGAGTGCCGTCCACGGAGATGGAACTGGTGACGGGAACGGCGACGCTTTCAGTCCACCCCATTCCGAAGGAGGTGTTCGATCTTGTAACACCTACGGAGCGTCTGCAGTTTATTGGGAGTTCCTTAGCGAGAGTGGACAGTTACCTCGATGGTGTTACGGCTACAACTCAAGGCAATGGGTGGGTGGACGTTACTCAGGTCTACTTGGGATCGGTCACCTACCATTGGCACGGCGCTCCCGGCAAAGTCGAAGGATTGGACCACTCGGACACGCCTGCGGATTGGGATGGGTGGGTGGCGGCGAGAGTCAAGCAGAGGCAAACCGATACGGCCGCGGCGTTGAAGGCTTCAGGGCGTACTTCGTTCACTCCCGGTTTGACGGACCTGTACAACGGGGGAACGTTCTTCCCCTGTCCACCGTTCGGAGTTTGCTGGGAGCCAAAGGCGCTGCCTGAAGCGCCGCAACCGTCCGGCGCGGCGCTGCCGCCTGGGCCAACAGGCAATGCAGATGCAGCAACCGGATCGACTCCGCTTGTGGCGATGAACCCAACACCTCAGCAAGTGGGAGTTCAGCCGTTCGGGGAAGAGGGACCGCAAACGCAGCCGCAAACAGCGACGCCTCCTGTTCAGAAACAAAGACCAAGAATCTCAGATTACTATTATCCGCTAGGCACGTGTCCCGCTTCCCAGGTTCACGTGGTGACGGTGAAAGATCCCGTCACTGGAAAGGAGAAGGTTGTGCAGCGGACTGTCGAAACCGAATTGGAGCTGTGGCCCTGGGCGCTGTGCCATTCGGGCGCGTGGGTCCATCTGCGGGGACGGCGCACGCGGTACACGTTTGTTGTTGGCAAGAAGAGACACCACCCGCCAGTCCGCTGGGTGCATACGCGCGAAGGAGACGCGTACGTGCCAAGGCATCCGAGCGACGTGGCGGGCCACCCGCCGCTGAATCTCAAGTACGGGGTCTTTAAGGCAAAGAATGGGGCGAACGGGCCTTTCGAGCATGTGGACTTCAATCCAACGCAGAAATATACGGTTCTGGGCGAAGCTCCCAAAGAGTTTCGCGACATGCGGTATCCGCAGCTCGCAAGTGCAGAACGGCCGGAAATCAGAGGGCGGCTGATGGCAGGAGTCATATCCGGTACGAAGCCTGCTCCGGGGGTGGGTGAGAAGAGCGGAACCTCCCCTATTGCATACGACTACAAGACACGGAAGTTTGTTCAAGCCGGATCGCCTGTTGCTGGGCGAACGGGCAGGCCTGTAGTGGTTAGCGGCCTCAACCCGCATGGCGGATATTCAGGCGGCGTCGGCAGGAGCACAGGCGGAGGAAGTGGAAGGACTGGGGGAGGGGGCGCGTATTCTGGCCGAGCGTCGGGTGCAGGAGGTGGCGGGGGAGGACATGCGAACTCTGGGGGTGGTAGCGGCTCACACGGCGGCGGCGGAGGTACGGGCGGCAGTACCGGAGGCGGAGGCTCTGGTCGCGGCCATTAGAGGCTGCATTTGAGCCTGGCGTGGGCTTGAGAGGGCTAGAAGGGGCCAGAGACGCTGCCCGAAAGCCGCTTAAGAATGATCAGCAGGCTCTTGCATAGGACGGGACGCTAAAAACACGCCGCTTGCCTGATCGGGACTGTAGCCGCCGCGAACTGGTCCAGAATTTCACGCAGGATCGCGGCGCGGCGCAGCAGAGCGGCACGGTCGGTTTCGGCAATGCCGTTGAGCGCCGGCAGCAGGCGATGGGCTTCGCGCCAGGCATCCTCCGCGCGCTGCTGGAACTCCGCCACCGCCGCACGTTGCGCTTCGGACTCCGGCGCCGCCAGAGCACGCGCATACGCATACCCGCGATCCAGCCTGGCGGAAATCAGTTCCACCAGTTGCCGATCGGTGCGGGCACGAAGCTGCGCGAGTTTTAGCACTTGGCGTTCCATCTGCTGCAACCTTCCAGCTCGAATTCAGTGATTTGCCGGGCTCAAACTAATAGACGAGTGAATCCGCGGTTTTGATCGGCCGGCAGAGAATATTCTTGAGGAAAACTCGCGGGTGGGCCACGCGAATTGGCGCAACTCATTCGATCAAAGGGGCTTGGGGCACGTGGGCCGCCGTCACCAGATTTGCCGGCCGCCGATATAGACCGCTCGTGCGGTGTCCCGGCCGAAAAAGTACGGCAGCTCACGATAATCGTCACAATCGTGTATCGCGAAATCGGCGAGCTTGCCGTCTTCGAGCGAGCCCACGCTTTCACCCCGCCGCAGGCTGCACGCAGCGTTGATGGTCGCCGCCGTGATCGCCTCGGCGCAGGTCATTTTCATTTGCGTTACAGCGAGCGAAAGCACCAGTGGCATGGAAGTAGTGGGCGACGATCCCGGATTGAAATCGGTTCCGAGCGCCACCGCCAGGCCGCGCTCCATCATCTGCCGTGCCGCCGGATACCGGCCCGAGCCCAGGCAGTATACCGAGGCCGGCAGCAGAACCGGCTGCACGTGAGCGGCGGCGAGCGCCGTCCAGCCGCGCTCGGTGGTCGCTTCCAGATGGTCCGCGGTATCGGCGCCCACCTCCGCGGCCAGCAGCGAGCCTTCATCGGCGCTGAACTGATCGGCGTGCACGCGTATGCGGAAGCCGAGCGCGCGCGCCGTCTCCAGAATGCAGCGCGCCTCTTCGACGGGAAAAGCCGATGGCTCACAGAAAACGTCGCAGGATTCGGCGAGGCCTTCGCGCCACACGGCGGGCAGCATTTCTTCGATCACGAGGCGTATGTACTCGCTTCTGCGGCCGCGGTATTCGTCCGGCACTTCATGCGCGCCGAGGAACGTCGACGCCGTGCGCAGGCTTCCTCCCGCGCCCAGTTGGCGAATCACGCGCAGGATCTTGAGCTCGGCCTCGATCGTCAGCCCATAGCCGGATTTCGCTTCGATGGTGGTGGTGCCGCCGCGCAGAAACCACCCGCGATAGCGGCGCGCCACGGCCAGCAGATCCGCTTCATCGGCTTCGCGCGTGCGCCGCACGGTAGAGCGGATACCGCCGCCGCGCGCGGCGATTTCGGCGTAGGTAGCTCCTTCGGCGCGCTCCTCGAATTCATCCGCTCGGTTGCCAGCGAAGACCGGATGCGTGTGAGCGTCCACGAAGCCCGGCAGCACGATGCGTCCGCCCGCATCGACGATCTCCGCGTCCGGCGCAATCTCGCGCTCGATTTCCGCGCGAGTTCCCACCTTCAGGATGCGCCCGCCGCGCGCCACCAGCGCGCCATCTGGAACGATCCCGAGCTCGCGCATTTCCGCGCCGCTGCGCGCCCGCGCCGGCCCGGCCAGGGTGACCAGTTGGCGGCAATTGACGACGACGAGATCGGGCATAAAGATAAGGAAGACAGAAGTCAGAAGTCAGGAGTCAGAATGTGCAGCCGCGAATCACGATTCTGACTTCTGACTCCTGACTTCTGCCTTCTTACTGACTCCTGACTTCTTCCTCCTGACTTCCTTCATAGATGCAACCGCGCTTCCACGGCAGCCTGGAACGCCACGTCCTCAATGCTTTCGAGGTTGATGCGCACGTTTTCCAACGCGCCGGTTCTGGCCGCCGTGACCAGCGCCTTGGCCACCGCGAGGTCGGAAGAAAAGCGCGCCGGCACCTCCAGTTCTTCCAGGCGCGCGTTCATCGCCGCGGCGCGCTCCAGCACTTCGAGCGGGACCAGCGCCGCGCCATGCAGCGCCTCTTCCACAAACGGCGCGCGCTCGTCCTTGGGCCGCTTATAAGCTGCCATCACCTGCTGGAACGCTGCGGCGTCGCGCTCCACTGCCGCAGTGAAAAAGGCGCGGTCGTCTTCAAACGCGAAGGGATCGAGCTTCGCCAGCCGCGAGACCATCGCACCCAAAGCCGCGCCCATGGCAGCCGCGGCGGCTGCGGCGCTGCCGCCGCCAGGCGTGGCCGTGCCGCGGGCGAGCGCATCCAGAAATTCCGGCAAGCCGCTGCGTTTCGAAATCGCATCCGCGATGCGGTTTTCCAGCACCAGCTCCGGGCGAAAGTTTTCGGCCCGCAGGAAATATTCGGCCGCCAGCTCAATCGCCTTGCGCGGAATCAGCCCCACGATCTCGCTGCCCACCACCGGCACGCCGTGCCGCTCGGCCTCGCGGCGCACGGTTTCGAACACCAGGTGCATCGGGGTCTGCTCGAAATCGGTCAGGTTGATCGAAACCTGCGCCAGGTTGCGCGAAGCCAGCATCACGCCCATCGATTTGACGAAGCGGAAACCGCCGCTCGAAAAGCGGATGGTCTTGGCGATCCGCCTGGCGATTTCGACATCCGGCGTGCCCAGGTTGACGTTGTAAGCGATGAGAAATTTGCGCGCACCCAGCACGACCGCGCCGGCCGTGGGATGGCAGACCGGCTCGCCAATATCGGGCGCACGTGCGGCTTCCGTGCCCATCTCTTCCAACAGCGCTTCGAATTGCCCGCGGCGAATGTTTTCCAGGTTGACGCGCTCCGGACGCCGCGCCGCGGCTTCATACAGGTAAACCGGAACCTTCAGCCGGTTCCATATTTCGCCGCCCACGTGCTCGGCCAAGCCGACGCACTCTTCCAGCGTGACGCCTTCGATCGGAATGAACGGCACCACGTCGGCCGCGCCGATGCGCGGGTGCGCGCCCTGGTGTTGCGTCAGGTCTATCAGCTCGACGGCCTTTTCCACGCCGCGCAAGGCCGCCTCGGCCACCGCGGCCGGAGGCCCGACGAAGGTGAGCACCGAGCGGTTGTGATCGGCATCGGCTTCGCGATCGAGCAGCGCAACTTCGGGCACCGCGGTAATCGCCGCAAAGATCGAATCCATCTTGGCCGCGTCGCGGCCTTCGGAGAAGTTCGGAACGCACTCTACGAGTTGTCGGGGCATACACTTTTGGCGTCGTGAAGAACTCGGGCGCTACGGCTGCATCGGAATCTTCACACCGTGTTCTTTGGCGAACCGCACGGCTTCATCGTAACCCGCGTCGGCGTGGCGCATCACGCCGGTACCCGGATCGGTGGTCAGCACGCGCTCCAACCGCTGTTCGGTTTCCAACGTCCCATCCGCCACCACCACCATGCCGGCATGTTGCGAGTAGCCGATGCCGACGCCGCCGCCATTGTGGATCGACACCCAGCTCGCCCCGGCGGCGATATTCACCATAGCATTGAGCAGGGGCCAATCGGCGATGGCGTCCGAACCGTCCCGCATGCCTTCCGTTTCGCGGAACGGCGAAGCCACCGAGCCCGCATCCAGATGATCGCGGCCAATCACAATCGGGGCTTTCAATTCGCCCGACCGCACCAGCCGGTTGATGGCCACACCGAATTCGGCGCGTTCGCCGTAGCCCAGCCAGCAGATGCGCGCTGGCAGCCCTTGGAACTGTATCCGCTTCTGCGCCAGCGGCAGCCAGCGCGCCAAAGTTTCGTCGCGCGGAAACAATTCCAGCGCCAGCCGGTCCGTGCGGTGGATGTCGACCGGATCGCCCGAGAGCGCCACCCAGCGGAACGGGCCGCGGCCCTGGCAAAACAGCGGGCGTATATATTCGGGCACGAAACCGGGGATGTCGAACGCGCGCTCCACGCCGGCCTTCTTGGCGTGGGCGCGTATATTGTTGCCGTAATCGAACGTCACCGCGCCGCGCTTCTGCAACTCCAGCATGGCCGCGACGTGTACGCCCATCGAAGCGGTCGAGCGCTCAACGTACCCAGCCGGATCGGCGGCTCGCAATGCAGCCGCTGCTTCGAGCGTCATGCCATGCGGCACGTAGCCGTTGAGCGGATCGTGCGCGCTGGTCTGGTCGGTGAGAACATCGGGCACTATTCCGCGTCGCGCCAGCTCCGGCACCACCTCGGCGCAGTTGCCCACTAGGCCAACCGAGATCGCTTCGCCGCGCGCCTGCGCCTCGCCGAGCGCCGCGAGCGCGCTATCCAGGCTGCGTTCCATGCGGTCGCAGTAGCCCGTGTCCAACCGGCGGCGGATGCGTTCCGGATCAACCTCGATGCCCAGGAAGCAGGCACCGTTCATCACGCCGGCGAGCGGCTGCGCGCCGCCCATCCCGCCCATGCCGCCCGATACGACCAGCTTGCCCGCCAGGGATCCGCCGAAGTGCCGGCGCGCCACCGCCGCAAACGTCTCGAAGGTTCCCTGTACGATGCCCTGGCTGCCGATGTAAATCCACGAGCCCGCTGTCATCTGCCCGTACATGGTGAGGCCCAGCCGCTCCAGCCGGTTGAATTCGTCCCAGTTCGACCAGTGGCCCACCAGGTTGGAATTAGCGATCAGCACCCGTGGCGCTTCCGGAGTAGTGCGGAAAATGCCCACCGGCCGGCCCGATTGCACCAGCAGGGTTTCATCGTTCGAGAGCGTACGAAGCGCGCGCACAATCGCGTGGAACGCCTCCCAGCTTCGCGCCGCGCGGCCCGTGCCGCCGTAGACAATCAACTGGTCCGGCTTTTCCGCCACCTCCGGGTCCAGATTGTTGTGCAGCATGCGCAGGGCGGCTTCCTGGTGCCAGCCTTTGCAGGTAAGCCCGCGGCCTCGCGGCGCGCGGATGGCCGTGCCGGAGTTCATATCAGCCCAATCATACCGCCAGAGCGCAACCGAGGGTCTTCGCTCGAACGCAGGGTGCGCGACATGATAAGGGCCGGGTTGTTGCTGACGGAATCTGCCAGTATAGAGCAGGCGGCGTTGGTGGACGTCATCCAAGCGTGCTGGCTCGCTTCGTCATGGGGCTGCAGCCGGCGCGCCAACTTCCGCAGGTGCTGACGCGCATGATACTGGTCGACAATCAATAGCCGTCCAGTTTCTTGAGCGGCTGGCCTTCCGCGCACTCATATCCGCCGAAGTGAACGCCGGTGAACTCCTGCGTCGCACCGCTGGGCCACTCGATGGTCAGGCGCGTAACGGCGTCGCGCGATCCCAAGCCAAAGGTGAGAGTCAGCTCGGATTGCGACAGGTAGCTGGACCC
This sequence comes from Bryobacteraceae bacterium, assembly GCA_049511495.1. Lineage (GTDB taxonomy): Bacteria > Acidobacteriota > Terriglobia > Bryobacterales > Bryobacteraceae > Bog-375. Next base: position 24,534 of record JBEKXZ010000040.1, on the reverse strand, counting down.
CGTTTTGACCATGCGCGATTGGGTTCCCTCGGGCGTGGTCACACGCACCACGGCGCCGATCGCGTCCCGGTTGGATTTTCTGCCGGTCAGGCGAACCCGTAGCGCGTGGAAGCCGTTGGTCACGTCGTTGCGGTACAAGTACGCGGGTCCCTGGTTGGTGGTGACCACCAGGTCCAAGTCGCCGTCGCGGTCGAAATCGCCGTACGCCAGGCCGCGCGCCACCTTCGGCGCGGCAAAACCGGCGCCGGCACCCGCGGCAACGTCGCGGAAGCGGCCTTGGCCGTCATTGTGAAACAGGTGCGGCGGCTGCGCGTAGCCCACATTACTGCGGATGTGGCGGACTGTTTCATCGATGTGGCCGTTGACGGCGGCCAAGTCCAGGCGGCCATCCAGGTCGATATCGAGAAAGGCGCAGCCGAAGCCCAGGCTCTCGCGCGACGCCTGGCCAACGCCGGCCTTGATGGCCGAATCCGAATAGCCTTCCGCCCGCGAGGGACGGTAGAGCGCCATCATTTCGTTATCGAAGTTGGTGATGGCGATGCCGGCGGCGCCGGAGTTATCGTAATCGGCCGCGTCGATCCCCATCCCGGCGCGCGCCTTGCCGTCCTCGCTGAAAGCGATGCCGGCGCGCACCGCCACGTCTTCAAAGGTGCCGTTGCGCAGATTGTGATAGAGCTTGTTAGGCTGTGTGTCGTTGGCCACCAGCACGTCCAGCCAGCCGTCGCGGTCGTAATCTACCAGCGCCACGCCCAGCGATTTCGATGTGCTGTCGAAGATGCCGCTCTTGGCGGTAACGTCTTCAAACGTGCCGTTGCCGCGGTTGTGAAACAGCCAGCAGGTCTCGCCGTGATAAGCCTCCGGAGTGCAATAAGATTTACGGTGGCCATCCACGCTGCAGAACACGTCGCGCTCGGGCGACCACTTGACGTAGTTGCAGACCAGCAGATCCAGCAAGCCGTCGCGGTCGAAATCGAACCACACCGCCGAAGTCGAGAACGACGAGCGCCCGCCCAGACCGGCCTGCTCGGTCGCGTCGACGAAATGGCCTTGTCCCGTGTTGCGGAACAGCCGGTTCTGGCCTACTGCTGTGATCAGCACGTCTGGGAAACCGTCGTTGTTGTAATCGGCCACGGCCACGCCCATGCCGTACATCTCCACCGCCAGGCCGGCGCGCTCCGTGACGTCGGTGAAGGTGCCGTTGCGGTTGTTGCGATAGAGTTTGAGGGTGCTGCGGCGGCGCTTGTGGCCGGGCCAGTCCATCCCGTTCACCAGCAGCAGGTCCAGCCAGCCATCGCCATCGTAATCGAAAAACGCGCAGCCGGAGCCCATGGTTTCGGGCAGATACTTGGCGCCGAACGCACCGCTGTTGTGATGAAAGTCTATCCCAGCCGCGGCCGTAACATCCACCAGCCGGAAGCCCAGCCCGTTTTGGGCGGCCGGAAGCAACGGCGCCGCGAAGCCTGCCAGCCCGCCAAGAAATGCCCGGCGGTTCACGCGATGCTCACCAGCCCTTCGCGGATGGCGTAGACCACCAGCTCCGCCGTATTGTGTATGCCCAGCGTCTGCATAATATTGGCGCGGTGCACGGCCACCGTGTTGGCGCTCAGGCCCAGCACGGTCGCGATATCCTTGTTCGATTTTCCGTTGACGATCAGTTGCAGCACCTCCAGCTCGCGCGTGCTCAGAACCGCAGCCGCGCCGGCGTTCTCCACCACCGCGCCCAGCCGCGGATCGAGCACGCGCGCACCGCCGGCCACCTGCTTGACGGCCTGCACCAACTCGAGATCCATGGCGTTCTTGAGCAGGTAGCCGCGCGCGCCGGCCTCCAAGCAGGTGCGCACGTAAGACGCCTCCGCATGCATGCTGAGAATCAGCACCGCGGTCTGCGGGTTGTCTTTGAGGATCAGCCGGGTCGCCACCGCGCCGTTCATGCTGGACATTGCGAAATCCATCACCACCACCGCGGGATGCAGGCGCGCGGCCGCCTCCACCGCGTCGTGGCCGTCGCTCGCCTCTCCCAGCACTTCGATTTCTGGGTCGTCCTCCAGCATCCGGCGAAAGCCGCGGCGCACCAGGGCGTGGTCGTCGACCAGCAAAACGGTAATCGGTGACGTAGGCACTCACGCCTATGGTATGCCAGCGGGGAGGCGCGGCTCAAGACGCGCTTGGCGCGGCAGGGTGTGAAGCTGGCGCTATAGCGGGCGTGTGCAGCTCGAGGACTGGCTCACTTGTGCAGCAGAGCTTGTTGCCCGAAGCCGGGGGATAGAATGCCGAGCACGCATACAGGGAGCAGGCCTAGTCTACAAATAGCCATCTGCCTTACCTCGTCAGGTTGTAAATCAAGCCGTACGGATCTTTGACGTAGCATCGCGGAAAATCCGGCTCATCCTTGACGATCTCGCAGCCGTTCTTTGTCAATCTGGCTTTGACGTCTTCGACGCTGCCGACCGTCACTTCCAGCACCGGCCCCAGTGCCGGACCTCGCTCGATGAATAAGTTGATGTGCTCGCCGTGCAAGCTGATCATGTTAGGCTGCTCATCGGTGATCTCGAAGCCGAGCTGTTTGACATAGAAAGATGCCGCGAGTTTTGGATCCGGCGCTTGAATCAAAATGTCAGTACCGAATTTGTTCGCCATGTTGGTTCGCTCCTCTTGCTAAGTACTCCCGTTCGTATAGATGCGGCAGCGCCGGCGGTCAGACGCTGTACTTGGCATCTTGCGATCATTCTATACGCAGCGGCCGCTTTAGATCGCGCGCCCAATAATCTCCTCAAGCTCTTCGCGCGTCAGCTTGATCGGGTTGCCCTTCATGCTGCTGGCCTCGGCGGCGCGGCTGGCCAGAACCGGGATGTCGGCCACGGTCACTCCGTAAGCGCTGAGTGCCGGGATTTCGAAACGCTGGCACAAGGCGGCTATCCATTCGATGCCGTCCGCCGCCGTCGCGTGAGGCTTTCCGGTCAACAGCCGCGCCACTTCGTCGTACCGGCCGAGCGTGCGGCTTTCCGGGGCGCGCCGCCGCAAGGCTTCCACGTTGATCGCAATCGCCGGCGCCAGCAGCGCCGCGCACACGGTCCCATGCGGCGCGGGAAACATACCCCCCACCGGCGCGGCGAAACCGTGCACCGCGCCCAGCCCCGCGTTGGCCAACGACAGTCCGCCCAGCAGGCTGGCCCAGCTCATGCCGCGCCGCGCTTGCTGGTCGCCGCCGTTTGCCCATGCGCGCGGCAACGACGCCCCCGCCGTGCGTAGACCTTCTACCGCGTACAGGTCCGTCATCGGGTTGGCGCGCACCGATACATAAGGCTCGATGAGCTGCGTCAGGGCATCGAGACCGGTCGACGCGGTCAGCGCCGGCGGTAGATCCAGCGTCAGCTCCGGGTCCACCACCGCCAGCCGCGGCAACAGGAACGGACTGCGCAGGCTGGCCTTCACGCCGCGTTCGGGGGCGGCCAGCACGGCGTTGCGCGTGACCTCCGAACCCGTGCCAGCCGTGGTCGGAACGGCGATAAACGGCGCCGACGGCTGCCGCAGCGGCTGGCCGCGCCCCACCACTTCCAGATAATCGAGCGGCTCGCCCGGGTTGGTCAACATCGCGGCCAGCGCTTTGCCGGCGTCGATGGCGCTGCCGCCGCCCACCGCTACCACCACGTCGCAGCTTTCGCCGCGTGCGTAGACAGTTCCGGCCGCAATCGTGCCGATCGACGGTTCGCCGGAGACGCAGAACGGCGCCACCGTCACTCCCGCCGCTTCGAGCGCCCGCGCGAGCGCCGCGGCCCGGCCCGCCCTTTCGCCGGTCACCAACAGTGCGCGCCGCCCCATCGCGGCGGCCGCCGGGGCGGCTTCACTCGCGGCGCCTTCGCCAAATACAATTCTCGCCGCTGTCGCGAACTCGAAGGACATTGCCCGTACCAATTGCTGCCTCTACCAGTCGCCGCCGGCCGGATCGATCGCGTGATACAACTGCCGCGTGCGCGGCTCGGCAAACATGTCGACCGTCTTTGCGGCCCAGGCGCGGTAGTGCGCCGTCTCCTTGTGGGCCGCCTGCGCGGCGCCGTCCCGATACACTTCATAGAGCATGAAACGCGCCGGATCGTCAGCCTGCTCGACAAAATCGAATCGCGCCACGCCCGGCTCGCGCCGGCTGTTGCGGGCGTTTTCGATCGTAGCTTCCCGAAAGGCTTCCACCGCTTCCGGCTTCACGTGCACGTACACACAGAGAATCAGCATAAGAATCGCTCTCTCTAATTATCGACAAACCGGAGGGCATGCGGCCGGAAGGGGCGGCCACGCAAATCAAATCCTTCTTGCATGGGCAAGCTAAAGCATGCCCCACCAGGGTCATAATGAGTTATGCGGTCTGTCGGCCTTCTGGCCTTGGTTGCGGCGCTGGCCGCTCCCTTGGCGGCCCAGGAAAAGTGGCGCCTGATCTGGCATGACGAGTTTGACGGACCGGCCGGCGCGCCGCCGGACCGGTCGTTGTGGATCCCCGAATCGGGCGGCGACGGCTGGGGCAACCATGAAATGGAGCAGTATACCAACCTGCCCGAAAACGCCTCCCTCGATGGCGACGGCCACCTGGTCATCATGGCGCTGGCCAAACCCAATGGCGTCTACACCTCCGCACGCCTCAAGACGCAGGGCCTGTTCAGCGTGACTTACGGCAAGATTGAAGCCCGCATGCAGATTCCTTACGGCCAGGGAATATGGCCCGCGTTCTGGATGATGGGCGCCGATTTCGGCGACAAAGGCTGGCCCGCCTGCGGCGAGATCGACATCATGGAAAACATCGGCAAGGAGCCGTTCAGCATCCACGGCACTGTGCATGGGCCCGGATACTCCGGTTCGGGCGGCATCGGCGGCACGACAACGCTGACCAACGGCCGCCGGGTCTCCGATGACTTCCATGTCTTCGCCGTCATCTGGGGGGAAGACAGCATTCAGTTCCTGCTCGATGGCGAGCCGTACTTCCGTGTCACGCCGTCGAGCCTGCCTGCCGGCGCTCGTTGGGTGTACAATCATCCCTTCTTCCTGTTGCTGAACCTCGCCGTAGGCGGGGACTGGCCCGGCACGCCCGATCGAACTACCGAATTTCCGCAGCGCCTGGTGGTCGACTACGTCCGCGTCTACGCCGATGCCGACCGCCTGCAGCGCCGCCAGCAATGAACACCCGATGCTAGTTGGCGGCTGCTCCGGTTAGCGCCTTCAGATACCGGTAGTAGAAATCCACGCCGTCGTAGAAGGCGCTTACGCGCAGGCGCTCGTCCTTGCCGTGAGCGCGCACGTCGTCGCGATCGATGGCCAGCGCGGAGAAGCCGAAGCTGGGAATGCCCGCGGCGTTGGTGTATTTGCTATCCGAAGCGCCGGTTTCCATGTCCGTCACCACCGGCGCGCCCGGCCAGAACTGGCCGGCAAGCCGCTCGAGCGGAGCCAGCACGTCCGTCCGCAGCGCAACCGGTGCCAATGGCTTGTCGAGCGGTGCGTGGTCCGCGATCTCGCCGGTCAAGTCGCTGATATGCCGCACAGAAACCGCCGGATCGGCCACAATGCGCACCAGCTCTATCCGCACCTCTTCGGCGGAGTGGCCGGGCAGGATGCGGCAATTCACGATCGCCCGCGCGCTCTGCGGCAGCGCGTTGTTGGCGTGACCCGCTTCCAGGCGCGTGGCCACGCACGTGGTCCGTACCAGGGCGTTGAATTGGGGCACACGCCCCAGCCGCGCGATGGCTGCCTGATCCGGAGGTTGCGCCAGCATGCCGCGCATGTCCGCCGCGTTCTGCGCGGATTCCACCTGCGCCAGGCCCTCAAAATAGGCGCGTGTCACCGCGTTGAGCTCGAAGGGAAACACCGCGCGCTCGAGGCGCGCCAGGGCATCGGTCACGTGGTAGATGGCGTTGTCCGGCACTGGCAGCGAACTGTGGCCGCCGGGATTGGTGGCCTTCAGCTCGAAATCCGCGTAGAGCTTTTCGGCGGACGACACCTCCACAGCAAGCGCCTTGCCATTTTGGCTGGTCACTCCGCCCGAATCCGGGTTGAGCGCGAAATCCGCGTCCACCAGGTCGCGATGCTGTTTCAGCAGCCAGTTAACACCGTTGGAGGTGCCACCCTCTTCGTCGGCGGTCAGCGCAAGGATGATGTCGCGGTCCGGACGGTATCCTTCGCGCTTGAAGCGTATGAACGTGGTGACCATGATGGCGTCGGCGCCCTTCATGTCCTGCGTGCCGCGGCCGTAGAAAAACCCGTCTTGCTCCACCAGGCGGAATGGATCGGTGGTCCAGTCCGAACGCCGCGCTTCCACCACGTCCAGGTGCGCGATGATCAGGATGGGCTTCGGCGAACCCGGGTGCGCGCCGCGCAGCCGCGCCACCAGGTTCCCCTTGCGTTCGTTCGGTCCCAACACCGCCGCGTCCTCGGCTCGGAAGCCTGCCGCGAGCATACGTTTGCGCATGGCTTCGGCGGCCACGGTGGTGCTGCCCGACGAATCGGTCGTGTTGATCTCGATCAGTTCCTGGAGGATCTCACGCGACAGTCTGCGGGCCGGTTCGTCAAGCGAGGCTGCCCAGGCGGGCGCCAGCAGCAGCGTGGCAATAAGGGAGCGTGCTAACTTCACGGTGATTCGAAGTTACGATTCTACACTACCCGCGGGCATCCCGCCGCCGAAAGTGGGCTTGCGAAATGAAACCAGCAGCCAGGGACTTCCTTGTAGCATGGGCAAGTCATAGCATGCCCTGCCAACGGCGCGTAAGCCCGCAGCGAGTGCTGGGATGCAACATAAGTCCTGGCTGACTTCAATTATGCAGGATTGTGATCGTATCTGCACAGAGCTTAAACAGTACTCAAACGCACAATGAGATAAAGGCGCTGCCGGACTATAAGCCGGTTTCTGTACCCGTTAGGGCGACAGTCATTCCTCTGGGCCCGCCATTACTGACGGGCTCAAGCGACCTACCCGGGAGTCAAGCGGGGCGAGCCGCCCCTTCTCCCCTATTTGGTCTTGCTCCGCGTGGGGTTTACCTTGCCGACGGGATTACTCCAGCCGCGGTGCGCTCTTACCGCACCATTTCACCCTTACCGTCCGTCTCCGGAAGGCGGTATATTTTCTGTGGCACTTTCCGTTTCCCACTTGGGGACCCCGGCCGTTAGCCGGCACGCTGCTCTATGGAGACCGGACTTTCCTCCTCCGTTTCCGGAGGCGACTGCCCATCCGGCAGCTCCCGAATCGATTATCTCATGTTGCGTAGATTGGGTTGCGCGAAGTGTGCGAGATTCCAAGTAACTTGGTCTAATTGTTGCGAATATGCCGCGTTTCCGGTGTAGAATAAATCGTTATCGGTTCGGGTCTTGGGAACGAGCTAATGCCGGAATCGGCGTTTGCAGTTTGGGCGCTGCTTGTGGGGCCTTGGCTCGCTCGCATCGGAGGAAGGAAGAAAGGGATTCCTTATTCGTTTCACATGTCCAACTTGTTTCTGTTGAGGAGATCAAAAAGACAATGAAAAGAATCGTAGCGTTGAGCGCGCTCGGGGTCATGGCCTCCGCACTCTTTGCTCAGGGTCTAGATGCGCCTGGCAGCCAGGCCAAGGAGGATTGGGAAGAGATCAACTTCGAGTTCGACTCTTCCGTTCTTTCGGATGGCTACCCGAGCCTGCTTCGTCTCGCCGATCTGTTGAGCCAGCATCGTGATTACAAGGTGGCGGTCACAGGACACACCGATTACATGGGCTCCAACAGTTACAACGACAAACTGGCGCTCGCGCGCGCCAATACGGTCAAGCAGTTTCTCACCAAGTACGGCGCCAATGCCGATCAGGTGACAGTTGCCGGCGAAGGCAAGCGCCAGCCGGAAGTCGACAACAAATCCAGGGAAGGCCGCTTCATAAATCGCCGCGTCACTCTCCGGGTAACGGATGGACAGGGCCGGTTGGTGAAGGATGGCGGCATCCGGGATGTGTTGCAGGCCTTACAAGACACGCTGGGGAAGAAGCAGCAGGAATGCTGCGATGCCATCCTCAAACGGCTCGACAAGCTGGATGACATACTGGCCGCGCTCAAGGCCCTCCAGGGAGAAAACGCGGCGCTCAAGGGCGAACTCGCTGACCAGCGCAACCAGATCAACACGCTGCGCGACCGGATTGAGAACCCGCCCAAGCCCGCCGAGTCGGCAGCCCCACCGGCGCCGCCCGCTCCGCCGGTCCAAGAGGCAAAGAAACATAACGACAAGTTTTCCCTGCTCGGAATCAACGTGGGGCCGACCTTCGGTTCGAGCAGCCGCGGCAATGCGACTTTCGACGCCAACGGCCGCTTCTTCTCGCCGTTCGGCAGCGACGGCACGGCTGCCGTACAGGCGCAAGGCGAGTACATATACAACCCGCAGGCCCAGGAAGGGCAATTCGATTTGGGCCTCGTCAATCGGTGGGGTAATGTGCAGGCCGGCGTATTCAGCAGTTTCAAATACCTGGACTACAAGCAGTATCAAAACGGCGGAGCGCTCGGCCAGGGAGCTTTCCTGCTGGATTATATTTTCAGCCGCGGCCGCATCGGCGTCTTTGGCACGCAGGGTTTCAAGAATTACGCGGTGGTCAACAGCGTGACGCTGGCGCCCGGCGCTTATATGCAGACTTACGCCAAGGTGGTCAACCAATACGGCGCCGACGCCCTGGTCGGCGTGTGGGGCAACGCTTACCTGCAAGGCAACCTCGGCCTGCTGCGCCGCGAGGTGAACGGCGGCAACACGGTCGGCGGCGAGATCAAGCTGACGCAGCCAGTCAGCTCGCGCGTCGCCTTCACGGCCGCCCTCGACTACAATCAGACCGGCGTCTTCTCGACGGGCAACGGCCAGGTGATGTTCGGTCTCGAAATGGGCTCTTACATCCATCCCAAGGATTACGGCAGCATAAAGACGCCGGTGCCGATGGATGTCCCGCGCATCCGGTACGAGTTTGGCACGCGGCGCGTCGGCACCAGCCCGCCCATCGCCAACGCCGGGCCCAGCCAGTTCGGAGTACCCGCCGGAGTCATCACACTCAACGGCTCCGGATCGTACGATCCTCTGGGCGAAGCTCTCACGTATGCCTGGTCGCAACTCGCCGGACCCACCGTGACGATTAACAACGCCAACCAGGCGGTGGCTACGTTCACCGCTGCCGCCAGCCAGAGCTATACGTTCCAGCTCAAGGTCACCAACACCGACGGCATCTCGGCCCAAGCCACCACCTTGGTTACCACGGCTGCGCCGGTACAGGCGCAGATCCAGCAGTTCACCGCGCAACCGGCGGCGATCACATCCGGCCAGACCACAACGCTGAGCTGGGTGATCCAGAACGCGACATCGGCCACCATTACACCCGGCGTGGGCACCGTCAGCGCCACCACCGGTTCGGTTGCGGTGTCGCCCACGGCCACCACCACTTATACACTCACGGCGACCGGTCCCAACGGCACCACCACGCAGACCGTGCAGGTCACGGTGGGCGCCTCCACCGCTCAAATTCTCCGCTTTGCGGCCAGCCCGAGCAGCATCCCCACCGGCGGCCAAAGCACGTTGAGCTGGACTACCTCCGGCGCCACGACCATCTCCATCTCGCCGGGCATCGGCACTGTGTCCGCCAACGGCAGTACAACCGTCTCGCCGGCCACGACCACCACCTACACGATCAGCGCCACCGGCACGGATGGCAAGACCGTCACCGCTGCCGCGCAGGTCACAGTGGGCGCCGTGACGGCTCAGATTGTCCGCTTCGTGGCAAATCCGAGCAGCATCGCCACCGGCGCATCAACTACCTTGAGTTGGAGCACTTCCAACGCCACCACGGTGTCCATCGCGCCGGGCATCGGCAGTGTGTCCGCCAACGGGAGCATAGCCGTCTCGCCGGCCGCCACTACCATCTACACGATCAGCGCCACCGGTACCGATGGCAAGACCGTCACCGCAACCGCGCAGGTCACGGTGGGCGCCGTGACGGCCCAGATCCTCCGCTTCGCGGCAAGCCCGAGCACCATCGGCCTCGGCGCGTCAACCACGTTGAGTTGGAGCACCTCCAATGCGACCTCCGTCTCCATCTCGCCGACCGTGGGCGCAGTGACCGCCAACGGGAGCACCACCGTCTCGCCGGCCACCACCACCAGTTACACACTGAGCGCCACCGGCGTGGACGGCAAGACCGTTACCGCCGTGACGACCGTGACCGTGAGCGGGTCCGCCATTCCGCAGATCGTGACCTTCGTCGCAACCCCGCAGAGTATCGCGCCCGGCGGATCGACCCAGATCTGCTGGCAGGTAACCGGAGCGACCAGTATCTCGATCGCACCCGGAATCGGCACCAATCTCAATGCCAACGCTTGCGTCACCGTTACGCCGAGCGCCACCACCACCTACACCCTGACCGCCACCAACGCGGTGGGCACGGTGCAGGGCAACTTGACGGTCAACGTCGGTCTGGTCCAGATCCTTTCGTTCCAGGCCAACCCGGTGAGTTCGCCCGTCGCCGGAGCCCCGGTGACGCTGTCGTGGACTACTTCGAACGCCACCTCGGTGGTGCTCACCGGCGCCGACATATCGCCGATGACACTGCCGGTCAACGGCTCCTACACCGACAACCCGGTTACCAATGAAACCTATACCCTGACCGCTTACGGACCTGGAGGCCAGAACGTCAGCGCCACTATTTCGGTGTTCGTCAGGTAACCCGAGAACCCGTTTTACTCTAGTCATACCGGGCGGCCCAATCAGCCGCCCGGTTTTCTGAATGGAGAGTTTGGCTACGACTCCGCCGTCAGGGGCAGGCCGGGCCTACCAGGCGAGGCGCAGATGTTCGGCCGCGAGCGGCGCCACATCGCCTTCCTGGTAAATGAATTCGCCGCGCTTCATGGTGAGATGCACCAGGTTCATGCCGGAATGGTACCCGAGTTCCCGATAATCCGAGACGTTGCACACGATCAGGTCGGCCGGCTTGCCGTGTTCGATCGAGCCGGCGGTGGCCGCGCGGCCCAACGCATGGGCGCCATTGATGGTGGCCGCGACCAGCGCTTCGCCCGGTGTCATCCCCAATTCCCGGCACGCCAGCGATACGACCGCCTGCATATTGAGCATCGGACTTTCGGAGCAGTTGAAATTGCTGCCCAGCGCCACTGCGGCGCCATTCTCAAGCAGAGCCCGCGCCGGGGCCGGGCAGCCGCCAGTGTGAAAGGCCAGGCCGGGCAGCAGCGTGATGACCGGACCCGATGTCACCATCCCTCCCAGTTCCCCGACCACAATTTGCTCCAGATGGTCGATGGCGTCGATCCGGAGATCGCACGCCAGCGCCGCCGCTTCTTTGGGGCCGGCGCCAGCCGCATGCACGCGGCAGCCCAAGCCAATCCGGGCCGCCGTCTCCAGGTAGCGCCGGATCAGCTTCTGCCGGCTCTCGCCGGGGCTCCATTCGATGTCGGCAAACTGCGCCAGCCCTTGGCGATGGAGCAGCGGCAGGAACTCCCCACAGGCCCACTCCACGGCTGCTTCCGCCGGATCCGGCCCTACGGCGGCCGCCAGACACAGAAGGAACGTGGCCACCACATCGACCGGTTCGCGATTCACCAGGGACAGCGCGCGCAACAGCTTCAGCTCGGCGCGCGGGCCGCCCCCGCACCCGGATTTGACCTCGACCGTGGTGGTGCCGTGCCGCGCCATCGCCTGCAGACATTGCCGCATCTGGTTGGCGATGCTTTTGGCGCTCGATGTCTTAACCGCGTTCAGTGCCGAAGCCGTGCCGGTGTGCGCCCGGCCCGGCGGCGGGAAGGCCAGATGGGTGTGGCTGTCCACGAATCCCGGCATAACCAGCCGCCCGGCCGCGCTGATCTCCACCGCGTCACGCGCCGCCTTCAGGTTCTCCACCCGGCGCGTCAGGCCCACTTCCTCGACCAGCCCATCGCGGATCAGCACCGATCCGTCGTGTATCAGCCCCGGATCGTTCAGAAGAGAACCGCGGCGGGCCTTCGCCGGACCGCGCATGGTAAGCAGTTGGTGCGCGCCCCGAATCAATATGGCCGGCGTTTGTTTTCTCCCCCAGATTCCACTGTAGCAGTAGACGGATTAGCATTTACTTGAGGATCGGTGCTGAAGCCACCTGCAAAGCGGCGGGACCATCACGTTCTCAAGACGCTGGAACGCGTGTTTTCGAAAGCCGGAAGGGGGTCTCGCACCGAGGCCCGGCGATGGATCGGCGAAAGACGCGTCGCGGTCAACGGCGTGGTCGCGCGCAGCCCCGACCAGTGGATCGATCTCGCGCGCGACAAGGTCACCCTGGACGGCAAGTCAATCGCCACCACGCGCGGAGTCTACATCTTGCTCTACAAGCCGAAGGGCTACCTGACCACCTATCGCGACCCGGAGAACCGTCCCACGGTTTACGACCTGGTCGCGGAGCTGGGCGCTTGGGTGGCCCCGGTAGGACGCCTCGATCTGGACTCGAGCGGCCTGCTGCTGATGACCAATGACACCTCCTTCGCCGACCACGTCACCAGCCCCGCCCACCTGGTGCCCAAAACCTACCAAGTGAAAACGGCCACGCTGCTCAGCGAGGAGCAAATCGAGCGCCTGCGCCGCGGCATCGAGCTGAGCGATGGCCCAACCCGCACTGCCGAGGTGCGCCGGTTGCGCGACAGCGCGAAGCACACGTTTATCGAAATCGTCCTCACCGAAGGCCGCAACCGGCAGGTGCGGCGCATGATCGAGGCCGCCGGCAGCCGCGTGCTGAAACTGGTCCGCACCGCGATCGGCCCGCTCCGCATCGCGGACCTCGCGATCGGCAAGTGGCGGTGGCTGACGGAAGAGGAAATCGCTGCGCTCGGAGGACGGATGCGCCCGCCTGTGCCCGCTACTTCGAATACCAGCGAAGCGAGACCTGCGGCACGATCAAGGTCCCGCGTACGTAAAAGGGGCCGTCGGTCGAAGTCTTGACATGGAAGGCGCGCGCCCCGCCTCCCAGTTCGAAATGTCCGAAACGGATGTTGAGGGAAGCATCCGTGTCCCAGATCGTCCAGCGCCGTGGGAACGCAAAGCCCGAACCGTTCAGCTCCAGGCGCACGAACTTGGATAAATAATACGCCCCTCCCAAGCCCAGCGTGGGCGAGACAAACCAGCGTTTCCCTGTCGCCTCATAACTCACGGGCTGGCCGTTGGAACCATACAGGACACCGCCGTTGGGACCGGTGATCGGCAACAGCGGCGCATTAAACCCGGTGTATATGTTGACGTATTGTACCTGCCATAGCGTTTTCAAACGGAAGCGCCGGCTTTCCACCGGATACGGCCACGTCAGGTATTCGAATGAGAGCTTGAGTTCCTGCAAGTTGTAGTCGGTGGAAATCAGCACACCCTGGTTATAACTCGTGCTCCACAGAGTCAGAGGCGAGGCGGAAGTGAAATTGCCCGCTGCGCGCGTCTCAAACCCGGAGACCACTAAGGCGTTATGCAAACCCATCGCGACACCGACTTCGGCGCTTTCTCCCAATTTCGGCCGGCCCTGGAAGGTGATCAGCGAATTGTTGGTAATCCCGGAGCCCCGCCCTTTATTGAAAATCGGGCTGTTGGTGGGCTCGGACCCGCCGATGCCAAGCCACATGCCGGATTCGCCGGGCATCCGCACGTCCGGGTATTTGGGCAGCTCCGGCGGCGCTGAAATGTTGGGCTGCCCGGTCTGCGCCGGCTCCTGGCTCGGGCTCTGTTGATCGGCCGGCGCCTGGCCCGGCGGTTGCGCGGCTGGCGGCGGGCTTTGTTGATCGGCCGGCTCGGCGCTCGTGTCGCTTGCCGCAGCGCTCGTGTCGCTGGCCACCGCAGCGCTCGTATCGCCCGCCGGCGCGTCCGGGTCCGACGGCCGCGCCTGCGCCCAGCACGCCGACAGCAAAACACAAACCAACACCATGGCCGATTTCTTCACGTATTCCTCTTTGTTCCGATTTAGGCTGAACCCGGATGCCGCCAGACCCCGCTGCACGGGTCAGGCCAAACGCCCGCCTTCGACGCCGCTCTACCATTTTGCCTCAACCGGGTGCTGCCGCGCACACCCTCGCGCGCGCCAACCTTGTGACCGCCGGGCCACAGGTGTGAATAACACGGCGTTGGCTGGCGTGCCGATACAGCGAAGTGGATTAGGGCTGGCGCTCTGCCGGTGCGGCCTTGGTCCGAAAATGAACGAGCAAGGGCTGCATCGGGGCGCCATCGGCGTCGGTCAGGTTCTGTCCGTTAGGCCAACGCAGCGAGAATTGATAATCGTGTTCCGGCTCGAGCGCCACCGGGATCGTCAACACCGTTGCGGTTTGGTCAAAGCGGCCCATACGAAATCTCGGATCTTTGTTCAAATCTGCGGTGCTCATGGGATGATTGAACCGGACGACGATCTCCGTCAGCGTGGGGTCCACATCGAGAGCGCCATCGCGCACGCTGATGGAAATGACCTTTGGGCGGGAGTTGTCATACCGCTTCGCCAATTCGCCAAGACGGGGCGCCGTATCATTGAAGAATTCCACGACCCTGGGCATGAACGACTCGAGGGTCGGGTATTGCTGCCGGCTATTCTTATACACGCCCAGCAAGTCGCACAGATCGCCGGTCCAAAAGAATGACCGTGAATTCTCCTCTTGGATCAACCGTCGTCGGGCGTCGGCCCCGTCATGTTCCAGCGCGTATTGGATTGTCAAAGCCCGCACCATCGACTCGTAAAGCAGGGTCTTCCAGTCGCCATATGCCTGACGCCGCATAGCGTCCTGGAGTGGCCCGTAGATCAGACGAGCAGCCTTCTCCATTTGCGGTGCGAACCTATCGATCAGAGGGTTGGAAAACGAGTGGATGAATTCGTGAACCATAGTGTCCATCCAATCGCCAGCGAACTGAGGTAGGCCGCTCGAATCGACCTGCCAAGCTCCTGGAATCGCGTACATTTCCTCTACGCCATCATCGCCAACAAAGCTGGGTCCATAGCTTGGACCGCCGTTTGCCATGCCGGGCACCACGATGAACCTGACTGGTGAGCGAGTACCAAAGAAGCGGCTATACCACGCCAAATCGGCCTTCGTCTCGACAAAAGTCCGCAGCCGTGCGTCCGTTTCATCGTAGAGGGGCTGCTGCGATTTGAGGAATTCCACGAACTTGGTGTCGCTAACGAATTTCCGTGCGGCTGTAAGGAATTCTCTGGTCTTGGCTACATCCAAACTCTTATCGAGCCGAACGCCGGGCCGGTCAAACGGCACACGTTCGGCTAACGATTCCACGTCCTTGAGGTGAACGGCAAGGCTCATCGGAGCGTCGAATCCTGTTTGCAGGGTGCGCGCCAGTTGAACCGCCTCATGACTGCGATACGGCGCGAAGTAGTTTTCCAGTGCCTTGTCGTAGGCCGGAACCCGGCACTGATTGTACTCATTGTTTCCGGCAAGCCGAAACAGAACACTCATCAGTTCGACGCGAGGATCGACTCCAATTCGGAAGGCTTGCGCTCCTAACTCCGCTGCGGGACAAAGCAGGAATGCCACGAGAATGGCTGGAACACCCCTTCGCATATCCGTGCTCCTTGGAACATTCGAACGTAACACCAATCCACAAGCGCAGCAAGCGTTCGCCCGCCGGCCACGGCTTGAGGCATTTCGGACAATGCGGTCTTGCGCGAAGGTGTTGCTGGAAGGAAAAGGAAGGACGCCGAAAACTGCGGGGCAAGCCGCGGACCTGCCCCGCGAGTCTCGTAACTACATGCCGCTCTGCGCGGCGGTTTCGGTGCTGAACTCTTGGTGGTCGAGCCGCCCAACTGGATGGCAGTGACGCGCTCGGTCTTGCCTTCGATTAAGGCATCGACCGCCGTGTAGGCGAACTTCTGGGCGACAGTTTCCACCTTGACGGGCGCCGTCACCGACTTGCTGGTGCGGACATCGGTAAAGGTTGCGGTGCCATTTTCCACTTTGAGCTTATACGCGCCGGGAGCCAACTGCACAGCGCCGACGACGGCAGGCTGATCGAAGACAATGTCATAGCCCTTTGTGCCCGCCACAGCGAAGCTGCAAGCAGACACAAATCCAACCAAGAACAGCGATTTTTTCGTCATAGTTGAAAGTTTCCTTGAGGTTCAGTTCCTGTGGCTCGATAAACACCTGGCGCACAAGATATTCTTGTCTTGCATCCAACCCCGAGGGTAGGTTGCGTTCCCTGCCTATACGACGCCACGCCCGCGCCCAAGGTTTCCATCCAAGAGTTTTATGTGGAATATTTCATACTTACCCGCTTGCAATTGACTTAGATTGCCGCACAAGCTTGTGGCCAGCGAGGGATCCCGGGCGCCGCTCATTCCGCCAACGCCTCCGCCAGGACGCGGCCGGTCGAGGAAGAAGGCGGTGCAACGCCGCAGGCGCGAGCCAGAGTCGGCGCCAGGTCCACCGCCTCAACCGGCGATTCAAACGATCCGCTGCGAAACTGCGGGCCATACAGGCACAGCGGCACGCTGGCGTCATAGTTGTACAGTGAGCCGTAGGAGATGCCGCGCCCCTGTTCATAGTCTTCCACGTATTCCGGCCGGTAAGACAGCATGACGTCACCGCAGCGCCTGGGGTGGAAGCTGTTACGGAAGCGGCGCTCCCATTCGTCGCGGCTGGAACAGGCGCCGCCGGCTGTATAGTATCCGGCGACGGCGGGGTGTTCGAGAGCGGCAGCCGCAGCCGCCTGCCGCATCGGTTCCAGGTCGCGCGCTGCTCCACCGTCCAGGTACAGGAACGGGTAGAGATATTTCTGCACGTGTCCGAGATCACGGTCGCGCAAGGCGCTCTCCACGGCCTGCGCCACGCTCTCGCCCGCCACGGCCATGCGCGAGCGGGCAACGGGACTGGGTGCGGGTGGCGCCCCGTGGCAGCCGGCCAAGGCGAGATCGAATCCTTTGTCGCCCAGCGTTCGCCGCAATTGGGTCAGCAGCGATTCCATCTGCAGGTCGAGTTGCAGCGTCATCTGCTGCATCAGCGGCGAGAAGGCGCCGGTCTCGAATCCCAGCCGGGCGGGCGCGGAAACCACCAGGCAGACGAAATCGAAACTGCCTGACTGCCCGAGCCGCTCGTTGGTTGCCAACTCGCGTAAGAAATCGAATTGTGCCGCCGCGGCAAACGGCGAAGCCCGGTACAAATCGTCGAAGACCTGTGGATGGGCCGCGTCATAGGTGAGCTCGCGCAGCGGCGGAGAGCCGGCCGGCGCCCCGGCCGCCAGCCACCCGGCGCCGTGCAATGCCTCAATCGGCCGTTCCGTGTTGAACGGGCTCACCCAGTCCGGCGCGGCGCCCAGTGTGTTGAAACGGCCCTCCCGGTCCTGCCAGAACAATCGCGCCGCCGGGTGCGCGGCCACCAGACCGGCGTGCGCCACGTCCGGAGCCACTACGTAAACTCGCGTACCGGCCTCGGCGGCGATCTGTCCCGCCACCGTGGTCGCCAGCACTTCTTCTTCGGTGGCTTTCACCCTTTGCCGCCAGCGGCGATCCCACCAGGAGTCGGCCACGATACCGTGCTCGGCCGGCCACGCGCCGGTGGCCAGCGTCGCCAGCGTGGTCAACGGAAATGTGCTGGCCAGGTGCCGGCAATCCGGAAAATAGGCGCCGGAAGTTAATAGTTTCCGGAACCCCCCATTGGATAACTTACCCCACGCGGCTTCCAGGAAATCCGGCCGCAGGAGCTCGATCAAAATCAATACGAACAGATTGGGGCGCGGCGTTAAACCCCAATTTTTGAAAGACATGCCACCGATCATCGAAAGAGTGAAGGTTCGCCGGCATATGTCCATGAAAAAAGAGTTTATCAGAGGCGGAGCTTGATGTTATAGTGTTCTTTCTTCAGACGCGGAATTCGGGTCAGTACCGGTTTATGGTGTGGTCGGCTGAGGCGTGTGCGATGAACAAGGACGATAGCGTGCTAGGACTTGCGGAAATCCGCCGTAACCGGGGTATTTCGCTCCAGCAGATTGCCGAATTGACCAAAATCGGCGTAAGGTCGCTCGAAGCGATTGAGCAGGGCGATTTTCGCAAGCTGCCCGGCGGCATATACAACACCAGCTACATACGCCAATATGCACGCGCCATCGATTACGATGAATCCGTCTTGCTCGAGTTCTACCACCAGCAGACCGGTGGCGTGAAGGACGTTGCGCCGGTCCAGCGGCCCGCTGCCGGAAGTTTTCGCCCGGTGGATTCGATCTTCAACTGGTAGCGCCAACACTCACGCGGCTGCGCAACACTAACTTATCCGGTTAGCCCGGCGTTTTCTTTTCCGCCATCCGAGCGGCGAACTTGGCAACATTGACGATGGCGCGCTGGTGCGTACCCTCGCCGATCTTTTCCTTTTCGTCCCAGGCTTCCACGCGGAATTCCACACGGCGCTCCTCCATCGCGATAATTTCCGCCGTGATCTTCACCGTCGCGCCGATGGGCGCGGCCGCCAGGTGGAAAACGTCGACATGGGTCCCCACCGTGTCGTATCCCGGCTCGAGTTGCGGCAGCACCACGTCACGGCAGGCGCGCTCCATCAGTCCGATCATGTTCGGTGTGGCGAGGACGCGGGGGCCCTCCGCGCCGAGAAAGCTGATGGCGTTTTCCGCCGTCACCAGCACGCGCTTTTCCGCTTTGGTTCCGATTACGACGTTGTGCATAGCATGGATCAGGCGGCTGCGAGGCCCGCCAGTACGCCCCGCATGTAGCTGAACGAACGCAGGACGCCGGGCAGCGGGTCGTCGGCGTCGATTTCGTATTCCAGGTTGACGCAGCCCTGGTAACTGATCTTCTTGAGCTCCTGAAAGATCGCCGGGATTGGTATCTCGCCGTCGCCCACATCGCACTGGCTGTCGCGGCCGGTCAGATCTTTCAGATCCTTGATGTGCATATCGAACAGGCGGGCGCCGGCCGGTGCGATCATGTTCACCGGATCATCCGCGTAAACGGTTTCGCCTGATCGCGCGGCAGCCGCCTTCGACAAGGCGCCGGCGATTTCCGAGTTGGATACGTCGGCGGCATTGCCCTTCCGTGCCGCTTCCGCCGCCAGCAAGCGGGGCATGCGGACGGCGCGATACGCGTGGCCGACGTCCATACACAGGCCGCAGCGCGGGTCGAGACTGCTTACCGCTTCGAGCACCGACTGCGCGGTGGGGAAATGACGGTCCTCCGGCCCGTGATTGTGGATGGCGATGCGAATGTCGTATTCGCGGACCATTTGCTCGACGGCCTTGAGGTTCGCTTTCGTGGGAGCGCAGACCATCATCGGCGTGCCGAAGTTTTTCGCCAGCTCGAACAGCGGCCGCAAATCGTCCACGGTATTAGCTTTGGTCATGTCGATGTTGCCGATGCTCATCACCTTGAGCCCGGCGGCATCGAACGCCCTTCGCGCTTCGCGGGCCTGTTCGGGAGTGCTGCCGGTGGCCAGTTGCTGCGGCGTGTTCTTGACGCTGATCCAGGGGGTGTGCACCTGCCGGATCATCTCAATCAGCTTCAACCGCTCGAACTCGCGGAAGGTGTACGTGGCGATGCCGAGCTTGATGCCCCAAGGCGTGGGCTCGACGCGGGCTGCAGCGGCGGGAGCGGCCGCGGCGCCCAGCCCGGCGAGCGAGGCCGCGCCCAGAAACCCGCGGCGCGTAGTTGGAGTCTTCATTACTCCATCATTCTATGCAATTCGCGGCGCCTCGCGGGCCTATTGAGTGCGCAAGACGGAAATAGAGTCGAGACCACTGTCCCCAGCGAGATAACGTTGCTCAAGAATGGCCCTACCCGCTTCGCCGGCGCGGCGTCGTAAGATAAGATTTCGCACGAAAGGAATCATCCCTTTGACCGCCACTACCATGCTCGACGATCTGTGCATCAATACCATCCGCATCCTGTCGGCGGATGCGGTTCAGAATGCGAACTCGGGACATCCCGGCCTGCCGATGGGCGCGGCTGCCATGGCTTTCACGCTGTGGACGCAGTTCCTGAAGCACAATCCCAAGGATCCGCACTGGTTCGATCGCGACCGCTTCATCCTTTCCGCCGGCCACGGCTCGATGTTGCTGTACAGCCTCCTGTATCTGACCGGCTACGACCTGCCGCTCGATGAGTTGAAGCGCTTCCGCAAGCTGGGCAGCAGGACGCCGGGCCATCCGGAGCGCGGCCACACGGCGGGCGTCGAAGTCGCCACGGGCCCGCTGGGCCAGGGTTTCGGCAACGGAGTCGGCATGGCGATCGCCGAGGCGTGGCTGGCGGCGCGCTTCAACCGGCCGGGCCACGGGATCATCGACCACTACATCTACGCCATTTGCGGCGATGGCGACCTGATGGAAGGCATCACCCAGGAAGCGGCGTCGCTGGCCGGCCACCTGAAGCTGGGCAAGCTGATTTACCTTTACGACAACAACCACATTTCGCTGGGCGGCGCCACCGGCTTGGTTTTCACCGAAGACGTGGCCCGGCGTTTCGACGCTTATGGCTGGCACACCCGGCCGGTGGCGGACGGCAACGACACCGCCGAAATCGCCGCCGCCATTGCCGAAGCCCAGGCCGACAGCCGGCCCTCGCTGATCCTGGCGCGCACGCACATCGGCTATGGCAGTCCGAAGAAGCAGGACACCTTCGGCTCGCACGGCGCGCCGCTGGGCGAAGACGAATTGCTGGCCACCAAGAAGGCGCTCGGCTGGCCGAGCACGGACAAGTTTTTCATTCCGCCCGAAGCGCTCGCACACTTCCGCACCGCTGGGGACCGGGGAGCCGAAGCGCAGCAGGACTGGCAGCGCCGCTTCGCGGCATACCGCGAGGATTACCCCGGTGAGGCGGCCCAGCTCGAAATGATGATCGCCGGCAAGTTGCCCGAGGACTGGGCGGCCGGTCTGCCAAAATGGCAGCCGGGCGATAAGGCTATCGCCACACGCGTGGCCGGCGGCCTGGCTTTGAACGCGCTGGCGCAGCGCATTCCCAACCTGATGGGCGGCTCGGCCGATCTCAACCCATCGACCGAAACCGCGCTCAAAGGGCTGGGCGACTTCCAGCCGCCGGAGGCCGAAGGCCCCGGCACACAGGGCGCGGTGGGTGGCGAATGGGGATACGCCGGACGCAACGTGGCTTTTGGAGTGCGCGAGCACGCCATGGGCGCGGCCGTCAACGGCATGGCGGCGCACGGCGGTGTGCTGCCGTTCAGCGCCACCTTCATGGTGTTTTCCGACTACATGAAGCCGGCCATCCGCCTGGGCGCGCTCAGCCAGTTGCACGTCATTTACGTTTTCACGCACGACAGCATCGGCGTCGGCGAGGATGGCCCCACGCACGAACCGGTGGAACAAATGGCCGGCCTGCGCGCCATACCGGGCCTGACCCTGCTGCGGCCCGCCGATCCCACCGAGACCGCCGAAGCCTGGGCTTTCGCCGTCGCGCACAACGGCCCGTCGCTGATTGTGCTGACCCGGCAGAACGTGCCGCACCTGGACCGGAGCAACGCCAAGGATGCCGGCGTGGCGCGCGGCGGCTACATTCTGGCGGATGCCGCCGGCGGAGCGCCGGACGTGATTTTGATCGGGACCGGATCGGAGGTGGCGCTCTGCGTCCAGGCCCGCGAGAAGCTGGCAGCCCATGGCGTGCGCGCACGCGTGGTGAGCCTGCCGAGCTGGGAGCTGTTCGAGAAGCAGGACGCGGCGTACCGCGAAAGCGTGCTGCCCACGGCGGTCCGCAAGCGGGTCACCGTCGAGGCCGGCGCCACCCTCGGCTGGAGCCGCTTCGCCGGAGACGAAGGCGTCATCATCGGGCTCGATCGGTTCGGCGCGTCCGCTCCCGGGGGCGAATTGCTCCAGCACTTCGGTTTCACGGCGGACCGCGTTACCGCCGCCGCGTTGGGGCTGCTCGGCCGCGGCGGGGAAGCCGCGTGAGATTTGTCGCAGGTTCGCATCAATCTCGTGAGGCTAGCATAAAGCAAGAAGCGTACGGTTCATCTCATCTCCTGAGCGGATATCGTCGCTTGCCCGATAAGAGTTCAATCTGACCCGCTGCCAAGACTACAACTGTTTCCCCAACTGCTGGGCGGCGATGAGCAGGGGGTCCCAGACGGGGGAAAAGGGCGGTGAATAGGCTAGATCCAGGCGCTCGAAGTCTTCTACGCGCATGCGGTTGTGCAAGGCTGCGGCGATGACGTTGATGCGGCCGGCGGCGCCGTCGTCACCAATCACCGTCCCGCCGATCAGACGGCCGCTGGCGCGATCCGCCACCAGTTCGACCGTGGTCGCAACGCCCTCGTAATATCGCGGCCGGGATAGGGCTTCGATACGCGCGCTCACCGGTAAGAGGCCTTCGGCGCGCGCCTGCGCCACCGAAAGACCGGTGGCGGCGAAGGCGGTTCCGAAGATCCCCACGATGCAGGTTCCCACCACTCCGGGAAAACGCTCGCGGCCGCCGGCGGCATTGGCGCCCGCTACGCGGCCGGTCTTATTGGCGGTGGTGCCGAGCGGAATCCAGGTGGGGCGGCCGGTGACCAGGTGGGTGGTTTCGGCGCAATCGCCGGCCACGAAAACGCCGCGCAGGGTGGTCTCCATGTGATCGTCGGCGGCGATGGCGCCGGTGCGGCCCGCGGCCACGCCCGCTTCCATGCCAAGTTCGACGTTCGGTTTGAAGCCGGCCGCAATGACGGCCAGGTCGCAGGGCACGTCAGCTACGCGGCCGGGCTCAATCGTCTCCACCTTCACGCCGCAGCGCAGTTCCACGCCGTGAGTCTCGAGCGCATGCCGGACGGCGCCGGTAAACGCGGCATCGTCGCGCAGCAGAACGTCGGCGCCGCGCTCCAGCACGGTGACCCGCAGGCCGTTGCGGCGCAGCGCGTCGGCAGCCTCCACGCCGATGTAGCCGGCTCCGATCACCACTGCGCGCCGCGGCTCGCGGTCGCGCAGAAAGGCGCGCAGGCGTTGGGCGTCGTCGAGCGTGTGCAGAGTGAAAACGTGCGGCTGTGCGGCGCCGGCGATGGTGGAAGTATCGCAGCGGGCGCCGGTAGCGATAATGAGGCGGTCGTATTTGATGCGTTCGCCCGATTCCAACACCACCTCGCGGCGCGGATGGCTGATGGCGATCGCGTGCGCTCCCGTGCGCACATCGATCTTGCGCTCCTTGCGAAAGTAATCGGGGGCGTGGACGATCAGATCGGCGGGCTCGCGCACGCGGCCTTCCAGTAGGTACGGCAGCCCGCACGCCGAGTAGGAAACGTTCGGCCCTTTTTCGAGAACGACGATGGGAAGCTGCGGATCCAGGCGGCGCGCACGCGCGGCCGCGCTCAAGCCGGCGGCCACGCCTCCTACGACAACCAGCGCCATCGGCGGCTATGCCTCCTTCTTCATGCCCTCGACGAAGCTCAGCACGTCGAACGCCTTGATCTCGCGGTCGGGGAAGAAGCTGTTCACCGCGTCCTGCTCCTCGGTGAAGATCTCGAAGACGGTTGCAAGCTTGGTCATCACCAGCAGCTCGCACGTGCGCCGGTTCAGGCTGAGCAGCTTCACGTTGCCGTGGCTCCTGCGCAGGCTGGTGGCGCACATCACCAATGCGCCCAGGCCCGTGCTATCGATGAAGTCGACTTGGGCGAGGTTAAGGATAACGTTGCGACTGCCAGCGTCGTTCAGCTCTTTGACCTTGTCCCGCAGCGCGCTCGCCTCGGCCCCCAGCGTGATGCGGCCTTTCAGATCGAGGATGACGATGCCTTCGTGTTCCCGCTGCTCCATGTCGAGCCCCATGATGGCGCCTCTACTATGGGTACCATTTTCCGGCGGGAGGTGGGAAGTGCGAGCACGGTGAAGGAAGGTGCGCGACATGAAAATGGTGGCGTCTTGTATTCCGAGGGAATCCGCTGGTATCTAAACGTATAGGTACGCAAGGCGGCGGCGCCAGCCCGAAGGGCGAAAGACAATAGCCCACGGCGCAAGCCGTGTGGAATCTGGTTGTTCCCTGCCAGCCCCGGAACGGGGCGGAAGACTGTTGGCGAAAGCCTCTTCCGCCCCGTTCCGGGGCTTGTCCTCACTGCCGATTTATCCCGACGGCTTGCGCCCGTGGGCTATTTTCTTTCGCTCCTACGGAGCTTAAAGGCGCGACCGACGCTGGAAAGAGATCCACTTCCGGCACGACGGCCGCGACCGGAAGGCCCGGGTTGCGAGTCACCGGCCAGCGGCAAGACCGCACACCGTTTGGTACTGCCCAGCCTGTTCCGGCAGGGCGCAAAGCTGCTAGCATGAGTGCGTCAAGGAAACCCGGCCGCTTCCCTGAAGGGTGAATTGCCCAAACGAGACTTCACCGCGTCTTGAAAGAGCACCTATAAGGAGCGCTCCCAATGCGTAACACTGTTTTCAGCGGCGTCGCAGCCTTTTGCCCCAGGGGAGCTTCGAGGTCACTCGCAAGCCTTCTGCTCGCATTCAGTGCGATGGCGATTCTCTTCACCGGGCCCATCGCCGCACAGGATTCCAAAACTCCCGCCGTACTGCCCGCGCCATCCAGCGGCAAAGCCATCGTCTGTATCTACCGCGTGTACAGATTTACCGGCTCGTCCTCACACGACGAGCTTTATATCAACGGCACT
>JBEKXZ010000039.1:0-44094 GCA_049511495.1 Bryobacteraceae bacterium | reverse complement strand
AATGGAGCTCATCAACCGCCAAGCCTACGGCTTCCGCAACTTCGAAAACTACAGACTCAGAGTGAAGGTGTTATGTTCTTAGAAAGGCTTGGGATCGGGGTCTGCCCCCGTTTTTGGCGTAGAGCCCACAGTTTATTGGGGTTGGGTTGGTGGACCTGGTGAGATTCGAACTCACGACCTCTTCCATGCCATGGAAGCGCGCTCCCAACTGCGCCACAGGCCCACAAGCAACTCGTTTTACTATAACATGCAGGCGTGCGGCCTCGGTTTGACAGGGCGCTTTCGCGGTTGCCTACAATGAGAAGATGCGTTTTCGGCGCCATGTCGTCGCGGTGATACTGGTCTGTTCCTTGCCGGTGGGATTTTCGTCGTGCCTGGCGCGCCGCAGATTGATCGTACGCAAAGGTTCGAACGCTGCGCAGCCGCTGCTGGTGGCGGACCAGGCGGCGCTGCTTGAAGCGATCTCCCGCCAATATCGGGCGGTACGGGATTTCAGCGCCACCGTCGACATGGTGCCGGCCCTTGGCAGCGCGGAAAAGAGCAAAATCACCGAATACAAGGACGTCCGCGCCTACATTCTCTTTCGCAAGCCGGCGAGCATCCGCATCATCGGGCTGTATCCGGTGGTCCGCAACAAGGCCTTCGATATGACCTCGGATGGCACCCGATTCGAACTGTACGTCCCGTCCCGCGATGCGTTTATCGAAGGCAACAACGAGATCGTCCAGCGCTCGGAAAACAAGATCGAGAATTTGCGCCCGCAGCACTTCGTCGACGCTCTGCTGGTGCGCCCGGTAAATACGGTGGCCGATAAAATACTGCTCGAAAACCTCACCGACGAAGACGGGGCCTTCTACATCCTGCACGCGGTCCACGAAGAAAATGGCGCGCTGCGGCTCGAGCGGACGATCTGGTTCAGCCGCGTGAACCTGGAAATCGCCCGCCAGATGATTTTCGACGCGGCGGGCAACATTCTGACCGATGCGCGCTATTCCGAGTGGAAAACCTACGAAAAAGTGGCCTTCCCCAAACACGTGGAGATCAACCGCCCGCAGGACGAGTACGGTGTGGTCATCGACATTGTGAAAATGGAGATCAATAAGGGCGTGACAGATGATAAATTCGTATTAGAGCAGCCGCCCGGAACCACGTTGCGGGTTCTCGGGCAGCCGCCCGCGGCGCCGGCCGGCCAAACGCCCGCGTCATCCACCAAAGGAAAAACGAAGCCCGAGTGACCGGCAAGCTGGTTCTGGAAAATTTGAAAAACCGCCCGCTGCGCAGCCTGCTCACCATCCTGCTGATCGCCGTGCCGGTGACCTTGATCCTGACCCTGGTTGGTCTGACGCAGGGGATGCTGTCGGAGGCGCAGAGCCGGCAGCGCGGGGCGGGCGCCGACATTGTGATCCGCGGCTCGACGACGCAAGCGGTGACCAGCTTCAGCGGCTACACCATTCCGGCGCCGATGGTGGACAAGGTGCAGCAGCAGCCGCACGTGAAGCTCGCCATGGGCGTCATCAATGACCGGGTTGAACTGATTTTGGCCCTCACTGGCATCGATGTGGCGAAGTTCAACCGGATGACCGGCGGATTCACGTACGACGAGGGCGGGCCGCTCAAAGGTCCCGACGACATTCTGGTAGACCGGCTCTACGCCGAAGAGCACCACCTGCAAGTGGGCCAGACGATCAAGCTGATGAATCACGACTGGCGCGTGGCGGGTGTGATTGAACCGGGGAAACTGGCGCGGCTGGCGGTGCCGATCAGGACGCTGCAGGATCTCGACGCGGCAACCGGCATGGTCGCCCAGATCTATGTTCAGGTGGATGATCCGGCCAATGTTGACCGCGTGGTCGATGAGTTGCAACACCTGCTGAAGAGTTACAAGGTATACACGATGGCTGAAATCACCGCCATGTACAACGTGGACCAGATTCCGGCGATCAAGCCGTTTACCGTAGTGGTGGCGGCAATCGGAGTGGTGATCGGCGTCACCGTGGTCTGGCTGTCGATGTACATGGTGGTGCTGCAACGCACGCGCGAAATCGGCATTCTGAAAGCTCTGGGCGCATCCAAAGCTTTCATCCTCGGCATCATCCTGGCCGAGGCAACGCTGCTGGGCGTGGGAGGAACCATTCTCGGCATCGTTTTCAGTTATGGCGCGCAGTGGCTGATTCGCACGTTGGTTCCAGCCTCTTTTCAAATGGCGATCGCATACGGCTGGTGGCCGCGCGTGGCGGCGATCACTCTGGCCGCCGCTATTCTGGGCGCGCTCTATCCCGGGCTCAGCGCGGCGCGGCAAGACCCCATCGAGGCGCTGGCATATGAATAATGGCGCCATCATCGAGACGCGCGATCTGCGCAAGGTCTACCGCGTCGGCCAGGTGGATGTGCCGGCGCTGCGGGGCGTCGACCTCCTCGTCCAGCCGGGTGAGTTTCTCTCCGTCGTGGGACCGTCGGGCTCTGGCAAGTCCACGCTGTTCCACATCATCGGCGGACTCACGCCGCCCACCGCCGGCGAGGTGAAAGTGGGCGGTCAGAACCTCGCAGCATTGAGCGACGGCGGCCGCACCAGACTGCGCCGCAGGACAGTCGGATTCGTGTTCCAGAAATTCAACCTGCTGCCCAATCTGACGGCGCGGGATAACATTGCGGTGGCGCGGCATATCGCGGGCCTGGGCGCGCACCCGGATACCCAGTTCGACGAGGTGCTGCGCCTGCTCGGCATCGCCGGCCGGCTGGATCACAAGCCCAATGCGCTCTCCGGCGGCGAGCAACAGCGAGTGGCGATCGCGCGCGCCATCGTCAACCACCCCGCCATCCTGCTGGCCGACGAGCCGACCGGCAATCTGGACAGCGAAAACTCCAAAGCCGTGCTCGAAGTTCTGCGCGATCTGAATCAGCGGCTGGGCCAAACCGTCCTCATGATTACGCACAATCCCGAAGCCGCGGCTTACGGCCACAGCACCGTCCACATGCGTGACGGCCGCATCGTCGACCGCACCGGTTGATACTTCCATGACGAAACCTCCTAGTCTCAGTTCAGCGTTTCTTGGCGTCTTTGCCCTTCTAGGCTTGGGCTTGATCGTCCTAGGCACCGGAAAGAGCCAAACTGGGGAGAAGTCCGCCGCCGAGATCATCCAGTTCCTTACCGATCCGGCCGCCGAGCTGTCAATTACAGACAAGAATTACGAGTGGCCGCCAGAAAGAGACCGAGCGGCCGCAAACTCCCTGGTGGCGCTGGGTCCTGCGGCGATTCCGGACCTGGAAGCAGCCTTTGATCGGATCGGGCGCCAGGGCCCCCTCCCCTTCCGTTCCAAATGGCTGCTATTCGCGTACGCAAAGATTCGGGGGCGCGCAGCTTTCCAGCGGTTGCGGGCGATGGCCGACAATCCCCGGTGGGCGTATCTCAGCACCGAGCTAGATGGGTCACTCGCGGTCGCGCTCGGCCTCACATCTTACATCTCAGCGTCTCGCATTGCGTACAGCATTGCCTGGCGTGTGCCACTGGAACCCCGGCATGCATTGGACCAGCTCATCCTGGCTTGGCTCAAAGGCGACCGGCCGCAGGTGGAGGAAGTGCTCGGGCCGCACGCGCGGTTGGCTCTCGGTTCGTTAGCAGCCGGACGCTCATGGCCGGATCTACGGGACGAAATGTGGCGCGGCGCGTCCAGTTCCGGCTCTGCACTGGGCTACCGGTTCGACGACCACGGCGACTGGTCGGAACCCGATGAGACGCTCGATCAGGGCTTGCAGGATAGGAGGTTCTTCGTGTCTATCGACCCGTCTCTGGCGGAACCGGACCTGCTAATACAATTCGTAAGCATTTCCGGCGGCGGTTGTGGGAGCCGCGAAATCGGGTTCACCCGCGTGGGCGTGGTAGAGGCTCCCGTCGGGGGGCTCACCAAGTACGTGATTGACGATCCGGACCCAAAGGGACTGCTGCGCATAATCACAGGGTGCGCCGTGGCGAGGCCCGCCCATGGGAGCCCGTAGCGCCCAAGAAACCACAGGCGAACCTCCGAAACCGAATCGTCATTTGGGCAAGGTAAGCTGTAAAAGGGAGCCTCAATATGCCAACTGCCGCAGCCGATACTAGCCCCGTGTCCGACCTGAGCGCTTACGGCGAAGCGCGATCCACAGTTTCGGGTACGCCGCTGAGCGCCGAAGACCTGCGCCGCACGCACGCATACTGGCGGGCCTGCAATTACCTCAGCCTGGGGATGATCTATCTGGTCGAAAACCCGCTGCTGAGAGAGCCGCTCCGGCCGGAGCACATCAAGAACCGCCTGCTCGGGCACTGGGGATCGAGCCCCGGCCTGTCGTTCGCCTACGTTCACCTGAATCGATTGATCAAGCAATACGATCTGGACGCGATCTTCATGGCCGGCCCGGGACATGGCGCCCCGGGCGTGCTGGGGCCGGTATACCTGGAAGGCACCTACTCGGAAATCTATCCCGACAAGAGCGAGGACGAAGAGGGAATGCGCGAGTTCTTCAAGCAATTCTCCTTCCCCGGCGGGATCGGCAGCCACTGCACGCCGGAGACTCCCGGCTCGATCCATGAAGGCGGTGAGCTGGGCTACGTGCTCTCGCACGCTTGCGGCGCGGCTTTCGACAATCCGGAACTGATTGTCGCCGCGGTGGTGGGCGATGGGGAATCCGAAACCGGCGCGCTGGCTACCTCCTGGCACATCAATAAGTTCCTCTCTCCCGTTCGCGACGGCGCGGTGCTGCCCATCCTTCATCTCAACGGCTACAAGATCAACAATCCCACACTGCTGGCGCGGATCAGCCACGAAGAGCTGGAGCAACTGATGCGCGGCTATGGGTGGACGCCTTACTTCGTGGAGGGATCGGACGCGGACTCGATGCACCAGGCGATGGCCGCCACCGTGGAACACGCCATCGCCGAGATCCGCCGCGTGCGGGAGGAAGGGCGCTCCACCGGCGTGGCCGCTCGGCCGCGCTGGCCCGTGATCGTGATGCGCACGCCCAAGGGCTGGGGCGCGCCGCTCGAGGTGGGCGGCCACCGATTGGAAGGCTTCTGGCGCGCGCACCAGGTTCCGCTGCCCGATGTCAAGAAGAACCCCGATCAACTGGCCGTGCTGGAAAAATGGATGCGCAGCCAGAAGCCGGAGGAGTTGTTCGATGCCGCGGGCAAGCTGCGTCCGGAGTTGAAAGAGCTGGCGCCCACCGGCGCGCGCCGCATGAGCGCCAACCCGCACGCGAACGGCGGCATCCTCAAGCGCGCTTTGCGGATGCCGGATTTCCGCGGCTATGCGTTCGGCGTCGAGCAGCCCGGCAAGTCGGAAGCCGAAAACACGCGCCCGCTGGGCGTTTTCCTGCGCGACGTGATGAAGATGAACATGAACAACTTCCGCGTCTTCGGCCCCGACGAAAACACCTCCAACAAGCTGGACGCCGTTTACCAGGTCGCAAAGAAGTTCTGGATCGCCGAATATTTCCCCGAGGATGCCGATGGCACCGAGCTCGCGCCCGACGGCCGCGTGATCGAAATGCTCAGCGAACACACCGTCGAGGGAATGCTCGAGGGCTATCTCCTCACCGGGCGTCACGGTTTTCTCTCCAGCTACGAGGCCTTCGTACACGTGATCGATTCGATGTTCAACCAGCACGCCAAATGGCTCTCGATCTGCAATCACCTGTCGTGGCGCCAGCGCGTGGCTTCGCTAAATCTGTTGATCACGTCCACGGTATGGCGGCAGGACCACAACGGCTTCACTCACCAGGACCCCGGTTTCCTGGACGTGGTGGTCAACAAGAGCGCCACCGTCACCCGCATCTATCTTCCGCCCGACGTGAATTCCCTGCTCTCGGTCGCCGCCCATTGCCTGAAGAGCGAAAACTACGTCAATGTGATCGTGTCCGACAAGCAGATGCACTTGCAGTACATGGATATGGACGCCGCCATTCAGCACTGCACCAAGGGCATCGGCATCTGGGAGTGGGCCAGCACCGATTCGAGCGGCGAACCGGACCTCGTGATGGCGTCGGCTGGCGATATTCCCACGCAGGAGGCGCTGGCCGCCACGGTTCTGCTGCGCAAGGAATTTCCCGATGTCAGGATCCGCTTCATCAACGTTGTCGATCTGTTCAAACTGCAACCCAGTACGGAGCATCCGCACGGATTGACCGACCGCGATTTCGATTCGCTGTTCACCGTGGACAAGCCTGTGATCTTCAACTTCCACGGCTATCCGTGGCTGATCCACCGCCTGGCGTACCGGCGCAATAACCATAACAATATGCACGTGCGCGGCTACAAAGAAAAGGGCAATATCAACACGCCGATGGAGCTGGCGATCAACAACGAGATCGACCGCTTCAGCCTGGCCATCGACGCGATCGACCGCACGCCGAGGCTGCAGCGCATCGGCGCGCACGCCAAGGAGCGCTTCCGCAACATGCAGATCGAGTGCCGCAACTACGCCTACGAGCACGGCATCGACAGCCCGGAAATCAACGGATGGACGTGGCCGTACTGAGAAGTAGGACAGGCGATCGGTTCTTGCCGCCTGTCAACGTTTCGTGTTTTGGCGAACAATGACAGGCCACGAAACCCGATGGCCCGTCCCACCCGAGCTTATCCCGGATGCGGTTCGCCCAGTATGCAACGCACCGTGTCGCGGGCGATCAGCAGCTCTTCATCGGTTGGAATCACCCACGCGTTGAGAGTGGAATCGCCGGTCGAGATCTGGCCTTCCCGCGCCACCATCTGCTCGTTCCGGCCCTGATCGATCTGCAAGCCGGCCCAGGCGAGGCCTTCGCAGATCCGCGCCCGAATTTGGGGCGAGTTTTCGCCGATGCCGCCGGTGAAAATCACCGCGTCGGCTCCGCCCATGGCCGCCAAAAACGCGCCGACGTACTTGCGCGCCCGGTAGCAGAATATCTCGATGGCTAAGCGCACGCGACGGTCGTCGTGCACTTTGAGCTCGTCTTCGAGCACCTTCATATCGTTGGTCAGGCCGGAAATGCCCAGCAGTCCGGACTGGGTATTGAGCACCGACTCGACCTCATGCGGCGAGAGCCCTTCCTTGCTCGCCATCAGGTTCAAAATGGCGGGATCCAGATCGCCGGAG
The DNA here is from genome assembly GCA_049511495.1 of Bryobacteraceae bacterium. Taxonomy (GTDB): domain Bacteria; phylum Acidobacteriota; class Terriglobia; order Bryobacterales; family Bryobacteraceae; genus Bog-375. The sequence goes on along the minus strand of JBEKXZ010000039.1, from coordinate 36,994 downwards.
CGGGTCCCCATCACCAGGCCCTCCAGCGGCGTCATGCCCATCGACGTATCCACCGAACGGCCACCGCGAATGGCGCAGGCCGAGCAGCCGTTGCCCAGGTGCAGCGTCACCAGGTTGGTCTGCTCACGAGTCAGGCTCCGCAGCGTCCGGTAACGATACGCTACGTAACGATGGGATGTCCCGTGGAAGCCGTAACGGCGTATGCGGTGCCGGCGATACAGGTGATAGGGCACCGCATACAGGTAAGCCTGTTCCGGGATGGTGGAGTGAAACGCGGTATCGAACACCGCAACCTGCGGCGTCTGGCGGCCGAAGATCTCGCGCACCGCCAGAATACCTTTCACATTATTGGGATTGTGCAAAGGCGCCAGGTCGATGCAGTCTTCGATGCCTTTCAGCACGTCGTCGGTGATCAGGGCCGATTCGTGGAACATCTCGCCGCCATGCACCACGCGATGTCCCACCGCGTGCAAGTCCCCCAGGCTGCGAATTTCGGCCACCTCCGAGGTGTCCGAAGCCAGCCAGCGCAGCACGTAATCGAGCGCCGCGGCGACGTCGCGGATGGGCGCCGTCAGCTTCCGCCGCGGGCCGTTCTTGTTCTGCACGGTGACGATGGCCTCGCCGCCAATCCGTTCCACCTGTCCGCGGCACAGGCGTTCGTCGCTTGCCTTTTTGATCCGGTCGAGATCGGTCGCAATCACCTGAAACTTCAGGCTGGAGCTACCCGCATTGAGGATAAGGACATTCATCGGTTCACTCCACTTTTAACAGATCGCAGCCGTGGTGTTCCGCCTCGAAGCGGGCACGAGGCACAGGCCCATAGCACCTCCCCATGGAGCAGGGCGGCGCAACACGGGCCACGGCGACCGAGTGCCCTGTTCTTTGTCTTACGGCTTCTTGACTGGCGCTGGCGAGGGCGCCGGCGCCGGGGCGGCCGGCTTCGGAGCTGCCGTACCCGGATTGGCCTGATCGTAGAGGCGGACGATATCGGGCGTGATGTTCGTGGAAGCAGCGGCCCAGAGCACATCGGTTTGCGGGTTGCTCACGTCGAACACCATGGCGTACGCGTTCTGCGTCGCGTACTCTTCGACGATCTTCATCATTTTGGCGCCCAAGTCCTGCATGATGCGACCCTGCTCCGCCTCCAGGTCGTCGTTCATGTCCTGGCCTCTGCGGTTCACGTCCTTGGTGCCGGAGTCGATTTGCTTCTGCAGCCGCTCCTTGGCCTCATCGCTCATGGTGGCACTGCCTTTGCGCAACTGGTCCTGCAGCGCCTCGAGATCGGAGCGTTTCTTGTCCAGCTCCGTCCTGCGCGGGGTGAACTTGGTCTGCAAGTCGGCAGCGGCCTTCTGCCCTTCCTTGGTATTCAAGATGGCGGATTGAATATTGATGATCGCAATCTTGGTGGCGGCCGGCCCCGCCAACGCCTGGTGCGGCGGCACGGCGGCCTGTGTCGGTGCGGGCTGCGCCTGGGCGCACGCCAGAGCTGCGGCGCAGCAGAGCAGCGCGGGAATTGCGGCTACATTCTTTTTCAAGCTCAAACTCCTAAACGTGAAATCCTATCATAGCGGGACGACTCCTACAAAGTCTGCTAGAACGTCCTGCCGATGGTGAAACGGACCATGGTCGACTTCTCGTCCCAAGGGTACAGCGGCCCGTAAGAGGCAACCGCGTTGTTGTACGTCGCCAGATTGGGGAACATGCTGCGGTCCGCGGCGATCGGCGTCTGGATGTTCGTGTCCAGCCGCAGCGGGTTGTACGCAAAGTAAATCCGGAAGGGCGCGTTGACAACCGGAAGAATGACATCCAGCTCCAGGCCCGTCGAGGCGCGCGGCATTTCCGTGCCCGGCGCAATCTGCACCTGGCCGTTATAACCAGCCGCCGGAAACTGCTGGTTGAGATCCAGCACGCGCTGCGGGTCCATGGTGAGCTGGCTGGGACGCATAACCCGGTTGACTCCGGCATCGAAGAACGGCACCAGGCTGATGGTTTGGCCGATAACCGGAATGCGATACTCGAAGTTCCCGTAACTCTGCCAGTCGCCTCCTGGGGTGATGATCTGGTAAATGGGCATCGTCATCGTCACCGGTTGTGGCGTGAGCGCTCCGTTCACCACCACGTTTTGGTTTCGCGGCGATCCGTCGGCGTTCAAGACGTTCACCGAAGCGGTGGAGGGAATGAAAGCGATCGGCGTGATGCCCCAGATGTTGAATCCGCGTATATCGTTCTCACCGCCCATGAAACTGCGCGAGAACGGCGGGATCAGCTTGCCGCCATAACCGCTGATCAGCCAGGTGCTGAGGTGGAAGGCCAGTACGTTCTTCCTGCTGAAGATGGGCGAAGGGTGGAAGTACTTCATATCAATCGCCGGCCGCACCGTATTGACATTGCCGCCGAGCACGCTGCCGGCGGCCGCTACGGAAAAGAAAATGCTCTTGCCGCCGGTCGGGGCGATGGGGTTATTGACCGTGTTATAGCCAATCGCCGGCGTGATCGAACTGGTGTGAATACCGTTCAGCGCGTTGGGCCCGTAAACGCCGCTGAAGTCGATGTAGTCGAAATAATTGGTCGCGCCCGTGGTCTCGGCGACGATGCTAGTAATACTGTACCCGTAGGTGAGGCTGGTGCGCCAGAAGCTGCGGTGCAGCGGGTGGCTCAGCGAGACATTGAAGCCCTTGCTGTTCTGGATGTAGTTCAGCAGGTTCTGGTTGTTCGGGCCTTCGATGGACTGGAACAGCGGCAGCAGGTTCTGCCCGTATAGAATCGAGGCTTCGCGAGCCTGGTTGTAATCGAAACGGCTGACGAAAACCGTAAAACCAGCTTGGATGGGCCGGTCGAACAAGTAGGGCTCGGTGAATCCGAAGGTCGCACTCTGCTGGCGCGTGCCGAGCTGCCCGTTCAGCGACAGGGTTTCGCCTAAGCCGAGGAAATTGTTGGTGGAGTAGTTCGCCCCCACGAAGCTTCCGGAGATTCCCGAAACGCCGCCGTTCAATCCGATGGTGTTCTTGCCCTTCTCCTTCACTTTAAGCGTGATATCCACCGTGTCGGTTCCCGGATTGGTTTTGATATCCGCCGCTTCTTCCTTCTTCAGCATCTCGAAATAACCGAGCTGGTTGAGGCGCATAATGCTCATGTCCCAGAGCTGGGTATTGAACATGTCGCCTTCGTCCAGCAGGATTTCCCGCCGGATCACACGGTCGCGGGTGGTCGTATTGCCGGCAAAATCGATGCGGCGGATAAAGAACTGCTTGCCTTCGTCGGCGGTGATGGTGAGATCGATCTGGTCCGTGCCCGGCTGCGGGTCGAACGCGGGCTCCGGCACGAAGTTGATATAACCGAACTGGCCGTACATCTTGCGCATGGCCTCCAGCCCCTTGCGCAGCTTGTCGGTGGAGAACACGTCGCCTTCCTTCATCCCAAACAGGTTCATCAGAACCGAGGGCTCGCGAAAGAGTTTGACGCCCACAAAATTCATTGAGCGCAGGTGATAGAGGCGGCCTTCTTCGACCGGAATGGTGATGTCGGCGAAAATGCCTGGTGTCTCCATCTTGAAGATCGGCAGGCGCCAGCCGTGGCCGCCGCTCGGATGGATCTGCACCGTCTCGTCCAGCGCCTTGAACTCGAAGTAGCCGGCTTTCTGGTAGGCATCGCGGACATGGTCTTTATCTTCCTCGAGCTTGGCCTGATCGTAAGTCTTGGCGAACACGTTCTCAAACAGGATCGAGTGCGGGATGCCGTAGGGATGGAGGTTCTTCATCGCCGACACCACCCACCGCTGATTCTCCGCCTGGTTGCCCGTGATGATGATCTTGCCCACCTTCACCTTCGGCCCTTCCTTGACGTTGAAAGTGACTTTGAGCGAGGAAGGCGGAATCTGCTCCACCACCGGGTCCACGGTCGCATATTGGCGGCCGCGCTCGGCGAGGAACTCCTTCAGCACCTGCGAGGCGCGCTGAATCTTGTTGGGATCGTACTGCGATTCGACCACCAGCCCGACCTTGCGCTCCTTGAAGCGGTCGAGAATGTCCGACACCGTCACCGTGTGGATGCCTTCGTAGTTGATGGTACGGATAACGCGGCGTTCGGTCACCACGAAACGCAGGATCAGGCCGCCGGTAGGATCCGGCTCGGTTTCGAGAACAATGTCGTCGAAGCGGCCGGTGTTCCACAGCGCCATGAAGTCGCGCCGTAGCGCTTCTTCGTTGTAGAGGTCGCCCGCCTTGGTGAAAATCAGCGCCTTCAGCGTGTCGGAAGGAACCCGGCGCGCGCCGCGAAACTCGATGCCCTTGATGACCTCGCCAGTGGCGGGTTGCGCCGCGCCGGGAGCCGGCTTTGGCGTTTCCAGTTGCGGCGCCGGCTGGTTTGGCGCGCCCGGAACCGTCTCCAGCGGACTGGGCTGGGCCGGCTGTTGCGCCGGCGGTTGCTCCGCCGGCTTCGTCCCCGGCACTTCTTCGAACGGGTTGCGCTGTTGCGGCGCCGGCTGTGGCGGATTCTGCTGAGGTGGAGTCGTCTGCGCCGGCGGGGTCTGGGCCTGCTGCGCGCCGGCCACCAGGCCGCCCAGACACAGCGCCGTGATTGCCAGGCTCCTGCGCCCGAAGTGCTTCATGCGCGCATACCTTTTCGTTGCGCCCTGCCGCGAAGATATTGCATGGGGAATGACGTCAATTGGGGCTTGCCGACCGTACTGCTGATAAGCACTCATTCTAGCGGATCTCGGACGCTCCAAACAACAAGGCGGCAGCGTCCACAGGTGTGAACGCCCGTCACAGGCCGCGCGACGCGCGTCGCAGGCAACTAACCTGCGTGCTTCGATCGGCCCTCCCCGCCATCCATCGCACTGCACGTTCGCGGCCAGCGGTCGCGCCAAGCGCAGCCGCGTGCCGGAATCCTCTCCAATCAAGCGGGAACAGCGTCGCGAATCCATCGAACGATGGAATCGAGCGTCGCCCCTGCCTGAAACCGGGCGGCCACACCCTGTTGCCTGAGAGCGGCAGATGACGAGTGCCGTCAGCGCCGCGCCACATCAAACCAGTGATAGGATCGAAGCTTGCCTCATGCGCACGTTTCTTCTGCTTATCGTTTCGAATACCTTCATGACCTTCGCCTGGTACGGGCACCTGAAGCACCGTAAGGCTCCGCTGGTGGGCGCCATCCTGGTGAGCTGGCTGATTGCCCTCGGCGAGTATTGCTTTCAGGTCCCCGCCAACCGGATAGGTTACGGGGAGTTCACCGGCTATCAGCTCAAGATCATCCAGGAGTGCATCACCCTGGTTGTGTTCGTTGGGTTCGCCTACTGGTATCTGGGCGAACCGATCAGATGGAACTACGCCGCCTCATTTTTGTGCCTCGGCGGCGCGGTCGCGTTCGCGTTCTGGGGTCGATAGGCTGCTGCGGTTTTTCCGTGCGCAACCGGAGACGGCGCCGAATTAGAATAGGCGTTGCACGATGCTCAAACCGACCATCTTTCGCGAATACGATATCCGCGGCGTCGCCGATGCCGAGCTCTTGAGTGATGACGTTGCCGGGCTCGGCCAGGCCATCGGAACCTACCTGCGGCGGCACGGCGGCACCAATCTCTGCCTGGGCCGCGACACGCGCCTCAGCTCCACGCGCTTGCGCGACGCCCTGATGCTCGGCCTCAAATCCAGCGGCTGTCACATCACCGATATCGGCGTCCAACCCACTCCCCTGCTCTACTACGCCACCGTGCATCTGAACGCCGACGGCGGCGTGACGATCACCGGCAGCCACAATCCACCCGAATTCAACGGGTTCAAAACCGTTTTAGGCGCCGGCACGATTCACGGCGAGGCCATTCAGGAAATTCGCCGCATGATCGAAACCGGCGATCTGGACCGCGGCGCCGGCAGCGAGACCAGCACCGACGTCGCCACTCCCTACGTCGAGGAAGTCGCCGCGCAGTTCCATTTCCCGCGCCGGATTCGCGTGGTGGTGGACGCCGGCAACGGCACCGGCGGACCCGTGGCCCATCGTGTTCTGGAACGGCTCAACGTGGAGCCCGTGGAAATGTTCTTCGAGATGGATGGCCGTTTCCCCAACCATCATCCCGACCCCACCGTGCCGCGAAATCTGGAAGCACTGGTCGCCCGCGTACTCGAGACCAAAGCCGATCTGGGGCTAGCCTTCGACGGCGACGCCGACCGCATCGGCGCCATCGACGAGCGCGGCCAAATCCTCTGGGGCGACCAGTTGATGATTCTATATGCCCGCGAAATCCTCAGGCGCAAGCCGGGCGCCACTTTCATCGGCGAAGTGAAATGCTCGCAACTCATGTACGACGACATCGCCGCGCACGGCGGCCATCCCATCATGTGGAAGACCGGCCATTCGCTGATCAAGGCCAAGATGAGGGAAACCGGCGCCGAATTGGCCGGCGAAATGAGCGGCCACATGTTTTTCGCCGACCGCTATCACGGCTATGACGACGCCATTTACGCCGCTTGCCGGCTGATCGAAATCGTGGCCAACTCCGGCCGGCCGCTCTCCACCCACCTGGCCGATCTGCCGCGCACCGTCGCCACGCCCGAAATCCGCTTCGATTGCCCCGATGAAATCAAGTTCGACGTGGTGCGACTGGCCGCCGCCGAATTGCGCGCCAGTCATCAAACCGTGGAGGTGGACGGCGTGCGCGTGCTGTTCGCCGAAGGATGGGGACTGGTGCGCGCCTCCAACACCCAGCCCGTGCTGGTGATGCGCTTTGAAGCTACCACGCCCGAACTGCTCACCCAATACCGGCGTGAAGTGGAATCGGTTGTCGAGCGCTCCCAGCGCCAAGCACAGCTTACCGGGGATTAAAGCGCGGAAGCGTAGCTGCCCGAACATCACTAACCTTCGTTAACACCGGCCCTCGTCCCGTTTGTCGGGCTTGACGCGCGGCTCCCATAGCTCGTAGCTTGGCAGAGGAGCTAGATATACCTGAAACAGCCATTATCGGCGCTGGACCCGCGGGCTTGACGGCCGCCTATCAACTAGCAAAGAAAGGACTCCCGGCAACGGTCCTGGAGGCGGATGAAGAATACGTGGGCGGCATCTCGCGCACCGTGAAGTATAAGGGTTTCCGCTTTGATATAGGCGGGCACCGGTTTTTTTCCAAGTCGGAGGAAGTGGAAGCTCTCTGGAGCGAGATTCTCGGGCCAGACCTGCTCGAGCGGCCCCGGTTGTCGCGCATTCTTTACGGCGGCAAATTCTACTCCTATCCCATCAAACCCGTCGAAGCGCTCTGCAAGCTTGGTCCCATCGAGTCGGGACTCTGTTTCCTGTCGTATCTGCGGGCGCGGATGTTCCCGGTTGCAGACCCGCGCTCGTTCGAAGATTGGGTGAGCAACCAGTTCGGCGCGCGGCTTTTCCGGATCTTTTTCAAGACTTACACGGAAAAGGTCTGGGGCATTAGCTGCCGTGAGATCTCCGCGGATTGGGCAGCGCAGCGTATCCAGGGCCTGTCGCTGTGGTCCGCCGTCAAGAACGGCCTCAGGCCCGGATCTACGAAGCCGGGCGGTGAGATCGTCAAGACCCTGATTCACTCGTTCCGGTACCCGCGGTTCGGTCCGGGCATGATGTGGGAGAAGTGCGCGGAACGGGTGCGCGAGATGGGCGGACGCGTGTTGCTCGGGTGCAAGGTCACCGCTTGCCGGTTTGATGCGGATTTGAACCGGTGGTCGATCGAGTACAGCCACAGCGGAGGAGCGAGCGAGTCCATTTCCGCCGACAACGTGATCTCATCGGCCCCCTTGCGGGAACTGGCAGCGTCGTTGTTTCCGCCCGTCTCCGAGCGGGCGGCCGCGGCGGCGGCCGGGTTACGGTATCGAGATTTCATAACCGTCGCGCTGATTGTGAAAGACCGCGGCGCTTTACGGGACAATTGGATCTATATCCACGATCCGTCCGTCCAGGTGGGCCGTGTCCAGAACTACAAATCGTGGTCGCCGGAAATGGTGCCCGACGAGGACCACTGTTGTTACGGTCTGGAGTACTTTTGCAATGAAGACGACCGGCTCTGGAGATCCAGCGATAGCGATCTGGTGGCGCTTGCCGCCCGCGAACTCGTGAAGATCGGGCTGGCGCGGCGGGAGGACGTGGTGGACGGCTGTGTCGTCAGACAGCCCAAGGCCTACCCCGTTTATGACGACGCTTATGCGCGTCATGTAACGACCTTGCGAGCCGAGCTGCTGCACTATCCCAACATGCACCTGGTCGGCCGCAACGGCATGCACAAGTACAACAACCAGGACCACGCCATGATGACCGCCATGCTGACCGTGGAGAACATCGCGGCCGGGCGGCAGGTGTACGACGTGTGGCGCGTCAACCAGGATGCGCAATATCACGAAAGCGGCCTGGCGGAAGAGACGAAGCCCGCCAGCGTTGTGGCGAAACCATGCGGGGCCAAGGCGTAGACGAATGGTCACCCTGGCCGGCATACTTCTGGCGCTGCTGACACTCATCATCAGGGTGGACAAGAATTGGTTGGAGTGGCTGACACTGATCGGCGTGCTGCTGCTCGCGCGTTTCCGCCCTTCCTTCGGCGCTAAGCAGTTCCGGCTGGTCGAGGCGTTCTGGGGGCGGCTGGCGCTCAGACGCGGGTTGAGCCTGGCGGCGATTGGCCTGACGGCGGTAGGGCTTCGGCTGGCGCTGCTGCCCCTGATGCCGGTTCCGCAACCGCTGATCGTCGACGAGTTCAGCCACCTGCTGCTGGCGGACACGTTATCGCATGGGCGCCTGGCCAATCCGGCGCACGCCATGTGGAAGTACTTCGAAACCATGCAGGTGATTCAGCACCCCACCTACAGCTCCATGTACTTCCCCGTTCAGGGCATGTTTCTCGCCGCGGGGCAGTTGCTGGGCAATCCGTGGTTCGGTGTGCTGATCAGTGGGGGTCTGATGTCGGCGGCGGTCTTGTGGATGCTGCAGGGCTGGCTTCCATCCCGTTGGGCGCTGCTCGGGGGGGTCCTCTTTACTGTGCGCTATGGGTTGTTCACTTACTGGATGAACAGTTACTGGGGAGGAGCGGCGGGCGTAATCGGAGGAGCCCTGGTTCTCGGAGCCATGCCGCGGATCCATCGAGCGATGCTATGCCGCCACTTCGTTTTGCTTGCGATCGGGCTTCTGATACTCGTCAACAGCCGGCCATTCGAAGGCGCCGCGCTGGCCCTCCCCGCCGCCATTAGCCTGCTGAACTGGCTGTGGCGGCAGCGCGGCGCCATGTTGCGCAAGGCGGTACTGAAAGCCGTGCCGGCGTTCCTGCTCGTCCTGGCGCTCGGGGGGTTCCTGACGACACGATACTTTCGAGCTGTTACGGGCAATTCGCTGACGCCGCCTTACCTCGTGAACCAGCGGACTTACGGTTGGCCATTGACGCTGGCGTGGTTTAAGGTAACGCCCGTCACGCACACCTGGCCGCCGATGCACGATTACTATCTTGGGGAGGTGAAACAACACCAAAAGTTCCAGTTGAGGACACACGTCACGGCAAACGGCATGGACGCTATCGTTCTGTGGAGTTTCTTCGTGGGGCCGCTGCTTTCGGTGCCGCTTATCTTTCTGCCGGCTGTGTGGCGCGATCAGCGGTACCGCCTGCTGTTTGCGGCGGCGGGATGCATGATCGCCGCCCTTAGTGTGGAGCAGTCGCGATATCCGCACTATGCCGGACCGGCAGCCTGCGTGGCCATCGCGTTGCTGGTGGCCTCGCTGCGCCACATGCGAGCGGCCGGCCGGCGCAAGGGAAAAGGACGCGCGCTGCCGCGCATGCTTTTGGCTTCCGCTCTGGCGTGTCCTGTAGCGCTGGCGCTAATGCCTGTCCATGTTGCTGCCTTCGGAACGGTGAAACCCTACTCGTGCTGGCGTTGCAACATTTTCGGAAATATCGAGCGGGCTTCGGTCGTGAACCGATTCCGTAACATGCCCGGTCTCCATTTGCTGATCGTCCGCTATGGTCCGATGCACAATTGGATGAACGAATGGGTCTGGAACGAGGCGGACATCGACCATGCGAAGGTGGTTTGGGCACGGGATGCCGGCGACGGCAACCAAGCCCTGTTGCAGTATTTTCGGAACCGGACTGTGTGGATCGTCGAGCCGGATTGCACCCCACCACGCGTAACTAAGGCTCAGACTGAACCACGGCCATAGACAATTCCCACGAAAGGGCGGCTTTGGTGGCTTCAAATAGGCATTTGAATGGAGCATCGGTCGTGTATCGTGACCCAGTATACTTTCGATAACTCCGTTGAATAACCCTACGGAGTATAGCCTCACGGGCAACGGTGCCGGATAATACTTGCGAGGAAGGCCCAATGAAAGTGGTCGTGCTCTGTGGCGGTCTTGGTACACGCCTGCGCGAAGAGAGCGAATTCAGGCCGAAGCCGATGGTAGAGATCGGTGGCCGGCCGATTCTTTGGCACATCATGAAAACCTACGCCCATTACGGGTTTCGGGAATTCGTGTTGTGTCTCGGGTACCGCGGCAACATGATCAAGGACTATTTCCTGAATTACGAAGCCATGAACAACGACTTTTCCATCTGCCTCGGGCAACCCGCGAACATTCGCTATCACGGGCACCACACCGAGCAGGGCTTCACCGTAACGCTGGCGGAGACGGGATTGAACACCATGACCGGCGGCCGCATTCGCCGGATTGAAAAATACATCGATAGCGACCTGTTCCTCCTTACCTATGGCGACGGCCTGAGCGATGTCGACATTCGCGCTTTACTCGAGTTCCATCACAGCCACGGCAAGATCGCTACCGTTACCACAGTTCCGCCGATTTCCCGCTTTGGAGTGGTCAAAATCAACGACTCCGGCGTCGTCGAGCGATTTACGGAGAAGCCCAAAGGGAATGGCTCGATCAGCGCGGGCTTTTTTGTTCTCAACCGGGCCGTTTTCGACTATCTCGGCGACGGCGACTACATCTTCGAGCGCGAACCGCTGGAGCGGCTGTCTGCGGAAGGCCAGCTCATGGCCTATCGCCACCGCGGCTTCTTTTACGGCATGGACACCTTCCGCGAATACCAGTACCTCAACGAGCTCTGGAACTCCGGCGCCGCGCCATGGAAGGTCTGGAACAACGGGGAACTCGCGCAATGAACATTCTCGTCACCGGCAACCTGGGCTACGCCGGCCCTTGCGTGATCGCCCGCCTACGCGCCGCATTCCCCGGCGCGGGCCTCATAGGCCTGGACGCGGGCTATTTTGCCGATGCCCTGCTCGACCCCGCTTCGTTGCCCGACCAAGTCCCCGACGAACAGATTCTGGACGACGTCAGAGGTTTTCCCGCGCGACGGCTGAAAGCTCTGCTCGCCTTGAAGGACAAGGGGCTGCTGGACGCCGAGTTGAGGTGGACTTCCGTCGCTTCCGCCGAACCTGTAGAGGCCGCCTGAAATGAATCCCAAAGCCGACCAGCTCCGATCGGAGATCCTCTCGTTGGTAGCCGAATACCACAAGGCCGCCTTCGCCGAACGCGCTTTTGTCCCCGGCGAATCCTCCGTCCCCTATGCCGGCCGCGTGTTCGACGGCCGTGAAATCCGCAACCTGGTCGACGCCTCGCTCGATTTCTGGCTCACCACCGGCCGCTTCGCGCAGCGGTTCGAGCGGGAATTTGCCCGCTGGATGGGAGTGCGGCAGTGCCTGCTGGTAAACTCCGGCTCGTCGGCCAACCTGGTGGCGCTCTCGGCGCTGACCTCACCGCGGCTGGGGGACCGGCGCTTGCGGCCCGGAGACGAGGTGATCACGGTGGCGGCCGGCTTTCCCACTACCGTGAATCCTATTCTGCAGAATGGCCTGGTTCCGGTCTTCGTGGATGTTACGCTGCCCACTTATAACGTGGACACGTCGCAACTCGAGGCCGCTCTCTCACCGCGCACCCGCGCCTTGATCTTGGCCCACACGCTGGGAAATCCATTCGACGTGGGTGCGGTCGCGAGCTTCGCCCGGAAGCACGATTTGTGGCTAGTGGAAGATTGCTGCGATGCCCTGGGATCCACCTATCTCGGACGCAAGACCGGCACATTCGGCGACCTGGCGACGGTCAGCTTCTATCCGGCCCACCACATGACAATGGGCGAGGGCGGGGCGGTATTGACCAACACGCCGATCCTGCACACGATCGCCGAATCCTTCCGCGATTGGGGCCGCGACTGCTGGTGTGAACCCGGCTGCGACAACACGTGCGGCAAGCGATTTGACTGGCAACTGGGCGGCCTTCCGTGCGGTTATGACCATAAATTCATCTATTCGCACATCGGCTACAACCTGAAGCTCACCGACATGCAGGCCGCGGTCGGCGTGGCGCAACTGGAGAAGTTGGACGGATTCGTCGCGGCGCGGCGGCGGAACTTCAGAGCGCTGCGCGAAGGGCTGGCGGGCCTGGAGGAGTTCTTCGTCCTGCCCGAAGCCACCACCGGCGCCGAACCGAGCTGGTTCGGTTTTCCGATTGCGGTTCGCGCCGGTGCTCCTTTCTCGCGCAACCAGGCGACGCGTTATCTGGAAGACCGCAAAATCGCGACGCGGCTGCTGTTTGGCGGCAACCTGGTGCGCCAGCCGGCCTACCGCGAATCGCAATACCGGGTGATTGGCTCCCTCAGCCAAACCGATTACGTCATGAACCAGGTGTTCTGGATCGGGCTTTATCCGGGAATTGGTCCGGTCGCTTTGGACTATATGGTGGAGACTTTGCGCGGCGCTGCTTGCTTGACTGCGCCTGTGGGAGCGTGAGATGGACAACCTGAATACCAACGAAGGCGCCGCGGTTTTGATCGGCAACAAGCTGGTGGGCAACAACCACCCGTGCTACATCATCGCGGAGATCGGCATCAATCATAACGGCGATATCGATCTGGCGCGCCGCCTGATCAGCGTGGCTGTAGCGGCGGGCTGCGACGCAGTGAAGTTCCAGAAGCGCACGGTAGAGGTAGTGTATTCGCCGGAGGAATTAGCCAAGCCGCGAGAAAGCCCTTTCGGCACGACGAACGGCGATTTGAAGCGCGGTCTGGAGTTCGGCCATGACGAATATCGCCTGATCGACCGCTACTGCCGCGAGGTCAAGATGCCATGGTTCGCATCGTGTTGGGACGAAGGATCGGTCGACTTTATCGACCAGTTCAATCCGCCGTGTTTTAAGATCGCCTCAGCGTCGCTCACCGACGACTGTCTGCTACGCCACACTCGCTCGAAGGGCAAGCCGATTATTCTCTCCACCGGGATGAGCACCATCGAAGAAATCGATCATGCGGTCAACGTGTTAGGAACCAGGGATCTGGTTTTGCTGCACGCCTGCAGCGCGTACCCGGCTTACTACCCGGAGTTGAACTTGAAGGCGATTGAGACCATGCAGGAACGCTATCGCGTCCCGGTGGGATATTCAGGCCACGAAACCGGTCTTCCTTCCACAGTTGCTGCCGTGGCGCTGGGCGCTTGCGCCATCGAACGCCATATCACGCTGGATCGATCCATGTGGGGGTCGGACCAGGCTGCGTCCCTCGAGCCCAACGGCATTACCAAAATCGTGGGCTATGTGCGGATCGTCGAGCAATCGTTAGGCGACGGCGTAAAGCGCGTGGTGGAACGCGAACAGCCAATCATCAAGAAACTGCGCCGCGTGGGAACGGCCGCCTGAAATGAGCGCGCTGAAGGCGATGGCGTTGGATGTCGACGGCGTGCTCACCGACGGCGGCGTCTGGTGGAGCCCCGAGGGAGGCGAATGGAAGCGATTCTCCTTTGCCGATCTCATGGGCGTCTCGCTGGCCCGCAAGGCGGGCTTGATCGTAACGCTCATATCCGGCGAGGATAGCCCGCTGGTGGATTCCTTCGCCGTGAAGATGAATCTCGCCGACGTCGCTAAAGGCTGTAAGGATAAGGCTGCTGCTCTACGCGCCTTTGCGGAACGGCACGGGCTTGGCTTGGAAGAAATCTGCTTCATGGGAGACGACGTGAACGACCTGGCCGCCATGAAACTGGCTGGTCTGGCGGCCGCCCCGGCGGATGCGCGGCCGGTCGCGCGATCTTGCGCGGATGTTGTCACGCGAGCATCGGGTGGCAACGGCGCTGTCCGCGAACTGGTGGACATGATTCTGACCGGGCAAGTGTCGGGCGTCCAGCGTGAATCCGCATAACCATGATCAAGCTCTCCGATTACGTCGTCCGTTTCGTGGCGAGGTTGGGCGTCAAGCACGTTTTCCTGGTAACCGGCGGCGGAGCCATGCACCTGAACGCGTCGCTGGCCCAGTGCAAGGACATCGAGGCCGTTTGCAATCAGCACGAGCAGGCGAGCGCCATGGCCGCCGAGAACTACGCCAAAGTCACCAATCAACTTGGCGTGGCAATGGTAACCACGGGTCCGGGGGGCACGAATGCGATCACGGGCCTGGCAGGAGCATGGCTGGATTCCACACCAGTTCTGCTTCTTTCCGGCCAGGTGAAGCGGCCAGACCGCATGTTCGGCCGGGATGGCACACCGCTCGGCGTGCGCCAGCTTGGTGTTCAAGAAGTGGACATCGTTTCCATCGTTCGGCCATTGACGAAATACGCGGTTACAGTGTTGGAGCCGGCGACCATTCGCTATCATCTTGAAAAGGCTTTGTGGCTCGCTCATCACGGCCGTCCGGGTCCGGTCTGGATCGACATTCCGCTCGACGTCCAGGCGGCTCCGATTGATGAATCCAGCCTGACCGGTTTCGATCCCGCGGAAGCGGAAGCTTTGCCTGGTGACTCCGAGCTTGAGGACAAGGCGCGCGAGACCGTCGAGGCGCTGAATCGCGCGCAAAGACCCTTGCTATTTGCCGGCAATGGTGTTCGCCTGGCGCATGCGGAGGACGACTTTCGGCGCCTGCACGCTGCATTGCAGATTCCTGTGGAGGCAACCTGGTGCGCCGCCGATATCATCTCTTCCGAGGACCCGTTGTTTGTTGGCCGTCCCGGGTCGCTGGCTTCGCGCGGCGCTAACTTTGCGCTACAGAATTGCGATTTTCTGTTGAGCATCGGGGCTCGTCTGGATTTTGCGATCACCGGCTACTCGCCCGAGAACTTCGCCCGTGCGGCGCATAAGGTGATGGTCGATATTGACCCTGCGGAGATTCGTAAGCTGGCGCCAATCATCAACACGCCGGTGGTGGCGGATGCCGGCGCATTCCTGCGAGAAATGCTGCGCCAGTTCGATGCCGTGGAAAACAAGGATCGCAGTTGCTGGACGAAGCGTTGTACGGACTGGAAGACACGTTACCCGGTGGTAACGGAGGAACATCGGCATTCCGAGGGCCGCGTCAGCATTTATTATCTGGCGGAAGTGATCGGGCAGGAAACCACGCCGGAAGACCTGATGATCTCAGGCAGTTCCGGCAGCGGCATTGAGATTTTCCTGTTCGCCTGTCCCACGCGCACGGGCCAGCGTATTTATCACACCGCCGGCCTGGGCGCCATGGGCAACGCCCTGCCCGGCAGTATCGGCGTCTGCCTGGCCGGCGGACGGCGCAGGACCGTCTGCGTGGATGGGGACGGCGGCTTTCAGTTTAATATCCAGGAGCTCGAAACGGTGGCGCGCTTGAATCTGCCGATCAAGTACTTCGTGCTGAACAACGACGGCTACGCCTCCATCCGCGCCTCGCAAACCGGCTTCTTTGGCGCGCCACAGTTGGGCTGCGACAGCCGCACGGGGCTGACCATGCCGGATGTGCGCCGCATCGCCGCCGCTTATGGGCTGCGCACGGCTCGTATCGATTCGCAAGCCGACTTGCGCGGGCAAGTGCGAGCGGTGCTGGAGACGCCCGGACCGGTCGTATGCGACGTTCAGTTGATCCCGGACGAAGTCCGCGGGCCGCGGCTGGCATCAGCGCAACTGGCGGATGGCTCTCTGGTGTCGCAGCCGCTCGAGAACTTGTGGCCGTTCCTCGACCGCGCGGAATTCCGCGCCAATATGATCGTTCCGCCGATCGAAGAGTGAAGACGGGTAAGAGCCCCATGAAAGTCCTCATTACAGGCGGCAGCGGGTTCATCGGGCGCAACCTGGCGAGGCAATACGCAAGCCGGTTTGAAGTTCTTGCGCCCGGGCGGGCTGAACTGAATTTGCTGGACGCGGAAACGGTGCACCAGTACTTGCAGCGACACCGCTTCCATGTGGTGGTCCACGCGGCTGCGGAGCGTTCGAATCGCGCGGTACCAGCCGCTCCAAAGTTGCTGGAACGGAATTGCCGGATGTTTTTCAATCTGGCGCGCAACGAACATCTCTTTGACCGGATGTTCTTTCTGAGCTCCGGCGCTGTTTATGACCGCGCACATTACCGCCCGAAAATGGCCGAGGACTATTTCGGCGCCCATGTTCCCTCCGACGATTACGGCTTTTCGAAGTATATCTGCGCCAAAGCGATCCAGGCCACCGGGCGCGTTTATGACATGCGCCTGTTCGGGGTTTTCGGACCGCACGAAGAGTGGCGGGTGAGGTTCATTTCGAATGCCTGCTGCCGGGCAGTCTGGGATATGCCGGTCCTGATCCGGCAGGATGCGCTTTTCGACTACATGGACGTCGCGGATTTGGGCTCGATCCTCGAAGCTTTTTTCGAAAAGGACCTGCGCCACAGGCACTATAATGTCTGCACGGGCCGATCCTTTGCGCTCAGCGCATTGGCGGACAAAGTCGTGCGGATTTCCGGCAAAAGCCTCAGCATCGTAATCCAGCGCCCGGGCATGGGACCGGAGTACAGCGGCGACAACGCAAGAATGCTGCGTGAGATGCCGGGTTTTCATTTTCGCGACATGGACGATTCGATAGCGGAGTTGTACCGGTGGTACAAAGCCCACCAGGATATCGTGGATCCCGACCTTCTGCGGTTCGATGAGTGACTCTATGAACGTGCCGGAAACGTTATTGACAGCCATTGAAGCGCCGCAACGGATTCCGTTCGAACCTCGAGGAGGCGTGTAATCCTATGAAGACCATCAGCATCGTCACCGGTTGTTACAACGAAGAGGACAACGTCGAAGAGTTGTACGCCCGGGTCAAGTCCGTGATGGCCGGGTTGGGGCGCTACCCCTACGAGCACATTTTCATCGACAACGCCTCCACGGACCGCACGGTCGAAGTTCTGAAGCGCATCGCCGCTGAGGACACCAACGTCAGGATCATCGTCAACGCCAGGAACTTCGGCCACATCCGTTCGCCCCTCCATGCGGTATACCAGGCGTCCGGCAACGCCATCATCGGAATCATGTCGAATCTCAAGGATCCGCCCGAGCTCATTCCCGAACTCATCGCTCACTGGGAAAACGGCTTCTCCATGGTTCTGGCTATTAAGCGGTCCAGCGAGGAGAACCCGCTGATGTTCTGGATCCGCCGGCGCTACTACCGCCTGGTCAACCGGCTCTCTTCGATCGAGACATTCGAAAACTTCACCGGATTCGGCCTCTACGACCGGCGCGTGATCGATATCGTCAAGACGTTCGACGACCCCTATCCCTATTTCCGTGGCGTGATTGCAGAGATCGGCCTGCCTCACAAGGAGATCTACTTCGACCAGCCGGCGCGAAAACGAGGCATCACCAAGAACAATTTCTACACGCTGTACGACATGGCGATGTTGGGTATCACCAATCTCTCCAAGGTGCCGCTGCGGCTGGTGACCTTTTCCGGCTTCGCCAGCGCCCTCATCTGCGCTCTGGTGGCGTTCGGCTACCTGGTGTATAAGCTGCTGTACTGGAACCGCTTCTCGGCGGGCATCGCCCCCTTGGTCCTCGGCATCTTCTTCTTCAGCTCGGTGCAGTTGATCTCAATTGGAATTCTGGGCGAGTACATCGGCTCCATCTATACCCATGTACAGAAACGGCCGCTGGTGGTGGAACGCGAGCGGGTCAACTTCGAACACGAGCCTCGAATGCCGAAATCGAACGAACCTTTACTGGTGTGCGATGAGAAACACGCGGACGTGCTGGCCGGAGATGAGCGGCTTGCGCCGCCACATCCAACTTCCGGGAAGGCTCCAGACGGGGTCGGTGTCTTTGACGACCAGGGCGGAAATCCCTAGTGCGCGGCAGGCGCCGTCGACCTCATCCGGCGTGGCTGTGCCCTGAAACAGCGGCGCGATAATTCCCAGAACGGCCGTGCACTCGCGGGGATCTCCACCAAAAACTGTGTTGCAGGAGAGGGTGTCCGCCACGGTTCTCTGTTCGGAGTAGAGCGCCCAGGGCAGATCGCCGGGGTCGGTATCGGGGTTCTGCTGCACGATGGCGTCCTTCCCCAGCAACGTCTTGAGCCGCTCGTAGGCCGCGCGCGCTTCATAGAGACGGCGCCCCGTGTCGGCAGTGGGATTCAGCCACGAATACCGCGGCAACGCCATCCAGTCGGCAACCACGGCGTAGAGGCGGAGGCTGGCGGCTTCGTAAACACTGCCCGCGACGCCGAGGACGATCAGAACGACCACCAAGGGGCGACGCGCCGCTTTCCGGTCATCCAACAAGTCCACCGCCCAGAGCAACAAAATGAACTGAGCTAACAACATGCCCCGGTAACCCAGATCGTTGTTCCAGATGACCGTCGATCGCACAAACGTGCAGATCAGGAGGCTCGTCGCGGCTATCGTCAAAGTGAGAAGTTCATAACGGTCGACCGTGCGCCGGCGCCACACGCGCCGGAGAAACCACACCGCCGCAAGGCCGTAGAAACCGAATTCGAGCAAATAATTAACCGGCAGGAATGCTGCGTAAACCAGGTTGGGACAGCCCGAGCGGAGCGCCAGTTCGCCGGCCGGATAAAAGTGACGCACGCCTAAGCTCAGGACGTGGCTGCTCGCCATACCCGTGGCGCCCGCTGTCCCACCGCGTGCAGATGCGGTCAGTTCCCAAACCTGAGGCGCGGCCAGCACCAGAGCCAGCACTCCCATGCCAGCCAGGAATCCCGTTTCCCGTCTCCAGCCCTTGAGTAATGTGACCAGCGTCCAAACCGCCAATGCGGCTCCAAATACAAAGCCCACGTAAATGGACTCTCCCACGCAGCCGGCCAAGCAGAACGCAGCGACGAACATGGCCGGCCCGCGACGGGTGCCGGACCCGGCGCTGCGCCACAGGATCAAAACGCTGGTGAGCCCCGCAATCAGCGCCCCCATATGATGTGGAACCCAGAGCATCGACGTGATCCAGGCGGAGACCTGCTCGTTCCACCACTCCGGTTCCGCCCATGGGCGATGAGCCAAAGCTAGTGCCAGGTCGGGGATAATATCGAGGCCGGTGACCGCCAACAGTGCCACGCCCAGAACGGTCCGCTGATGGATCCGGCGTGCGCCTTCCGGATGAACGAAGCGCAGGTAGAGGGCGATCATCGCCATCAGGCCGATTCCGCACCATAGCGCTCCGGCGATGATGGCGTGGCGCCCGGTGACCCAGGAGCCGCCCATCTGCTTCACCAGGCTGCATGGGATCAGCCAGCAGTAGTGGTAACGAAGCGGAACCGTGTGCCCCGGATAGAAGTAAGGGTTCGATGGCGGAATGCCGTCCCGGGAGATGGCCGCCACGATTGCGCTGCGCAGGCTGTAATCGTACGACACCACGGAATAGTAGAGGCGGTTTCCCCAACTTAAATCGACTAGGCAGAGGAGTCCGACGGCGACCCAGCCGGCGACGATGAGCGCAGATACGGTCAAACGCTTGTCGAGCTGCAACCGAAAAGAACGGGATTCGCGAATCGAGACGGCCGCAAATACAAGCCAGAGCAAGCCGAAGGCGCACCACGTTAGCGCGATCGACCCGAGCCGCGACGTCAAATACGCCAGAAGCGGCGCCACGCCTATTGACAGGGGAACGCTGAGCGCCAGGCGCGTGGCGGGAGTGCGGCGTCGAAAGCCGATAAGGTCCGCCATCCAGCCCACCGCATAGCCCGGGACGAACGCGAACAGACCGAATAACACGAACGCCCACAAACTGGAACAGAGATCGAGGAGGAAGAAATTGCGGAGCATATCGGCTCAGGCCCCAACACTTAACAGCATCGTGCCAGCCGGTTCAAGCGAAAGGTAAGGGCTACTGATGCGTGGTACGCCCCGTGTTCCATTTTGGCCTCCCAGGCCCTGTTCAGTATACACCCCCGAGCCTTCCCCTCTACAGCCGAACCCATTGGTTCTATTGCCCGTTAGCCCCAGCGTGTGCGACGTAGAAGTGTAGATCAGGCCGCCCGGTGGTCTCCAAGCCGGCGCTGTTGGCGAAGGTTCGCCTGGGTTTCGATCCCCTCGGTGGCCAGCCCGACCGCCGCAGCCACTTTGCGCAGCTCGCCCAACGATACAGCTTCGCCCTATTCCAGCCCCTGTCCCCCAGCCCGAAATCGATCTAAGATTTATGAGAAGCAACTGCTTGCTTCACGGTTTTGCAATGGAGAGTAAATATCCTGTTTTTGACCGCTCGCGTCTGGTTGTCAAACCGCTCGCCGAACGAGTGCACGACTTGAGCGCGGATCAATGGCTGGCTCTCGAACAAGAGCCGGTGCCGTGGTCGCACCCGCAGCTCGGCGAGCTGGCGGCGCGCGTGGTGCGCGCGCGGGAACGGGGCGCGGCCCGCATCCTGATGATGGGCGGGCACGTGCTGCGCGCCGGCGTGAACCGGCAGATCATCGATCTGGTGGAGCGCGGCTTCATCGACCACATCGCCATCAACGGCGCCGGCGCCATCCACGATTACGAGCTGGCGCGCATCGGCGCCACCACCGAAAATGTCGCGCGCTACATCCGCACCGGCGAGTTCGGCCTGTGGCGCGAGACCGGCGAGCTGAACGACTGGATCGCCGAAGCCGCCCGGCTTTCGCTGGGCTTGGGTGAGAATGTCGGCCGCCGCATCGGCGCGAGCGATTATCCGCACCGGGATCTCAGTGTGCTGGCGGCGGCGTGGCGGCGCTCAGTGCCCGTGACGGTACACGTCGGCGTGGGATACGATATTCTGCACGAGCATCCGAACTGCGATGGCGCCGCGTTGGGCGCGGCCAGCTACCGCGATTTCCTGATCTTTGCCGCCGCGGTGGAACGGCTGGAAGGCGGCGTCCTGCTCAGCTTCGGTTCCGCGGTGATGGCCCCGGAGGTCTATTTGAAGGCGTTGGCAATGAGCCGCAACGTCGCGCATCAACAGGGGCGCACCATCCGCGATTTTGCCACCGCGGTTTTCGACCTGCTGCCGATTGACGGCGATGTTTACCGCGAGCCGCCCAAGAGCGATCCGGGATATTATTTCCGGCCCCATAAGACCATCTTGGTGCGCACCGTGGCGGATGGCGGCGCGAGCTTCTATTTCCGCGGCGATCATCGTGCCACGATTCCCGCTCTGCGGCGCGCGATTCTGGAATGCGCATAATCACAGCGAAGATACTGGCGGCGCTGCTCAACTGATCCGGACTGGTGGCGGACGATATCTGGCTGAAGGTGTGTATCATGTTATTGAACCCGGCGCATTTGTGATTGGCGGCGGCATCGGCAAGGCTGGGGAGGCGCTCTCCGGATTTTTTTGGCGCACAGTTGCGGCGCACCATCACGCAGTGGCCGCGGCGCGCATCGACGTAGTACCAGCGGCGCGGGGAGATGACAGCATGCGGTACGGGGCGGAGGCTGGATAAAGGAAACCAGCATGAACTTTCCCGAAGCTTATAAAGCGGACCTGCTGAAAGCGATTGAATCCGTCGACCTGAA
This sequence comes from Bryobacteraceae bacterium, assembly GCA_049511495.1. Lineage (GTDB taxonomy): Bacteria > Acidobacteriota > Terriglobia > Bryobacterales > Bryobacteraceae > Bog-375. Next base: position 15,336 of record JBEKXZ010000039.1, on the reverse strand, counting down.
CAAAATAAACCAGGCGATCGAGTGGTTCAAGCAGGCGCGCGCCGGCTGCCAGCAAATCTTCGTCTGCGGCAACGGCGGCAGCGCATCCACGGCCTCGCATTTCGCCTCCGACATGGTGAAGGGCGCCAGCTTTAACCGTCATACGCGTTTCCGCATGATGGCGCTAACGGACCAGTTGCCCACGCTGACGGCCTATGCCAACGACGTGGGCTACGACGCGGTTTTCGTCGAGCAGCTTAAGAACTTCGCCCAGCCCGGCGACCACTTCCTGGCGATCAGCGGCTCCGGCAACTCGCCCAACGTGGTGCGCGCCATGGAATACGCAAACCTGGTTGGCTGCCGGACAATGGCGCTCACCGGCCGCGACGGGGGGCGTCTCGGCCCGATGGCCCAGTTGAACATCCAGGTTCCCGTGCTTCACATGGGCCGCATTGAAGACGCCCACATGATCGTGTGCCACATGATCGCCTATTACTTCATGGACGTGGAGAAGTAGGCTCATCCTGGCACAGGCGTTCGCCGAGTCGGAGGTTCCCCGCTCAACCACACCGCAGTGCCTTAGCTTAATGGCGTGTTAGGCGGATACTTGGCCGGGCGCTTGAACGACTTAACCCGTGCGAGCCGGCGGCCCCGCGGAATCCGCGAAGGGGCATGTTTTCTTTAAGATCCGCCACGCACGGGCGGTTTGTCGGCCTCCGGCCTCCTATCCGGTTGGATGAGCTACACATGATAAAATCAGGCGTCGTGCCTCGACCAGGTTCCCCACCTGCGCCGCCTGAGCGCCCCAAGCAGTTGGGAAAAGAGGGACATGCCATCGGCAGGATCGCGGAATGGAGCGTCTTGCGGTCGTTAAGAGATGCCTTCGACACCGGAGTAGGGTTTGCGATGGCAGCCCCCCTGGCGAGCATGGTCGCGGGGCCTGTGATCATCGTGGCTGTGATCTCCCGGCTGACGCTGGAGGGACAGGGATACTTTTACACGTTTAACAGCCTGCTCGCATTCCAGATTCTGTTCGATATGGGTTCGGCGCAAGTGCTGTTACAGTTCGCCAGCCACGAGTGGTCGCTGCTGGATCTGGACAAGACCGGCAAGATCACCGGCAGCCCAGAGGCCCTGGCGAAGCTCCGGAGCTTGCTTGCTTTTGCCATCCGGTGGGCTAGCGGAATTGCGGCGCTGGCAGGCATTGTGCTGGGGTTTGCGGGAGCGGCGATGTTTTCGCACTCCGGCAACTCGGGCATGCGATGGCTGGGCCCTTGGGTGGCGCTGTGTGCGATCACGGCCTTGAACATGCTGATGACACCCATCTGGGCGCTGCTGGAAGGGTGCAACCGCATTACGCAGGTTTATGCCTACCGATTCTTCGCCAACGTAGCCCAGAACGGGTGCATTTGCTGCGCTTTGTTTGCAGGTGCCGGGCTGTGGGCTATACCCCTGGGCGCGGCGGCGATGTTTTCGGTGTCGATCACTGCGCTCGTGCGAAGACATGGGGGATTCCTGGTGCAGATCCGAGGGGCGGGACATCAGGCGGGAATTTCGTGGCGTCACGACCTGTTGCCGGTGCAATGGCGTTTTGCGCTGAGCTGGTGGAGTGGTTATTTCCTCTCCTATTTCTTCACACCTATTCTTTTTCATTATTATGGGCCGGTGGTGGCGGGCCAGATGGGGATGACTTGGTCGGTGGTGGCCACCATAGGGGCGCTATCCACGGCGTGGATTTCGACCAAAGCGGCGCGCTTCGGAATGCTGATCGCGCGGCGGGAGTTTCAAGCGCTGAACCGGATGGCCGTGCGGTCGGGGATGGCGTGCGTGGGTGTGGCGGCACTGGGCGCGGTGGGGCTGGAGAGTGTGGTTTTAGCGCTGCGTTCCATTGGATCGCCGCTGGCGAACCGGCTTCTGCCGCCGTTGCCAATGGGCCTCTTCCTGGCGGGGCAGGTGCTTATGCAGGCATCGGCCGTCCAGGCCGTATATCTGCGGGCACACAAGCGCGAGCCATTTGCGGCGCTGACTGCGATGGCGGCGCTGCTGGTGGTTGGGTCGACTTGCTATTTTGGCAAGGCTTACGGGGCGGTAGGGGCGGCGGCCTCGTATTGCGGCGTGACACTGCTATTCATCTTGCCTGTCGGGACGGCCATCCTGACGCGATGCCGGAGGCTTTGGCACGAATGTCCACAGTGAAGTCTTCTGCACTCCCCACTCTTTCGGTGATCCTGCCGAATTACAACCACGGGCGGTATTTGCGGGGGGCGCTGGGTGCCATCTTGAGCCAGTCGGCACGGCCGTTGGAAGTGCTGGTAATCGACGACGCGTCGACCGACGACAGCGTCCAAATTATCCGCGAGATTGCCGTCCGTGACCCGCTGGTGCGGCTGCTGGTGAACCCGCGGAATATGGGCCCCGTTCCGACGATCAATCGCGGCGTTCGGGAGGCGGCCGGGGATTTCGTCTACACACCTGCTGCCGACGACCAGATTTTGCCGGGGCTCTTCGAGAAATCGATGACGCTATTGGCAAAAAACCCCAGCGCCAAACTTTGTGTCGTGGACTTGGCCCAGTTTAACGCCGTGACTGGCCGCGTGCGCTATCTCCGGCCGCGGCTGCGTCCCGATGCCGGATACGTCAGCCGCGACGAAGTTGCGAACCGCATGGCACACCACCGTGTGTACATGTATGGTGGCATGACGGTTTTCCACCGCGCCGCCCTGCTGGAACTTGGAGGTTTCCCATCCGCCCTAAAGTGGTATTCCGACTGGTTCTGTGTGCTGGTGCTGGCATTGCGGCACGGAGTGTGCTACATTCCCGAAGCGCTGGCAACCATGAGGATGCTGCCGGGCGCATACTCGGCGGCGGGCAGCAAAGATCATGCCGTCCAAGATCGGCTCTTCCGGCAGATATTTGATCTCCTGCATTCGGATCAATACGCCGATGTACAAGCTCAGCTCTTAGAAAACGGGGCGCTCTGTTTGCTGGGTTCGCAGATTCTGCGGGTGTTGTTAACGGACTCGCGGTACAGGCACATCCTGTCGCTACGTCTACTTACGCGGTTGCTGGCCAATATCCCGGTCACCCTATTCGGCTTGAACCCGGCGACCGAGTCCCCGCTGGGGTTTCTGGATCGGACGGTGCGCACCGTACTGGGCCTGGACGGAACTATCCAACAGTTCGGGGTACCGCTGGACAAACCAGGCGGATGAGCATGGCGCCACAGGCATCGTATCATTGAGTATTGACGGGCATGCATGAAAAGAGTCCTTGTCACCGGCGGCGCAGGGTATAAGGGCTGCGTCCTCGTTCCCAAGTTGTTGAATGCCGGCCATGCAGTGGTGGTCTACGATCTGATGCTCTTCGGGTCGGGCGGTCTGCCCTCGCACCCGCGGCTTCGTGTGGTGACCGCCGATATCCGTGACACCACCAGCTATGCGGCCGCGGTCGAAGGCTGCGATTCGGTGATTCACCTGGCATGCATTTCCAACGACCCGAGCTACGAACTGGATCCGGCGCTGAGCAAGACCATCAATTTCGATTGTTTCGAGCCGATGGTGGAAGCCAGCAAGAACGCGGGGGTCCGGCGATTCGTGTATGTGTCCTCGAGCTCGGTGTATGGCGTGAGCGAAGCCCCCGAGGTGACCGAGGAGCATCCCCTCGTCCCACTGACGGATTACAGCAGGTATAAAGGGCTTTGCGAAACGGCACTGGCCAAGTACCGCTCGGAGGATTTCACTACCGTGGTGATACGGCCGGCGACGGTCTGCGGGTATTCGCCGCGGATGCGTTTCGATCTGACCGTCAACATTTTGACCAACCACGCGATCAATCGGGGCTTGATTACGGTCTTCGGCGGCGCGCAGAAGCGGCCGAATATTCACATTGACGACGTGACCGAGCTGTATGTGAAGATGCTGGAATACCCCGCGCACGTGGTGGATGGAGAGATCTTCAACGCGGGCTACGAGAATCACACGGTGGCACAACTGGCGGAAATGGCGAAGGCCGTGGTGGAGCGGGAATTCCCGGAGAAGGCGCCCATCCGGATTGAAACCACCAGTACCAACGACAACCGGTCGTACCACGTGAGTTCCCGCAAGATCGCGGAAAGACTGGGGTATCGCCCGAGCCGCACGATTGAGGACGCGATCCGCGATTTGTGCAGCGCGTTCCAGGCCGGCAAGTTCGATAACAGTCTGGCGAACGACGATTACATCAACGTAAAGGCGGTCAAGAAACTGGGCTTGCGATGACAGTGGTATCGGAGTTGTCCAATAACAAGATGCTGACGCTGGACGAACTGGCCGAGGTGGTAGCTTCCCTGCGCCAGGCGGGCAAGGTGGTGGTACATTGCCATGGCGTATTCGACCTGATGCACATTGGCCACATTCGCCACTTCGAACAGGCTAAGCAACTGGGCGATGTTTTAATAGTCACGGTGACTCCCGACCGCTTCGTCAACAAGGGTCCCAATCGCCCGGTCTTCCCCGAGGCGCACCGGGCGTGGTCCATCGGAGCGCTCGCGTGTGTGGATTACGTAGCTATCAATCAATGGCCCATGGCCACCGATACCATCCGCCTGCTGAAGCCGGATGTTTTCGTTAAGGGCACGGAATTCCGCGACCTTGAAGATCGGACGGGCGCCGTGGCCCTGGAAGAACAGGCTATTCGCGAGGTCGGCGGCTGCCTCAAATTCGCCGGCGATGTCGTCTTTAGCTCCTCCAACCTGCTCAACCGAAACTTCAACATCTTTCCCGCAGAGACCGAGCGTTTCCTGCGTTCTTTTTGCGGCCGCTACACTTCCGACGATGTGATTCGCAGCCTGGAGAGGGCGCGCGGGTTGCGTGTGCTGGTCCTCGGCGAAGCCATCGTCGATGAGTATCAATACTGCGAAACCCTGGGAAAGTCTGGTAAAGAGCCGGTCCTGGCGGCCCGCCATATCAGCAGCGAGCGCTTTGCCGGCGGATCCCTCGCAGTGGCCAACCATGTCGCCGCCATCTGCGACCGGGTCAGCGTCCTAACCCTGCTTGGTGGAATCGATTCGCACGAGCAGTTCATCTGCGAGCATCTGCACCCGTCCGTGGAGAAGATCTTCCTATACATGGAAAACGCCCCCACCATTGTCAAACGGCGCTTTCTCGAGTCGTACCCTCTGCAGAAGCTATTCGAGGTCTATGTGATGGCAGAGATCGAGCGGCTCGGTTCGCAATCCGCGGCCATCTGCAAGAAACTGGACGCCCTGCTGCCTGAATACGACGTGGTCGTAGTGGCTGATTACGGCCACGGGATGATCTCCCCCGAGGTGGCCCACCTCCTCTCCGCCAAGGCTCCCTTCCTGGCCATCAACACCCAGGTCAATGCCGGGAATCAAGGATTCAATACTGTTTCCAAGTACGGCCGCGCCAACTTCATCTCCATTTCGGAAAAGGAAATTCGCATGGAGGCGCGCAATCCGCAGGGGGATCTGAGAACCATCGTCCGCGACGTTTCGGCAAAGCTCTCGTGCGACCGCATCATCATTACCTGCGGTGTTCAAGGCTGCCTCTGCTACAGCCGCGGGGAAGACTTCTGCGAAACCCCCGCTTTCAGTGGGCGCGTCGTTGACCGGGTAGGCGCCGGCGATGCAGTGTTGGCCATCACAGCGCCCTGCGCGGCCTTGGAAACGCCCTCGGAAGTGCTCAGCTTCATCGCTGGTTGCGTGGGCGCCCAGGCCGTCACCACCGTTGGTAATCGCACCGCGATCGAGCGCACGGCTTTGGCAAGGTATATCGAATGTCTGATGAAATAAATGCCGGACCCTCTTCCCTGAGCGCTCCTCCCCTCGCGGACTCGGGAGACATCCCAGACGGGCTCGCGTCATTGAGCGGCCGCTCCCTCGAAGTGCAACTCTACCGCGAAATGCTGCGCATTCGCCTGGTGGAAGAACGCATCGCCGAAGTTTACGCGGAACAGCAGATGCGCTGTCCCGTACATCTCTGCATCGGGCAGGAAGCCGTGGCTGTGGGCGTATGCTCGGCGCTCACCGCGCGCGATTACGTGTTCGGCGGCCATCGTTCACACGGCCACTATCTCGCCAAAGGGGGCAGTCTCAAGGCGCTGATCGCGGAGCTCTACGGGAAAGCGGCGGGATGCTCCAGCGGCAAGGGCGGGTCCATGCACCTGATTGACCTGGCCTGCGGCTTCATGGGCGCCGCTCCGATTGTGGGCAGCACCATTGCGATCGCTACCGGCGCAGCTTTGGCGGCGGCTATGCGGCGCGAAGATCGCGTGACCGTGCCCTTTTTCGGCGAAGGTGCCACCGAGGAGGGCGCATTCTATGAAAGCGTCAACTTCGCCGCTCTCAAGCGCCTGCCAATCGTGTTCCTCTGCGAGAACAATCTTTACTCGGTCTATTCCCCTCTCTCGGTTCGCCAGTCGGCTGAAAGAAACCTGCTGCAACTCGTCAAAGCCATGGGCGTTGTCAGCGCCGGCGGCGACGGCAACGACGTGATGGCCGTGCGGGAATTCACTCGGGAGGCGGTCCACAGGGCGCGGCAGGGCGATGGGCCGACGCTTCTGGAGTTTTCCACTTACCGCTGGCGCGAGCATTGCGGGCCGAACTACGACAACGATCTGGGCTATCGCACCGAAGAGGAATTCCTGGCGTGGAAGGATCTCTGCCCAATTGCCCGCATGGAACGCCGGCTCCTGCGCGACGGCGCCCTCTCCGAACAGGAAATCCAGGCCTTCCGGAATGAGTTTCTCGCCGAGGCCGATGCAGCGATTCGGTTCGGCAGGGAGAGCCCCTATCCCGACCAGAGCGTCCTCATGCAAGATATTTACGACGAACCGTCTCTAACCGCGGAGGCCGCATGCGGCAACTGACTTTCGCGCAAGCCATCCGCGAAGCCATCGATGTGGCTATGGAGCGCGACCCCAACGTCTACGTCATGGGATTGGGCGTGCCCGATCCCCGTGGCATCTTTGGAACCACCTTGGGCCTGCACGAGAAGTACGGCAGCAGTCGCGTTATGGACACCCCCGCATCGGAAAATGCCATGACCGGCATTGCGATCGGTTCGGCGTTATGCGGCATGCGGCCGATTGTGACCCATCAGCGCGTCGACTTTGCGCTGCTGGCCGTGGAGCAAGTGGTCAACCAGGCGGCTAAGTGGCACTACATGTTCGGCGGCCGCGCATCCGTTCCGCTGGTGATCCGTCTGATCGTCGGCCGGGGCTGGGGCCAGGGGTCGCAGCATTCCCAATCGCTCCAGGCGTGGTTCGCGCACGTGCCCGGACTGAGGGTGGTGATGCCGGCCAACGCAAAGGACGCCAAGGGGCTTCTGATCGCCGGTATTTACGACAACAACCCGGTGATCTATCTCGAGCACCGCTGGCTTCACGAGACGTTCGGTGGCGTGCCGGAGGGCATCTACACCACACCCATCGGCAAAGCCCGTATCGCCAGGCCGGGTTCCGACCTCACCATCGTGGCGGCATCGTATGCCGTTTTGGAGGCGGTGCGCTGCGCCGAGGTCCTGGCCCTGAGCGGGGTTCAAGCCGAGGTGGTCGACGTGCGCACACTGCGGCCCTGGGACAAGGATACGGTGCTCGAATCCGTGTTGCGAACAGGTCGCCTGATGGTGGCCGATACCGGCTGGATCACCGGCGGTTTCGGCGGCGAAGTGCTGGCCGTGGTAGCCGAACTGGCGTGGGGCAAGCTCAAATGCCCGCCGCGCCGTTTTGGGATGGCCGATTGTCCCATGCCGACCAGTTTCGGCCTCTCCCGCTTCTGTTATGCGCGGCCGTCTCATTTGTACACCGCGGCCTGTGAGATGCTCGAAGTAGCGGTGCAAGCGGAGCACACCGCGCTGTTCCACGAGGACAACCTTCCTCACGACGCCCCGGATCGCAGTTTCAAAGGCCCTTTCTGAGAACCCGCGCCATGCAAGTTCCTTACGTGGATCTCACCCGACAACACGTGGCGCTGAAAGGCCGGCTCATGGAAGCCGTTGGCCGGGTCATCGATCACGGGCAGTTCATTTTAGGCCATGAGGTCGAGCTCTTCGAGCGGAGGTTTGCGGAGCTGTGCGGCGTGCGCTATGCCGTCGGCGTCAACTCCGGCACGGATGCCTTGATCCTCGCCCTGCTAGCGCTCGGCATCGGCCCCGGCGATGAGGTCATCACTGTACCGAATTCCTTTATCGCCACTGCCAGCGCCATCCGGATCGCGGGAGCCTGGCCCGTCTTCGTGGACGCCGGCGAGGACTACAACATAGATCCGGATGCCATCGAGGCAGCCATCACCCCCAAGACCAAGGCCTTGCTGCCCGTGCATCTGACCGGCCGGGCAGCCCGTATGGAGGAGATCCGCGCCATCGCGGACCGGCACCATCTGGCGATTGTCGAAGATTGCGCGCAGGCCGTGCTGGCCAGCCACAAAGGGCGGCGTGTCGGAGCGTGGGGTGAGATCGGGTGCTTCAGCCTGCATCCCCTCAAGACCCTCAACGCCTTGGGCGATGGTGGTGTGCTCACCACCAACGATAGCCTCATTTACGAAGATCTCAAGATCCGCCGCAACGTCGGCCTGAGGAGCCGCGAGGAGTGCCTGTTCTGGTCGCGCAATACGCGCCTCGATACGTTGCAGGCCGCCATTCTCCTGGTGAAGCTGGAATATCTCGAGCAGTGGACCGAGCGCCGCCGGGAAAACGCCCGCTACTACCGCGAGAAGCTGGCCGGCCTTCATCAGGTCTGCACACCCGGCGAGCACGAGTGGGAATACGCCGTCTATCACACCTTCGTGGTGCAGGCGGAGCGGCGCGACGAGTTGCGCGCCTTTCTCGAATCGCGCGGCATCGGCACCGCGGTCCATTACCCGGTGCCGATCCACTTGACTATAGCCGGCCGCGAGCTGGGCTACGCCGCCGGCAGCTTCCCGGTAGTCGAACGGCAGGCGAAGCTCGTCGTCAGCCTACCGGTGTATCCCGAACTGACTAAGTGCGATCTCGATTACATCATTCACAACATATTTGACTTCTATGCCAACTGACGCCTCGATGCTCAACGAGCCTGCATCTACCACCGGAATCAAGGCAAAAGTGCCGTTGCGGCAGAGAGGATTCCTTGGGCCACGGTGCCGCGCGCACTCGTGCGTGCCGCCTCGAAACTCGTCTGGATGCATGCCGTGTGAGATATTCGTATTAGCCTGCTGCCGGCCTTACAACTACCGCCGCGGCTTCAACAGGGCGGTCAGCCGGAGAGATCTTTAGTCGATTCCATGCGCGTGCCATTCTCATATCTCGACCGCCAGTTTGCCGACCTGGAACCCTATCTCGATGACCTCCGCCAGTTCGTGCGGACCGGCGACTTCACCCTGGGAGCTCCGCTCACCGAGTTCGAACGGCGATTCGCCGCGCTCTGCGAAGCCCCGCATGCCATCGGCGTCGGCACTGGGACCGATGCCATCGCCATGTCTCTGAAGATGGCCGGCGTCGGAGCCGGTGACGAAGTCATCACCACCCCGATGACGTTCATCGCTACTGTCGGCGCCATCGTCATGACCGGGGCGCGTCCGGTGTTCGTCGATAGCGAAGAGGGCTTTGTCATCGACGCTTCGAAAATCGAGGCTGCCATCACCCCGCGCACCCGCGCCATTGTGCCGGTTCATTACACCGGCAATGTGGCAGACATGCCCGCTATCGTAGAGATCGCGCAACGATACGGCCTGACCGTCGTCGAAGATGCCTGCCAAGCGATCGGAGCCCGCCTGAACGACCGGCCCGCAGGCTCCTGGGGTTTGACCTCCTGCTACAGTCTCCACCCGCTGAAAAATCTCAACGTCTGGTCGGACGGCGGGGTGATCGTCACGCATTCCGAAGAAGTGGCCCGCAGGCTTCGGCTGTACCGCAATCACGGCCTCGCCAATCGCGATGAAGTCGAAACGTTCGGCATCAACTGCCGTCTCGATACGCTACAGGCCGTGGTGGGCAACCGCCTTATCGGACAGGTAGATTTCATTACCAGCCAGCGAATCGCCAACGCAGTGCGCTACGACCGGGCTTTTCTGGACTTGGACGATTGCATTTCCGTTCCGCCGCGGTGCCCCGGGGTCAAGCACGTTTACCATCTATACATGGTCCGCGCGAAAAACCGCGACGCCCTGCTAAAGTATCTCAACGGCAAAGAGGTGGAAGCCAGAATCCATTACCCCATCCCCGTTCATCTGCAAAAAGCCGCGCAACACCTCGGTTACCGGCCCGGCGACTTCCCGAAATGCGAGGCGGATTGCGGAGAGATCATCACGTTGCCCGTACACCAACATCTGACACCTCAGGAGATCGATTACACCATCGAACAGGTGCACGCTTTTTACCGGTCTTGACCCTTGGGAGAACACATGAACGCCCACCCTGTTATCGACTACGAATCAGCCGTCACCGGCTATATGGAAGACCTGTCCACCGTGCTCAGGGGATTCGGACCCGCCGAAAATCTGGCATTCCTGGAGACTTGGGTTCCGGATGAAGACCCTCTGCAAAGTATTCTCGGCATCTTCGAAGCCGCTATGGGTGCCGGTATTCCCGGCGTGACGGTGCGGGTGGGCGCCCAGACCCTGGCGGCGTTGGACCTGGCGGCTCTCGAGAAAGCGGCGGCCACTTGGGGCCGCCCGCAATTTCAAACCGGCGCCGAAACGGCGGCCCTCACGCTTTCCTTTGGAGGACCGGATCCTCTGCATGAAGTGAACCTCCTCTACCGCGCGGCACTAGAGGCTGTTGCGGGCGCCCACGAGTTCGAGGGCGTTCTCGAACCTGAAGCCGATGCCATTGTGGCCGTCGCCTCCGATGTCGATTTGAAACTGATGGCGCTGGTGGTTGGCGGCCGCCACATCGTCGCCAAGGCGCGGTACTCGGGGACCTTCACCGGGATTGAGCGCCGGCTGCTGGAACGATTCTGCCCGATTCTGGAGGGCAAGCCCATCATCGAGTGCAGTGACCACGCCGTGATCGAACTGGAATTCAGTCTGCGCGACCGCACGCAACGCGTCCCCGTACCCGGAGTCGTCATGCCGGAGAACTGCGATCCCATGTTCGCCCTCCCGGTGCGGCTCGTGCGCGACCTCCTGTCGGACTACCGCCGCCAACTGCCCTCGGTCACCAATGAGAACTTCTACGTCCGCCCCAGTTCGCCCCGCTGGCGCCGCCTCTCCCGCGAACAACGGCAGGCGGAAATCGCCGTCGCGCTGGAAACCTTCCCCCAAGGTTCCGACTTCTGCGTCATCACCATTGAAGGAGACCGGCGGGTTGTCATTGAGATGGCCCCCGGGATGGCCAAGGAAAGCAAAGGCAGCCGCCTACTCCAACTCGAAAGGCACTTGCAGCAAACCGTCGAATCCGTCCTGCAAGTTCACTTGCAGGTCAAAGCGGACTTGAACACTATCCGCCACATCAAAGGGGTTCGCACCTGAATCCTAGCTGCCGGTGCCTCGTCCCGCTGGCCACTTCTATGCGCCGTTGTGGCGCTGTTCTTCATCCAGGTCCTTAGCCCGAGACGCTCCAGACCGTAAGGCTCAGGCAGCCGGCACCGTCTTGTTCGACCGCGTTGTGTGGCCTTGGGGGCTCATGCTAGTGACCGCTGTTACCGCGGCCTGGAACCCCGGCGTTCTGGCAGGGGGCGGCGAGGCCTCCGTGAAAACTCGCTGTAAAGACGGGACTTGCCGGCATCGGTGTTTTACGCCAGGGCATCAGTGTGCGGGCGGCGCCAAAGGCGGTTCCCGGCGGCGAACATTGCGACTCGCAGGATCAGAGGATGGTGCCGCTTAGGGTATACTGAACCGGACTCTGAGTCCAGGAGGGGAATTCCAAGTATAATCGATGATAGACAGGAAGCCAAAAACGGAAATTTCAGTTAAGACCGCAATCTGCATCTCGGAGCTGGGAGGCATTGTACCACGCCAACGCACTGATTCAGGATCTATCTAACGGAGAATATGAGAAATGAAAATACTCATTGTGGCTCCACGATACATCAAGGCCCCGGGGGAGTTTTACCAATTCCCGCTTGGCTTAGGTTATATTTCGGCCGTACTGAAGAAACATGGTCACGATGTCTTCTGCCTAAACAGCAACAAATCCGACGTTCCAATAAGTCAGTTAGTCCACCAGGCGGTGCGCAGCTTCAGCCCTGACATTTGCGCCACTGGAGCAATCTCTCCGTTCTTGCGGCAAGTAAAGCAGATCTTCAAAGCGGCACGTGCCGCGAAACCCGAAATCTTCAACGTCGTTGGAGGGGGAGTGTTCAGCAGCGACCCCGAAGCTGCACTCCGCTTGATCGATGTAGATGCGGGAGTTATCGGCGAGGGGGAGGAGACTATCATCGAGTTGTGCCAAGCCCTGAAAGAGCACGGCGACTTGTCACAAGTCCGGGGAATCGCCTTTTCTCATAAGGGCGTAGTGCAGCGCACGGCTAACCGCCCCCCAATAGAGGCTCTAGGATCGATTCCCTGGCCTGATTATGATGGCTTTGGCTTCGGCGACACGATCATCAACCAGCTTCCGAACGACGCCTATTTCCTGCATGCAACGAATGCGCCCCGTTCGATCGATATGATTAGTGGCCGTTCATGTCCTTACTACTGCACATTTTGCTTCCATCCAGCAGGGAAGGGTTATCGCGAACGCCCTCTCGACGATTTCTTCGCGGAGCTTGAATTCCGCGTTCGAACCTACAACATCAACACCCTATCGCTTGTTGATGAGTTGTTCTCATTGAAGAAAGCGCGCCTTTTCGAGTTTTGCGAGCGTATCAAGCCGTTCAATGTGCACTGGACGATTCAACTTCATGTCAATAGTGTGGACGACGCTATTCTCGTTCGCCTGAAAGATGCGGGTTGCACGTACATTAGCTACGGCATCGAGAGCATGAGTCAACCTGTCCTCAATAGCATGAAGAAAAGATCAACAACAACACAAATCGACAAGGTCATCCGGTGGACATACGATCGCAAACTCGGCATTCAGGGTAATATTATTTTCGGTGACACAGCAGAGACGCTCGAGACGGGCAACGAATCGATGGATTGGTGGGCGAAGAACCAGAGGTACATGATTAACGTTGACCGCCTTCAGGTCTACCCTGGCAGCCCGGACTACATCGAGGCGGTGCGGGATGGGTTGATCGAAGATAGGATCAAGTGGATCGATAGGCAAGACGTACATCTCAATATCAGTAAAGTTAATGACTTTGACGCAGAAATACTTGGGATACAGGTCGATGTCACCCAAAAGACCATTTTGAACGAAACTACGCCAGTACGTTTCGCCGCTGAGGCACTACACTCCGTAAGGGGACGAACCTTTAATATCGTCTGGGATTGTCCTCGCTGTCAGCATGTCAATGATTACAGGGGGGTGAGGCTAAGCCCAACGTTAGATCAGTATGCAATTCGTCTGACATGCCGTGAGTGCTTATCCCGGTTTGATGTGCGCACCGTAATGGCGACCACCGCAGCGTCTAGGTTTACGTACCGTGGCTTGATGGCCACGAGGGGAAGTCTGCTTCTAGCTGCAAAGCGAATATTGAAGCTCTACGGAGCCTTGCGGTTCGGTCGAAGAAACCTCTGGAAAGCAGTCGCGGCGACAAAGGTGCTGGCGCGGGCGTATGCTCTACTCGGCAATCCGCTCGACTCCGGCCGCCACGTCGCCTACGCCGACGAGCTTGGTCGCACAGGTGCATCCGGGTTAGCTATTCTTCACTACAAGCAGGCCCTTAGGCTAGATCCAACCAACCAGAGGGCCCGGCAGGGATTGAATGCCGCAGAGGGCGGCCAATTGAGCGACCAGAACCGTGCCAGGTACTTCGTCTCATTTTCAGATGCATCACCGCCGCGGCACCTGATTCGAGAACATCCCGTTATTACCGAGCAGTGGGGAGTCGGTCAGGACTTTCCCGACATCCATGCCATCGAGTCTGACCGCCGAACGGAAACAGGATAGGCCCATCTCGAAACCAATGGATTCGGTTATCAAGCCGAAATCCTGGTCAAGCTCTTGAAACAGGGTCATTCGTATATCGAGGTGGGTACGGCGCTGGCGGAGCGAAAAACAGGGGTTTTCCGGTGCACTGCGGCCCAAGAACCTCTGGATAGTTGCCAGCGGCCTGGTCAGCCTGTACCGCCAGCGTCGGTAGGTCTGGCCAAGAAGGTCTCCGATCCGCGGAATTATTCACGCGCCGCCGTTACCCTGGAGCCGGTGGGCAGCGCGGAAACACGCTATGATGAAGCCAGTCCGGTAGATCCCGGCACACCGGCCGATGGTCCGCACTCCCGGGTCCGGGAGCGGCCAGAGGTGACCGGAAAAACCTGGCGGCGATGCATCCGCGCTCTGCTGGGTAGACGGCGGGTTTCGGGCAATGAGGATGCGTACGTGGCCATGCAGCACACCGAGCACGCAGCGCTGAGTACCGCCGGTGAACAAACCGAACGGCTGATCCTGGACGGCACCAAGATGGCCTGGCACACCGACCGCGTTCGCGCCTGGGAACGCGGCGAGCGGTTTGCTCCCATCACCGTCGATATGGCGCTGACACGCGCCTGCAATTACGCCTGCGGCTTCTGCTACGCCATGCTCCAGGAGAACGACCGGCAGCTCATCACGCGCGATGTCATGTACCGCTTCCTGGATGACTGCGCGGAGATCGGCGTCAAGGGCATCAGCCTGGTTTCCGACGGCGAGAGCACTCTCTCGCCCGCCTTCATGGCCACCGTGAAGCGCGGCGACGAACTTGGCATTTCGATGGCCTCCGGCACCAACGGTTTCATTTTTAACCGCACGAAGCTCGAGGAGATCCTGCCCCACCTGACCTATTTGCGCATCAACTTCAGCGCCGGAACCCGCGAACGTTACGCCGAGATCATGGGGGTGAAGCCGGAGGCCTACGACCGCGTGGTCCAGAACATCCGCGACATGGTGGAAATCAAGCGGAGGCGCAATCTCCCGGTAACCATCGGCATGCAGATGGTGCTGATGCCGCAGGATGCCGACCAGATCCTGCCCTACGCCCGGCTCGGCAAAGAGCTGCGGCCCGACTACGCGGTCATCAAGCACTGCTCCGACGACGAGGACAGCAACCTCGGCGTGGATTACGATGGATACGCCAAGCTCTACGATCTCCTCGCCGAAGCCGAGGCCCTCTCCGACGACGAGTACCAGGTGGTGGTGAAGTGGTCGAAGATCAAAGCCGATGGCGCACGCAGCTATCAGCGCTGCTACGGGGCGCCGTTCATTCTGCAGATCTCCGGTTCAGGCCTGGTGGCTCCCTGCGGCATGCTCTTCAACGAGCGCTATAAGAAGTTTCACATCGGCAACATCGTCGAGCAGA
>JBEKXZ010000038.1:0-44532 GCA_049511495.1 Bryobacteraceae bacterium | reverse complement strand
CCGGCGACAAATAGCTGAACATCGGCTTCTGACTGAGATCATCTCCGCGCATACAACATAGACGTACAGAAATGTTCCCGGTAACCAAAAACTTACTTTTTCAGCAGCCTCTAAAGCATGCCCCACCTACGCCGTGGCTTCGCGCGCCACATCTTCCAACCCGCGCTCGCGGATCTCTTGCTCGCGCATGAGGAACTTCTGCACCTTCTTGGTCACCGTCATGGGGAAGCTATCGACAAAGCGGATGTACTGGGGAATTTTGAAGTACGCGATTTTGCCGCGGCAGAAATTGCGGATCTCCTCTTCGGTAGCCGTGGCGCCTGGCTCGAGTTGAATCCACGCCAGCACGGTCTCGCCCAGTTTGGCGTCGGGCAGGCCCACCACGTAAACGTCGGCGATAGCAGCGTGTGTGTGCAGGAATTCCTCGACCTCGCGCGGGTAAATGTTTTCACCGCCGCGAATGATGGTGTCCTTGGCCCGCCCCCTGAAGCTGAAATAATGGTCGGGCCGCATGGCGGCCAAATCGCCGGTGTGCAGCCAGCCCTCGGCATCGATCACGGCTTCGGTCGCCGCCTGGTCCTGGTCGTATCCTTTCATGACCATATAGCCGCGCGCGCAAAGCTCGCCCTGCTCGCCGACCGGGAGATGCGCGCCCGTTCGCGGATCGACGATCTGAATCTCCGTGTTGGGCAGCGGCTTGCCCACCGTGGTGACGCGCAGCTCGAGCGGATCGTCCGCAGCCGACATGGTCAGCCCCGGCGAGGTTTCGGTCTGCCCGTAAACGATGGTCAGCTCCGGCACGTGCATGCGCTCCACCACGCGGCGCATCGTCTCGATCGGGCACGGCGCGCCGGCCATCACCCCGGTGCGCAGGCTGGTGAGATCGAAACGGTCGAACTCGGGGTGCGTCAATTGCGCGATGAACATGGTGGGGACGCCGTAGAGCGCGGTGGCGCGCTCGGCGTGGACGGCCTCGAGCGTGGCGCGGGCGTCGAACTGCGGCGAAGGAAGAATCAGTGCCGCGCCGCTCGAGACCGAGACCATCGACCCAATCACCGAGCCGAAACAGTGGTAGAGCGGCACCGGCGCGCAGATGCGGTCCTGCTCGGTGGCCTTGAGGCCCATCGCCATCCCTACGCCGTTGTTGAGCAGGTTGTGGTGCGTCAACATGACGCCCTTTGGCGAACCGGTAGTGCCCGAGGTGTACTGAATGTTGGCTACGTCGTGCGGTTGGACGGTGCGCTCGGAGAAGTCGGCGCCGCCGGCAAGCATCGCGTCCCACGATTCCGTACCCAGCCAGACGACGTGCTCCAGCTCGAGTGTTTCGCCGGCGCGCGATTCCTCCAGAATGTCGCGGTAGCTAACGCGTGCATCCTTCTCGTGCAGGAACAGGGCACGGATCCTGGACTTGCGCAGGACGTAGCGTAGCTCATAAGAGCGGTATGCCGGGTTGACGTTAACCAGCACCACGCCGGAGCGCGCGGCGGCGTGCTGCAACAGCACCCACTCGGCGCAGTTGCTCGCCCAGATGCCGGCGCGATCGCCCGGCCGCAGGCCAAGTCCGGCCAGGCCGCGCGCAACCCGGGTGGCCTGCACATCCAGCTCACGCCACGTCAGCCGAATGTTCTGATGACGCACGACCAGCGCGTCGCAGCCGGGGAACTTCGCGGCGGCATCGTGCAGCGCCTGCGAAATGGTTTTCTCAAGCAGGGGCACAACCGCCCCGCACGCGTAACTGAGGCGCACCACCGGTGAACTCGCGAACTCAAGTGTAACTACGCGCGCCGGCAGTCACCTATTTGAAATTCTTATACGCGGATAAGGGCGGGGATTAGCCCCTTTTGCTAACATCGGAGGTACCGATCTGTTTTGATGGTCGAGGAGCTTTCGATGTCCGATCTGGTTGCGGTGTTCGATACCACTTTGCGGGACGGCGAACAAGCCGCGGGCACGCGGCTGGGAAGCCGGGACAAGCTGACGGTGGCCCGGCAACTGGCCCGCTTGAATGTCGACGTGATCGAGGCCGGCTACCCCGCCTCGTCGCCCGACGATTTTGAAGCCGTGCGGCAGATCTCGCGGGAGATTCAGGGCCCGGTCGTCTGCGCCCTCTCTCGCGCCGTTCCAAGCGACATCGAGGCCTGCGGCGCGGCGCTGGACAAAGCCGCCCGCCCGCGCATCCACACGGGAATCGGCGCCTCCGACATCCACATCATGGGCAAGTTCTGCGACGAACGCTACGGGCGCACCCTGGAGGAAAAGCGGGCGCGCATTCTGGAGCTGGCCGTGGATTCGGTAAAGCTGGCGAAGCGCTACGTCGACGACGTTCAGTTTTACGCCGAAGACGCCGGCCGCGCGGATACGGCCTACCTGTTCATCATGCTGGAAGCCGTGATCGATGCCGGCGCAACCGTGGTCAACATACCGGACACTACCGGCTACGCGGTGCCCGAGCAGTTCGGCAACCTGATTCGCGGCATCCGCGAAAATGTGCCCAATATCGCCAAAGCCGTCATCAGCGTGCACTGCCATGACGACCTCGGGCTGGCCGTGGCCAACGCGCTCGCCGGCATCCGCAACGGGGCGCGCCAGGTGGAAGGCACCATCAACGGTGTCGGCGAACGAGCCGGCAACGCGGCCATCGAGGAAGTAGTGATGGCCCTGCGCACGCGCGCCGAGTACTTCGGCGTGCGCACCAACATCGATGCCCGCGAGTTCCACCGCACCAGCCGATTGGTGGCCGATTCGCTCGGAATGGCCGTTCCCGCCAACAAGGCCGTGATCGGCGCCAACGCATTTTCGCACAGCTCCGGAATTCACGTGGACGGATTTCTCAAGGACCGCGAAACCTACGAAATCATGCGGCCCGAGGACGTGGGCTTCGACGAAAGCCGCGTCGTGCTGACCGCGCGCACCGGCCGTCACGGTCTGAGCGACCGGCTCGCCAAACTCGGATACGAGCTTTCGAAGGAAGAGCTGGACCAGACCTACCAGCGCTTTCTGGCGGTCGCCGATAAGAAGCAGGAAGTTTTCGATGAGGACCTGATCGCCATTCTGCACGACGAACTGCATCCGGCCGCGGAGACCTATCAGCTCGACTACCTGCATGTTTACAGCGGCACGTCGGCCATCCCCACGGCCACCGTGCGGCTGCGTATCGGCGAGGAGACGCGGGAGGGCGCCTCCATCGGCGACGGCCCGGTGGACGCGGTCTACAAATCGATCGCCGCCGTCACCAATACGAAAGTGAAGCTGTTGCGTTACGACATCCGCGCCGTGACGAGTGGCACCGAAGCCATCGGCGAAGTCACTGTGCAACTGGAAATGGCCGGCAAGCGGACCGTCGGCCGCGGCGCGTCCACCGACGTGATCGAGGCCAGCGCGAAGGCATATGTCGATGGCCTCAACAAGCTCGCCGGCGCAGGATAGCGTTGTGCGTTCCGCAAGAATGCCGTGGCGCAGGCTGTCCAGCCTGCCGAGCCGAGACTCGTCTCGGCTTTTCTTCGATTCGAAGCAAGAAACGCCGGCACGAATGCCGGCGCTGCACGCACGAGTGCGTGCGCCACGGAGCGCCAAGTTTCTTTTCGCCGCCGCATTGTTCGTTTTCGGAATCGGTATCGCCTGCAAGCAAGCCCCGCTGCCAGTGGTCGATTCCGGCATGGCGTCCTGCATCGCGGGCGACACAGTAGCTCTCGCCGGCGCTGACCTCGATCGCTTGCGCGCTTCACCCTTCGTCAACGACATGGGTGGATCCGCCCGCGATCTGTTAGCCCAATACAGCAACGCTTCGAAGCTGGTGATCGCTTGGAACTCGCGCGAGCTGCTGATCGTCGAGCGCGGTCTTTTTAAGACGCCGCCGGCGGGCACGACCGCGATCGAACCGGGCCTGGCCGTGACCGGCTCGCCAAGCCGCATTTCGCTCGCAATGGCGCAACACCGGGCGGGACGCACCGGCGCACCCGGCCTGATCGGCTATGGCTCCGAGATCGGCGCACGGAGCGCCATCTGGCTTGCGGTTCGCGGCGGAACGGCGCTGCCCTTCAGCGGCAATCTGGCGAATCTGAACCTTCTTTTACAGGACGCCGATTTTGCCGGCGCGGCGCTGGACCTGGGCGAAGCGGCCACGCTGCGATTCGGCGTGCGCGGGCGGACCGCGGAATCGGCCGAGCGGTTGGAAGAGCGGCTGCGCGGCTTTCTCTCGCTGGCGGCAGAAGCCGAGATCCATCGGCCCGACTTGGCCAAGTTGCTAGGCGCCGCGCGGATTGAGCGCTCCGGCCGCGATGTGACAGCGATGCTGAGCGCGTCACCGGATGTGCTGGCGAAGCTGCTCGCCGATCTTGCCCGCTAGCCCGCGTCTGGGCTAGCGGATTTTCGAGGGTGCTCACGCCACGGTTTCAGTGCATCACCCAGCCGCCATCCACGTTCAGGCACTGTCCGGTCATCCCGTCGCTCAGCTCACACGCCAGAAACTGGCACACGCGCGCCACGTCGAGCGGCGTGATTCGGCGCGCCAGGCACTGGTCGGCCACCATCTTGCGCGCTTCCTCCTGACCAACGAAGCGGACCTCAGATTCGGTCTGGATGAAGCCCGGCGTGACGCAGTTGACATGTACGTTGTACGGCCCGGCTTCGCGCGCCAGGGAGCGGGTCAGCCCGATCACTCCTCCCTTGGACGCCGTGTAGTGGGCCAGGTTCCCCACCCCGAGGAAGAACGTCACCGACGAGATGTTGACGATCTTGCCCGCGCCCGCCAACATCATCGGCTTCAGCGCGAGCTGGCTCAAGCGGAACATGCTCTTCAGGTTGACGTCCTGCATCTCGTCCCACTGCTCATTGGTGATTTCGAGGAATCGCTGGCGCGGGAAGATGCCCGCGTTGTTGACGAGAACGTCGATGCGTCCGAAGCGCGCGCGCGCCGCTTCCACCAGGCCCGCCAGGTCGTCGGCGCGGCGCACGTCGCCAGGGATGGCTTCCGCCCACCCCCCGGCCGCGCCGATCGACTCCGCCACGCGGCAGTTGCTTTCTGCGTCCCGGTCGAACAAGTAAACGCGCGCGCCCTCTCCCGCAAACAGCCGCGCAATCGCTTCCCCGATTCCGGTGCCGGCGCCGGTAACCAGCGCCACTTTCTCCTGCAACGGCATGTATCGGTCTCCTTGCAAGAAGGGAATCGGCGCCAGTTCCGCGCCTTCCGGAGTTCGCGCCTGACCCCATTGTGCCGCGATTCTCGCGACGGCGGCGCGTCCTTATCATGCCAGGCGGGATTCCAAGTGAAAAGACTCTTCCCGCTGCACTAGAATCACGATAGGTGCGCTGCCGGGCGATCAACACGGTCAGTCTCGTGGCTGCGCTGCTGCTGTGGAGCGGGTGCCACTCCGGCCCGGCGGCGCACGCGCCCGCCATCGGGCAGGCCTTCGTGGGGCCGGCCACGCTCAAGATCCACAGCGACATCTCCCTGCAGTCCGCCGTAGTGGCTACCGTGAAACACGGCGAGCGGCTGGAGATTCTGGCGCGGCGCCGAATCCTGATTCGCGTACGCACTCCGGGCGGGATTGAGGGATGGACCGAAGCGCGCCAGTTGCTGGCCGTTTCGGATATGGCCAGCCTGCAGGAACTCGCCGAGCGCGCCGCCAAAATGCCGTCGCAGGGCCAAGCCTCCAGTTACAGCGATTTGAACGCTCATACGCAGCCTTCGCGCACCGCTCCTAGCTTCCTGCAGATCCGGACGGGCGAGAAGTTCGACGTGCTGGCCACGATTCCCTTGCCGCGCACGGACCTACCCAGAGCGCCGCTGGTTTTTCCAGCGCCGAAGAAACCGGTGAAGAAAGAGGATTCCAAGGGTAAGATTCCGCCGCTCCCGATGCCCAAACCGCCGCCGCCGCCGGCCGATTGGCTGGAGTTATCCGGCAGGAACCCAGATGAGCCCGCACCCGAGCCTGAGGAACCAGCCGAGCGGCCCCCGGCGGCGCTCGATTACTGGAGCCTGGTGCGCGTTTCGACCGGGCAAGCCGGATGGGTGTTGACTCGCTACGTCTCGATGGCCATCCCGGACGAAGTGGCCCAATATGCCGAGGGGCACCGCATCGTCTCTTATTTCTCGCTCGGCCAACTGGCCGACCACGACGAGCGGAAAGACATCTGGCTGTGGACCACCGTTTCGAGCGGCATTCACGACTACGACTTTGACAGTTTTCGGGTCTTTGTCTGGAGCTTCCGCCATCACCGTTACGAAACCAGCCACGTGGAACGGAACCTGGAAGGTTATTTGCCCGTGCTGGTGAAACCGGCCGCCGCAGCCGGGCAAGCCAACCCGGGCTTTTCGATCTGCGTGGTGAACCGCGTGGACAAGCGCGTGCGGCGGGAGTATGTCCTGTCGGCCGGAAGGACTCGCCTGGTGTCGGAAAGCGACTGCCCGGCGACGCCTCCCGTCTACACGCCGCCGACGGCCTCCGCAGTGGCCGCGGCCGGCGCCGCCCCAATCGCACCCCCACCTCCGCGGGGCTTCTTCCAGCGCCTGAAGGAACGCTGGAAAGCGTTGACCAAGTAGGGGCGGGGCTGGCACGGGGCATACCTGGCCCCATGGGCGCAAAAACTCGCTGCGGGAGGACAGCGGCGATGAATTCGTGATGCGGTGGGCGGGTGGCGGCCTGAATCGCCGCAGGCCAGGAAGGCGCTTCTCCGATAAGGCGACAAGAACGAAGCCGCTGGCGCGGCGGACGCTTCGCGTAGCGTAAGGAGGGGAAGCGTTCGGCTTCGGCGAGGAGTAGGGTACGGGTCACAAGGAGGTCCCTATGACCCGTCTTCGCAAAGTCATGCTGGAGGAACTCCAGCGACGTAACTTCTCTCAAGCAACTATACGCGCTTACATCGGCGCTGTCGAGCGGTTTGCTCGGTACTTCAACAAGCCGCCCGATCAGTTGGGCCCGGAGCACATCCGGCAGTATCAGGCTCACCTGCTGCACGCTCGAAAGCTCAAAGCAGAGACCGTCGTCGGCCAGGTTGCAGCACTACGGTTCTTCTTCATCCGCACATTGAGGCGTCGGTTTCCCCCGGATTCGATACCGTACCCGAAGTACGCGAGTCATCGTATTCCGAAGGTCCTGAGTCCCGAGGAAGTGACGCAGTTGATCGATGCAGCCAGCAATCTCCAGGCGCGCGCTATCCTCATGCTGCTCTATTCCACTGGCATTCGACGAAGCGAACTGGTGCGACTGCGCGTGGAGGACATTGACAGCAAGCGCATGATCGTTCACATCCGCCAGGGCAAGGGCGGCAAAGATCGCGACGTGCCGTTGTGCCCGAGGCTGCTGGAAACACTGCGCGCGTACTGGCGGTGGAAGAAACCAAAGACCTGGCTTTTTGCCCGTGGGACCCCCACGCGTAGCGATGAGCATCTCACCGACAAGGCTGTCTGGTATGCCTGCGCCGAAGCGGCGCGCCATGCCGGTCTTAAGAAACGCGTTGCGCCTCACATGTTGCGGCACAGTTTCGCCACGCACCTGTTGGAGAATGGCGCCGATCTGCCGACCATCCAGATCCTGATGGGTCACGCAGACCTGGAGGCCACCAGCATCTATCTGCACTTGTCGCGGCGGCATCTGGAGAAGACCATCAACCCGCTCGAATACCTGTCGGTTTCCGGTGTCGGGGAGACCAACCGGTTCTACCACCGCACGAGACAAAAATGAGCCGGCCCACCGTGGAGGTGGCCGACATCCTCCGCGCACAGGGCAACCGCTTCCTGGACAGATACGAGAAGAGTTTCGACTTTCAGCAACTCAAGGCTCTCCGGGCCATCCAGCGCTGCCGCACGGCTGCGTTGGGCGGCCATATCGATGCCTGTCCGCGGTGCGGATACCAAGCGGCCATCTCCTACAACTCTTGCCGCAACCGGCACTGTCCGAAGTGCCAGACACAACTGCGCGAACGTTGGCTCGCTGCACGGGAACAGGACCTGCTGGCCACCGACTACTTCCATGTCGTATTCACCGTGCCCCACGAACTCAATGTGCTGGCGTTGGACAACCAACGCCTGTTCTACGACCTCCTATTCCAGGCCAGCGCACAAACCATGCTGCAGGTGGCCGCCGATCCGAAACACCTAGGCGCGGAAATCGGACTGATCAGCATTTTGCATACCTGGGGGCAGAACCTGCTCCTGCACCCACACGTTCACTGCGCCGTTCCATCCGGAGGTCTGTCTCCGGATCACAGCCGTTGGCTGCGTCCGCGCTATCCGTTCTTCCTGCCGGTGAAGGTCCTGGGTCGCGTCTTTCGCGGTAAGTTCTGCGCCGGTTTGAAGCGGCTCTATCGACGCAAGCGACTCCGTTGTGCGGGGCCGGCATCCACCTTGGCTGATCCGAAACAGTTCCGCCAACTCTTCCGAAGACTGCACCGGCAAGACTGGGTGGTTTATGCCAAACCGGCCTTCGGCGGCCCGATGCAGGTCCTGCGTTATCTGGGCAGGTACACGCATCGGGTCGCCATCTCCAACCACAGGCTACTGGCGTTTGACGGCGAGTGCGTCACATTCCGCTGGAAAGACTATGCCCACGGCGGCAAGCAGCGGAAGATGACGATCACGGGGACGGGGTTTCTCCGCCGATTCTTTCTGCACGTACTGCCGAAGGGCTTTGTCCGGATTCGCCACTTCGGGTTTCTGTCAAACCGATTCCGCGCCTCCCAACTGGCTGCATGCCGGCGGTTGCTGGCAATGCGCACACCCGAGCCGCCGGGGTCTCCGAACTCCAGCGACAGCCCTTCGACTTGGCACTGTCCACACTGCGGCGCGCAAATGGTCGTAGCGCAGAGACTCACCGCCGCGGAAGTCTCACGGTGCAGTTACTTCGATTCGTCATAACGACGCGGCGAGCTGAGGTCCAGCGACGTGCCAATGGCATGCTGGCGGACTCGTGTGTCCGGCTGCTGTCCACCGCGCTGCCCATCGCCGTAATGGGACCCATCCGACGTCCGGTTCCACCCCGGTCCGAACCCCGCTCCCACATTCTTGTGCACCGCCGCCACGGCCAACGTCGGCCTCGCCAGTACCAAAGCGACTCTCAATCCCCATAGCCGCCGCGTCCGCCGCAAACGCCAGCGGCTTCCTTCAAGTCTCCTTATCGAAAACGCCTCGGCTCGAAGTTCACGCCCTCACCTCGGCTCTCGTGCGCCGAGGCGTTTCCGATCAAGGCTAGCGACTACACGTCCTTGTGCCTGGAGCGGCAAACCAAAAGGAACCAGCGAGGGGCCCCGAAAGGGCCTCAGTTTGGGGACATCGCGAGCTTTAGGATGTTCGGGCGCGTTGAATGTCCCGGCCGTACTCGGTACGATTCGCCGGCGCCGCGGCTTACTCGCTTCGTAGCGCCGCGGCGGGATCAATCCGGACCGCCTTCCGCGCGGGGATGTAGCACGCCGCCAGCGCCAGTCCGACCAGGAGAGCGGGCGCGCCCACCAGGATCGCCGGATCGGAGGCGCTGGTCTGGGTGGCTTGCGCCAGGGCGTCCAGGATGCTGCCGAGCACGCGCATCATGGCGAGCGCCACCACCAGGCCAACGGCATCGCCCACGGCAAACAGCGCGGCCGACTCCCGCAGGACCAGGCCCAGGATGTTGCGCCGGCTGGCGCCCAACGCCATCCGGATGCCGATTTCGTGCGTCCGCCGCGCCACCGAATAGGCGGTCACGCCGGCCAGTCCGACGGCAGCCAGGACCAGCGCGAAAACGCCCATCGCTCCGTAGACTCCGGCGGCCACGCGCGCCATGTAATAGATCTGCTCCACCAAGTCCTCCATCCGCCGGACGTCGAGGACCGCGACCTGCGCGTCGATGGCCTCGACCTGGCGGCGCAGACTGACGGCCGCGTCGAATCCGAGCTGCGCCCGAACCGCCACCGTCACGCCTTGCCGCGAAGGGACGCCGAAGCCGGAGGGCGTATTGGGCTGGTAGACGGCCGGAAGAGACGGCCCTAGCGGGAGCGGTGGCCGAATGTCGCGCGCCACCCCGATCACCTGGTGCAGTCTGCCCTCGAAATCCAGCGTCTGGCCCACCGGGTCTTGTCCCGGCCAGACTTGTTTCGCCATGGTCTCGTTCACTATCAAAACGGCTGAGCCGTCGGCAATATCGCGCTCGGTGAAGGCGCGGCCGCGCAGCACTGGAATGCCCAGAGTCTCGAAGAAGCCGGCGCCGACGCGGTCGCTGCGGATCGCGCCCAGCGCCTTCCGGCCGCCCGTGAACTCGACCTTGGCGGTGATGAGCGACTCCACGCCGCCGAGCGCGGCCGGAAGCGTTTGGGCCACGCTGACCGCTCCGATTCCCGGTACGCGCGCCAGCCTTCGCGGGAGCTTGTCGAAATAATCGGCCGCGCGCTTTGCATCGTAACCACCGCGCACGGGGTCGAGACTCAGCAGGTACAGATGCTTATAATCGAAGCCGGAATCGCCGGAACTGGCGCGCTGGATGCCAATCACGATGAAGCCGGTCAGCAACAATAACACCATTGAGGCGGCGATCTGGTTCGTCACAAGGATATTGCGCAGGCTGAACCAGCGGCGCGCTCGCAAGCGCGACGGAACGGTGGATTTCAGCGCCGATGCGATATCGTCGCGCGTTGCGTTCAACGCCGGAGCCAGCCCGAACAGCAGCCCCGAAACCAGCGTCAACAAAGCCGAAAAGACCAGCGCGCGCCAGTCCAGGCGCCAGTCCAAGGTCATGTAGCCCGGCAGCGTGCCGCGTATCGAGGCAAAGTACGCCATGTACCACCGCACCACCCCGAGGCCAGCCGCGCCCCCCAGCGCCGCCAGGAGCAGACTCTCGGTCAAAAGCTGCCGCACAATGCGCGCACGGCTCCCGCCGATGGAAAGCCGCACGGCAATTTCGCGCCGCCGCGCGGCCGCGCGCGCCACCAGCATGTTGGCCACGTTGATGCAGGCCATCAGCAGAACCAGACCGACCAGCACGACGGGAAGTCCAACCACTTTGGGCAGGTCTTGGTCGCGAAGGGGATAGATCCGGCCTCCAGGCAGCAGGATCACTCGGGGCTCCTTACGGTCCTTGCCGGGATCGTCGTAGATTTGCTCTAGGCGCCGGGCGATCGGTTCGAGCGAAGCTTCGGCCCGGGCCGGTGTCCGCCCCGGCTTCAATCGTCCGATCAAATCGAAAGCTGTGGCTTGCCGGTCGCGCAGGCGGCCCAACTCCGGCGCAACGCCAGGCGGAGCGGTAGCTGGAATCCAGATATCCGCCGCGGAGAGCATGGGATCAGCCCCCAGGAAGTTCTCCGGCGCCACCCCAATCAGCGTGACCAGCTGTCCGTTGACACGGATGGTTCCCCCCACGGTGGAAGGCGAGCTGGCAAAGCGCGCGCGCCAGTAACGCGCGCTGATCGCGGCCACGGAAGCGGCGCCGGCCCGATCTTCCTCCACCCCGAACAGCCGGCCCGCTAGTGGTTCCACCCCCAGCGTACGGAAGTAGTTGGGGGTAACCAGTTGCCCCCAAACCCGCTCTGCCTGGCCGCCAGCCGCAGCGATTTCGAAGGGCACGGGGCCCATGAACGCGGCCAACGACGCGAACGCATCGCTGCGGTTGCGAAACTCCTCCCAGTCGCCGTACGGCATAGGCGTCTGGGACCGCACGAGGTCCCTCGGACCGCGCACCGCCGGCAGGTCCCGAAACACCATGGATTGCAGTTCGCTGCCAACCGACGCGGTGACGCCGATGCCGATCGCCAGGCAGGCTACCGACGCTGCCGTGAAGCCCGGCGAGCGCGCCAGCAGGCGGGTCCCGAACCGCAGATCCTGGTACAGCGCCGCCGCCCAACGAATCGGGTGCATACCACCTCCTTAAGTAGAGTACCAGCTTGAGCGCTGCCGGAACTTCTCAGGTCCATTACTGTTCAGGAGGCCGAACACGAACAGCGAGAGGTAAGTAAACAGGACTGGTCTGGTCGAGCGAAGCACGCTGAAGATAGCCCTACGCCAGTGCCGATTGTGGTCTGTTTGGGCAACCCGACGAAACCTACTTGGCCGGAAAACGCCCCAACGGTAGACTCAAGGGTGCGACCGTTGCGACATCCCCATCTACCCAAGACCCAGATCAGCGACTCTTTGTTCAACGGCTAAGATAATGCGCCCGCCAGCGGGCGTTGGCACGCTGAAGCATGCCCCACCTTCGCGGCGGCTTTCGGTGGGGGTTGTTATGATAGGCATGTCCCTATGACCGCTATCGCGGAGCCCGCTCCAAAGATGCGCGTGCCTTGGGCGGCCATCGCGTGGATTGCGGTGCCGCTGCTGGTCTGTTACGCACCAGTTCTCCAACGGCTTGTCAGCCAGTGGTGGAACGATCCTGACATGGGCCATGGGTTTTTCGTGCCGCTGGTGGCGGGGTATATCGTCTGGCAGCGCCGCACGGAGTTGCTGTCGACCGAGCCGCGGCCCACCTGGTGGGGCCTGCTGCTGGTCCTGTGGGGCGGTCTGCAGCTCCTCATCGGCACCTTGGGAGTAGAGCTGTTCACGGCGCGCACGGCGCTGGTGGTCACTCTGATTGGCGTGGTGTGGACGGTGGGCGGCACGCCGATACTGCGCAAGCTGGCCTTTCCTCTGTTTCTGCTGTTTTTCATGGTGCCGATTCCCACTGTGGTCTACAACAGCCTCACCTTCCCGCTCCAGATCCTGGCCACCCGAATGGCGGCGGCGGGGCTGCTCACCATCGGCATTCCGGTGCTGCGCGAAGGCAACATTCTCGATCTGCCGAGCCAGCAGCTTTCCGTGGTGGAAGCTTGCAGCGGCATCCGCTCGCTGCTTTCGCTGACGTTTCTGTCTCTGGTGTACGGCTATTTTTTCGAGAAGCGCACCTGGCTGCGGGTAGTGCTGTTTCTGGCCACCATTCCTGTCGCTCTGATTGCCAACGCCGGGCGGGTGATGGTGACCGGGATTCTTTCGCAGGTCCGCAGCGACCTCGCCGAGGGCTTTTTCCATGAGTCGACCGGCATGGTGATTTTTCTCGCCGCCGGAGTAATCCTGTTTCTCCTGCATCGGGCTATTCTTTTCGTCGCCGGGCTTGGCGCGAGGCGAGCGAAAGCGCGGATATGATGAAAAATCCCTACGTGCGGGTGGTAACCGCGATCCTGCTGCTGGAGGCGCTGGCGTTCTACGCCTTCGCGTCGCGTGCGGAGACCGCGCCACCGGTGCAACCGCTGCTGCTGTTTCCCTCCGTGATCGGCGACTGGCTGATTTATCGCGATTACCCGCTCGACAAAGAAGTGTTGGAAGTTCTCAGGGCAGACGACACGCTGAACCGGTTCTATGTGAACCAAACCACCAAAGAGCTAGCCGGCCTGTACATCGCGTACTTTCAAACGCAGCGGTACGGCCAGGCGCCACACTCTCCGAAGAACTGCCTGCCGGGGTCTGGCTGGGAGCCGGTCCAGGAGGATTTCCTATTCCTGCGCGTGCCCGGTTGGGATGCGCCGATCCGGGTGAACCGGTATGTGGTGCAGCACGGGGACGAGAAGAGCGTGACCTTGTACTGGTATCAAAGCCACAACCGGGTGATTGCCACCGAGTACGCCGCCAAATTCTGGGCGGTGGCGGATTCCATTCGATACCGGCGCAGCGACACGGCGCTGGTGAGAATCATGGTCCCGGTGGGACCGGCGGGCATCGACGTGGCCGGACAAACCGCCGCTACCTTCGTGCAGGCCGTGTTTCCAGCCCTGCTGCGGCAATTGCCGCTGTAAGCGCGCGCGGCCGGATAGTGCGCTTGCGAGGCTCCGGCTGCGGGGTCCGTTTCCGTGCCCTTGCTACAATCAAGTCATTCCCATGCCCACCCAGGCCCGCACCAGTGGCGCGCGCAAGTTTTTTTCGGCCCATGGCACGCTGGCCCAGTGGCATCCGAATTACGAATACCGGGCCGGGCAAGTGGAAATGGCGGAAGCCGTGGAAGCCGCGCTCGCCGATAAGCGGCACCTGATCGTCGAGGCCGGTACGGGCACCGGCAAGACTCTCGCCTACCTGGTGCCGGCGCTCGCGTCGGGCAAGCGCATCGTGGTTTCCACCGGCACCAAGAATCTGCAGGAGCAGCTTTTTTTCAAGGACGTCCCGTTCCTGCAGCAGCACCTCGAGCGGCCGCTCAAAGTTTGTTATATGAAGGGCCGCAACAATTACGCCTGCCGGCAGAAGATTTACGATGGCGAAAAGCAGGCCGTGTTCGAGGGTCTGGAAGAGGTAGCCGATTTCGAGATTATCCGCGAATGGGAGAAGACCACCGAGCGAGGCGACCGCGCGGAGATTAAGACCCTTCCCGAGTCTTCCACCGCGTGGGCCAAAGTGGATGCCCGCGCCGAACTTTGTTCCGGCCAGAAATGCCCGAACTTCGCCCGCTGCTTCCTCACCCTGATGCACCAGCGCGCGGCGGAGAGCGACATCGTCATCGTCAACCATCACTTGTTCTTCGCCGACCTGGCGCTGCGCGACGAGAATCGCGAAGGCGGCGTGCTGCCCGAGTACCACGCGGTGGTTTTCGACGAAGCCCACGAGATCGAAGACGTGGCGGCGCAGTACTTCGGCATATCCGTCAGCAGCTACCGCCTTGAAGAACTGCGCCGCGACATCGCCGTGGTGAGCCGCATGAAGAAATTCGGCACGCCCGAGCTCGACCGCGTGCTGGAGCGCCTGGGGCAGCATGCCGAGCGGTTCTTCGAACTGTTCGGAGAACAGGAGCGGCGCGTGGCTTTTCAGGGCCGCGACGCCTTTCGCGCGGAGAACGACGAGGTTTACAGCAACCTGCTGGCAGCGCTCGAGCTGGTGGGATCGCACCTCAAGCTGCTACAGAATCCGCCGGAAGAGATTATCCCGTTGGCACGGCGCAACCAGGAGTTGTTGCTGGGCCTGCGTTTCATCCTCGAGGAGGACGACGAACGGTACGTCTTCTGGGTGGAAAAGCGCGGCCGCGGCTGCTTCCTGCAAGCCACGCCGATCGAGGTTTCGACTATCCTCTCCGAGCGCCTGTTCGATCAGGTGGAAACCGTGGTGCTGACCTCGGCCACGCTGGCGGTCGCCGGCGGCTTCGATTACGTGCAGGGGCGCCTGGGCGTAAAGAATCCGCGCACGTTGGTGGTGCCACGACATTTCGATTATCGCAAGCAGGCCCTGCTGTACGTGGCGCAGCATCTTCCCGAGCCGCGGAGCCCCGCCTTCACCAAGGCGGCCGCCGTAGAAGTGATCCGCATTCTGGAACACAGCCGCGGCCGTGCTTTTGTGCTCTTCACCAGCTATCAGCAGATGCGCCTGGTTTATGACCGGGTGTCGCTGGAGATAGATTACCCGACGTTGCTGCAAGGCACCGGCCCGCGCACGGCGCTGCTCGATGAGTTCCGCTCCACTCCTCACGCGGTGCTGTTCGCGACCTCTTCGTTCTGGCAGGGCGTGGATGTGCCGGGCGATCAACTGAGCTGCGTCATCATAGACAAACTGCCCTTCGCGGTGCCCAACGATCCGGTAGTGAATGCGCGCATCGAGGCCATCCGCGCTGCAGGGGGCAACCCGTTTTACGATTACCAGATTCCGCAGGCCGCGATCACTTTGAAACAGGGTTTTGGCCGGTTGATCCGCAGCAAGTCGGACCGCGGCGTGCTGGTACTCTTGGACAACCGCATCACCCAGAAGCGTTACGGCCAGGTGTTTTTCGACAGCCTGCCGAGTTACCGCTTCACCACCAGCCTGGACGATGTGGAGGATTTTTTCCATGTTTGAAGTGACCATCGAAGAGACTTTCGCCGCCGGCCACGCGCTGCGCAATTACAAAGGCAAGTGCGAAAACGTGCACGGGCACAATTACCGCTGCCAGGTATCGCTCGAGGGCGAGACGCTGGATGAAATCGGCCTGCTGGTGGATTTCGTGGAGCTGAAGAAAGCGGTCCACACTGTGATCGACCGCATGGATCACCAGTGGCTCAACGATCTTCCTCCGTTCGACAAACTGAACCCCTCGGCCGAGAACATGGCCCGTTTCATTTACTGCGAAGTGGAAGCGGCCTTGCCGGCGCGCTCCGGCGTGCAGATCCAATTCGTCCGGCTGTGGGAGACCGACACGTGCAGCGCCACTTACCGGAAGGCGTGAGGCCAGGCCGGCAGGCGAGAAAAGCCTGCCCTGGATGTCTTGTCAAGATCGGCGTGCTACGGCTGAGTCACCCTGACGCGTACGGGATCGCCGGCCCCGAGTCGACCTCCAAGTCAGCGATTTCTTTTTTGCCGCTGCAAGTAGAAATGACCTCGCCAGGGTCTTAGCGCTGAGTTCCGGCGTGGCTCTCCCTGCGGGGTCAAGCATCGAGGGCAACCTGGTGCAGATCTACAACCAGTGAGGGCGCCAGTGCTAACCAGCCGTGGCAGGGGAACGGCGCGCGCAGCCTATTTCTTGTAGTATGCTGCGTTGCGCGCGGTGTATTCGGCCCACTTTTCTGGCAGATCGTCGAGAGCGAAGATCGCCGACACGGGGCATACCGGAACGCAGGCGCCGCAGTCGATGCATTCCACCGGATCGATGTAAATCATCTCCACCTCGGCGAAACCCGGTTCGTCCTTCTTGGGGTGAATGCAATCGACCGGACAGGCATCGACGCAGGCGGTATCTTTGGTTCCGATGCAGGGTTCTGCGATTACGTAGGCCATTCTTGTCTACCCAGTTTATCTATTGATACCACAGCCGGCGCGGAGAAAACAACGGGCCGCTTGCCAACGCGCAAGTTCCGGCCTCAAACTGTAGAAGATGCCAGCTAAAGTGCGAAAAGCCGTTTTCCCCGCCGCGGGACTCGGGACGCGATTCCTCCCGGCTACCAAGGCGCAGCCCAAGGAGATGCTCCCGATCGTCGACAAGCCGATTATCCAGTATGGCGTGGAGGAGGCCATCCACTCCGGGATACAGAACATCATCATCGTGACCGGCCGCGGCAAGACCGCCATCGAAGACCATTTCGATGTCAGCTTCGAGCTGGAGTACCTGCTGGAGAGCCGCTCGAAAAAAGAGCTGCTGGCGATTGTGCGCGGCATTTCCGACATGATCAACGTGTCGTACACGCGCCAGAAGGAGGCGCTGGGACTGGGGCACGCCGTCCTGCGCGCCCAGGAACTGGTGGGCGACGAGCCCTTCGCGGTGGTGCTGGCGGACGACTTGATCGAGGCCGAAACGCCTTGCCTGCGCCAGTTGCTGGACGTATACAATTTCTTCAACGCGCCGGTGCTGGCGGTGATGGAAGTGCCGCCCGACAAGATCTCGGCGTATGGCGTCATCGACGCCGAACCGGTCAGCCATAACGGCGCGAGCGACCGCGTGTACCGCATCCGCGACCTGGTGGAAAAACCGAACTCCCCCGATGCGCCCTCCAACCTGGCGATCGTCGGCCGCTACGTGCTTACCCCGGAGATCTTCGCCTGCGTTCAGGCCGTGGACGCCGGCGCCGGCACCGAAATCCAGTTGACCGACGCGCTACACTACCTGCTGCGCAGCCGCCCCATCTACGCCTACCGCTTCGAGGGCACGCGCCACGATGCCGGCGACAAGCTGGGATTCCTCAAAGCCACTGTGGAGTATGCCCTCCGCCGGCACGATTTGGGAGGGCCGTTTCGCGAGTATCTGAAGGGCCTGAAACTGTAGGGGCAGGGCACGCCCGGCGTGAGGGTGGCTTCCGAGTGGGGCGTGATCCGCCATTAGCGGACAAGCTCCGCGCTAGCTTCCCTGAGACCGACTAACGCGCCTCAAGCCGATTCAACCGCTTCCGGGCTGAGATGTCGCTTTCAGCTCACGAACCATCGCCAGGAAGTGCTTGATTCTCGTGCCCACAATGAGCCGAGATCCGCGTCGATTCTGGGTCGCGATTGCGACAAGTGGGCCCTGCTTCGTCTCTGTGGAGATGTGGAATATGCCCCCGCCGCTCACTCCCTGGAGCTTGGGTGGATTGACCCGCCTCCCTCCAATGACGATCTCCTTGTGGTCAAAGTCGAGTAGTATATGGTCCGCCTGGGACACCTCCTCCTGGAGATATTCGGCGGCGTCGACCGGGTATGTGGAGCAGTGAAACGACTGTTGATGGATATGACGCCTGGCCCCGGAGACCTTCACTTGTGTTCTTGATGCGGAATAGCCGAGGACGAAATAGAATGACGCGAGCCCTTGGTCGTCCGGTCGATCGTCTTGATCGATTTCTGCGCTGGCCAGGAAAACGTGCTGCCGGAAAGGACCCAGCTGGTGTTCTGGCAGGACCAGCACCCCAACATCGGGGTCGTTATCACTTCCGGAGAAATTCAGATGGGCTGTGCACGGCGGCAGGGGCAGCAACTTGCCACCCCTGCCTTCGGAGGGAGCGAGGAGCAGCGCGGAGCCGGCGTCCCGAACCACGTGCGCTGCCGTGAACGCGAGGAAGTCTGAATCCAAGCGCACGAGGACGCAAGAGCCAATCCTGTCGGGTTGCCCCGCACTGTCGCCGATAAACAGAGGCACCACAGATTCTTGCAGGCGTTCGGCTAATAGCCGCCGCTCCTCTGATTTTCGCGCTAGCGCCTCGTTTAAGCGTGCCTGGAGATCGATTCCCTGTTGGTTGGCTAGTGGCTGTATCAGCGCCGCGAACTCACGGACGGCGCCGCTTAAAGAGCGTCCTTGAGCTCTACGTTCCTTAGCGAAATCGACCCGTTTCGACATCCTCTCGCTCAGACACGTCCCGCAGGGCAACACCGCTTAAGCAGCAACTCCGAACATGCACGGTTCGCTGCCGCGGCTCCGAGCCGCACCCCTTTAAAAAAACGCCGCCCACCGGGCGTGTCCTCGCCCGCCCGGAAACCGCTCCAACGCCCCTGGCCGCGGGTGGAGAATCCCCCGTCTACCTAGCCGAGAAGCTGTAGACCGTCGTCGTGTGATACGTGGCGCCGGGTTTCAGCTCGGTGGACGGGAAAGCCGGATGGTTGGGCGAATCCGGGTAGTGCTGCGTCTCCATGCAGAATGCGCCGCGGCGCGGGTACACCTTGCCGCCCTTGCCATGAATGGTGCCGTCCAGGGAATTGCCGGTGTAAAACTGCATTGCGGGCTCGGTGGTCCAAACCTGCAGGACGCGGCCGGTCTTCGGCTCGTACACTTCCGCCGCCTTGGCGAGGCCGGCGCCGGTCCTGTCGAGCACCCAGTTGAGGTCGTAGCCTTTGCCGAACTTGAGCTGCTGGTCGTCGCTGTCGATGCGGGCGCCGATGGCAGTGGCCTTGGTGAAATCGAACGGCGTGCCTTTCACGGCCCGCACCTCGCCGGTGGGAATGAGCGTGGCGCCGACTGGCGTGAAGCGGGAGGCGTTGATGGTGACCTCGTGGCCCAGGATGTCGCCCTCGCCGGCGCCCTTCAGGTTGAAGTAGGCGTGGTTGGTGAGGTTGACCACGGTGGGCTTATCCGTGGTCGCGGTGTAATCGATTTTCAGCTCGTTCTTATTCGTCAGCGTGTACACCACCTTGGTGGTCAGAGTGCCGGGGAAGCCTTCCTCGCCGTCTTTGCTCAAATAGCTGAACTCGACTGCCGGTCCTTCCGCGGAAGCCACTTCCTTCGCCTGCCACAACTGCTTGCCGAATCCGAGCGGGCCGCCGTGGAGCGTGTTAGGGCCATCGTTGGCGGGCAGGCGATAGGTCTTGCCCTCGAGCGTGAACTTCGCGCCGCCGATGCGGTTGCCGTAGCGGCCGATCAGGGCGCCGAGATAGGCGGTCTGGGCGCGGCAGCCGTCCAGTGTGTCCATGCCCAGCACCACGTCGGCGAACGCGCCGTGGCGGTCGGGCGCCGTCAGCGATACCAGCGTGCCGCCGTACGCGGTCAAGTGGGCTTCCATGCCGTTGGCGTTGGTGAGCAGGTACAAATCCACCGGAGTGCCATCCGGCATCTTTCCGTAAGATTGCTTTTTCACGTGGGGTAGTCCTTTCTGGGCCGGCGCCTGGGCAAAACAGGCGCACGCGAGCAGGGCCGCGCACACGGCGGCCATCGGGCGATGTAGCATCATGCCCTCCATAGTAAGCGATTGCACACGCGCCTGTGTTTCCCCCCGGCGTCCGATTGCTGCGATTGGCGCCGCCCTCTTGCGCCCGGTGCGGAGCACTCGTAGAATCGATACATTCGCATGAGCGGGCCGCAAACAGTGTTGATCGTGGACGACGAGCCGCAGATTCTGCGGCTGGTCGAGAGGATGCTCGGCGGGCGCAAGGTGAACGTGCTGGTGGCGCCGCGGCCCTCGGCGGCGCTCGAAATCTGCCAGCGGGAGGCGGTCGATCTGCTCATCTCCGATATTGTCATGCCGGAGATGGACGGGATTAAACTGGCCGAACGCGTGCTGAAACTGCATCCCAACGCTCAGATCCTGCTGATCTCGGGAGAGGCCAAGGAAGCGCCGGCATTGTCGAAGTCGCGCCGGGTCCGTTTCCTGCGGAAGCCGTTTTTTCCGGCGCAACTGATCGACTGTTTGCGGGAACTGCTGCCGGAGGCGTGAGGCGGTTCCTTAGGGCCAACGCGTGACTTGCCGATCCTCCATCGGCCGCCCGGCGTCACACCCACCAGGCAGCGGCGGGCTGCTGGCGCATGACGAGGCCGTTCAGCAGCTCGGAGGCCTTGGTGAGGCCTTCTTCGGGTGAGAGCAGGCTGTCTTCGTGTTCGATCGAGAGCACGTAGTCGTAGCCGAACATGCGCAGGGTGGAGGCGAACTCTTTCCACCAGCCCGCATCGTGACCGTAGCCGCAGGTGCGGAAGATCCAGGCGCGATTGCGCTCGTCGGTATAGGACTTGGTGTCGAGCACACCGGTGAGCGGCAGGTTGCGGTCGTAAATCTGCGTGTCTTTGGCGTGAACGTAAAAGATCGCATCGCCCAGCACGCGGACGGCGGCGATGGGGTCGATGCCCTGCCAGAACATGTGGCTGGGATCGAGATTGCAGCCGATGGC
Source organism: Bryobacteraceae bacterium (assembly GCA_049511495.1). Taxonomy (GTDB): domain Bacteria; phylum Acidobacteriota; class Terriglobia; order Bryobacterales; family Bryobacteraceae; genus Bog-375. Next base: position 23,603 of record JBEKXZ010000038.1, on the reverse strand, counting down.
GGGTCCCGCGATGGAGCGCAGCTTGAGCATCGTCTCCGGGCTGTAAACCACGAAGCCGGGGTGCATTTCGATGGCGATCTTGACGCCGTGATCGGCGGCGAATTGGGCGCGCTTGATCCAATAGGGCGCCACCACTTTCTCCCACTGCCATTGGAGGATCTCCAGGTAGTCGGGAGGCCAGGGACAGGTGACCCAGTTGGGCCACTTGGCGTGCGCCGAGTCACCCGGGCAGCCGCTGAAATCCACCACCACCGGGACGCCCAGCTTTTCCGCCAGGCGGATGGTCTTGCCGCTGACATCCTGGTCGTGCCGGGCGCGCGCCGCGTCGGGGTGCAGCGGGTTGCCGTGGCAGCTCAGCGCGCTGATCGAGAAGCCGTGATCGGCGAGCTTCCGCTTGAATTCGCGGAGCTCGCCCGCGTTGGCCAGCATGCTCAGCTTGCAATGCGGATCGCCGGGGTAGTTGCCGGTACCCAGCTCCACGGTATCGATATTCAGGCTCTTGAGTTTCTTGAGAACGTCTTCGAGCGACAGTTGCGACAACAGGGCTGTGAATACGCCGACTCTCACGGTATGTCTCCTTAGCTGGCGAAAAAACCATCCACAGAATATCACGGGGACGAGTCGTGCGGGTCGCCCGGAGTCCGGAGGCGCCGCTCTATTGGAGTTGAGCTCTTCGGCCGATTTATTTACGGATTACGGAAATGCTATTGGTCACGATGATTCTTGCAGCGATGGCCGCGAACGGCGTGGATCGCGCTCCGCCGGCCGTGGTGGCCGCGCTGCGCACAGGTTCAGGCTGCTTCTCGACGGTTGTGGTGACAAACCTCAGCGGGCGCGAGCTGGCAGCCGAGATTCAGGCACGGCTGGAGACCGGCGCGCTGGCGCCGTTGGAGCTTGTCGATCCGGCAAGCGGAGCGAAGCCCGGAGACGAACCACGCGGCGAACCACGCTGCGAGTCTGGCGGGGAACCCCGTGGTGGATCCGCGGCCGCCGCAATCGACCGCTCGGACCGGCCGCCGATCCTGCTTGATCCCGAGGACTTCACTTTCGCGCCGCACGAGCGGAGGAGCTTTCGTCTTGGCGGCCAACCGGAGGCCGGGGACGCCTGGGTGGGCGTGTGGGAGGCCGATCCACCCAGCACGCTGCCGGCGTTGGCAGTCGAAGGACTGATCGAGTGCCTCGCCGGCGATCAACTGCGCAGCGTTCCCCGTTCTGCCGCGCTGGCTATGCGGAATCCGTGGTTTGCCGGACAGGCGGCGGATCTCGCCGGCGCGGTGATGGCGGTGGTCAACGTTTCGGCCCAGGCGGCCCGCGCGGACCTGTGTTACTCGGCAGGCAACCTGTATTTCGTTCCGGCGGAGATGCCGGATGGTCGTCTGGCGCGGTTATGCTCCTGGCCGGAGGACGTGGCTATTCCGCCATTCGGCAGCCGCGAGTTTCCCATCGAACGCGAAGGAACCAATGAGTTCGCGCTGCATACGCGGGGCGAATCGATCGTGCTGCTGCTGTTGCGGCCGGTGGCCGCGGGCGTGCGTGTGTACCGCGTGGATTCGACCATCCGCTTCGGCAGCGAGGTTCCGACGGATCCTCCCGGCCGGTAGCGTGCTGTCCCGCATGATATTGACGACGTGCGACTGGACAACGTGAGGCGAACGCCCTCGTCCGAGCGCGACCTCGGTGCGCGCGCTCCTGCGCTCGCCGTCAACTCTTACACCGGACATCTTTCACCGGCCGCGCTCGCCTCAGTCCGTTCTGTCATTTAATGTCGCTCAGGCATCTGCGGCTTGGTTCTCGGCCGTGCTGCTTGATATTCTGAATGATCGCAAAAAGAGGCTTTCGGAATGACCAGACGAAAATCGATCCATTCAATGCCTTGCTCAACCGCCGTGCTGTTGCTGTTCCTGCCAGGCGTGCTGGCGATGGGCCAGGAGCCGTCCAGGCTGGCGGATGGCATCGTTCTCACAATGCCCGCCGGACTACTAAAGGTTCAGGTGCTTTCGGAAACAGTAGTGCGCATCGCGTTTGCCAAAGATGCGAGCTTCTTCACGCGGCCGGTGCTGGACGTGGTTCCGCAGCTCAAGCCGTTTCAGAATTGGAAACTGAGCGGCACGGCGGATGCAGCTATCGTCAGCACCGCGCGGCTGCAAGTGGTGGTGGACCGGCGTACGGGGGCGGTTCGCTTTCTGGACTCGGCGGGCAAGCCCATCGCTTCCGAAGTGCCCGGTGGCCGCGTGCTCGAACCGGCGGAGGTGCAGGGCGAGAAGACTTGGCACGTCCGGCAGCGTTGGGCGGAGAACGCCGGCGAATCGCTCTACGGACTGGGCCAGAGGCAGTTGAACGCCCTGGATATCAAGGGCTATGACCTGGACCTGTGGCAGCACAATACCAACATCGTGGTGCCGTTCCTGGTGTCGAGCCGCGGTTACGGCGTACTGTGGGAGAACCTCTCGCTGACGCGCTTCGGCGACCTACGGCCGTTCACGCCGATTCCGCCGGAGTATCTGTACGGCGCCGGGGGCGCGCAGGGCGGCCTGACCGTCCGCCCGATGGATGGGTCCGAGCCGGCGCGGTTTTCCTCCGACCTGCAGTTGGACTGGCTGCCGCAGGATCAGCCGCACCAGGCGCCGAAGAATACGCGCTGGGAAGGCTCGATCGCGGCGCCGGCGACCGGCGACTACCAGTTCCAGACGTTTGCCGACGGCGGGCTCAAGGTATGGATCGATGGCCGGCTGGTCTTCGACCACTGGCGGCAGGGGTGGCTGGCCGCAACCGACCAGGTGAAGATCCCGCTCGAAGGCGGGCGCCGCTACCCGATCCGGATCGAATGGAACACCGAGCAGGGCACCACCATGAAGCTGGCGTGGAAAACGCCGGATCAGGATCGCTCGACATCGTTGTGGTCCGAAGTGGGCGACGGGATCGATTACTATTTCGTATACGGGCCGAAGCTGGACGACGTAATTGCCGGATACCGCCAGTTGACCGGGCGCGCGCCGATGATGCCGTCGTGGATTTTCGGCCTGTGGCAATCGCGCCAGCGTTACGAGACCGCCCAACAGAGCCTGGACGTGGTGCGCGAGTACCGGCGGCGGCAGATTCCCTTCGACAACATCGTGCAGGATTGGCAATACTGGCCGATCGATTCATGGGGCTCGCATCAATTCGATCCGGCGCGCTTTCCCGACCCCGACGGCTGGATCAAAGCCCTCCACGATCAGCATGCGCACGTGATGATCTCGGTCTGGCCCAAGTTCTATCCGTCCACGGCCAACGCGCAGGAATTGCAGGCGCACGGTTTCCTGTACCAGTCGAACTTGCGGCTGCAGGTTCGCGATTGGCTGGGGTACGTCGCCACCGACTATGACGCGTTTAACCCCGAAGCGCGCAAGCTGTACTGGTCGCAGATCGAGAAGAACCTGTTTCGCCGCGGGATCGACGCCTGGTGGATGGATGCCAGCGAACCAGACTGCACGCCGTCTCCACCGTCGGTGGAAGATCAGCGCCGGTTGATGAATCCTACCTCCCTGGGGACGGCGTCGCGGGTGCTGAACGGCTTCGCGCTGATGAACAGCGAGGCGATTTACGACGGCCAGCGCCGGGCCGCGCCCAACCAGCGCGTATTCCTGCTCACCCGCTCCGGCTATGCGGGGCAGCAACGTTACGCGGCGGCAAGCTGGTCGGGCGACATCACATCGACGTGGACCGCGCTGGCCAAGCAGATTCCGGCGGGGCTGGGATTCAGCCTGTCGGGAGTGCCGTACTGGACGACCGACACCGGCGGCTACACCATGCAACACAGGTTCTCGACCGCCGATATGACGCCCGCCGACCGGGAGGAGTGGCGCGAGTTGAACGCCCGCTGGTTCGAGTTCAGCACTTTCACACCGCTGCTGCGCGTGCATGGGGAGCTGCGCTTCCGCGAGATGTGGACCATGGGCGACGATGCGAGCCCCGCTTACCAGGCGGAAGTCAAGTTCGACCGCTTGCGCTACCGCATGTTCCCATACATTTATTCGCTGGCTGGTGCGGTGACGCGTCGCGACTCGACCATTCTCCGTCCGCTGGTGATGGATTTCCCGGAGGACAAGCAGGCGCGAGAACTGGCCGACGAGTTTATGTTCGGCCCGGCGTTCCTGGTGGCTCCCATAACCAGATTCCAGGCGCGCAGCCGCGGCGTTTACCTGCCTCCCGGCGCCGCGTGGTACGACTTCTGGAGCGGGCAAACCGCGCGGGCCGGCACCATCCCGGATGCGGCAGCGCCCTACGACCAGATTCCGGTTTATGTGCGGGCCGGCTCGATCGTCCCCTTCGGGCCGGATATCCAGTACACCGGCGAGAAGGCGGCAGACCCGCTGACGGTGTATGTGTATGCCGGAGCCGATGGCGACTTTACGCTTTACGAGGATGAAGGCACCAATTACAACTACGAGCGGGGCGCCTTCAGCGAGATAGCGCTGCACTGGAACGATGCCGCCCAGGCGCTGACCGTGGAGGACCGGCACGGCTCTTTCGCCGGAATGCCGCAGCATCGGGCGATCGAGGTGGTTCTGGTCTCGGCCGGGCACCCGGCCGGCTTTTCCTTTACGCCGCGGGCGGCGCGCCGGGTGGAGTACGACGGCAAAGCGGTGACCCTATCCATGAAGTGATGCCTGGCCTTGCCGTTTCGCTAATACGCTATCGCCGATCGTCGCGCCGGCTGTAAGGGCCCGGCTTGCCCAGGGCACGCCCGGCCCGGCTTCGGCATGCACTGAGGCGTAGCCCTGAATCCGCAACCGAACTTCTGATAGGGCGCCCTTATCAGGCCCTGGCTGGGCGCAGTGCGAACGGAATGGACCAAGACCGGCGAGGATGGTCCGCTCAGTATCTCCAGCTTGTCAAGTCCGCTCCGGGCGGCGCCGTCTTCTGAATGCGCTCCATGATCTGCGGCAAATACATCTGGTTGTAGTGTAGCCGCGAGTACCAATTCGGCTTCGACGGGTCGCCATTCCAACAGTGCTCCGCGCGCGGTCCGTAGCGAACCTCACCTTCGTAGGGAACGCCGTGCCCGGCAGTGCCGGTCTGTTTCAGGAAGTCTTCCATCAGGTAAACCGCATCGTTCAGAAAGTAAGTATCGTCCGAGCCGACGTAGAGGTGTAACTTCCCTTGCAACTTCGGCCCCAGCGTTGTCCAATCGCGTTTCAGGATGGCGTCTAAGTCGAAGTGCTCGCGCCAATACTCGGCTGTGCTATGGTCGATCGCGCCGGTCCGCTTATCGAAGATCGGCTGCGGATAGCCATCCTCCCCGGTTGGAGAATAGACCGCCTGCCATATGTCGAACTGCTCGCCCGACCGGCCGCGATCGCCCAGCGCGGCTTCATAGGCGATGTTATCGCGCATCGAAATCAAGGTGTGACCGAGATAGTCGCGCATGCCTGGCTGCTCGACCTGCTTGTTAGCGCCCTGAATATAGAACATGTTGTCGTCCTTATACAGGTCAACCGTCATGTAAGCGTGGAAGTCGACCGGGTCCGGGCAGGCGACGAACGCGCCGTTGTAATGCTCGGGATAGAACATCTGCACGGCGAGCGATTCCCAGCCGCCGGTCGAGCCTCCGTAGACGAACCGGGCCCAGCCCTGGCCAATGCCGCGAAACTGGCGCTCGATGGCCGGAATCAGCTCTGTCTCGATCGCGTCTCCGTACGGCCCCAAATTTGCCGAATTCACCGCATAGGAATCGTCGTAATATGGATTGGCATGTTGTAACTTGGCGATCAACATGCGCGGCGTTCCTGGCGCGATCCACGCCTGGTAGTTCTTATACGCTTCCTCTTGCATGATTTTGTTGTACCCCGCGAGGTGAAAGCGGTCGGAGTAATCGGGCTTCAGGTTAGGGTCAGGCGGCGTCTCGCGGAAGTCGCTGAAGCCGGTAACGAAGTGGTCGTGGAAAACGATCAGCGGATAGTGCGCTTCCGTGTGCGTGTCGTAACCCTCCGGCACCAGAACGACCGCCGAGAGGTACATGGGCGTGCCCCAGAACTTAGTCAGCAGATTCGACTGGATGCGAATGTGGCGAACATATTTGGTATCCGGCTCGGGCTTGATCGGCGGGATAACTTCATCGAGCGAGACCATGATCGGCGGTGCTCCGGGACCTATGTGCACCAACTGCGGCTTCGACAGCAGATTACCGGGCGCCAGGTTCCAGAGCTTGCCCTCGCCACGATCCGGCGCCAGCTTCACCGTCTTGCCATCCGACCGGTGAAAGGTCTCGTAAACGTTCAGCACGGCCTGAATCGTGTACTCTCCGGCGGGCACGTCCTTCAGGCTCGCTCGCGGATAACCCTGTGCGTCGTCGCCGATCGTGATGGGCTGATCCGGCTTCCATCCGTCCACTGTCACGCCGAAAATCATCTGCGATTTCAACGAATCGTCGATCTGCATGCGCGGCTCATCGCTAGGATCGTTTGAGAGCAGAAGCAGCAGCCGGCCATCCAGCGGCTTTTCCGAGCGCGCGGCCGGAAAGCGCACACTAATCGTCTGGGCGGAGGCATCGGCGACGCATGCCAGCCCGGCGGCCATCAGAGAGAGCGTGAAGAGAAGGAAGCGCATACTGGAGTATAGCCGTTTTCGCGGAGGGGGCTGCGGCGTGCTGACCGCTGTCCGGTAATCCCGTTTATCGACCGAAATCAGCGCAGGCTCACTGCGCCCGATGCCCACACAGTCTCGGGTACACACAACGTAGGCTTCGAAGGGCGGTCCCCCGTAACGGCGTAACGGCGCCTGCCCTTGATCTGAACTTTGAGTTTTGATTTCAGAATCGTCTCGAGAAGAACGTGAGCCTTTTCGGATGCCCCGAGGGTTGCCGCCACCCTGCCGTCCGTGCCATCCACGACCACAACCATGCTCGAATACCAAGCCACTGGCGTGCACACGGTTCCATCAGACAGGTTCAACTGCGGGTTCTCTGATGTCTTAATGTCTGCCCAGTGAACGGTAGTGAGCGTTCCGGAGTACGCCGCCATGTCGTTCGACAGGTCGTCCTCCCTGGGGTTCCTTCCGGGGGCAGGTGTCGTGGAAATGCGGTTTTCGCGGTTCGTGAAGCGCGTGTAAATCGGAAACGTACGTGACCCATGTTGGCCCGAAATGCGGTGCCAGTGACCATCTCTCGCCTCATAAAGCGAGGTGATCCAGTAGCCGTCATCATACGCTTGGCGGATCAGTTCCGCCCTCCCGTCTCGGTCCAGATCGACAAGATCCTTCAATCCATATGCATCAACTTCGAAATATCCGTCCATCTCCGACGGGACTGGACGACCAGCCGTGTCGAAAAGGAGGGTCAAAACGTGCATGGGAGGCGCTAAGCCGTTACCGCCCGTGTAGCTGGCATAGATCAGATCAACAGTTCCGTTGTGATCGAGATCAGCAGAATATAGGCCTCCTCCGAACATAGCATCGGCGGTTACAGTCCACGGCTTGCCTGAGGAATCGACACCGGAAAAAGATATTTCATTGGTGGGCTCCAGAAAGTGAATTGCTGTTGAGCCAACCTGGGCGCTCATGCCCTGGACGAACTTGCTCCGCAGCACGCGCTGCGGGAAGCGAAGTGAAAGTTCTCGGTCGTCCAGGGGAAGGTAGCGCTTCCAGTAACCCCAACAATTCGCAGTTGCGAAGAGCAGGAGAATCGCAGTGAGAACTGGCAATAGGCCCACGGGGTCAGCGTAGCTCAGTACACTGCGGTTTGCGGAGGCATTCGGCTTTATACGCCAAAGTGGGCAGATCAAAGGATGGTTGGCGCTTCCACTCCCCCACCCGCCCCGGCTTATCCTGGAATGTGACTTCAGTGAAACGTTCTCGAGCTGCACAACCGCCGCGCAAAGGCATCGTCCGGCGTCTGCTTCGATGGTGCCTCACCGCCGTGCTGGTTGGGTGGTCGCTGCTCGCTCTCAGCCTCTTAGCCATGCGTTGGATAAATCCGCCATTCACTGCCGTACACATCGAGCGGCGGGTGCAGGCCTGGATGCACAAGAAGCCGTATCACAAGCGGTACGTCTTCGTACGGCTCGACCGGATTTCGCCCGACCTCCAGCACGCGGTGATCGCGGCAGAGGATGGACGGTTCTACCAGCACCATGGCTTCGACTGGCATGAGATGCAGACTGCGGTGGAGGCCAACTTGGAGAAAGGCCGCGGCCGTGGCGCTTCCACCATTACGCAGCAGCTCGTGAAGAACCTGTTCTTCGGGACCGGACGATCTTTCCTGCGTAAGGGCGCGGAGTTCACGCTGGTTCCGGTCGCTGAGTTAGTCTTGGGCAAGCGTCGGATACTAGAGCTGTATCTCAATGTGGCTGAGTGGGGACCGGGCATTTACGGGGCCGAAGCGGCATTACGCTACCATTACGGGATCGCAGCGTATCGCGTGGACCGGGAGCAGGCGGCACGGCTCGCTGCGATTCTCCCGGCTCCGCTGCGGTGGCGGCCAGAACACATGAATGACTACAGCGCGATCATCCTCGAACGCATGAGTCAGATGGGCTGGTGATCCGTGGCGTGCGCGCCCTCGAAGATCACAGGATGCGTTGGCTCACTCCGCCACTCCATGGCGACTGAGCAACTCCACACCGCGCGGGTTACCGTGTTGTTCGGCCAGGCGCGCGTGGCGCCAGGCAGCGGGATAGTCGGCGCGAACGGTGTACACTTCGGTGAGCGCGGCGTGGGCATCCGCAAATGAGGCATCGAGGCGCACGGCTTCGAGCAACAAACCCAGCGCCTGGTCGGTACGGTTTTCCATGCGGTAGAACTGTGCCAGGTGATGATAGGGCCGCGGATTGGCGGGCTCGCGCTGGATCCACGCGCGCAGCCCGTCCATCTGCCGGCGCGTTTCGTGGCTGAGCGCGAACTCGACCACGTCTTTCCGCCAGAAGCTCATGCGCGCTGCCCAATCAAGAGGATTCTCACATCGGCAACGTTGGTGTTGGTCGGCCCGGTGATCACCAGGTCGCCCAGCGCTTCGAAATAATGGTAGGAATCGTTGGCGTCCAGATAGCGGCGGGCGTCCGGCTTGCGGCGCAGCGTGTCCCCGTCGGCGATAGCGCCGGCCGCGTCGGTGGGTCCATCGGTGCCATCGGTGCCGGCGCTGAACACCACCACGTTGTCGAGGCCCGCGATGTCCAATGCCGCGGCCAGCACGAATTCCTGGTTGCGCCCGCCCAGCCCGTCGCCGCGCAGCGTGACCGTGGTTTCGCCGCCGGTGATGATGCAGGCGGGCGGCTTCACCGGCCGGCCGTGTTCCGCCGCTTCGCGCGCAATGGCCGCGTGCATGCGCGCGATCTCGCGCGTTTCGCCCGCGACAGTGCTCGAAAGCACCAGTGTGCGAAACCCGAGCTCTCGCGCGTGGCGCGCTGCGGCATCAAGCGCTAGGCGGTTTCCGCCGACCACCGTGTTGCGGACGCGCGCGAAGAGCGGGTCGCCCGGCTTGGGAGTTTCGTCAATCGCGCCGGCCACGCCTTGATCGATCCGGGCACGAACCGCTGCCGGAACCTTGTCGCGAATGCCGTACCGGGCGAGCACGCCGGCTGCGTCCACGAAGGTCGATGGGTCGGGCGCGGCCGGGCCGGAGCCGATCACGTCCAGGTTGTCGCCGATCACGTCGGAAACCAGCAGCGCTTCCACCTTGGCCGGCCACGCCAGGCGCGCCAGTTGCCCGCCCTTGATGGCTGACAGGTGCTTTCTGAGGGCATTGATTTCGTGGATGTCCGCGCCGGAGGCTAGCAACAGGCGGGTTACGTTCTGCTTTTCCGCCAACGTGACTGGCGGCGCGGGCAACGGCAGTAGCGCCGAGGCACCGCCGGAAATCAGGCATAGCACCAGGTCGCCTTCGCCAGCCGTGGCGGCAATCTCCGCGATGCGTTCCGCGCCGGCCACGCCGCGCTCGTCCGGCACGGGGTGGCCGCATTCGTTCAACTCGACGCGGCGCAGTTTGGCGACGTGACCATACTTGACGTTCACCAGGCCGCCGGTGACGACGGACCCCAACGCGCGCTCGGCGGCGCGCGCCATGGAAGCGCCCGCCTTGCCCGCGCCGATTACGTAGACGTGGCGGAAGCGGGAATAATCGCGCCGCGCCAGGTAGCGCATGACGGCGTCATGCGGATCGGCCGCGCGCAGCGCGGCGCGAAAAATTCGGGCGGCCTGGCGTCTCAACGTGTGGTTGGTCATCGGAAAAATGGGTGCTCCAGGATGGCGGCGGCAACGGCGTCCGGATCGTCCGTTTCGACGGGGATGTGGACGTCGGCCAGCCGGTAAATGTCGCGGCGCTCATGGAACAGCGCCGCCAGTTTTTCGGGATCGCGCGCCAGCGGCCGGTGGGCTGCCTGCGCCACGCGGCGCGCGATGCGGTCGAAATCGCAATCCAGCCAGACGCTCACGCCGTGATTGGCCGCCAGCTCGCGGTTGGCCGGGGCGAGGAACGCGCCGCCGCCCAGCGCGACCACGGCAGCGCGCCCGTGCTCGATCGAGCGCACGTGCTGCGCCAGCATCTCGCTCTCGATGCGCCGGAACTCGGCTTCGCCGCGGGTATCGAAAATCTGCGCGATGGTGGTCTTCTCGGCCGCCTCGATTTCGTCGTCGAGATCGAAAAAACTCCAGCCCAGCCGGTGCGCCAGGTGGCGCCCGACGGTGGATTTGCCGCTGGCCATGAAGCCCAACAGGTAAATGCCCGGAGTCTGCTTGAGCCGCAAGTTCATGCCGTTCCATTCATGCGCGCCATACGCGCTTCCACGGCGCGCGGCAGCAGGCGCGCCAGCGCCACCAGCAGCCATCCCACGCGCGGCGACATCACCGTGCGCGCGTCGCGCTCCACCCCGCGGCGGATATCCGCGGCGCATTCGGCGGCCGTGATGGCGAAGCGCCGGCCCTTCGCCATTTGGGGCGGAACTTCACCCACGCTATGCCGCTGAAATTCGGTGAGCACGTAGCCGGGGCACACCAGCATGGTGCGGATGCCGTCGCGGCGCAGCTCCATGCGCAGCCCCTCGGTGAGCGCGCCGACGGCGTACTTGGACGCGCTGTAGACCGTCAGCCAGGGCAGCACGATCTTGCCGCCGATCGATCCCACGTTGACGATGGTTCCGCTCCGCCGCGCGCGCATGTGCGGCGTGACAAGCCGGATCATGCCGAGCAGCGCGAAGAAGTTCAGCTCCATCAGACGGCGCACTTCCACCTCTTGCGCTTCCCAGGACGGAATGTAGAGGCCGATGCCGGCGTTGCTGACGAGGATGTCGATGGCGCCAAACCGCTCCAGCGTTCTCTCCACCACTCGCCGGCGGACGTTTTCATCGGTCAGGTCGCCGGCGGTGATCAACGCCTGATCGCCCGAGGCGCGGCGCAATCCTTCTTCCGACCGCGCGCACAAGGAGAGCCTCGCGCCGGCGCGCCCGAACTCCGTGGCGCACGCCGCTCCGATGCCTTCCGAAGCGCCGGTGATGAGCGCAACTTTGCCGTCAATCCGCATGACTTACGCCGGCGGGTGCGCGATTCGAAAGTGGCAGGCACGCGGCCGCATGTGATACGGGCAATCCACAGCATGCCCCACCGAGAAACGCCATAATAGTACCATGCCTGCAAGGCTGCTCCCATTGTTCCCTCTGCAGGTTGTCGTTTTTCCGCGAACGCGTCTGCCGCTGCACATTTTCGAAGAGCGCTACAAGCTCATGGTGGGGGAAGCGATCCGCGATGGATGCGAGTTCGGCATCGTGCTCGCCCGGGAACAGGGCGTTGCCAGCGCCGGTTGCAGCGTGGCGGTGGAAAAGGTGCTTAAGCGTTATCCCGACGGGCGCATGGATATTCTGACGTGTGGCCGGCGGCGCTTCGAAATCGAATCGCTCGATGAAGAGTTGGACTATCTGCGGGCCGAGGTTCACTACTTCGACGATGAGGATCCGGCGCAGCCCGAACCCGAGGTCCGCAAACAGGTGCTGCGCCATTTCCACTTGCTGCAGAAATTGAGCAGCGCTCAGGGCCGCGGCGAGCCCGACCTAGCGGACCCGCAGCTCAGTTTTCAACTGGCGCAGATCCTGCCCGACCTCGATTTTCTCAGTGCGCTGTTGCGGCAGCGGTCGGAAGCTTCACGGCTCAAACAGCTCAACCAATACCTGGCGGATTACATTCCGCGGCAGCGCGCCATCGAGCGCGTGCAGGGGGCCGCGCCGACCAACGGGTTCGGCGGCAAAGGCAGGGAGCTGTAGCGTGAGGATGCGAATCCGTCGCGGCGGGGCGGGTCTCGGGCGAACGCCCGGGTTCGCGGCTTCAGCGCTGTTGCACTTGGCGGTGGTGCTCGTGGTGGCGCTCAGCCCCGTCGCGCCGGCGAAAGACCCGCGCCCGTTGTACAACCAGGAGATCCGGCCCTACCAATCGCACCTCATCTGGTACAACCTGCGCAAGAAGCTGCCGGAGGTCAAGCCGGCCGAAGCGGCGGATGCGAAGCCGCCGCGTGCATTCCGCCGGTTCCAGCAACAGATTGTGGCACGGCAAATCGAGTTGCTTCGTCCGCCGCAACTGATCCGCGTTCCCGCCCCGGAGATTCCGTTGGCTCAGCCTCTCAAGCTGCCTAACCTGCTCGCCGTCGCGCCGCCCAGGCCGGTCCGTCCATTCGCGCCGCCGGAACGCGCGCGCCCGCCTGAGGAGCGCCCGCTGCCGGCCGCACCGCAAATTCACGATGCCGTCTCGCCGCGCGAGCTGGCGCTCGACCTGGCGGCGCCGCGCCCGCGCCCGCTGCCGTTCATCCCGCCCGTGCCGCGCCAATCCGAGCCGGCGCTGAGTGCGCTACCGGCCGCGCCGGTAGTCGCGGTGGCTGCGCCAACCGCGAACATGCCGCGAATTCCGCGCGGGTTTAGCGCACCGCCGGAGAAAAAGGCGAAGCCCGCTGCTGCCACCACCGAGCCGGCGCTGCCCACTGATGGCGCCCCGGTCGTGGTGCCACCGTCCTCGCAATCCACTTTGGCCATCGTCGGTCTCACTCCGATCGACACGCCTGTGATTCCCAAACCGCCTGGCTCGCATGAGGCCGGCTTCTCCGCCGGCCCGCACCCGAAACTGGAGGGTGCCGCGGCGGCTCCGGCCAGCGCGGCCGTCGTGGTGCCCGACCTGATGGCGCACGGCGGCGCCCAGGATGCGAGCGCGGCGGTGCTCGCCGTGCTTCGCCCCTTAACGCGCGAGAGAATCGTGGCGGAGGTGATGGCCGACCGCGCCGGTGCGCAGCCGCCTGCGGCTGCGGAATCCACTCGCACAGTCAAGGCGCCCGATCCGCGCCTGGAGGGCCGCGCCGTCTACACCATCTCCATCCAGATGCCCAACGTCACCAGCTTCTCGGGAAGCTGGCTGGTGTGGTTCGCCGAGCGCCGTTCGCCTGCGGGATCTCCGCCCGCCGATATCGAGTCGCCTGTTGCGCTGCGCAAGGTCGACCCGAAGTACTATAGCGATGCCGTCTATGATCGCGTCGAAGGAACCGTACGCCTATTCGCGGTGATCCGCAAGGACGGACAGGTGGATGCGATCGAAATCCTCCGCGGGATCGACAAACGCCTCGACCGCAGCGCCGCCGAGGCGTTGGCCAAGTGGCAATTCGAGCCGGCCAAACGCGCCGGCGAGCCGGTGGATGTGGACGCGGTTTTCGAAGTCCCTTTCCGCCTGGCTCCCCGATCTGAAAGAAGATCCGAAAAATGAGGCCTCAATTCCTCATCATCGACGCCGACGATACCCTGTGGGAGAACAACATCTATTTCGAGCGCGCCTTCGACGAGTTCGTCGGGTTCCTCGATCACTCGACGCTCACGCCCCGCGAGATTCGCGCCGTGCTCGACTCGATCGAGGAGGCCAACGCCCGCATCCACGGCTACGGCTCGCTCAATTTCGGCCGTAATTTGCGCCACACTTACGAGCGGCTGGCCGAGCGCGACGTGCGGCCGGAGGATCTCGAAACGGTGATGAGCTTCGCCGAGCGCATTCTCGGGTGCCCTATCGAGACCATCGCCGGAGTCCCGGAAACGCTCGCCTACCTGGCCGCGCGCCACGACCTGACGCTATTCACCAAGGGTCATCCCGACGAACAGACGCTGAAGATCGACCGCTCCGGCCTTGGAGAATACTTTCAGCACACCGCCATCGTCAAGGAAAAGGACCGCGGCGCATACCGCCGGCTGGTGGCCGAGCGCGGCATGGATCCGGCGCGCACGTGGATGATAGGCAACAGCCCCAAGTCCGACATCAACCCCGCGCTGGCCGCGGGCCTGCATGCAGTCTTCGTTCCCCACGCTCACACCTGGGTGCTGGAGAAGCAGGAGATTGCCGAAGCTGACGGCCGTCTGCTAGTGGTCGACCGGTTCGAGGATTTGCGCAAGCACTTCTGAAACCCGTCTTTTGGCGGGCGCCTAGCCGTCTCAGCGATCAGGAGGGCTGGTCGTTCGGCGAGACCGGTAAACCTGTGACGACGGAGGAAAGGCGTAAAAGCCTGCGCTGCCGCCTAATGCGGGCGCTGGCAGCGGCGCGGGCAGCCTGACTGATCGCCGCACAGGCCACCAGCAACACGATGCCGATGGCTAGCAGTGCTGATGTTTGGGTCATCGCGCCTATATAGTATTAGCGGACCGCTGGTATTGCAGTTCCGGGAGTACCCGGCACGTTCCGGTACCGTGTCTGTGAGAATTTCGGCTCTCTGGGCCCACTAAGCTGTGGGGCGACTGGTCTCTGGGCTACGGTGCGGGTACCCGATACGGCATCAGGCTGGGCGGCTGCGCATCGGGATCCAGCACCAGCGCCGTGCGGTCCGCATAGTAACGCAGCAGTTGCTGGTTTTCCGCATCGCCCAAGTCCCGCGCCCACACGATCCGCGCTTCGTCGATTGCAGCCCGGTTGTACACCCACTCATTCTGGAAGATGTGCTGCGGCGAGTAGCGGACGAAGACGAGCACTTTCCCGGGCACCCGGTCAAGCTGCCGGTTGACGAAAATGCGGCGCTCCGGATTGCCGTGGTTGATCGAGTCCCAGGTCTCATAGCGGCGCACCGCCGCCGACCATTCCGCCGTGTCGAAGAACGCGTGCAGGCTGTACCAGAAGACGAACTGCGCCGCGCACACGAGCGCCACCAGCCGCGCGGCTTCCGGCAGCCGGCGCGATATGCGCTCCAGGCCAACCACCGAAACCAGCACAAACAGGCAGGTGACGGCGGCCACGTAGTGCAGTTGAAACGCGGGAAAGAAGTTCGTCCCCAGGGCGAACAGCGCCAGCGTCAGCGCCACCCACCGGAAACGGGGCTCGCCGAGCGCAAACAGAAACGCCCCCAGTGCCAGGTAAAGCGGCGCCAGAAAGAAAAACCGGTAATAGCGCACGCGGTATTCCAGGCGCAGCAGGAACGCCCCCAGCGTTTCCGTGCGTTCGCCCAGAAAGGACCGCTGCATCTTGTAGTCCATTAGTTGCTGCCCGGTCAGCGGCACGTGCGGCGTAACCTTAGCCTGGAAAGTCAGCGCCGCAGGCACGCCGTATTGGTACTGGCTCAGCGCCTCCGGCATGGTGGCCCAGCTTCCCGTGACCTGCTTGTTTTGGATAGCCAGCAGCGCCACGGCGGGCAGCAGCACCAGCGCCACTTCCGGCAGGAACCTAGCAGCTGCCTTCAGTTCCGCCGGCCGCCAAGGCACCCAGAAAAGCGCCGCCGCCAGGAACAGGAAGATGGATTCATAGGGCCGCGTGATCAGATGCATCGCCAGGCCCAGCCCCAACAGGATCGCATCCCGCCGCCGCGGCGCGGCCCGCAACCGCGGCAGCGCGCCGAACACCAGGCAACCAGATGCCGCGATCCACTCCCCGCCCCAGTATTCGTTCATCCACTGGTTCAGCGGCCCGAATTCGATCACCGCGAGCAGGCCTCCGGCGAGCGCCCAGCGCGGGCTCACCCAGCCCCGTAGCATCCAATAGCAGAGACCGCAGAAGGCCGCCGTTGCTGCCAGCACACCGGCCCAGGGATGGCCGAATAGCGTCCACCCGATGGCCAGTGCCAGCCCCTGCCCCGGCGGATAAATCGAGGCATACGTCGGCCGCTGCAAAACGAAAAACGTTTCGAAGAATTGCGGCAGGGCGTGCGGCGGATTGGCCAGCCGGAAGTGCCGCAGCGTATCCGCCTCCAACAGGTGGCTGAATTCGTCGTAAAGGTCGGGCGTCGGCGCGGGATGATGCGGCAGCAACGCCAACCGCAGCAACACAGGCAGCGCCGCAAAGAAAGCCATCGACCATCCCGCGCGCATCTCGAAGCGCCTCGCCAGCGGCGTCAGCCACGGGTGCCAGATCAGCACGCCCAGCGCCAGAAGCGCCGCCGCAGCAATTTCCACCAAGTCGGCCGGGCTAAGACCCTGACTAGCGATCATCGTCGTGTGTGCGCGTCGCGGACCACGGCGGGACGCAATTTGCCGCCCGGTGTCTGGTGGAAGTCAAACCGAATCGGAACGACTTCACCGGGCCGAAGGGTCATGGAGTAACCGCTCCCAGACCGAGTCGTCCGCCGAGTATGCCGCTTCAAATTGTCGCCGGCCGGTGGCGGGCCAGGCGGCTTCATCTTCAGATATGCCCCACTGTAAGACGATTTGAATCGGCTCTCCGGGAGGGACGCGGGACGGGATCTCGGGCGGAGCGGCAATCTGGCCTTTCGATGTGAGTTCCCTTGCAAAATCGGCACTCTTCATCCGGATCTTCCGCTGCCTATATCATCTCATTTATCGCGGCAATGAGCGCCGGCAAGTGGGCTCAGCCAGATCGTTGACGTATCACGCCAAAATCAGTGTCCGGATCTCATGGCTCATGGTTGCAAGGTTGGCTTAGCCCGCGCCAATCACTTCCGCAGCAGGTCGGCGAGCGCCTCCGCCAGTTGCCCGTGTTGGAATTGGAATCCGGCGGTTTCGGCGCCGGTGGCTGCGACGCGCTGGCTGGCGAGCAGTGCGTCGGCCATCTCGCCGAGCAGCATCCGCAGCGCCAGTTTCGGTATGCGAAGAAACGCCGGCCGATGGAGCGCGCTGGCAAGGGCCCGTGTGAAATCGGCGTTCGTCACCGCGTCGGGCGCAACGCCGTTCAGCACCGGCGGCGCCGGGCGCTCCAACGCGAAGCGGACCATTTCCGCCAGGTCGCTCGCGTGAATCCAGGACATCCATTGCCGGCCGCCGCCGAGCGGGCCGCCCAGCCCGGCGCGAAATGGGGCCAGCATCGGTTTCAGCGCACCACCGCGCGGGTCAAGCACCAGCCCTATGCGAATGCGCGTGACCCGCATGCCCAGTGCTTCGGCTTTCGCCGCTTCCCGCTCCCAGGCGACGCAAAGGTCAGCCAGAAAGCCCGTGCCGGGGCCGGAATCTTCGTTAAGGACCTCATCGCCGCGCGAGCCGTAGTAGCCAATGGCGGAAGCGCACACCAGCACCGGCGGGCGCGGCGAGCAGTTGGCCAGCGCCGCGACCAGGTGGCGCGTGCCGATCACCCGGCTGTCGTGTATGCGCTGCTTGGCTGCGGCGGTCCAGCGTTGCGCTACGGGTTCTCCGGCCAGGTGCAAGACCGCGTCCGCATCGCGCAGGGGAGCCTCCGGCGCCGGACCCAGCGGGTTCCACACGGTAAGCCCAACCCCAGAGGGCAGATCCGTGCCCGCGTGACGGCTCAGCACGTGCAGCCGATGGCCGCGCGAAGCCAGCAGCTTCATGAGCCGCCGCCCGATGAAACCGGAAGCGCCCGTGATCGCGATCTTCATCAGACCAGATTTCAGTGTAGTGCGCGGCGACTCGGGCAGACAAAAAGCAGGCTGAAGCCTGCCCCACCACCCGCCGGATACAATAAAGGCTCATGCGGGCTTGGAACCGGGCAAAGCTTCTTTGGGGCTATCTGCGGCGGCGGACGACGCTCGGCGCGCTGCCGGTCGAATACATCGTCGAGACCACTGCTAAGTGCAATCTGTACTGCCCCATGTGCCCGCGCGAGACCCACGCGCAGCCTAAAGCCGACATGGCGGACGCGATCTTCGAGCGGCTGGTCCGCGAATCCGCCGATTCGGCCGAGCACATGATGCTGATCGGCCTCGGCGAGCCGTTCCTGGACCCGCGCATCTTCGACCGCATCGAGTTCTGCCATCGCCACAGCATCGCCACGCTGCTTTCCACCAACGGCACGTTTCTCGACGAGCGCTTGGCGGGGCGCGTGCTCGATTCGACGCTGGATGAAATCACGCTCAGCTTCGACGGCGCCAAGAAAGAGACCTTCGAGTTCTATCGCAAGGGCGCCAAATTCGAAAAGGTGCGGGACAATTTCGTGCGTTTCGCGCGCATGAAACACGAGCGGCGATCCAAGTTGCGGGTAGTGGTGCAAATGGTGTCGATGGAAGGCAACGCCGGAGAAGTGGGCGATTTCCTTGCGTTCTGGAGCGCCCTTCCCGGCGTGGACCAGGTGCGCATCAAGGAGGACGAAACCAACCTGATGCGTCCCGACGCCGGCCACGCCGCGGAAGACTGGAAGCACCCCTGCCACTACCTGTGGCGCGGCCCGATGTATGTCAAGCAGAACGGCGACGTCTATCCCTGCTGCCAGAGCTACATGCTGGATGGCGCGCCGCTGGGCAACCTGGCCGATCAGCCGCTGGTGAACATCTGGAACTCCGCGGAGATGGAGCGCATGCGGCGCCTGCATGTCTCCGGGCGCGCGGGCGAACTGGATATCTGCTCGCGCTGCTGCACCACCATTCCACATCCGGCGTTGGTGATCGGCAGTCTCATACTGCACGGCCACAGGGTGCGCCGTCTGTTGCCGATGGTCGAGCGGTTGACCTATCTTTCGAAGCTGCCGCGGCAGTGGCTGCGTCCGCCGCGGCGGATGGGATAGGGACCTGTAGGACAAACGATCGGGTTTTGTCGTCTGTCAATGTGGCGCACATCAGCGCGGCACGACAGACAACGAAAGACGATGGTCTGCCCTACTGCCTATTTGCCAACCACCAGTACGTGGAATGTATCCGGCAGAATCGGTGGGCGGACTCGCTGGCCCGCTTTGGCTTCGGGCGCTGGGCCGAATTCCGCGGTGAGCAGGTAGACCCTGTGGGTCTTTGTGTCCACGGCCATGGTGCGCGCGCCAGGTTCGGTGGTGACAGTATCGACGGTCTGCCATTTGCCGCTCACCAGTTTGACCAGCGTCAGCGTGCCGTCGCGGCCGTTGGAACTGAAGGCCAGGCCCGCGCCGGGATCATAGCCAGCCGCGTCCGGCCCCTGGCCGATCTCGGGGGTGGCGATCACTTTCATCTGCTTGATGTCGGTCACCGCCATCGTCTTGTTGCCGCAGACGGAAAACAACACGCCGTCCTTGGTATCGATCGCCAGGCCGGAAGGCCCATCGCACGGATCGAGCTTGGCGGTGCGGATGACTTCCGGTTTGGCGGCATCGATCTCCACCAGCTCCGATTTGTCTTCCAGGTTGTCGTAAATCTTGCCATCGCCGGTGGCGGCGCAGAACTCCGGTTTCCCGCCCAGCGGGAAGGTTGCCACCACGGCGTTGGACCTGGCGTCGATGGCAGTGGAGTCGCCGGAGCGGCCGTTGAAGGTGAACACGCGCTGCGTTTTCGGCTCATAGCAGATGGCGTCCGGGTTTTGTCCCGCTTGGATTTCTGCGGTCTTGGCGAACGTCGACAGATCGAACACCGTCACGGCGTTGGATTGCCCGTTGCTGATGAAGCCTTTGTTGAGATCGGCCGCGACCGCGATGCCGTGCACGCCATGCAGGTCGGCGACAGAGCCGACAACGCTGCCGCTATCGGTATCCACAATCGCGACGCTGGCGCCGTGGGAGACGTAGAGCCGGTGATGGGCGCCATCCGCGGTGACGTAGTCCCAGCCGCCGGTGCCGCCGATCTTAATCTTGTTGAGAACGTGGTAGCCCTCCGCGGCGAACGCCGCGGCCACCACCAGGGCGAGTGCGGGAAGCTTTTTCATGGTCATACTCTTCCAGTGTTGTTGGTTCCAGTCTCCAAATAATACCGCACGGCGGGTCTCACTAGCCATGCGGCCAAGTAAGATATCGAGTAAAATCAAACTTTGCGCGGAGAAAATCTCGTATCGCCTGGTACCGGCGTACGCCCGCTCAAAGGGAAGGGTCCGCGAATCATGAAGCACTATATAAGAGGTAGGAAACTGGCACTGGCGGCCGCGATGGCCGGAGCTGTGGCGGCACTTGCTTTTTTGCCGGCCTGGGCACAGATGCCGCAGCGGCAGCCCGAGGTTAAAGGTCCGTGGATGGACAAGAACCTGTCTCCGGACAAACGAGCCGACCTGGTTCTCGAGCAGATGACGCTCGATGAGAAGATGCAGCTCGTCCATGGCGCGGGCGGCTTCAACCAGGCCGGTCCCCGCTCCAATGGAGGCGCCGGAGTGATCG
This sequence comes from Bryobacteraceae bacterium, assembly GCA_049511495.1. Taxonomy (GTDB): domain Bacteria; phylum Acidobacteriota; class Terriglobia; order Bryobacterales; family Bryobacteraceae; genus Bog-375. The sequence continues at coordinate 3,194 of JBEKXZ010000038.1, read as the reverse complement.
CGGGCATACCTAGGCTGGGACTTCCGGACGTGCAGTTGGCGGATTCGGCGGTGGGAGTCCGCGCCGCCGCGGAGCGAGGGCGCTACGCCACGCTGTTGCCGTCTACTATCGGCGAGGCAGCCACTTGGGATCCGAAGCTGGCCTTCGAATACGGCAAGTTGATCGGCCGCGAACTGCGCGACCAGCAATACAATGCCTCCCTGGGCGGTGGTATGGACATCACGCGCGAGCCGCGCAACGGGCGCAATTTCGAATACCAGGGCGAGGACCCCATCCTGGCCGGAAAGATGGCGGCCCAGTTCGTCCGCGGGCTGCAGAGCCAGAACGTGATCGGCGACGTGAAGCATTACGCCTTCAACGACCAGGAGACGGGACGGGGCATCGGCAACGTCAAGCTTGGCAAACGCGCCATGCGCGAAACCGACCTGCTGGCATTTGAGATCGCCGTCACCGAAGGGCAGCCCGGCATGGTGATGTGCTCCTATAACAAGGTGAATGGCGACTACGCCTGCGAGAACAGCTACCTGCTCGACAGCGTGCTGAAGAAGGCCTGGGGGTTTAAGGGCTTCGTGCTGTCCGATTGGGGCGCGACGCATTCCACCGGCAAGGCTGCGCTGGCCGGTCTCGATAACGAAGAGTCGGGATCTAGGTATTTCGGCGATGCGCTGAAGACGGCCGTGACGAACGGGGAGGTGCCCCTGGCACGACTGGACGACATGGTGCATCGCATTGTGCGCACCGAATTCGCGGCCGGCATTGTGGACGACGCGCCGCGTGGTCGCGTGGTGGATCCCTTCACCGGCGCCGAGCTCGCGCAACGGATCGCCGAGCAGGCTTCGGTGCTGCTGAAGAACGACCACGGCCAGCTTCCCCTGCGTGCCGCGACTGTCAAGTCCATCGCCGTCATCGGATCCCATGCCGATTCGGGCGTACTCTCCGGCGGCGGTTCGGCGCAAGTGGATGCGCCGGGCGCCGGCCCGGCGCGCTGGAACCAGCCCGTGTGGTTTCCTTCATCGCCGCTCGAGGCGATTAAGGCCAAGGTGCCCAAAGCCACGGTGGAATTCAACGATGGCGCCGACCCTGCGGCCGCCGCGGCCCTGGCCAAGGCTTCCGAAATCGCCATCGTCTTCGTCAACCAGCCCACCAGCGAAGGCCGCGATTTACCGACTTTGACGCTGCCCGATAAACAGGACGACCTGGTGACCGCGGTGGCCGCCGCCAATCCGCACACCATCGTCGTGCTCGAAACCGGCGGCGCAGCCGCCATGCCCTGGATCGACCGGGTCAACGCCGCGCTCGAGGTCTGGTACCCAGGCATACGCGGCGCACAGGCTGCGGCCAACATTCTTTTCGGCGACGTCAACCCGTCCGCCAAGCTGTCCGTCACTTTCCCCAAAACCGACGCCGATCTTCCGCACCCGAAAATCGCCGGCCTCGATCGCATGCCCATTCCGGGCCCCGACGGGCGCCCCCGGATGCAGGAGTTCGATATCGACTACACCGAGGGCCTAAAGGTTGGCTACAAGTGGTTCGATGCCGAAAACAAGCAGCCGCTGTTCGCGTTCGGTTACGGCCTCAGCTACACCACCTTCGCCTACTCCGGTTTGAAGGCCGCCATCGACAACGTTTCGTTTGCGGTGCGGAACACCGGCAAGCGCGCCGGGGTTGAGATCGTCGAGGTCTACGCCGGACTGCCGGCTGCCGCCAACGAACCGCCGAAGCGGCTGGTGGCGTGGGATAAAGTTGCGCTGGCCGCCGGCGAATCGAAGACCGTCACCCTGCCGCTCGATCCGAAGTTCCTCTCGATTTTTGATGAACAGAAAGACGATTGGGAGTTCCTGCCGGGCGAGTACAAGATCTTCGTCGGCAGTTCTTCGCGGAACACGCCGCTCACCGCCGTGGTCACCCACTGATTTCGGCGGCGTCACGTCAGGACCAAAGCTGGTTGGAAAGAAGCGGCTCCGGGTTATGCTGGTTACCGAGGAGCCAACGCTATTTGGAAACCGTAAAGGCTGCTAAAGGGGGCCGGCAAAATGCCCGCCTCCGCATGGGGCTGGTAATAGCCGCGTGTCTTGCCGGCCTCATCGCACTGGCATTGCCGTTTGTTCGGGATTGGGACGATATCCGGCAAGGCTTTAATGACTTTCCGGCGTTCTACTTGAGCCCACGCTTGCTAGGTACAGGCCACCTTTACGACCAAACGGCGTTTCTGGCCGAGCAGGGACGGCTGCTCGGACGCACCAGTGCCAATATCCAGTTCATCCGGCTGCCGTACTTTGCCGTCATGCTGGCGCCGCTTAGCCACCTGCCCTATTTAGCCGCCTATGCACTCTGGCAAACGTTGTCGATCGCCGCGCTGGCCGGATTCGCATGGTTGTGGCCCGCCAATCGCCCTCTCGCCCTTATCATCATTTGCTGGTTCCTGCCGGTTGCGGCGAATCTCGCCAATGGGCAGGATGTCGCGTATATCCTCCTCTGGGTGGCAATCGCGGCGGCTCTGGTTCGGCGCGGAAGAAACTTCAGTGCGGGACTGATGCTCGCTCTCTGCGCCGCCAAGTTCCACCTATTCCTGTTCCTGCCCGTCCTGATCGTGGCCAAACGGATGTGGAGACTGGGTGCAGGCTTGGTTGCCGGAGGGGCCTTCCTGCTCGCGGTTTCGTTCCTCGCCGCCGGCTGGGGGTGGCCGGCCGCGTGGCTTGAATCGATCCGGTCCCCGCTGCCGAATCCGAATTTGGCGAAAACTTCCCTGCTTGGGTTGGTCGCAGAGGCTGTACACGGCCCTGGGCTGTGGGTCGTCGCCGGTGCACTGGTCTTGCTCACAGGAGCGATCGTGTACGGCCTGGCGCAGCGGAGCTCCTTCACGTTGGGGCTGGGGGCCGCACTCGCCGGAGGTCTTATTGTCGCGTTTCACGTTTACGTGCAGGATTACCTGCTGGCGCTCCCGCTGATCCTGACACTGGCGAGCGGGCTCGTCGACCGTAGAAACGCTGGACGAGGTGAACGCGATTTCGGGCTATAGGAGTCCACTTTCGCGCTCGCCATGGCCGGAGCTTACTGGGTGGCCATGGGCTTGGTGGTTTTCGCCCCGCCCTGTCAAGCCATTTAACGATGTAACCCAAACCGGTCTCGGTTCAGCCAAATGAAAATGTAACCCAAGGGCGCGATAAGCACCCGAACAACGTGTACATCTCGAT
>JBEKXZ010000037.1:0-45476 GCA_049511495.1 Bryobacteraceae bacterium | reverse complement strand
GCAGGTTTCCCTCCGCGCCCACAGCCCTTGGAAATCGCTCTGCGATTCCCACATTTCCACCGCCTCGGCGATTATTATTTCGATTTCAGAAAGGAGCCCTGGAGACCGGCCGCTTCGCTCCCTCCTCCAGGCTCATTCTTGGATGAGAAAATGCTGGACCGCCGGAAAGGTCGAGGACGTGCTTTGCCCGGTCTTGACCTGCGGCGCGGCCGGTTTCGGTCCACAACCGTTCCGGCCCTGAACAATGCTACAAAGAAGGTAGAGCAGTTCCTCTCCCCATGCCCACTTCCGCAAACCCGGTCCGGGATATCGAAATGACCACGCTCTCGAACGGGCTGCGCGTGATCAGCGAGCGCATGCCGCACGTGCGCTCGGTGTCGGTGGGGATCTGGGTATGCACCGGCTCGCGCCGCGAGACCGCGGAGCGCAACGGAATCTCGCACTTCATCGAGCACATGCTGTTCAAGGGCACCACCAGCCGCTCGGCGGAGGATATCGCACGCTCGGTGGATTCGATCGGCGGCAACCTGGACGCCTTCACCGGCAAGGAGCTGGTGTGCTTCAACACCAAGGTCCTCGACGAGCACCTGTCGCGCGCTTTCGACGTGCTGGCCGACCTGGTGCTCCATCCGCTGTTTCGCGAGGAAGACATCGAAAAGGAAAAAGGAGTCATCCTGGAAGAGCTCAAGATGGAGGCCGACAGCCCCGATTACCTGGTGCAGGAAATCTTCTCTTCCAACTTCTGGAAAGATCATCCGCTGGGCAAACCGATCCTGGGCACGGCGGAGACCGTCGGCAGGCTGGATCAAGCCGCCATCCGCGATTATTATGCCGCCGTGTACACGCCTGCCAACCTGATCGTGACGGCGGCCGGCAATTTGACCCACGAGACGCTGGTTCGCCTGTCTCGCCAGTATTTTGAAGAGCTCGCCCCAAGCCCGCCGGCACCGGCCGATCGGGTTCCGCACACGCACGCCCGCATCGCGCTGCGCAACAAACGGGCGCTCGAGCAGGTGCATCTCTGCCTGGGAGTTCCTTCGCACCCGCTGCCCCATCGCGAACGCTTCACCTGGTATGTGCTCAACACCCTGCTCGGCGGCGGCATGAGCTCCCGGCTGTTCCAGAACATTCGCGAGCGCCAGGGGCTGGCGTACGCGGTTTTCTCCGAGCTCAGCCCCTATCGCGATACCGGCTGCCTTTCTGTCTATGCGGGTACTTCGCGCGAATCCGCACGCCGCGTGGTGGAATCGATTCTCAAGGAATTCCGCGAGCTCAAAGATCGGCCGGTGGGCGAGGAAGAACTGCGCCGCGCCAAGGACTACCTGAAAGGCTCGCTCGTGCTTGGCCTGGAATCCACGTCGTCGCGCATGTCGAGTCTGGCGCGCAACGAGATCTATTTTGGCCGCTTCTTTTCGCTCGATGAGCTCATCGAGAGCATCGAAGCGGTGGCCGCGGACGGCCCGCAGGAGCTGGCGCGAACGTTCTTCGACTCGCGCCACATCGCGCTGACCATCCTGGGCAACCTGGAAGACCTGCGTGTAGGGCGCGAAGACTTGGCCTGCTGAGGCGGCTCAAAGCAATTCTCCGTTCAAGGGCGCTAAGTCATTGGTCCGACTGTGAGTTAGAGCACGAAAGGCGCACGCTGCAAAGGCGCTGAGGGGGTCGTTTTCCACAATTCTTTCATTTGGACACAATTCAACCTATAATCGAGATAGGCAGGTGGGTCATGAAGTTGGATGTGCCCGAGATCCTGATCGTTTTGGGCGTGCTAGCGGGGATTGCATGGGCGATCTACAATCGCCTGCACCCACACGTGGAACCGCCGGCGCGGCGGCGCGCCACGGGACGTTTACCTTCGCGTGGCGCCTAGCGAAGATTCGAGCGCGATGCGCACCAGTTGGCTGCGCGTGCGCACATGAGTCTTTTGAAAGAGCTGCTGCAGCGTGGCTTTGACGGCGCTTTCCGAGACGCCGAGCTGCGCGGCGATCTCCTTGTTGGTTAGTCCTTCAAACAGTCCTTGCAATACCTCCTGTTCGCGTCCGGTGAGCAGCCGGCGAAGGTTTTGCTCTTCGCGGAAGCTCACATTGTCGGCCAGCAATTGAATCACTTTTGCGTCGACCCACATTTCGCCGGCCGCCACTTGGCGGATGGCCTGTGCCAGGTTGCCGGGTGAATTGTGCTTGAGAAAAACGCCGGAGGCGCCCAGCTTCAGCGCGAGGGAGCTTTCGGTGGCGCTCATGCCGGCCGTCACCATCAGAGTCTTGCCGCGGTAGCCGGCGCGGCCCGCGGCTTCGAGGAACTGCGCGCCGTGATCGTCGCCGAGGTCATAGTCGAGCAGGATGACATCCACCGGCGTCTTCTTGACGATGTCGAGCGCTTCGGCCGCAGTGCCGCAATGGCCGGCCATTACGAAATCCGGCTCGGAGGCCAGCAGCCGGCCGAGGCTCTCACGGAACAGGACGTGATCGTCAAGCAGTAGCAACCGGATGGGTTCCATGTTCCGCCATGCGCGAGAATTCGCGTTCGCTGGGGCCGGCCACGGCCAGTTCGATGACGAACGAGCAGCCGGCTACGGTCGGATCGTGCCGCAGTTCGCCGTGGAAAGACCGCACGAAGGCGCGCGAGAGAAACAGTCCCAGCCCGGTGGACTGCGCGCCGTGTTGAAAGGGCTGAAAGAGTTTTTCCGTAGAGCCGATGCCGGGGCCGGAATCGGTGACGCGGAGCAGCACAGCCTGACCGCTGGTCGATACCTCGATATCGATGCGCTTGGCTGCGGCGTTGTCGAGAGCCCGTTGGCTGTTTTTGATCAGGTTGAGCAGCACCTGCAACAGGCTGTGACGGTCGGCCCAGACTGGCGGCAATTCTTCCGGCACGTGCCAATGCACATCGATTCCCGCATCGCGGCAATAGGGCTCTAGGACGATGCGGAGCTCATCCAGGGTCTCGAATAGGTCGATGCCGGCTACCGGGCTGGGCCGCTGACTGTGCTTGAGCTCGACCGAGGCGATGCGGGTGAGCGTTTCGACCAGCGATCCCAGCGCCTCAAAATCGCGGTCGGCCCGCAGGGCGCCCGAACGGGCCAGGTTTTCATAGATCACGGCGATGGCGCCGCAGACGTTGCGGATCTCGTGGGAAACCGCGCCCACCAAGACGCGCGAGCCGGCCAGCAGCTGCTCCAGGCCGGATTCCTCGCGTTCCCGCAATTGCTCGGAAGCATCGACGACCAGGGCAGCCAGGCGCGGGCCAATGGCCGTCCGGTAGGTGGAAAAGAATACATCGGCCAGAAACACGTCGCCGCTATCGCGTTGTCCGCGGCACTGCATTTCGGTGCGGAACGTCGGTTGCTCCGCGCCACCGAAGGGTACGCGGCCGAGCGCCGGCACGTAGCACCGGATGCTCTTGCCCGTGAATTCGCCATCGGCCACGCCAAACAGTCTGTGCGCCGCCTGGTTGGCCCGCAGAACCAGGCAATCGGGCGCCATGGTCAGGATGGCCACCGGGCTGCTTTCGATCAGAAACTCGAGCTGCTCTTCCGCGGAACGCCGGGCAGCCACTTCGCTTTCCACCCGGTGCAGGTTTTCCAATTCGCGAGCCCGGGTTCGGCTGATTTCGAAGGCGAACAGCCCGGTGCCGGCCAGCGCGATGAACACCAGGAAATCCTCCGGCAACGACACGTTGAGCGGATAAGGCGGCGCAAAAACATGCGAAAGCAGGGTACACAGCGTCGCTGTCGCCAGTATCCGCCAGCGCGGCCACACGGTGCCCACCAGCAGAATAGGGCCGAGATAAAGGAAGCCGAACGCCAGCGGCAGATCGACCTGCCAGTCAATTAGGGCCACAGCGAGGATGAGCAGAGCGGCCGCGGCCACACGGGCGTTGCCCTGGAGTTGCGACAATTGCAATGGTGTGCCCTTATCTGAATTGTAGATGCCAACCATGCTACAACCCAAGCCGGTGGGCTGAAAGATAGGCGGCTCGCGTCCGAAAGATAGGTGGTGGGCTCGCGGCCGAAGCCGCTAGAGTCAAAGAGGAAACTCTTGCCAACCAAATCGCAGGACTGACCTGTCCTCTGCATCCGGATGAAGCTGAAATTGACGCCAATCCTGCCAGCCTCGGCCAAAAGAACCGCCCGCGCCGCTCTGCGCAGGTGCGCGTGTGTGGCAGTGGCTTGCCTGGTTCCCGCCTTCGCGCAAACTGCGCTTACCTGGCAGCAGGTGAAGGAGAAATTCGCCGCCATTAACCCGACGCTGCAGGCCGGCCAGATCAACATTCAGGAGACCAAGGACCAGGAAGTCACCGCCTACCTGCGCCCCAACCCGGATTTGACTGGGGGCCTCGATCAGATCAATCCGTTCTCGAAGCAACCCCCGCCGACCGGAGGCCCGGACGCTTACCGTCCCTTCGCGTATACGTTCCCGTTTGGATCAGTCAGTTACTTGCACGAGCGGCAGCACAAGCGCGAGTTGCGTCTGGAGAGCGCGCAGAAGGGCACTGCTATCGCGGAATCGCAGCAGACGGACCTGGACCGTACTCTGCTGTTCATGCTGCGCACGGCTTTTGTGCAGACCTTGCAGGCCAAGCGGGTGTTGGCGCTGGCGAAGGACAACCTGGAGTACTTCGACAAAGAGCTCGGCATCAGCCGCGACCGTTACAAGGCCGGCGATATCGCGCGCGTGGACCTGGATCGGATCGAGTTGCAGTTGCCGCAGTATCAATCCGATTACGAAACGGCGATGGTGAACCTGCGCACCGCCAAGATCACCTTGCAGGCGATGTTGAGCGACCGCACTCCGGTGGACCAGTTCGACGTAACGGGGCCGTTCGATTTCGCCGAGCAACAGACGCCGCTCGAGGAGTTTCATTCGATCGCGCTGGCCAACCGCCCGGATTTGAAAGCCGCAGCGCAGGCGGTGGACAAGGCGGAAACCGATCACAAGCTGGCGATAGCCAATGGCTCGACCGATCCGACATTCAGCGTGGACTTCGGGCGCAACCCGCCCATCCCGGTCTACCTGGGCGCCAGCGTCAGCATTCCCCTGCGCATTTTCGACAAGAACCAGGGTGAGAAAGCGCGCACCGAGATCGACATCACGCACGCCGAGCGGCTGCGCGACGCCGCCCGGAATCAGGTCTTCAGCGATGTGGATTCGGCCTACTTCACGCTGGTATCGGCGGTGAATCTGCTGCGGCCATACCGGGGAGCGGACGGCTTTCTCGAGCGCGCCACCAACGTGCGCGACATCGTTTCATTTTCCTACCAACACGGAGGCGCGGCGCTGGTGGACTTTCTGGATGCACAGCACGATTACCGAGCAGTCCAGGTCGCCTATCTCAACCTGATCGCCAGTTATCTGACGGCTGCGGGGCAGTTGAATCTGGCCGTCGGCCGCGAGGTGATTCCATGAAAAGCGCACGGGGCATGGCTGGCTGCCTGTTTCTGGCGTTGGCGCTGGCGCTGGCCGGCTGCCGGGCCAAAGGCCAGCCGGACGCCAAGGCCGAAGCGCCCCCGCCGGCGCAGGTCGAACACGAATCCGACGTGAACGTGATCCGGGTGGATCATCCGGAGCAGTTCCCCCTGGCCACCGCGGAGCTGCGCGAGACGACGCCCGAACTGCAAGTGACCGGCGTGGTGAGCGCCGACGTCTCGCGCAATGTGCCGGTGATTTCGCTTGCCTCCGGCCGCGTGGTCGCCATTAACGCCAAGCTCGGTGACACCGTCACCAAGGGGCAGTTGCTGATGCGCGTGCAAAGCTCCGACATTTCGTCGGCCTTTTCCGATTACCGCCATGCGCTGGCCGATCAGACGCTGCTCAAGGCGCAGCTCTCGCGCACGCAACTGCTGTACGACAAGGGCGCCATGGCGCAAAAAGATCTCGAAGTGGCCCAAGATGCCGCCGACAAGGCGCAGGTGGACGTGGACACCGCGCTGGAGCGCCTCAAGGTGCTGGGCGTCGATGTCGCCCACCCCAGCTCCCTGGTGGACATCTTCGCGCCGATTTCCGGCGTCATTGTGGAGCAGAACGTCACCAACGCAGCCGGCGTCAAGACGCTCGACAACTCGCCCAACCTGTTCACCATCGCCGATCTTTCCAACGTCTGGGTGATCTGCGACGTGTATGAGAACGACTTGGCAAGTGTGCGCCTCGGCGAGTTCGCCGAGATCCATCTCAGCGCCTATCCGGGGCAGGTGCTGCGTGCCCGGATCGATAACATCGGTCCCATCATGGATCCCAACATCCGCACGGCCAAGGTGCGGCTGCAGGTTCCCAATCCCGGCCTGATGCGCCTGGGGATGTTCGTTACGGCAACCTTCCACGGCCAGCGCAAGGAATCCTGCGCCGTGGTGCCGGCCTCGGCCATACTGCACCTGCATGACCGCGATTGGGTTTATGTCCCGGCAGGTGAGAAGACTTTCCGCAGGGTGGGAGTGACGGGCGGCAAGATGCTGCCCCCGAATCTCCAGGAGGTGCTGAACGGTATCGCGCCCAGCGACGCGGTGGTCTCCAACGCCCTTGTGTTCCAGAACACAGTGGAACAATAGGCGGGTGACGGGCGAATGATTCGGAAAATCGTCGATTTCGCGCTCATTAGCCGCTTTCTCGTGGTGGTGGTGGCTGTGCTGCTGTTCTTCTGGGGCGTCGTTTCCTTTCAGAAGCTGCCGATCGAGGCGTATCCCGACGTGGCCAACAACTACGTCCAGATCATCACGCAGTGGCCGGGACGCGCGGCGGAGGAAGTCGAGCAACAGGTGACCATTCCGCTCGAAATCGTCATGAACGGATTGCCGCACCTAGAGCATTTGCGTTCCACTTCCCTGTTCGGGCTTTCCAGCCTGATGCTGGTCTTCGACGACGATTCCGATAACGACTGGAACCGCTCCAAAGTGCTGGAGCGCCTTTCCGAGGTCACTCTGCCGCAGAATCTGCAGCCGCAGATGGGAACCGACTGGAGCCCGGTGGGCCAGATCTATTGGTACTCGCTCCACAGCGACAATCCCGAGTACGATCTGCTGGAGCTGAAAGCGCTTGAGGATTGGACGCTCGAGAAGCAGTTCAAATCGGTTCCCAACGTGGTCGACGTGGCCAGCTTCGGCGGTTCCACCAAGGAGTACCAGGTGCGCATCGATCCCGACAAGCTGGTGGACTACGGGTTGAGTATCGGGCAGGTGGAACAGCAGCTCACCAACAACAACGTGAATGCGGGTGGCAGCTTCATCGAACAAGGGCTGCAGCAGGTCAACGTGCGTTCGGTGGGCCTGATCGATCACGTCGAGGACATCGGCAGAATCGTGTTGAAGACGCAGAACGGCACGGCCATCCGCGTTTCCGACATCGCCGCCGTCGAACAGGGCCCCAAGATCCGGCTGGGGCGCATCGGCAAGGCCATCCATCGCGCCGACGGCAGGGTCATCGACAATGACGACGTCATCGAAGGCATCGTGCTGCTGCGCAAGGGCGCCGATTCCGACCAGGTGCTGAAGGACATTCACGCCAAAGTCGACGAGCTGAACAACAGTATTCTGCCCCCCGGCGTCAAAGTGGTTCCGTTCCTGGACCGCAGCGACCTGGTGCACTACACGACGCACACCGTGCTGCACAATCTCACCGAAGGAATCATTCTGGTTGCCATCGTCCTGTTCCTGTTTCTGGGGAATGTGCGCGGCGCGCTGATCGTGGCCTTGACCATCCCGTTTTCGCTGCTGTTCGCCTCGATTTGCCTCGACCTGCGCCATATCCCCGCCAACCTGCTCTCGTTGGGTGCGCTCGATTTCGGCATGGTGGTGGATGGAGCGGTGGTGATGGTGGAGAACATCGTGCGCCATCTGGGCGAGCGCCAAACGCCGAAGCCGGCCATGGACCGCATCCGCGAGGCCGCGCACGAGGTTCAGCGGCCAGTGTTTTATGCCATCGCCATCATCATCACCGCCTACCTGCCCATCTTCACCTTGCAGAGCGTGGAAGGGCGCCTCTTCAAGCCGATGGCGTGGACGGTGGCCTTCGCGCTGGCAGGCGCCCTGCTCTTTTCCATGGTGCTGGCGCCGGTACTCTCGAGCTTCCTGTTCCGCCGCGAGACGCTGGAATGGCACAACCCGGTGTTGATGTTCGTGACCAACCGGTACCGGGCCTCCTTGAAGTGGTCCATCGAACATCGTTGGGCGCCGATGAGCGTGGCCGTGCTGTCGGTTGTGGCGGCCGCGTACCTGCTAACCAGCGGCGTTATCGGCTCCGAGTTTCTGCCGCACCTGGACGAAGGCGCCATTTGGGCGCGCGGCACGCTGGCGCCATCCACCGGCCCCACCGAGGGCACGCGGCTGATGAATCAGGCGCGGGTGGTTTTCGCTTCGTTCCCCGAGGTGACGCAAGTCGTCTCGCAGGTGGGCCGGCCCGACGATGGCAACGACACCACCGGCTTTTTCAACACCGAATACTTCGTCGACCTGAAGCCCAAGGAACAGTGGAGGCCGGTGTTTCGCCAGGACAAAGACGAACTGATCGCCGCGCTGGACCGCGAGGTGGAGAAGCTGCCGGGCGTGCTTTGGAATTTCTCGCAGCCCATTTCCGACAACATGGAGGAAGCGGTGAGCGGCGTCAAGGGCGAGCTTGCCGTCAAAATCTTCGGTGGCGACTTGAAACTGCTCGAAGCCAAAGGCGACGAGATCGTCAACGTGATGCGCGGCGTCCGCGGCATCGAAGATCTGGGCTTGTTTCGCGTAATCGGCCAGCCGAACCTCGAGTTTTGGGTGGACCGCGACCGAGCCGCTCGCTTTGGCATCAACGTCGCTGACGTGCAGGACGCCATTCAAACCGCCGTCGGCGGCAACGCCGTCAGCCAGGTGCTGCAAGGCGAACAGCGCTTCGACCTGGTGGCGCGCTATCTGCCGGCCTATCGCGATAGCAGGGAAGCCATCGAGCGCATCCGGCTGCTCGCGCCTTCCGGTGAGCGCGTCTCGCTGGCGCAGTTGTGCAACGTCCGGGAACTGGATGGCGCTTCGGAGATTTACCGTGAAGCCAACTCGCGCTACGTGGCGCTGAAATACTCTGTGCGCGGGCGCGACCTGGGCAGCACCGTCGAAGAGGCCATCCGCAAAGTGAAGCAGCAAGTGAAGCTCCCCAAGGGCTACACCATCGATTGGGCCGGCGAATACGCCAGCCAGCAGCGCTCGCAGAAACGGCTGATGGTGGTGCTGCCCGTCACCGTTCTGGTGATCTTCATCATTCTCTACACGATGTTCCATTCCTTCAAATGGGCCGGCCTGATGCTGGTGAATATGGCCATGGCGCCGCTGGGCGGCCTGCTGGCGTTGCTGGTGACAGGCACGCACATGTCGGTTTCGTCGGGCGTCGGTTTTCTGGCGTTGTTTGGAGTGTGCGTGCAAACCGGCGTCATTATGCTCGAGTACATCAACCAGCTTCGCGCCCGCGGCCACTCGGTGGAGGAGGCCGCCATCCAAGGCGCCGTGCTGCGCTTGCGGCCGATCATGATGACCACGCTCGTCGCCACGCTGGGATTGCTGCCCGCCGCGCTATCCCACGCTATCGGCTCCGACTCCCAGCGCCCGTTCGCCATCGTGATCGTAGGCGGGCTCATGGTTGCCATGGTGATGAACGTCTTTCTGCTTCCCACCGTGTATGTTTGGGTGGCGAGACAGCAGGACAGGCTGCCCGAGCCGGATCTGACGGAAGAGGTCTAGCCCACGTTTACATCGACCTCGGCGACCAGTGCGAGCTGGAGAACGATTGGTGGCCCCCACTACCCGAAGATGACGCCATCATCGGTGCGGAACTCGAAGGCTTCGCCGCCTTCCGGCCGGGCTCCACGACGGTTTGGATGAACCGGAACATCGGTGTATGGCACTCGCTGAGGCCGGCGGTCTCGGCGGGCCAGTAGTTGATCTGGAAATTGATGTTCGCATGGCAACCGCAACCCCAGGGCAGGGAGGGCCAGTCACCCAGATGCCCTGTCAGTTTGACAGCAGAGGATATTCTCACGGACAAGGTCTTGCACCCCTCTAAGCTAGGGCGTAACCTGACGTGCCTTCACGACGAAGCGTTCGGGTGCGGCGCCGACGTAATAGAACGGATAACATGTAACCAGGGTCAGTTCGGGATAGCGGCCTGGGGCCAGGACGCCGATATCGTCCGGCCTAACGATTTCGATGCTCTCTACCCGATAGTCGTAGTTTCCGGTAAGTGTCTGAAACTGGATCCGGTCGTCTTTCCCAATCGACCGGAGGCTTCGAAACAGCGTGTCACGGTGGCCGGCCACGCCAACATTCCCGCCCTGACCGGGAAGCGCGGTCCCGGGAATGTGGCCGAGGGCCAGACGGAGCGTGTCCGCTCCGTCACCTTCACGGACGATTTCACCGAGCTGCAGCCGAGGGATCACGAGGCGCCCGACCAGCCCGTCATTCGGGATCGGTCGCAATGGCTGTGCGCGCGACGTGACGGGCGGCGCGGTGGGAGTGTGCAGCTCGGCGCCCATTCCGCACCAGGCTTCTTCTGCTGCCACAAGCCGCTTCCCTTGATCGGCCACATAGTGCACGAGGGTTGGCGTGTTCCCCCGCAGCCGGCATTCGAAAGAGAAATTCTGCCAGCTTTGAAAGACGGCGGTGCTCACATAGGATGCGGCCCAGATACCAATGGCACTTAGGCCGGCGACTAAGAGCAGCTTTTCCCCCCAACGCCTGGTCTTAATTACTGTTCTGACTCTCGAGTGGCTCATAGCGGTAGCTGGTGCGCGTCCGGGCGATCAACCGGGAGTGCCCCGAAGCCGACACGTAGACCCGAATGTGTCTCAGCGCGCCGAAACGCCCGGCTTGTGGCGCGTAGCCAATGGTGTAGCGGGAGCGGATCTGTTTTGCGATGCTGCGGCATATGATAGCCAGATTCGACAGGTCCGTAGGAAAGTAGGCCTCTCCACCGCTGGTTCTGGCGAGTTCTTTCAACAGACCGGGATCGCGGTCCGGCTCACCGGGGCTGGACAGTCCAATCGTGTAGATGGTGGCGAGGCTTCTCTCGACGCGCTCCAGCATCTCTCCCCGCTTGGCATGGCTGGCGTTGTCGCCGCCATCGCTGATGAGGATGAGCGTTTTCTTGTCGCGCCTTCCCAGGTTTAATTGCTGAAGGCCGACAATGATGGCATCGTTGAGCGCCGTCCTGCCCTCCGGCATCCCGCGCCGGAGTGCGGAGCGTAACTGGCCGATGTCGTCGGAGAAGAGCACGCCATCCGGCAGCCCGCGCGTCACCCGCTCATTGAAGTTCAGCACGAAGATCTCGTCACTCGGGTTGCTCTTTGCAATCAGAGTCTCAGCCGCGGCCAGTACCTCGGCGCGTTTCGGCGCCATGCTTAAGCTCTCATCCACCAGGATCCCCGCCGTGACCGGAATATCGTTGTTGGCGAATACCGTGATCGGCTGGCGAAGCCCGTTCTCGGTGACCTCGAAATCCTCCTTCTTGAGCCCGGCGACCAGGCCTCCGTCATGCTCCGTCACAGCCACGTCGAGCAACACCAACCGGACATCGCTGTGGATGGTGTAACCCGGTGGTACCTCCTGCGGAAGCGCGGCCGCCAGACTCGCAAAAACTGAAACGGCGCTGATAATTACGAGTTTTCGAGCTATCAGGCGCCGTTTCATGGAGCTTTTGCCGCGATCATCATCTAAGATACATCGCACGTCGCCACCGCATCAAGCCATAGAGGCCAACCAGCAGCACGCCGCCGAGCCCTACCGCCGGATACGGGCTCGCCGTCTTGGGCAGAGCCGCTGGCGCCGTGGCGGGCGCGGGTTCAGCAGCGGGCTGAGGTTCCGGCGCGGGAGCTGGAGCCGGGGCAGCTTCAGCCATCTCGGTGTGTTGAGTCTGCGGTGCAGGAGCTTCGTGTCGCGCAACAGGCGCAGGCGCGGCGGCCGCCTCCGGTATCTTCGTCAGAGCCGGGGCAGGCGTATTCAGGGAAGCGCTCAGCACCACGGGATGCTTGGGATAAGGGAACTCTCGTCCGACCATGTCGCCAGGGTAATACCAATCGCGCAACGCTCTGACGGTTCCGGGCGGCGTCTCCCAGAAAGTGAATGCCGACTTGTCCGTCGGCTGCACGCGATAGGCCGGATTGGCTAAGATCGTGTCGATGATACGAGTCTGGTTGGCGTTGAAAATCTCGACCGTAAACCGGTCCGTGTATACGTCCGAATGCGCGTCATGAACCTGAAAAACATACGTGCCAGGTACGAGCAGCCGGTTTCTGACTTGCATGGGTTGGTTCACCGTGACAACGGTTCGCTTGTCCGATTCGTCCGCCCGTGCCGTGGGGCCGCTCAATACGGCTGAGACCGCGAGCGTACACATTGTTGTAATGATCACTCGCGAAGGTGTTAGTGATGTTAACCTCATGATATTCCTAGTTCCTTTCCTGACTAGATTCTCTTGGGCTCGTGGCTGGAGCCGAGAAGCGGCACAGCCATGCGCAGCAACATATCTGGCTTGCCATTTGGCAATCCATAACCCATCGGACATTGACCCGCCACGTCTAAGTTTTGGGGCGGTGGTAATTCCGCAGTGCAGTGTGACGCCCTTAACATAGGCGCGGGCCCTTGTGGCGCCGTCCCTCCTGTTTAACGGCCTTCTACATAAGCAGACGTTGCGCGCTGGGTCGTCGTTACCCAGTAGGACCCGCGACATGTGTCGCAAATCACCTTATGAAGAAGGTGAATGACGGGTTCACGCTTCGACTGAGACGACAAATCAGTGTGTTGCCTGGACGCTCAGCGCCTCCGGCGCCTACGTTGCCGTCCTACGCAAACACGGCATGATTCCAAGCATGAGCCGGCCGGCGAATCCCGTACGACAACGCCAGTTGCGAGAGCTTCATCAAGACTCTCGAGCGGGAAGAAATCTATGCGAGCGAGTACCGCGATCTGGATCACCTGCGAGAAAACATCACCGTGTTCCTCACCGCCCTCCACACTTTTTTCACCGTAGCCGACACTCACGCCGCAAGTCTACGGTACGGCGATCGCGCGGTTGGTCGGGGCCAGATACTGGCGGACGAAAGTACTGGCAGCTTCGCTCTCGGTCCCATCCGTCACCGCAGCGGATGGCGCCTCCGAGGCGGTGACCAGAACCCCCGTCAAATCGGCTGCGGGGCAACTGCGTCGGGCGGCAAAGCGGACGAGCGAATCGAACCCGAGATCGTGCACATACTGTGGCGGGCCGATGATGTCCTGACACACACTGCAATTCGAGATGTCGTAGCGGGGAACCCAGCGCACGGCAGGGCCATTGTGGTGCAGGGCGGCTAGGTCGCATGCGGCCGCACCGAGGCTCGCGATGAACTGCCGTTGGACGTGGATGATCTGAAGACGCTGCGCCAGTGTCGGCCTATGTGGCTGAATCGCCGCCGCAAGGCCGGCCGCGGAAATAACTGCCATGATGGCAAGTGCCACACTCCAGGCGGACAGCACTGCGTTGTCGCGCTGGGCAGTTTGCTGAGGACGAGCCAAGAGGGTTAGCACAATACCCGCCCCAGCCAGCCAAAGTCCAAGAAACGGCAGCGTCACATAGTAAGGGCCAAGGGCGCCATAAAAGCTCCAACGGCGCGCCACTCCGATCTGGACGAGCGGCACAACGAACACGGTGCAGCCGCCTAGGATTAAACCGGCCAGGTCGACCCGGCGGTTTGTATCAATGGCTTTGGACGCGGCCAACTTCGTTACGGCTCCCGCCAGAGTGAGCAGGCACACCGAATACACCGCCAGTCTCGGCAGCGACCCGGTGAGTGAATTGACTGAATTGACGAACAGCACCTTGTGCAGGATGAAAATGGCGAGGTTCGCAAACAGGCTTCCATCAAACAGCCCCGAAAAGTGAATGGGCACCCGGCCGACGTATACGCTCCGGCCCCAGAGAGCAAGTATTGTCGGCGCCAGCGAGATGGCACAGAGCATTCCCAGCCGGCGCACAATGACATTTCGGCGCTGCGAGAACAGCAAAGCTGGCGCGCAGAAGGCAGCGAGGTAGACGCACGGCGCCAATGTCTGGGATGAGATGAACACTGTCGCCACCGCCAGGACGACCGAGACTGCAACGTCCGTTAACCGCATGGTTTCGGCGAAGACGATGCGGCGCGCTTGCAAGACGTACACGAACAGTAACGCGGTCGAAGCGGTGAGCCAGAATCCGCCGCCAAACCAAGTCCGCGCAGCGCCATAGCTGGGCCACATGGCGAACAGACCAACCAGAACGATCAGAATCCACGGGCGGTGGGCGACGGTCCACAGCAGATGGGCCAGGACGACAACGATTACCAGGAAGGCGGCTTGCTGTAGACATGCCGCTCCGATGTAGTCGAAGCCGAAAGCACTCCTCATGCCCCACAGCACGATTTTGAGCAACGGCACAAAATGATCGTTGAGCGGCCCGGTGATCCACGCTTTGTCAAGCGAATGTGGAAACAGATAGTCCCAATCGTCGTAGAACCAGTAATTGACAAAGACGCGGTGGCCATAGACAAGCGAGTAGGCCACCGACCCGGCAGCCGCCGCCCGAAACGGCCATCCCAGCATCTCCCGTGGGGGGATTGCCCGGATCACCGCCAGGAAACCCTCAGCGGCGGCGACAAAGGCGAGACCAAGAAGTGTCAGCAGGGCTGTCTGAAGATAGCGATTTCCGTCTGGCACACGAATGACACCGACATCTACGACGGCCGCTAGCAACAGATAGGCCCCGGCTCCCAAAGCCGGAGTCGCTAGACGCGAAAGGCTACCGCCAGAACGCATAAAACCCGTGCCGGTGGTCTCAGCGGTTTCACGATCCTCAGTGGCGTGCATCAGCCGCTCCGAAAAGAACGATCGGCTCTGCCGAGACCGCTTTCGCGGGCAGCGTCATTGCGGCAATCCGCGAAGCAAAAATGCACAGAACAACCAAATTCACGAATGTGTAGCGGTCATACAGGAATGGAGCCGACAAACCCACCAGATAAGAGTACACAATGAGGAGTAATGCTATGCCGACGTTAACCGGGTCGTGGGCCAACTCCCCGAGCTTCCCCTTTCTATATCCTAATATCACGCACAATCCCAGCAGCCCCAGTGCGGCAGCACGCACCAACGGCTCGCCCGTGGTAACGCTAAACTCATTTAGAATAAAGCTAAGCGGCCGTTCCTTTTCCATTATCTGAAAGCCATTCTTCCTATACTCTTCTAAAAGCGTAAGCTCATAGGGTGAAAAATAGCTTAATCCATTATAGTGCGCAAGCCATAAGTCTTGTCTATACCGTAAGATATAAGATATATGGCCGAAATAGTATGCTCCGACCAGCGACCTGCCGAAGTGCTCGGCCGCGAGCTTGGTGTGGAGCAGCGGATGGCGCGCTAGTTCCGCCATGACCAAAGTGCGCTTCAGCGCTCGCAGATCGGCACCGGTGCAATCCATGCTCCCGGCCTGTCCTCGTGTTAACGGACCATAATCTGCAACTGCGAACGGGACGGTGATCGGGTCAAAGTATAGGTCTTTCCTCGGAATCGTATGCTGGACTCCTCCGCAGTTTACTTGCAGCTCCTTGCCGGGAAAAATCTCCTCTAGCCGATACCCATGGGAATATGGCCTAGCGAATGTCACCATGTATCCCAGGTCGACAAAGACGTAGCTCGACAACACCATGCAAATCGGCAGTGAGGTTAGTCCCGCAGCGATGCTCCACGCTAGGGCTCTGAAAGTAATTAGCCTCTTAGTAAATAGGAAGACGACAACCCCAACTGGGAGTACGCAGATGAAAATCAGCTTAGTGAGGCCAAGTGCTAATCCGAGAGCGATACAGGCCGTCCAGCGCCTTTTGGCGAGGCAAACTAGAAACAGTAATGTCAAAGACATCAGGATTCCGTCGGGATATATCTGTCTTTGAAGAAATACGACGGCGGGTATCATGGCTGCGCCAATAGGAAGAAGGCAGTAAATACTGTGGAACGCTAGGACTCTCAGAGCGAAAAAGAAAGATGCGAGAAACAAGGTTACCTGAATGAAGTAGGTCAGGAAACCTTGGTGGCCCCAGGTCACGGATAGAAACCACGGATAAAGTAAGCCGCGGAGGTAATTGTAGGACGCGAGGGTGAATAACCCCCTCTTCATACTTGCGGCAATACTCAGATACTCCCAGGAGTCACCTTGAAAATCGCCGTAAGCGGAGGCAACTACGAAGGGATAGTACACGGCGCAGGCACCCATGGCGAATGCGAGGACCTCTCTCGTACGCTGCGTGGGTGTGCGTTCTGCGCCCGCCGCCGCTGTGGGCCCCGGAGGCAAGATGCCTTGCTTACGCTCTGCCAACTGGTCTTCAAGCGCATTCTTCTTGCCCGGGCTTGATACGCCGGGTGTCTTCTTACGGCTATTCGGACGTGTCATTTTGGAGTGGCGGGTCCTGCCCAGTATACACCCAGACCAGTCTTTGGAAACCCAGCCTCGCAGGCGCGGGTGGGGTCACCTTGTGGCGTGGCTTTATTTGGCGCAGGGTCAGACGTTCCAGTCTGCCGCCAGACGGGAATTCACCCTTGATGCACCGCAACTGCTAGCGCGGAGGCTTGGGAGCGTCCAGGCTTGCGCCGTCCGGCGCCGGCACAACTGTTGCAGCCTCATGGCCTTTCTTGGTGTAGTCGCCGCGGCTGAAATATTTCTCCAGCCAGCAATAGAGAGCGACAAAAAGATAGCGGCTTCCCATCTCCTTGATCTTCAGCTTGGATATGCCAGACCGGCGGTTTCGCCAGGTGATGGGCACCACCGTCCAGGAGTATCCTCTCACGATGATCTTCAGCGGAAGCTCCACGGTGAGATTGAAGTGAGGCGAAAGAAAAGGGCGGCAGCCGTCCAGCGCGCGGCGCCGGTATGCTTTGAAGGCGTTGGTGAAATCGTTCAAAGGTACGCGGAACAGCAATCGGAGAAACAGATTGGCCAGCCGGTTGACGGCCAGCTTGTGCGCGGGATAATCGACGACTCCGCCTCCCCGAACGAAGCGCGATCCGAAGACCGCGTCCCACCCCTGTTCGAGCAGTTCCCAGTAGCGAACTACATCGCGGCAGTCGTCGGATTCATCCGCCATCATGATCACCACACCGTCTCCCCGGCTATGATCGATGCCCCGGATGATCGCCCGGCCGAAACCGTGTTCGCCGGTATTCTGCACCGGCCGCAGCGTGGGCACTCGGGAAGCCAGGTCGCGCAGCACGGTCCACGTGGAGTCGGTGCTGCCGTCATCCACGGCCACGATTTCGTGTTCGATATGGTGCAAGCGCAGTTCCACGTACAGATGTTCCACAGTGGAGGGCGCGGCGCCTTCTTCGTTGCACATCGGGATCACCACCGAGAGCAGATTGAGGGGCTCGGGCGACGCGAGGCCCGCCGGCAAGTTCATATGCCTCATGCGCCGCTGGTCTCCAGCCAATCCGGATGCCTCTCGGCGTGGTCTGCGATCTCATCGAGCAGAGCCTCGACCGATGTCTTCGGCCGCCAGCCGAAGTCCCGCTCCGCATCCGAGCTGTCCATGATCATCCACGGAATATCGTAAGGTCTGGGGCGGAGATCGGCCAGGGGAACGTGCGGCCCAAAGCGCGCATCGCACCAGGCGGTCACTTGCGCCAGCGACATGGCGTTTTCCGCGCCGCCACCAGCCACATAGATGCGCCTCCCGCCGGCCCGCGACGCACCGATCTGCGCGTCCACCAGGGCGGCGAGGTCTCGCGGGTGGAACGCGTCTCTCACCTGGCGGCCGGCGCCCTCAAAGCCAATGTAGCGCAGCGGGCGCTTGCGCAGGTGCGCGTTCACCCAATAGGCGAAGATTCCCTGGCCCGGCGTGCCGAATTGCCCCGCGCCGGCCAGAACGCCGCACCGGTTCACCCACACCGGAAACCCGAAGGCCTCGCCGTATTCGAGAGCGATTGCTTCCGCAGCCAGCTTGGTGCTGCCGTACAACGAAATCGGCGGCGCGGTGGAGAATGCTGCGCCAATGCCCCGCAGGGAAACGCCCGCGGGGAGCTGCCCGGAGCAATCCAGCCGAAACGCGCACTCGTCGATCTTGAGAGGCAGTGCACAAAGCGCGGGGATCGAATACACGCGGCTGCTGCTGAGCAGGATGAAGCCCGCTTTGTGTCGCCTCGAGTATTCGAGCAGGTTGACCAGGCTCGCCAGATTGTGCTCGAACAATTGGCGGCCGCTTAACACGCCTTGCATGCCCGCCAGGACGCTCGGCGAAGCCGCGGCGTCGATTACCCAATCTGCGGCGGGCAGGTTCTCCAGATCGCTGGCCACGCGAATGTCGGCGTGGATGAATTCAATACCCAGTTTCCGGAGGCGTGCGCGGTTTGTTTCCGAGCCCGGCCGCATCAGGTTATCCAGGCCCATGATCGCCAGGCCCTGCCGCCGCTCAACCAACGACTCCGCCACCGAAGTGCCCACAAATCCGCAGGCGCCGGTGATGAGAACCCTCATCCGCTCACCTTTCCCTCTATTGGCGTTCCATCCAGCTTTGCGCGATCTCCCGGAAAATATCGGCCAGGCTTTTGGTAATGCCCCAGGCCGGATAGTGCGATTTCATCTTCCGCAGATCGCTGTAGTAGCAGATATGATCGCCGATGCGATTTTCTTCAATGTAGCGCCAGTTCATCGGGCGTCCGGTCGCGCTTTCCGCTTTCGCAAAAGCTTCCAGAATCGAACAGGCGTTGGCCTTGCCGCCGCCCAGGTTGTACACTTCCGCCACCCGCGGCGCCTTCCAGAACTCGAACATGAAGCGCGCCACATCTTCCGAATGGATGTTGTCGCGCACCTGCTTGCCTTTGTAACCGAACACCTTATACTCGCGGCCCTGCACATTGCATTTGATCAAGTAACTCAAGAAGCCGTGCAGCTCCACGCCGGAATGGTTGGGGCCGGTGAGACAACCTCCGCGCAGGCAGCAGGTCGGCAGGTTGAAGTAGCGGCCGTATTCCTGCACCATCACGTCGCCGGCGACCTTGGAGGCGCCAAAGAGGGAGTGCTTGCTCTGATCGATGGAGAAATCTTCCGGGATGCCGTTCGCGTAGGCCGGGTCGGCATAATCCCAGCGAGTTTCGAGTTCCTGCAGCCGAATCGTGTTAGGCCGGTCGCCATAGACCTTGTTGGTGGACATGTGGATGAACGGCGTTTCCGGGCAGGATCTCCTGGCCGCCTCCAGCATGTGCAGGGTGCCCAGCGCGTTCACTTCGAAATCGAGCAGTGGGATGGCCGCGGCGCGGTCGTGTGAAGGCTGGGCGGCCGTGTGCACGATCAGTTGGGGCCGCAACGCATCCATCAGCGCAAACAGGGCGTCGCGATCGCGAATATCGAGCGCTTCGTGCCGATACCCGGGGATTTCGCGGCGCAGCCGCTCCAGCACCCAGTTTGTGTCGCCTTCCGGCCCGAAAAAAACCGCGCGATGGTTGCTGTCAATTCCGGCGACGCGGAAACCTTGGCGGGCGAAGAAGATGGAAACCTCCGAACCAATCAACCCGCAAGAGCCTGACACTAATACCGATGGCACCCGCATTCGACGGATATTGGCGGAATTTCCATGCTGGGAATTCCGCACCCATTCAGTATACGCTTCATTAGTGCGACAATTGTGGCTGCGATTAGGGCGATTTCCCTGCCACGACCGCTGTTTGAACACGGCTCACCGTGCCACGCGAATCTCTCCGCGCCGTGCTGAGTGACCGTCTTTACCGCCCCGGCGCCAGCTCCGCCAACGTGGATTCAATCTCCGGCTCGCGGAACGATCGGATAGAATGATCCAACCTCCAATTCCAAGTCGCGTACCCGTTCGCCACGGGCCTCCGCCCAGGCGGGCACGGGCGGAGTATACTCGTTACGAAAGAGGTGACGAAATGAACTATACCTGGATGTGCTGCCTCGTCGCGGGCGTTACCCTGGCGCAGGCGCAGCCATACACGAGCCCAGCCGCTACCACGATGGTCGAGTTCGGCGGCAAGCAGATTCGCATCAGCTATCACTCGCCCTCCATGCATGGCCGCCAGATCTTCGGCGGATTGGTTCCGTATGGCCAGGTGTGGCGGGCTGGCGCCAATCAGGCCACCTTGCTGCACACCGACCTGGACCTGACCATTGGCAGCCTGGCGGTCCCCAAGGGCGATTATTCAATTTATATACTGCCGGAAGAGAACCAGTGGACGCTGATCATCAACACGCAAACCGGCCAGTGGGGCATCAAGATGGGCGGCGCCACCACCGAGGATCCCGCCAAGGACCTCGGCCGCGTTGTCATGAAGCTGAGCAAGCCGGCCGCCCCGGTCGACACGTTCGCCATCACGCTGACTAAGGATGGCAACCAAGGCAGCTTGGCGATGGCGTGGGAGAACACCGTAGCCACGGTCGCATTCACCGCCAAGTGAGTGGGGTAGGCGCCCGACTGCCAATCCGGGCGCAAGCCGGGCCGAGCTTGTGGCGTTCCCGTAGCGGCTGGGCGACCTCATCATCCGCGATGAGGGACAGCGCATCCGGAACCGGACCACCGCCACGGCGCAGCCGTCACCCGCTCCGGCGGCGCACCCGTTTGCGGACGCGGGGGCAGCACCTCGCCCTATTCCACTTCGCGCGGCGCTTTGTATCCGGACTTGGTGAGAATCGCGTACTTGAGCGGCTTTCCCTTTTGATCCTTGATAGGCAGGGGTTTGCCGTTCGGGTCCACCAGTTCCACCTTGATTTTGCGAAACGCTCCGTCGTGCGCCTTGTTGCTCGACGAATAGGTGATCACGTACTGCGTGCCCAGCGCCTGGCGGAGATCGCCAAACACGCTCGGGTATTCGCCCTGAAATTTGGGGAAAAACGCTCTTCCCCCGGTTTCCTTGGCGAACGTATTCAGTTCGTTGTCCGCCCGCAGAAGCCCAATCGGCGACGAACCGCGCATTTCGCGCTGCAGCCCATTCAGCGAAATGGCGTAGATTGGCACACCCGCTTCCTGCAACTTCTTGCGCGCCTGGTCGAAGGTGATTTTGCTGAACGTGTCGACGCCGGTGGTGAGGAGCAGAATCGCTTTTCGCCCTTCGATCGCCGACATGCGGTCCGCCGTGTCCGTCAGTGCGTCGAACATATTGGCTTCGTGCCACGTCGGAATCATCAGTTGCCGCAACGCCTCCTGAATCTTGCTCCTGTCGGTCGTGAAATCGGTGAGGATCTCCGGCTTCATGGAGTAGATAATCACCGCGCAGTAATCCTCCGGCTTGAGCGAATTGGCAAACGTCCAAACCAGTTGCTGCGTTTGAAACCACGCCCCGCTATACAACCGCTCAAAAGCCTCGCTGAACTCCACCAGCAACGCAATCGTCAGCGGCGCTTGCGCCATATCCACCTTGCGGATCTGCTGCGGAACGTTATCTTCGAGCACGCGGAAGTTGCCCGCCGGGATCTGCGGAATGAACTGCCCGTTGGGACCGATCACCGCCACGTCCAGAGTCACGATATCCACGTCGCTCTTGAAGGTCGGCGTCGGGCCCGCATCAGGGTTGCGTTTGTACTCGGAAGGGATGGGCGGCTGATCGGCGTCCGAGGGCTGCCCGCTCGCGTCCGCCGGTTTCTTCGGCTTGGCCACCGTCTGCCCCGGGCCGTTGAGCGGGCCCTGGTCCTGCGCGTCGACAAAACCGGCCAGCGCAGCCAGTGCGCTGACGCACACAACAATTCGAAGGGTTCGCATAGGCACACCTGTGACGTAACTATACCAGAAGACGCGCCGGCGGTCGCCTCCGTTGCGGCGTCCGTTGCCGCTCCGGTCGGGAGTTTACCGCTGCGGCACCGACATCGTGATGTTGCGGAATAGCAGGCGGCCGTTGTGGTCGCCTTGCAGATAGATCGGGCCGGGTTGGCCTTCGTTGGAATCGAGCGCACCGCCGGTCGTGCCGGGGATCTCCTGCTTGTCGAGAATGGTCACGCCGTCGCGTACCACGGTCACAATGCGGCCGATCAGCGTCACGTCGTAGCTCTCCCACTGTCCCGGCCTGCGCGGCAACTCCACCGTCGGCGTCAGGAACCCATAGATCGAACCGATCCGGCGCTCCGGCGGATTCGACGAAAGCGGCTCATACTCGATCTGCACCTCGTAACGGCCGCGCAGGTAAACCCCGCTGTTACAATCGTCTGGGCAATTGAATTCAATGTGCAACCTGAAGTCGTCGAAGGTGCGCGTGGTTCTCAGATTGGCGCCATGCGATTCATTGATCAGCTCGCCACCCTGCGCCAGCCAGTGGTTGTGGGCCGGGTCGAGCGGTTCCCAACCCGTGAGGTCCTTGCCGTTGAACAGCGGCTCAGGCGCGCTCCAGGATTTCGGTTCCGGCCGGATCAGCGCCGGTGCGCGCACGCCGATCACCTGACCGGTCGCGTCTCCCCGTTTCTGGGTGCCTGAAAGCTTGTCGCCGCTCGCGTCCACGTCCCACGTCAAGGCTGGCTGGCTGCCATCGGCTTCCCGCAGGACCAAGCTCAAATGCGCTCCGTCCACTTTGTAGTTCTTCACCTGGTACACATTGCCGCCCGGCGGCTGATACCAGATTTCGAGAGCGCCATTTTTCTCGGTCACGCCCAGCCAGTCGATCAGCGTGCCGTGTGGGGTGGCGACCGTGATGTCCCACCGTCCGGCGAGGGGGCTGGCGCCCTGGAGCGGGAGGCCGGGAACGGCGGCCACGGCGGCGAGAATCAGAGCTGCGTAGATCTTTTTCATACTCAGTAGTGTGGCACGAATCGCAGCCCACCGGGATTCGATTCTCCGCACCCGCTGCATTTTTGCGGCATACTCAAAGTCATGCCCGGCAGGCTATACCTGGTAGCGACACCCATAGGCAACCTGGAAGACATCACCTACCGCGCCGTGCGCGTGCTCGGCGAGGTGGATCTGATCGCTTGCGAGGACACCCGCCAGACGCGCAAGCTGCTCGACCACTACGCCATTTCCCGGCCCACCATCAGCTACCACGAACACAACGAGGCCCTGCGCGCCGCGGAGCTGGCCGAGCGCCTGCGCGCCGGGGCTTCGGTGGCCCTGGTCTCCGACGCCGGCATGCCGCTGGTCTCCGACCCCGGCTACCGGCTGGTGCGGGCGGCCATCAAAGCCGGCATCCCGGTGGAGCCGATCCCCGGCCCATCCGCGGCGTTGGCCGCACTCGCCGGTTCCGGCCTTCCCACCGATACCTTTTACTTTGCGGGCTTTCTGCCGGCCAAAACGGGCCAGCGTGCCAGGGCCCTGGAAGCCCTCAAGGAAGAACCTGCCACGCTGATTTTTTATGAGGCGCCGCATCGTGTACTGGAGACGCTGGAGGCCATCGCGCAGGTGCTCGGGCCGAGGCCGGTGGTGGCCGCGCGCGAGCTGACCAAGGTGCACGAAGAGTTCTTGCGCGGCACGGTCGCCGAAGTGCACGCTCAGCTCGCGGCGCGCGGTTCCATCAAAGGCGAGTTCACTTTGCTGGTTGGTAAAGCGGTGGCGCCTTTCCCCGACGATACGCCCGTGGGCGTTGCGGTGGAAGAACTGGTGCGCGCCGGCGCCGCGCGCATGGACGCCATCAAGCAGGTCGCCCGCCGCCGCGGCCTTTCGAAAAGAGAGATTTACGAGCAGTCCTTGCGCGATCGATAATGCCCGGTTTCGTGCGGTTGCGGTGCTTTGCAAACTTGTCGGTTGGGAAATTTCCGGCGCGAGAACCTCCCCAGGCCGTAATAGTTGGATAAAATGTAGAGCGCGCGACGAGGAGGTATTTCGGATGCCGATGCAAGTCTGTATGGGAGCCAGCATGATGTGCAGCTTTGGGATGGCGCCCAGTTCGCTGGTGGTGCTGCCGGTCAACCGGGTGATGACATCCCAGGTGCCCGACGCCAACATCATGGATCACATTCCCATGGTGAACATCATGCCGTTCGGGATGTGTATGTCGCCGGCGAACCCCGAGGTGGCTGCGGCGACCGCCGCGGCGTTCGGCGTGCTCACGCCCATGCCCTGCATTCCAGCAACGCCCGCGCCCTGGGTTCCAGGCGCACCGAACGTGCTCCTGGGCAACTTCCCGACGCTGGACAACACTTCGCAGTTGATGTGCATCTGGGGCGGGGTGATCCAATTCGTTACACCCGGCGAATTCACTGTGATGGTGCCGTAACGCTGGCGGGATACGGGCCTTGGGCCGACCATTCCGTCACAGCTTCGGCGGCGCTGGCGGCTTCGGCGCCGCCGGCTTAATCACCTTGTACCCCGGCGGAATCTGAAAGGCCGCTGGGTGCGGCTCGCCGGGAACTGCACTGTGGCACACCTGGGTCACCTGGCCAAACGGACCCTGCATCTTGGTGAGCATGGGCAGATGCATCTTCGTGCTGGTCCAGGTTTCCACCGTCGTCGGCACTGGCGGCTTTTGACTCACCGCGGGAGCTTGCGGTGGTGAAGGCGCTCCCGGGAGGCCCGGAGCTTTTGGCGGTGCCGGCGCCCCTGGCGTCTGGGCGGTTGGAGGCGGCGCTCCGGGCATTTGCGGAGCCTTTGGCATGCCCGGCATCTGCGGGGGCTTCGGCATACCGGGCACCTGCGGAGCTTTTGGCATACCGGGCATCTTGGGCAGTGCCGGCGGGTGAATCACGTAGCGCTTGCCCTCGACTTCGTGGCCCTGGAGGACGCTCTTGCCCAAGTCCTGCGCCTGGACACCGGGCGGTTGAGGCGCCGCGCCCGGGAACGCGGGTGTGCCGGCCTGCGGCATCTGCGAGGCCGCCGGCTGGGGCGCGGCGGGAGGCGTCGGCTTCACCAGCGCCGTCTTCTTCACATGGTCTAGCACGATGGTCTGTCCGGCCGCGGGGTTCGAGATTACCGATGTGGTTCCGGAATCGACGCGCGTTTTTCCATCGCTCGCCCGGTGGATGCGAAAGGATGACTGTACCGGCGGAACGCCATGACTTGACGCCTGAAGCGAACTCGTGTATTCGGCGGTGGCGGGAGGAAAGGAAGGTGGCTTGAATGGCGACACAGCATTCACAGATTACCACGGCCGGCAGCGTCGTCCGCAACGGCCTCAAATCTGAGCGTTCGACAGATCGGTATCCCCCTCGACTTTCCAAATAATGGGATCGCTTTTGTCGATGCTCGTATGCGTGAAGTTCTGGTATTGCTTAGTCAACCAGGCGGCAAAGATCGTGTAATGACGTTTCCGCAAAGTCTCTCCACGGTTCATGATGCTGTCGAGGTCCGACAGGAAATTAGCGTTTGAGGTTGGCCTGGTGGGTATACCGGAGCCGATCACGTCGGAGTATTCGTCGTCGTAGCTGATCATGTGCCCGAACTCGTGTGGCCCGCCCCGCTGCGGCATGCTCGCTCCTTTTGTGACACCTGTGACGTCGACCGAGGCCAATTCCGCGTCGGATCCGACAATCGGCCGGTCGCCCTTGACGAAACTTCTGGCGAACTTGTCGATCTTGGTCACGTTGATGTGGTAATGCTTGAAGATCGTGGCGCCTGTCTTGATCACAATCTCCATCTGCGCGGCGGCTGAGCGATGGAAATACCCGCTGGCTCCCTTGATCTCGAATTGGAAGTCCCAGATCTTCTTAGTCGCGTCGACGAACGCCTGGGAAAATGCGGTTTTCTCGGCATCGGTCCATACCAACGGCTGCCCTTTGGTGTCTGGTTGCTCGCTGACTCCGTCAGAGAACTCCAGTTGCAGGACCACCTTGCAGATGAGGACGGCATTCACACCATCGGTGGCGGGCACCAGGCGAAGATTCGCGTAACTCGTCTTCTTCAACGCGGCGGGAGAATCCGCGTCGTCCTCAGAGAAGTCGGGGGAATTCCCGGATGGAGTGAGGGTGAACATAGAACTCTTATTTGGGGCGGAAGCTCCGCATCGCCGCCTGCAGCATGTTGGCGTGCTGCAGTCCGCCTTCCTCCAGCAGCGTCCCTGTAACCATGAAAACCCGAACGCCGCGCTGGCGGAATATCAAGAACTGACGGAAGCGGCTATCGTCCGCTCCCCATCGATAAGAGAGGCTGATTTGGTCCGGACCCTCCGCCCGGGGTTGCTCCAGCATCTCAAAGTCCTTGAGTTGCCCCTGCATTTTTTTCACCTGAACGGCGGCGAAGTCTTTCAGTTGCTGCTGGGCCGGCAGGTCCCGGAACTTGATGACAATGCTGGGGTGGAAACGGCCGCTGGCGGGCAGCGCATAACAGAACGAGGAAGCATCCACTGTGTTCGCCGGAAGCTCGATCTGAAAATAGGGCAAATCAAAATTGGGCATCTACGCTCCTCAGAAAATTGCTCCGGCCGCCGCGCCCGCACCGGCGCCGGATGCGCCGCTGGCATCCGGATCCGGTTGTGAGGCGCTCGCGCCTTGACTGGCCCCGGAGGCGGCGTCCGCGCCGGTTCCAGCGATGGCCTGGTCCGCATCCGAATCAGGCTGAACCCCTTGACTTGCCCAGTCGGCGCCATCATTGGTCTTGGCGTCCGCGGGATTGACATCAGTTACCGTCACAAAGACCGCACCGACCGGCGGATCGTGGTCGAGGGTGTTTTCCGAAGATGACTGGTCGTTGCCTCGGGCCACCGAACTCGGGTCATTACCGCTCGGGTCATTGAGTAAGGTGATGTCATCCCAGCAGACATCCTTCGAGGCGCCGGTCGAGTCCGAGCTGTCCGAGCCCGAGTCCGAGGCGGAACTGGAATCGCCGCCATTCGCCGGAGTCGATGAGGAGTCGCCGTCCGAATACGAGTTGGAATCGTCGTCAGCCATTTATTTCCCGTTCAGAACCCGTGTAACTGTTGGAGCTTTTGTTGAGTGGCTGCGTCTGGTTCGCCTGTTTTAGGCAATTGGTTATCCGCCTGAAAACTTAACAGGGCTTGACGAAACTTGTCCGTCATGGTGTCACTATCCGTGTCGCACGCGTAGCCCAGGTTCACCAAACGGTCCTTGATGCCCGTGTTCTTTCCCAACGGGTCCAAATCGCCTAGCACCAGGGCGTGCTCTTCCTTGACTCCGTTCGCAACGATCACAAGTTTACCCTGCGAGGCGTTGGGCGGAATGGGGTGCTGCAGTCGTCCTTCCGAGTCAGTCTGCCCCTTGTACGATTTGCCGTCGATGATCAGCGTGTAGGGAACATTCTTCCGCGGCTGCTTATTGACCATCAACCGCAGCTTCAGCTTTGCAGGAACGCCCTTTAGAACAAAGGGGTGCTTGGCGTCGGTTGGACAATCCGCCGTTTTCTTCCGTAAGTCCGGGATAAAGACGGAATCACCCTCGGCCAAAACGTTTGGGTCTTTGCGTAACTTTCGAAGATCGGCGTTGTTCGGGTCATCCCAGAGAGTCTGCCAAAAAAAGCCGTTCTTAAAAGCAATGCTGCTAATACAGTCGCCCTTCTGGGCGGTATACCATCCGCTCACGACCTCCGATTCTATCATAGAAAGTTTGGATTCTCCTGCCGGCGGTGAGCCGGTGAAAGGCCTCAACCGCACCTCTGTCTTGGCTCCCGGTTTCCAGGTTCTATGCCACAAGCCGGCAGTTTTTGATCCCCGAAGTGCAGGCTTGTCAGTGCCGGGTCCGCGTGGATCCCTGTTATTTCGGCTTCCACGCATCCTTGTCCAGGTTCGGGAAAGTGACCTTACAGTTGCCCGGATCGATGTGATCGACGCGAGCGTGGCCTTTCTCGTCCAGTGTTCCGTCCGCCACGGTGGATCCATCCGGCAGTGTGACTTGGTACGGCTCTCCCGCCACCGGCTTCCCCTGTTCGTCCACGAGGTTGATCTCGACCCAGTGGGTCTTGTCCTTGTTTTCATCCGACGTTGGGTCATGGGTTGGTGCGTTGCAAGCGGCCGATTTCTTGACTCCTGCGGCGGCGGGCGAAATCGACGACAAGGGCAGGCTGGATTGAGTGAAGCCGGCGCCTGCCGGAGGCGGCATTTGGCCGGGGTCCGCTTTGTCGGCCTGCGCGGGATCGGTGGGTGAAAGCGGAGACACCAGCGAGCCCGCCGAGCCGGAAAGCGCGGAGCCGCCGCTGTTGATCATGACCATCGGCGAGCCCGTAATCGCAATTCCCGCCGGGCCCAGGGTGATGAAGTTGCCGCCAACACTCAGGGTCAATCCCATCTCCGCTTCGATCACCACTTGCATCGCCTTCAAGTAGAGGTTTTGGGTCACCTGGCTGCTGTGGTTGCCGCTAAACTGTTCGATCACATCGCCGGTCACGGCCAGGGAGTTCGAACCGGTGATGCTGACGGCGGCCTTTCCGCTGATGGTCACGTGGTGGTCGCGGCCGATTTTCTCAATCCGGTCGCGAGTGATATCGGTATGACTGTCGCGCTGGACTTGCTCCATCTTGTCGCGCGTGACGATCAGATGCCGGTCTTCTCCGATCCATTCCTTGCGGTCGTTCTCAATGCGTATGTCGATGTCTTTTTGGCCGTGAATGAAGATCTGCTCGCTGCCTTTTTTGTCTTCCAGCCGAATCTCGTTGAATCCGCCACCGCCCTTGGAACTATACGATTTAACGGTGCTCTTGGTCTGCTCGTCGGGCAGCGGATAGGGCGGCATCTGGTCGGCGTTGTAGACCGATCCGGTGATTAGGGGGCGATCCGGGTCGCCCTCGAGGAAAGTGACCACCACTTCCTGGCCGATGCGGGGGGTGTAGATCGAACCCCACTGATTCCCGGCCCAGCCTTGGGCGACCCGAATCCAGCAGGAGCTCTTTTCGTCGGCTTTTCCTTCCCGATCCCAATAGAATTGCACGACGATGCGGCCGTACTTGTCGGTCCAGATCTCTTCTCCGGACTTGCCGACCACAACGGCGGTCTGTGTGCTGGGAATTACCGGCTTGCGGGCTTGGCGCGGGGGCCGAAAAGAGGCCGAATTGGGAATGGCTTCGAACTCATTGGAGTACTCAAACGGTTCCGGCTTGCCAGAACGGTAACTGGTGTTCTTCCCATTGTGGTGGAGGGCAATCAGAGTGTAATCCTGGTTGGCCTCGTCGCGGTAGAAGTCCTCCAAGGTGAACTTATAACCGCACTCGAAGCCCATGCAGGTGCTCTTGCCCCGCAGGGTGACCAGTTCCACTTCCCGTTCTTCTAGGCGGATCTTGGCATAGCGGTCGCCGTCACTCTTGCTCGAGTACTTGCCAGGGTAGTCGTAGTACTCGGCCGGTTCGCTGCCGGAGAGAGTGGCATAGAGACTCGTGTTGGGCTTTTCAAAGTCGTAATCCGTGAGCGAGGCTGTCCCGGTATTCACCTTGTTTTCCTCTTCGACGGTAAAGACGGTGTCCTCATCGAGGACGGCGCCGAGGGACGGAGTATATTGAGCTTTGGCTTTGTTAGGGCAGGGCTTGAAGGCGGCCTTATCGTCCGCGAGCACAAGCGTATGCTTATCCGCGGTCTGTTCGAAGAAATAGAAAATGCCTTCGTCCTCGAGCAGGCGCGAGACAAAGTTGAAGTCGGTCTCGCGGTATTGCACACAATACTCCCGAGGCTGATAGCTGCCCTGCAAGTTCAGCTTGTAGTCGGTGAAGCTCCGGTCTTTGAAGATCTGTTCGACGATGTCGGGCACCGATTTGTTCTGGAAGATGCGGCAGTTGGAGAAAAGGGTGAGGAACCAAAGCCAGGGCACCAACTCGGCCTGGTACAGGGCCATGCCGTCCTTGCCATATTCCATCAGCGCGATGCGGTTGAAGAGCCCGTGAATATGCCGTTCTGTTTCATCGTCCAACTTGATGGACAGGACCGCAGGCTTAGTCAGCAGGCCCTTCATGTCGATATTCGGGTCGTCGGACAGCAATTGCACGATAAAGCGGTAGGGCGTGGAGACGCGCTCGTAACCGTTGAAGCTGTTCAACAGCAGGGCGTCTTCGCCCAGCGTCGTCTTAATGCGGAATGGACGTTCAATTTGCGTTGCGGGCAACTTATCGTCCTCCAATCGGCCCGTCGGGCCGGCCAGGCGCCTGACGCCGCTTACGAATAAGTGAACTCTCCGTTTTCGCCGACAGCAACGTGAACTGCATCGGGTTTGAGTCCTTCGGCGATCTTCCCGAGAATCTGGGTGGATATCTCGGGCAACATCGTATTGGTCAGAATATTATCCACGTTTCGGGCGCCGCTCTCCACTTCGGTGCAGCGGCGGGCCACTTCGTCGACCAGGGCGGCGTCGTAGGTGAGTGTGACTCGGTGGCTTTCCTGGAGGCGGCGCTGGATCTTGGCGAGCTTGAGCACAATGATCTTCTTCAAGGCTTCATCGCGAATGGGGAAGTAGGGGATGACGACCAGGCGTCCCAGGAAAGCGGGCTTGAAGATCTTGTCCAGTTCCGGCTTGATGGCTTTGACCAGCCCCTGCTGCTCGGGCATGGTTTCCGGGTCGGCGGTGAGCTTCATGATGCTGTCGGTGGCGGCGTTGGAGGTCAGGATGATGATGGTGTTCTTGAAGTCGATCTCGCGGCCTTCGCCGTCTTCCATCTGGCCCTTGTCGAAAACCTGGAAAAAGAGCTCCAGCACGTCGGGGTGAGCCTTCTCGACTTCATCCAGCAGCACCACCGAATACGGGCGGCGGCGAACGGCTTCGGTGAGCACGCCGCCTTCGCCGTAGCCCACATAGCCGGGAGGCGATCCCTTGAGGGTAGAAACGGTGTGGGCTTCCTGAAACTCGGACATATTGATGCTGATCAGGTTCCGCTCCCCGCCGAAGAGGAGGTCGGAAAGCGCCAGCGCGGTCTCGGTCTTGCCGACGCCGCTGGGGCCGACCAGCAGAAACACGCCTACCGGTTTGCCGGGATCGTCCAGACCGGCGCGCGCGGTGCGCACGCGCTGGCTGATCATGGCGAGGGCGTGATCCTGGCCGATGACGCGCGCGCCGAGGTGCTGCTCCAGCGAGAGCACCGTGGCAATTTCATCCTTGAGCATCTTGCCGACGGGAATACCCGTCCAGGCGGAGACCACCTCGCCGATGATCTGGGCATCCACGCAGACGCGCAGCAACGGTGTTTCGCCCTGCATGGCGGCCAGTTGATCGTTCAATTCGGCAAGCTGGGCGCGTAGCTGTTCGGGGTCGGGCGCGGGCGGTGCCGGCGCGGCAGCGGTTGCCGCTGCGGCGGCGTCAGCGACGGCCGGCGCGGCTTCGGCGGGGGGCGGTGGCGCGGGCGCGTTGCCGGTTTCCAGTTGCGAGCGGATCTCCCGAATGCGGTTGACCAGATCGCGCTCCTTCTCCCAGCGATCAGTCAATTCCTTGAGGTACGTTTCGGTCTTGGTCCTTTTCTCGGCAATAGCGGCCAGCCGTTCCGCGTGATCCGCGCCCGCGGCGGACTCCCGCTCCAGGATACGCGTCTGTACGGCGAGGTCTTCGAGTGTGCGAATGGAGTCCTCAATGGCTGGCGGCGTGGAGTTCTGACCCAGCGCCAGGCGGGCGCAGGCCGTATCGAGGACGCTGACGGCCTTGTCCGGCAACTGGCGATCCGGCAGGTAGCGGTGCGAGAGCTTGACGCCGGCGAGCAGTCCTTCATCCAAGATGCGGACCTTGTGATGCTTTTCCAGCGTGGGGACCGTTCCGCGCAACATAAGCGCGCATTGGGTTTCGGTGGGTTCCTCGACCTTGACCAACTGGAAACGGCGCGCCAGGGCGGGATCCTTTTCGAAGTACTTCTTATACTCGGACCAGGTAGTCGCGGCAACCGTGCGCAATTCGCCGCGGGCGAGGGCCGGCTTGAGCAGGTTGGCGGCGTCGTTCTGGCCCGCCTGGCCGCCCGCGCCGATCATGGTGTGGGCCTCATCGATGAACAGGATGATGGGCGTGGGCGAGTTCTTGACTTCGTTGATCAATCCCTTGAGGCGGTTTTCGAATTCGCCCTTGACTCCCGCCCCGGCTTGCAGCAGCGCCAGATCCAGCGTCCGCACGGCGACGTTTTTCAGCACCGGCGGCACATCGCCCTGCGCGATCCGGAGAGCGAAACCCTCCACCACGGCGGTTTTGCCGACACCGGCTTCGCCGACCAGAATGGGGTTGTTCTGGCGCCGGCGGGTGAGAATATCGACCACTTGGCGGATCTCGGAATCGCGCGCCAGGACGGGGTCCACTTTGCCCTGGCGGGCGTTCTCGGTGAGGTTGACGGTGTACTGATCAAGGTTGGGAGTCTTACCGCCGGCTCCGGGACGCTTCGCGCCTTCCGGCGCGGCGGCTTCGGCGGCCGCCATTTCCTCGCTTTCGACCGAATTGGCGACGATGCTCAGGAAGTCTTTCTTGAGAGAGTCAGCCTGAATCTTCTGCAGCTCTTTGCTGACTTCGCGCACAATGCGGGCTAATTCTTCATCGGAGACCAGCGCCAGGATGGTGAATCCGGTGCGGATGCGGGTGGACTCAAAGTCGATCGAGCCGATGGTCCAGGCCTCGGTGAACATCTTCAGCAGCGACGGGCTCAACGCAGGCGTGCGCGCGTTGCCGGATTTGAGTTTGTCGAGGCTGCGCGTCAGCTCCGCCGCCAGGCGCGACTTGTCGACGCCGAATTGTTTCAGAATGAAGGCGAAGTCTCCATCGCTGGAATCGAGCAGTTTCATCAGGTAATGCTCGATTTCGACGTCATAGTGAGTCCGGGACAAGCAGAATCCCGCGGATGCCTCCAACGCCAGGCGCGCCGAATCGTTCAGTTTCGCGATGAGTGATCGTAGATTGAGTCCCATGTATCCTCCCCTATGGCAGCAGCAACACGGTATCCGCGGGCGCGCGGTCGAAGTCCGGTCCGGACTTCATCCAGGTGAACCAGCCCAATCGCGGTCCCGCCAGACTATCTTCGCCCAATTTGCAGCGCGGCACTACTGCGCGCTGCAGGATTAGCTGAACCTCGATTTCCAGATGGGCGCCGCAAGCGAACCGCGCCAACTCGCGCAGGGGTTCGTATGCGGCCCCGTCCGGCAAAAAGTCCAGGTACCGCTCCTGCGTCAGCGGGCCCAATTTCAGGCGGATCCGCGACTGCTGATCCCAGATTTCGTCGCCCACCACGGTGCCCACCCCGAGTTGCGAGCTCAACGGCGCGCCGCTGCCCAGGTCGCACTGATCGGCTTTCCCGAGTGGCTGCCAGGCTCCCACGAACTGCTCCACCTCCACGGGAATGCCGAAATAGTCCTGGAGCACGCCGCGGACCGCAACGGCCGAGCGCGGCTGCAGGGACAGCAGGCCTGTGTAATAGAGCAGGGAATCGTCGCGGACCACCATGCGGTCCTGCAGGCCATCGGTGCCGAGGCCGATCAGCGACATGAAATACTTCGAGACGCGGTCCCGTCCGTCACGCTCGTAGGCCACCGAAGAGCGGTACTTTTCCCATGCCTGGTAGAACAGGGAAATCATGCGGTGGTTGAAAATATCGAAAAAGTCGGCCAGCGTGCGATCGCGAGAGCGAACGCGCGACAGGATCAACTCCGTATAGACGCGTGGCAGAACACCCATGGGGCCGGTCAGACCCATGAAATTCACGGTCATGGCGGGCACATCGCCATCCCAGTCGATGGAATCGATCTGGCTCGGAGGAAAAGCGAGTGTGTTGTGGGCGCGGAAGCGCACGGCCTCGCGGGCGCCGGAGGTGAAACCACCGGGCACTTCCCGCTGGTTGAAAATCCGCAGCAGCAGGCGCACGGCCTGAAAGAATTCGAAGCGGCCAGGATGTTCCTCGATATCGCGCCGCACTTCGGCCAGGGATGCGGCCGGCGGCATCAGACCAGGATTTTCTGTCCCGCTCGCGGGGGCCATTCGCGGATCACCTCCTTCCTCTGCCGGGTTCTGGCGCTGAGCTGGGTGAAGCTGTTGAGCGTCGCGTAGAGAGCCAGGAAGTGCTCGATCACGCTGGCAAAAAGGTAGACGCCGCCGCCCACGAACTGCTCCTCATCGAGCTCGAGTTCGACACGGGTTCCGCGCGCGAAAGTCACACCATTCTCGGTGACGATGGGGGCGAAGTACGGGCGGCTCTTCAAATCGGCGATCCCTTCGATCATTTTCTGAGCGAACGGGGAATCGGTGAAGTCGTAGAGACGCAGGATCTGTTGCAGAGCGTCGCGGCCGTCCTCCACCAGGGACAGGTGATTGAGCGAGAGATGCGAGACCAGGTGCCACAGCGCCATCTTGGAAGTGGGGGGCCGTAACGGAAGAGTGGGTTTGGTCAGGGCCACGATGCTCTTGATCGGCGTGCTGCCTTCCAGTTCGAAATCGCCGTCCGCATTGCCGAAGGGCAGGCGCGCGGGCAGGTTCCGATTGGTGCACGTGGTGCGCACCGTCAGCGTGTCGGCGTCGGGGAAAGCCGTGCGTCCGGAGCGGTCCACCAGCGAGATGTACATGTCCGAAGCGTCGTCGTTCAGGCGATTGGAAGCCCGGCGGTTGGCGATCCAGTAGCATTCGTTTCTGGTGCCCGCGGTTTCCTGACGGTAGGAGTAGAACGGGCGGTAGGTGACGACCTCGCGGGTATCGGAATCGATGGAACCGACCTCGTCGACGGAAAAGACCTCGGTGGCGGCAGGGCGCCGGATGTCGGGTTTGATCTCGTATTCGTATTTCCGCTGGTCGAGCAGAATGGGCTCGGTGGTCTGCGGGTACAGATT
This sequence comes from Bryobacteraceae bacterium, assembly GCA_049511495.1. Classification (GTDB taxonomy): domain Bacteria; phylum Acidobacteriota; class Terriglobia; order Bryobacterales; family Bryobacteraceae; genus Bog-375. Next base: position 10,921 of record JBEKXZ010000037.1, on the reverse strand, counting down.
GACGATCGGAACGCAGCCGAGGCGAAATGTCTTGGGTGAAACACCGATCTCCAGCCGCTGCACGCGCTCCTCGTCGCCGGCACTAGAAAACAGGAAGACCAGCTCGAAGCTGTTCCGGAAGCCCGCGCCCCAAACCTCGTCCAGGCCCGTTACGTCGACGAAAAGGAACTTGGCTGGCAGCGCGAAGAACTCCTGCAGGATTCGATAACCGATGTGCGAGCGGAGCGGGTACGGCGCCATTCCTTCGTCTTCGGCGAATCCAACCGGGCGCAGCGAGGAAGCCGGCAGAGTCACCGGCGGGATTTTGGGGTTGCTCGGGTCGCGAACCACGATCCGGGTGAGCTTGGCGCAAAGCAGCTCATATAGCGCGTGCACCAGGTTGTTCTCGCCGGTGAGGTGGAAGCGGAGACGGTCGAGTGCCAGCTTGGGCAGAGGGACATCCGGTGCGGAATTCACCGCCAGCCGGAGGGCGTGGGCCGCGTCGGGTGCGCGCAGAGGCGGGCGCAACTGGCTGGGGCTTGTCCACTCGGCGGCAGTTACGCTCACCGGCCACACGGTGGTGTCATAGCAGGTGCGGAACTTGCAAGGGACGCCGCCGACGGGACGGGAATAGAGCACCGTGCCGCGATCGATTTTCAGACCGGTGGTCAGCTTGCCGCGCTCCAGGTCGAGGTGGAGCTCAACGATAGACATGGAAGGAACGGGCCGGATGAAGTGCGGGTAGACGATGCCGAGGAACGCTTCGGTGATCTCGGGGAAATCGTCGTCGAGTTTCAGATGCACACGCCCAGCCAGAAAGGCGAAAGCCTCCAGCAGGCGCTCCACGTGGGGGTCCTCGGATTCCTTGGACTCCTCGAGCATGAGCCGCGCCGCGATTTTCGGGTACTTCCCGGCGAACTGCGCTCCCATCTCCCGCAGGTACGTCAGCTCGCGTTCGTAATACAGCAGGACGTCATCCCGCATTCTGAACCTCGTACTGGTTGGTGGTCAGTTGCAGGACCGTGTCGAAAGAGATATGTTCGGGCGCGGGATCCATCATCAGCAGGGCTTCGATGCGGAAGCGGAACGTGCGGGTCTTGGTGACCAGCGGCTCGATCGGCACCACGCGCACCTTCGCCAGCCGGGGCTCGAAGAATTTCAAGGCGGACTGCAACTGGCGGGTCAGCTTGGTCTCAGCGGCGGCGGACCCCAGGTTGTATGCGGTGAAGTCGGGCAGGCCGTAGACATATACCGAGCGATTCAGCTCGCGGAGGCCTTCGGACGGCGGAAAAGCCACCTGCCGCGAATTGAGGAGCCATTCGAGGTCGCGACGCACGGCATCGCGCAGTATCCGGACGGACTGCGCGCGCGTGAAGGGCGCTTCGCTCGAGCTCCGCGGGTCGGCGTCGATCAGCCGATCGAACACCGACAAGGTGACTGCCGCATCGGGACCGGGTCGGGGCATGGTTTATACGGAGAGCGCCTGAACGGGATCCAGCCGGCAGACGCGCTCGAACAGCGCCTGCTTGGCTTTTGCGTCCGCCTGGATCTTCTTGCTGTTCTGCAACAGGAAAACCAGGGCCCGCGCGATCGTCTCGCGATCCTCCCAATCGTCCAGCTTATGCGTATCGATGGCGGCTGCGACATCGTCCAGCAAGAGCTGGGCGATCGAGTCCTTGCCGGCGGCGATACAGATTTGTGCCAACTGCATCTTGCGCAGGAAGCGGGCGCGGCCGTTGGGCGCCCGTTCCACTTCGCGCTGCAGGATCTCGACGGCTTTCTGCTGCTGGCCCGCCCGCATGGCCTCCTGGGCGAGGGCCTGCGGATCGACAAACCGCTTTTGCCAGCCGGGCGCGCGCGAATCGCCGCTGGCGGGACCGTGTGGCGCACCGGGAAGCGGAGGCGCGTCGGATGGTTCGGCGAGGAGTTCGCGCAGCCATTTCTGCGTTTCGGAATTGGCCGCCGGGGTGTCGTCGGTAAGCGTAGCATCGAGCAGTTGCGGGAGGTCGCGCAGCAGTGTGCGCAGCTCGGAGCGGATGGCAACCGCGATCGCGTTGTAATTATCGCCCAGCGCCGTGCAGGCCTCCACCACGAACCGCTGCAGGTCGAGCCAGGCACGGCTGCACGGAAGGGCCATAATCTGTTCGGCCAAGTCCAGCAGATCGGCCCAGCGGTTGCGCGTCGCCAGCGCCTTGACCTGCTGGCGGAGATCGCTGGGCGGCGCTTCGAGGACTTGCGGGTCGGAGGAGCCGCGCAACTCGCCCCAGCGGAGCCCTCGTAGCATCAGGTAAGCGGCGGGGCCGAAGGGATCGCGCTTGCGGAGAACCGCGGCGGCGGTCACGACCGCGGCGATGGCTTCGCGGCGCTCGGCTGGCTCGGCCGAAACATGCGAGCCCAGCCCGATCGAAGCGCCACCACCCTCCGCTTTTTCGGCTCCCTCGGCTCCTTCGGCCGCTCCTTCGGGGGATTCCGCGGCAACCTCTTCCACCGGGTCCGGCTCGGTTTCCCGTTTCTTCTGCAGCAGGCTGTGGACCAATTGGCGGACTTCCGTCAACCCTTCGCTGAGCCTGCCGAACCCCGGCGCCGCGTTGCCGAATTTCTGCTGGCAAGTTTCGTCGAGTGCGGCGACTGCCGCGACCGCGGCGTCGAATTGCTTTTCCTGGTCGGCGTAAAAGGCCTTGGGTGTTTCGACGAAGGATTTATCGAAAATCTCGGGCGCCAGTTTGCCCTCTTTCAGGGCCTTCTCGCGGGCGGCTTTCTGTTCCTTGCTCTGCGCCTGATCCTCGAAACCAACCACCCGCGAATCCTTGTACTGGAGGAAATTGTAGCCGTCGTGGCACAGCGGAACGCTCTTGACCGCCACAATCAGCCTGGAGCCAAGCCAGTCCAACGGGGCCGCACGTTGTTCGGCGTCGCCGTCCTCCAGTTCAGGATAGAGGGTGTCCCAGAACTTATCCACCAGGCCATGGCACAATTTCAGGCCTTCGCAAAAGCCGCGGACGCCCTCGCGTTTGAGTAGAGCTTCCGAGAGCCACACCGCCAGTTGCAGGTCTTTACTCTGGGTGGCGATGGCATCCTGGCAAAGCCTGGAAACCTGAACCCAGTCGGCAACCTTGCGCTCGTGCTGCCAGGCGCCCTGGGCCAACTCGTCGTCCTCGCGACGGGCCTCCTTGATCTTGTCATAAACGGGAGCGTAGCGGAGGCTTTGACCGCTGGGATTATCACCGGCGATCGGATTGAGAATGTCTTCACGCAGTGGCATCGGAAGTGAACTCCAGCGACCGGACCTCCAGCAGCGGAACTTCCTCGCCATCCACGACGAACATCTTCTGCCCTACCGGGAACTCGTGGCCCTCATCGTCGGCAACCCACTCGGTCGAGCGGCCCAGCCAAACCGATTCGTCGTCGGACTTCCATGAGAACGGGTAGATTGCGGGAATCAGCACCTGCCCGATGTCGGTGCCTTTAAAACTCGGGCCGGTGAGGACGAAAGCGGGAGTCCACAGGGTGTCACGCAGGACGCGAGGAGGCGCGATTTGAACCGAAGCGATGTGCTCGAACGGGATCCACAGATAGGCTCCCGCTGCATACATTTCCAGGCGCGGACCGATGGCAGGGTCGGCGTCGCTGATGGACTGAAACGGTTTCCCATTCAGCGTTCCCGGCGGGGACGCGGGTGCCGGGGCCGCGGGGAACTCCTGCTTCTGAAACATCGAATTGCGGGTCTTTTCGCCGTGCAGGGCGGAGAAGTAGAGCACCGCGCCCATTTCGGCTTCGGGGCTGCCCTTGGCCAAAATGCCCAACTGCTTCTCCGCGCGACCGTACTGCCCGGAGAAGCAGAGGAGCTCGAAAAGAAACGTCCGCAGCGCGGTATCCGCAGGGTTGTCGCGGAGAAAGGCGCTGAGAGATTTCTCCGCTTCCCGGACCTTCCCGGCATCGAGAAGTTCCTTGGCTTTCATGTCGGGGCCTAAGCGCTAGTCCATTGGCTTATCGGCCGCGTAGTCGGCCTTCAGCATCTCAAGGTCGTAGCCCTTGCTGAGCGCGGCGTCGAGCGACCCGTCGTCCTTCTCCGGCTTGTAAGCGATCTCCACGGCCTGGAAGGCGAAACTAACCGACTCGGTGGGGTTTTCGTTGCTGCCCGATAACTGTACCGACGTAACCAGCGCATCCTTGAGGTAGATGCGGAAATAGTCGGCCTGCTTGTCGCCTACAGGCTTGTCGTAAAGAATATAGACTTTCTTCAAGATGTCGCCGCTGGCGCAGTGATCGCACAATAAGGGGGTGGTCTTATCCAGGACCTTCATGATGGTGAGGTTTGAGAAGTCGGCCCGGCCGGCCTTGGCTTCCTTGCCGGATGCACCGGCGCCATAGGTGGATGTCTGGGACACACCCCAACTGAACGACAGGATATCGATGAACCCGGTCTTGCTGCCGCTGGGTCCCGTAACACCGTCAACATACAAATACGCGTTTACAGCCACAGATTTCTCCTTTCCTCCGTCTCCAAATTGAACTCTTTACATACCAAACTGCGGCACCCGACCCTACTTGGCCGGCGCCGGCAGATCCGCCACAAGACGCAGCGAAACCGTCAGCTCCTCAAGCTGGAAGTGCGGCCGCAGAAAAGCGACGGCCCGGTAGGAGCCCGGCTTCCCCGGAATCTCCGTCACATCCACGCGAGCTTCCCGCAAAGGACACCTTGCTTTCATCTGCGGCGACGCCGTGTCATCGGGAACCACATACCGGGTAATCCAGCGATTCAGGAAGATCTCGGCGTCGGTGCGCGACATGAAGCTTCCGATCTTATCGCGCATCATGGCCTTCAGGTAGTGCGCGAAACGCGAGACGGCCATGATATAGGGAATTTGCGTCGACAAACGCGCATTGGCATTAGCGGAATCGGTGTCGAACAGTTTCGGCTTCTGGCAGGACTGCACGCTGAAGAACGCGGCGTAGTCGGTGTCCTTGCAGTGCACCAGGGGCACGAAGCCGAGGTCCGCCAGCTCTTTTTCGCGCCGGTCGGTAATCGTCATCTCGGTGGGGCACTTCATTGCCAAGTCGCCCTCATCGGTGTAAAAGTTGTGGACCGGCAGGCCAGTCACCAGGCCGCCGCCTTCCACGCCCCGCATGGCAACACACATGCCATACTGCGAGAAGGAATTGGTCATCCGCGAGGCGAGGGCGAAAGCCGCATTCATCCACAGGTACTTCGAATGATCGCTTCCGTCCACATGCTCCTCGTAATTAAAGTCCTCCACCGGCTTGGTGTCCTTGCCGTATGGCAACCGGCCGAGAACGCGAGGCAGGGTGAGGGCCACGTAACGGGAATCTTCCGACTGCCGAAACCCCTTCCACTTGGCATACTCCGTCGTATCCAGAATCTTGGCCAGGTCGCGAGGAGCGTCCAGGGCTGTCCAGGACGGCAGGTTGAGCATGTCGCAACTGGCCGCGGTGCAGAAGGGCGCATGAGCGGCCGCCGCCACGTGGGAAACCTGGTCCAATAATTCGATGTCCTCGGGGTGCTTGCCGAATTCGTAGTCTCCCACCAGGGCGCCGAAGGGGGCGCCACCGAAGACGCCGTACTCTTCCTCGTAAACCTTCTTGAACAGGGCACTTTGGTCGAATTCCGGTGCGCGCTGCAGATCCTTCAGCAACTCTTTCTTGCTGCAGTTGAGGACGCGGATCTTGAGCATGGTGCCGGTTTCGCTCTGATCCATCAGGTACTTGACCCCGCGCCAACTGGCTTCCAGTTTTTGGAACGAGGGGTGATGCATAATCTCGTTCAACTGGATGGACACCAAATGGTCGATTTGCGCAATGCGGGCATTGATCATCATCTCCGCATCGCGCGCAATGGTCATGGAGCCTTCCAGGACCTGCGCCACAAACTCTTTCACCAGGTTCTTGCCGCGCTCGCGTGAAGCCGGCTCCACGCCAAAGCGGCCTTCTTCCACGATCTGATCGAGCAGGCTCTTCTCCTGAACCTGTTCGCCGGCGGCCACGGAAGCCGGCGCACTCTTTGCCTCAGCCATTGGAATCGCCTCCCTTTCCCTTTCCAATTTCGTCCTTCAGCTTGTCCAACTTCTCGGTGTTGCCGACGCTTTCGAGCAGTATTTCCTCCAGCTTGTCGTTGCCCTGCAAGCTGCCGCGGAGATCGGAAAGCCGGGTCCGCAGATCGAGCAGTTCCTTGAGCGGCTTGACCTGGCGCGCCACATTCTGCGGTTCGAAGTCTTCCAGCTTGGAAAACTTCAAGTCTACCTTGAGGTTTGCGGCCTCTGGTTCTTCACTCAGCTTGTTTTCCACCGAAAAGTTGAGGTGCGGTTTCATGCCCTCCAGGACCGTGTCAAAGTTGTCCGGATTGACCTCGACGAACTTGCGATCCTTTAATCTGGGCAGGGGCTGTTCCGGTTGGCCGGTGAAATCCCCCAGCACCCCGACCACGAAGGGAAGCTCCTTCAACTCGATCGCTCCGCCCACTTCGACGTCATACGTGATCTGTACGCGTGGGGAACGTACCCGATCCAATTTATGTTGTGTACTTTCTCTTGCCATGGAACCTCCCGAATAATTCGTTCAGTGAGACACACTATATGCGACGCGAGGCCGAACGTCAAGTTTTTTGCCAAATCCGGGTACCAGACCTTCCCGGGGGGACGCCACGTGCGGAATCTCACACCAGCACCAGGCGGCGCTCCACCAGTTTCCGTATCACCGCACAGCACTGCTGGCACACCTGTTCCGGATCGACCTTGACCGCCGCTGCGAGATCCCGCCCCAGATCGCCCAAAGTTCGGCTCCCATCGCATCTACGTAGGAAATCGGCCACTTGCGGATCCAGCGTCAGCGAACTGGGGAGCCCGCCCGGCCGCCTCAGTTGCATTGAGGAGGGCTTCCACTCCCCAGCCTCCAGGCGCAACTGCTGGTCGATCCGCACATCGGATGGCAGCCGTGGCTTCCAGGCCATCATTTGGTCCATGGAGCGGTCCGTTTCCAGGCTGCCCTGGTTGGCGAACAATTCAAGGACGGATTCGCCGAATGGCTCCCTGCAGTCCAGGCTGGACACCTCCTCGATGCGGATCCAGTTCCTACCGGACCTCCGGTGCATGGCCAGGATTCCGCCCTGGATCTCTTCGACTTGACGGGCGCGATAGTAGGCCATCCATTCGTCGAACCTCTGGTTGGCGGTCAGCGGCGAGTACGGCATGATTCCGTTGATCCGTTCGGCGGCGTAAGCAGCGGCCGTGCGCGCGTAACTGCGGAGCACCCAGGCGTCGCAGCCGGTATCTTCCAGCCACTCCTTCAGGCGATCCTGCCAGGACTGCCCCTTCACCTGGACCCACTCGAAGGTGATCTGCAGGAAGCCGTTTTCGTTGAGGTAGCCGGGCGCTGCCCGGACGAGTTCCCGGCAGTAACCGTCCAATTCCATGCTGTTTTCGCAATAGATCTGCCCAGTGGACGGGGTTACGAAAAACGGGGGGTTGCTGACGATAAGGTCGAATTTCCGGCCCTGGACAGGTCCGAAGGTGTCGCCGGTGAGGCAGTCGACGTTCCGTATACCGTTGAGCCAGGCGTTGAAGCGGGCAAATTCGGTGGCGCGCGGGTTCAGGTCCGTCGCCACCACCTGGCGGCTGTGACCCGAAGCGAGGATCGCCAGTATCCCGCAGCCGGCGCCCAAATCCAGAGTCGCCGCCGAAGGCCGCCGGATGGTGAACATTTGCAGCGAGCGCGTGGAAGGATTCGGCCACAGAACCATCCCGGAGGATTCCGGCGACTCCAGCGTGCCGGCCGGATCGGCCGCGAACAGAAAGCCCTCGCATGGCGTCAGCATGACCTTGGGAGTGAGCCGGTCGCCGTCCGGAACCAGCATTCCCGTTTCCAGCAGTTGGGTAACCACCGGTGCCGGGACGACGCCCGCGAAGGACTTGCTCTCTAGCGGTACGCCCAGGAAAAACCAGCGCAACAGGACATTCAGCGCGGTGATGTCGGAAGTGCGCTCGAGGAGGTCCGGCAGGTTGCCGAGGCGGCGCGAAGGCAGGTCGCGCAGCGTCGGGTTTTGCTGGAACTGCTCGTGCGTGAAGCCGGCTTCCCTAACAAACTCGAGAAGCTGCTTTGGATTCGCGCTGAGCGGAGTGAGCATCGAGAGCCCTCACGACACTGTACCGCAGATTCCGCCGCTGGACGAGATACTTGAGACAGGCTGTCTCGCGCCCGGACCGGCGGCATTCGCAAAACAGTTGGCATAATCGGCAAGTTCTGGTACTGTGAATGCGAATGCGGCGATTGCAACCGGTGATCTGGACGAAGGGCACGTTTCTGACTCCCCAGCACCTGCAACTCCAGGATCGCTTTCTCGAGAACCTCCTGGAGTTCCACCTGGAAAGTCTCTCGTTCCGCCCCTGGGGCTTCGCCACATTGCAGGTGAGCCGGGAAGCTCTCGGCGGTGGAGTGTTCGGTATCGCCAGCGCGTCCGGGCTCCTGCCGGACGGGCTCATCTTCGATATACCCGGGTCCGACAGCGCCCCGCCGCCCAAAGAGCTGGCGGAATGTTTCGAGCCGGATCAAACCACGGCCGACCTCTACCTGGCCGTTCCGCAATACCGCGAGCGGGGTCTGAACGTGGCCTCTTCCACGCGCGACAGCGGCGCCAGGTATCACGCGGAAATCGAGGTGTTCCGCGACGAAAACACCGGCATGACGGAAAAACCGGTCCAGGTGGCGCGCAAGAATCTGCGGCTGCTGGTGGAAGGCGAGAGCCGCGACGGCTACTCCACGTTGCGCGTGGCTCGCGTCCAGCGCAGCGAGACCGGCACTTTTCAACTGGACCCCAGCTTCGTGCCGCCGCTGGTGGATTTCGCCGCCAGCGACCACCTGGTTTCGATTGCGCGCCGCCTGGTGGAGATTCTCACCGCGCGCTCCAGCGCCATCGCCGGAGTGCGGCGGCAGAAGAATCAGAGCCTGGCGGATTTCACTGCCGCCGATATCGCCAATTTCTGGCTGCTCTATACGGTCAACACAGCCTTCCCGGTTGTCCGCCACTTATTCGAAACTCGGGGCGGGCATCCCGAGGCGCTGTACAACGCGATGCTCTCGCTGGCCGGAGCGCTCTCCACGTTTTCCTCGACCATCCACCCGCGCGATCTGCCAACCTACGATCACGACAACCTCGGCGTCTGCTTCACGGACCTGGACGAAAAGCTGCGTACGTTGCTCGAAACCGTGGTGCCCACCAACATCGTGTCGCTGCCGCTGAAACTGGTGCAGCCGGCAATTTACGCAACCTCGCTCGACAACGATAAGTACCTGGTCAACACCCGAATGTACCTGGCGGTGAGCGCTGAAACCAGCCGGGCGGAGATCGTGGGAAAGACGCCGCAACTGGTCAAAGTCTGCTCGGCGAGCCACATCGACCACCTGGTGCGGCAGGCGCTGCCCGGCGTGCCGCTGACCTACGTCGCGGCCCCGCCCAGCGCAATTCCGGTCAAGCTGAACCACCAGTATTTCAGCCTGAGCCAATCCGGCCCCGCATGGGAAGCCGTGCAGCGTGCCCGCAACCTGGCTGCATACGTCCCTGCGGATCTGCCCAACCCGCAACTCGAACTGATCATTCTGCTGCCGCAAGCGGGGTAGGGGCGGCTGCTGTGTCTCCGACCGTGCGATACGGTCGCGGAGCTAGTGTCTCATTAACAGGAACACAATCAACCCGCCCACCAGAAACATCAGCAGCCCCAGAATTGCGAACAGCAAGAGGTTGGTTGAGGGCGCCTTGACCGGCGCCGGCGGTTGCGGGACGGAGAACTGCGGCACCGCCGGCCGCGGAATCGCGGGTTGCGCCATGCCTGGCATCTGGGGTACGTTCGCCTGCGGCATTGCGGGTAGGTTGGCCTGCGGCATCTGAGGCATTTGCGGAAATCCAAGCGCTGGTGGCGCGGCGGCACCGCCTGCACCCGGGACTGGGGCAGCCGCCATCATGCGGGTGTACTCGCTGGGGCCCTGCGGTGCGTCGGGCATTTGCCCCTGCTGCGGCACCGACGGAATCGCAAACGCCTGCGTCGCGCCAGCGGGCGCGGCATGCCGTGGCGGCGGAGCTGACGGCGCTCCGGCCGCGGACGGGAACCCGGACGCCGCGGGCAAGGGAGGTCCCTCGGTTCCAGGAGGTGGGGCTTGGAAGAACCGTGTGAATTCGCTCCCTTGTGAACGACTCTCCGGCGGCGGCGCCGCCGGGGACGGCGACTGAAACAGGCGAGTGAATTCACCGGCCTCCGCTGGCGGCGGCGGCGGCGCCGGCCAGTCCCCGGGCGCCGGAGCGGATGGCATGGAGGATTGCTGAAACATCCGCGTGAAATCTCCGGGGGAACTCGAAGCGGGCGGCGGCGGTGGTGGCGTTGGCTCGGCCATCGGGGCGGCCGGCTCCCGAAACAATCGCGTGAATTCGCCTGGTGACGACCCCGCTGGCGGTGCCGCAGGCCCTTGCGGTATCGGCGCCGCAGGCCCGGTCGATGGCTGCGGGATCTTGGCAATCGCCGGAGGCACTGGCGAAGGTGCAGCCGGCGGAGCCGCGGGAACCGCCGCGGTTTGAAACAGGCGCGTGAATTCTCCCGGCGCGGAAGCGACCGGCGGCGGTGCAGGCGCTGCGGCCGGCGGTGGCGGAGCGGGGGGAGCAGCGGGCGCTGCGGCCGGCGCTTGCGGTGTTGGCTTTGCCGGTGTCAGGGATGGCTGCGGGACCTTGGTAATCGCCGGGGGCACTGGCGAAGGTGCAGCCGGCGGAGCTGCGGGAACCGCCGCGGTTTGAAACAGGCGCGTGAATTCTCCCGGCTCGGAAGCGACCGGCGGCGGTGCAGGCGCTGCGGCCGGCGGTGGCGGAGCGGGGGGAGCAGCGGGCGCTGCGGCCGGCGCTTGCGGTGTTGGCTTTGCCGGTGTCAGGGATGGCTGCGGGAGCTTGGCA
>JBEKXZ010000036.1:0-45874 GCA_049511495.1 Bryobacteraceae bacterium | reverse complement strand
TTCCGGAAGTCGAATAGATGTCGAACATCGCTTCGGAAATGGTGGCGTAGCCAGCCGGATCGGAGAAAAGGAACGTGAAGGTCTGGGACGTGCCGGTGCCCGAAGAGGGAGTCGAGGAAACCACGGTGGGCGGCTGAGCGGCGCCAACAGTCCAGGTAGCCGCCTGGACCCAACTGTTGGTGAGCGAGCCGGAGGCAGCATACAGCGAGATGGCTTTGGTGCCGTCAAAGGCGGCCTCGAAAGTGAGGGGAACGACCCAAGAGAGGTTGTTGCCGGAACCGGTAACCGAGGAACCGGCCGAGTTGAGGGTGCACTGGCTGTTCTGCACCGAGCCCGTCGAATTCAAGGCCAAGGGGCCGAGCCACGCGTTTTGCGCGTCGTTCATCAGGTAGACGGCATTGGCGGCGGGGTTGTAATAGCCGAGGCACTGCGGGCCGGTTCCGGAAGTCGAATAGATGTCGAACATCGCTTCGGAAATGGTGGCGTAGCCAGCCGGATCGGAGAAAAGGAACGTGAAGGTCTGGGACGTGCCGGTGCCCGAGGAGGGAGTCGAGGAAACCACGGCCGGCGCCTCCGCGGCGACCGTGCCAACAGTCCAGGTAGCCGTCTGAACCCAACTGCTGGCGAGCGAGCCGGCAGCGGCATACAGCGAGATGGCTTTGCAGCCGTCAAACGCGGCCTCGAAAGTGAGGGGAACGACCCAGGAGAGGTTGTTGCCGGAACTGGTAACCGAGGAACCGGCCGAGTTGAGGGTGCACTGGCTGTTCTGCACCGAGCCGGTCGAATTCAAGGCCAAGGGGCCGAGCCACGCGTTTTGCGCGTCGTTCATCAGGTAGACGGCATTGGTGGCGGCGTTGTAATAACCGAGGCACTGCGGGCCGGTTCCGGAAGTCGAATAGATGTCGAACATCGCTTCGGAAATAGTGGCGTGGCCAGCCGGATCGGAGAAAAGGAACGTGAAGGTCTGGGACGTGCCGGTGCCCGAGGAGGGAGTCGAGGAAACCACGGTGGGCGGCTGACCGGTGCCAACAGTCCACGTAGCCGCCTGGACCCAACTGCTGGTGAGCGAGCCGGCAGCGGCATACAGCGAGATGGCTTTGCAGCCGTCAAAGGCGGCTTCGAAAGTGAGGGGAACGACCCAGGAGAGGTTGTTGCCGGAACCGGTAACCGAGGAGCCGGCCGAGTTGAGGATGCACTGGCTGTTCTGCACCGAGCCGGTCGAATTCAAGGCCAAGGGGCCGAGCCACGCGTTTTGCGCGTCGTTCATGAGGTAGACGGCATTGGCGGCGGCGTTGTAATAGCCGAGGCACTGCGGGCCGGTTCCGGAAGTCGAATAGATGTCGAACATCGCTTCGGAAATAGTGGCGTGGCCAGCCGGATCGGAGAAAAGGAACGTGAAGGTCTGGGACGTGCCGGCGCCGGAGGAGGGAGTCGAAGAGACCACGGCAGGCGGCAGAGTGGCGACCGCGCCAATGGAGATCGAAGCCGTCCGCGAACTGCCGTTGTAGGATGCCGTCACCACTGCAGTCTGATTGGTGGTGACTGTGCCGGCCGTTGCCGTAAAACTCGCTGAGGTCGCTCCCGATGCCACGGTCACCGAAGCCGGCACGGTCAGCGCCGCATTGTTACTTGAAAGAGTGACAGTGATTCCGCCAGAGCCAGCCGCTTGCGACAGCGTCACGGCACACGCCGATGTCCCACCCGAACTGAGGCTGGTTGGCGAGCAGGACACCGCGCTGACCGCGGTTGGCGCCGTCAGCGTGATCGAAGCCGTCTTCGAACCGCCGTTGTAGGATGCCGTCACCACCGCAGTCTGGTTGGTGGTGACTGTGCCGGCCGTTGCCGTAAAACTCGCTGAGGTCGCTCCCGATGCCACGGTCACCGAAGCCGGCACGGTCAGCGCACCGGTACTGCTGGAGAGAGCGACGATGGTCCCGCCGGTGGGCGCGGACTGATTCAGCGTAGCCGTGCAGGTCGACGAACCGCCGCTCGTGAGCGATGTGGCGCTGCACGAGAGTCCGGTCAACGCTGGCGGGGCTGGTGCCGGAAGCGTTATTGTTCCACCCGTGCCGGTGATAGATATGGGGCTTCCAGCAGCGGCGGTGCCATCCAGGCTAGTGAGTCCGATCGGCGTGGTGACCGCCGAGCTTGTCATCGTCACGTTGATTACTGCGACAACGCCGTTCTGCATCAACGTGTCGTTCATACCGGACAGAAGGCATGCATAGGAACCCGCGCCCGAAAAACAGGTAATTGTTTTGCTTGCGGCGGTTGCACTGGACCCGGCGACCGCGCTGATGGAGGCGATGTTGCTGGCTGCGTAAGTCAGTGTCCACTGGATGCTCGCTTCACCTCCTGCTGGAGAGGTTAACGATAAGTTCAAGGCGACACTGCCACCTTGGACAGCGTTGCCCGATGACAAAGCTAACGTGTCCTGTCCAAACGCGACGCCAGGCACGACTGCGAGGAGAAGAGCAAGCAAGAAACTCGGAGTCAGAAGACTCGTCAGTGGCTTCTCAAGGACGTCGGTGCACAACTGGTCAACCTCCAGAACAAGAGCGCCATGAGTACCCGGCTCAACGGTGCCATGGCGTATGCGGCTGCCTGTCGGCTTGCCAACTCTAAAGTACTTACGGAGTCGTTTATCTTCAATGCTGTCTTTGGCGTACTGCCATATCCATAGTTCTAACCGCCATGCCGACCAAAGTTAGGAGTGGGAACCCTGACCACGGGATGCACGCGGGCGCCGCTTTAGCCTGACGTAGCGTCAACTCGTTGCGAACCGTTCGACACCCCGAGACGTCAAATTAAGTATTGAAGGCCCTTTGTTGCAATTGGAGGGCCAGCGCTTATCGACTTGGGATTCAAGGAGTTCTGTCCCGCAGGCGCGTCTCCTGCGCGGTTTTACACGGTCGAAAACCCGCGACCGAGAAAGTTTTTCATCAATTGTTGGTCGCGTGACTCCCTGGCGGCCCGCTGGTTTCACGGGGGTCGAGGGTCTCCGAACACGGATCGAGCGTGATTCTGCGCCCGCTTTTGACCAATGTCTTCAGGCGAGGGTTTATGGAGCGGCTGGAATGTAACAAGTGGAAAACTTTCTTGGGAGCACCACTCCGGCCCAACAGTAGCTCAGCCTTCCTAAGCCACGCTCGCTTCCACCTGGCCGCCCCGCGGAATCACTTGACTAACCTCGCAGCGCAAAGACACAATCGGCCCTCGCTTCGGTTTTGGCAGGTTTGAAGAAACAAGTTATGAAACACTGAGACTAACTCAAGTCAGTTTTCTACCCGAATGTTGGAATTAACAAGTTGCTAATCGGCAGTAAGTGCAGTAATTGACGCGTGAGGTAACTGTTGTGTAATAGAGGCTTACTTTGCACTAGCAGCCGTCAGTGAGTTTCAGTGTATTAACCATTCACAATCTGGCTAAACAGGACTGAGTTCTACTATATTCAGATCTTGAACTACTGGTACCCAGTCATCCAAATGCCGAATATTTCCGCGAAGCAGCGGATCGCCTTCTTTCTGTTCTGCTTCCTTCCCGGCAGCTTAGCCTTCAGTCAAACATCTTCTCTGAGCCTCTCGTCCGGCGCTGCCGTCGAGGGCGGCTCTGTGTCGTTAAACCTCTCATTAAGCGCGAGCGGCGGGGCACCTGCCGGCTTGCAATGGACACTCTCGTTCGTTCCCACCGATGCCACCTCCGTCGTGGCCGCCGGCGGGGCAGCGCTCAGTAGCGGGGGCCAGACCCTCACTTGCAACTCCGCCAGCGGCTCGGTTACGTGTGTGGCGAGCGGGATGACCGGTTCGACGATCGGTAACGGTGTGGTCGCCACGGTTACGGTTACCCTCTCCCCGGCGACCAGCGGCTCGACTGTGCCCATCGTGGTCGGCAATCCCGCAGCGGCTTTCACGAACGGATCCGCCTTCGCGAACGGAGCCGCCGAAACCATATCGGCGACTTCTGGCGTAATTACGATGACGAATTGGCAGCCTGGCTTGTCTTCGCTACAGTGCTCGCCCACCAGTTTGGCTTCCGGCGCGAGTTCCACCTGCACCGTCACATTGGCTGAAGCGGCTCCGAGCGGAGGCACTGTCGTGAGCCTGTCCAGCAACAACACGATGCTGCCTGTGGCGGCTTCGGTCACGGTGCCGGCCGGTTCAACTTCGGCCACCTTCACAGCCAAGGCTGGCAATTGCACCGCTAATCAGACCGCAACGATCACGGCTACTCTCAATGGCGTTACCGCGACCGTCAGCATCAGTTTGACGCCATCGGTGCAGGTTTCCTCGCTCAGTTGCAGCCCGGCCAGCCTGGGGCAGAATTCCTCCAGCACCTGCACCATCACGCTGAATCAGGCGGCGCCGAGTGGAGGCGCCAGCGTGGCCTTGTCGAGCAATGCAGCGGCACTGACGGTGCCGGCGACGGCGACGGTGGCCGCCGGGTCTACCACGGCCACCTTCAGCGCCACCAGCGGCACGATTTCCAGCACGCAGACGGCGACCGTGACGGCGACTTATAACAGCACTTCGGCGACGGCCAGCATCAGTCTGACCATGTCGGTGCAGGTTTCCTCGCTCAGTTGCAGCCCGGCCAGCCTGGGGCAGAATTCCTCCAGCACCTGTACCATCACGCTGAATCAGGCGGCGCCGAGTGGAGGCGCCAGCGTGGCCTTGTCGAGCAATGCAACGGCACTGACGGTGCCGGCGACGGCGACGGTGGCGGCCGGGTCTACCACGGCCACCTTCAGCGCCACCAGCGGCACGATTTCCAGCACGCAGACGGCGACCGTGACGGCGACTTATAACAGCACTTCGGCGACAGCCAGCATCAGTCTGACCATGCCGGTGCAGGTTTCCTCGCTCAGTTGCAGCCCGGCCAGCCTGGGGCAGAATTCCTCCAGCACCTGCACCATCGCGCTGAATCAGGCGGCGCCGAGTGGAGGCGCCAGCGTGGCCTTGTCGAGCAATGCGGCGGCACTGACGGTGCCGGCGACGGCGAAGGTGGCGGCCGGGTCTACCACGGCCACGTTCAACGCCACCAGCGGCACGATTTCCAGCACTCAGACGGCGACCGTGACGGCGACTTATAACAGCACCTCGGCGACAGCCAGCATCAGTCTGACGGCCTCCGCAATCGTATCTTCACTCTCCTGCTCACCGGCCACGCTGACTTCGGACGCCTCGGCCACTTGCACGGTCATCGGCGCTGGCGGTTCAGAAGGCCAAGCCACGCTCACCAGCAACAATTCTCTTCTCACTGTGCCGGCAACCGTGACCCTAAGCCTATCGAGCGGGGTGCTGACCGCAACATTCAAGGCGACCGCCGGAAGGATCACTGCAAGTCAGACGGCGATCATAACAGCCAGCCTGAATGGCACTGCGACAACCGCCAAAGTGCGCCTGAAGACGAGCCGGCGGGACAGTGTTTCGGCGCAGATTCGTCTTCTCACACTCGCCTGCACACCCGACGCCTTGCCGGCGCAGTCCACCGGACTTTGCACCGTGACACTCGGCACGGTCGCCGATGGGGCCACCGCTCAAGTCAGCCTGTCCAGTTCGAGCGCGGCGCTTCAGTTACCGGCCGCGATCGCCACCCGTCCGGGCCAGACCAGCGTGCAATTCCAGATCAATTCGCCTGCGAATGTCAATGACGAGGCAGCCGTCATTTCGGCACAACTGAATGCCGACACGATCGAGCAGACGGTATCGCTGCAGCGGTCGCATGACTTGGCCGTAAGCGTTCCAGCGTCTCAAGTCGTCAAGTTCGGCAGCGAACTTAGCTTCCAGGTGTCGGCCGGAGACCCATCCGCTCGATTCACTGCGGGTGTTCTGCCGGCCGGAGCCACGTTCGACGGCTCGACGGGCGTGTTCGATTGGACGCCGAGCGCGGCCCAGCAGGGCAAGTATCGTCTCGCCTTCACCGCCACCAACTCCGCGGGCGAGGCGGGAACCGCTTATTCCACGGTGCAAGTGGACGCGGGTTCGCCGGTGGTGGACCGCGTGGTCAACGCCGCCAGCGGCTCCGTCCAGGGCGCGTGCAGCCCTGGCGCCATCGCGCGCATCGAAGGCCGCTGGCTGACGCAAGGGGAGACTGCCTCCGATCCGTCGGGCGGGTCGCTCGAACTGGCCGGCACTTCCGTCCAGGCAGAAGGAACGTCGGTGCCGATCCTGTACTCTTCACCCTCGCGAATCGATATGCTGTGCCCCGAGGCCGGCCCCTCCTCATCGTTCGAGATCGTAGTGCGAACAGCGGGACCGGTTTCCCAGCCGTTCGAGACCATGCAGGATGCCGTGGCTCCAGGGATCTTCACGGTGGACGGCGACGGATCGGGACAGGGCTTGGTTTCGCTCGCCGGCGAATCGAAACTGGCGATGGTGCGCAACTACCTGTTCGCAGCGGAGCCGGCCCGCTCGGGCGACCGAATCGCAATCCTCGCGACCGGTATCGGCGCGGCTTCGAATGTGCTGGTACGAATCGGCGAAGCTGAGGTCCCGGCCGAGTCGGTCGAATCGGTCCCGGGCAGGCCGGGAGTCTGGCAAATTGCGGCCATCGTCCCGGATGGCGCAGCCGTGGGGACCGCGGTCCCCCTCAGCGTCGTGGGACAACTCCCGGATGGCTCGCAAGTGCGCAGCAACAGCGTGAGTGTGGCAATCGAAGAGAAGTGAGCAAGCCAGGTTGCTCGGCGCGTGCGGTGGTGGGTTTGGGCCCTCCGCCGCCCGTGCCATAGATGACGGCTGCTACCGCGCGGTACGGGGCAGCACGCTCTACCGACGGCGTGCGAAATCTGCATGGCGGGTCCCGATCCATGTCTACAATATGATATTCGGATATGCCCACGCAGCCTCACATCGCCGTGGTCGGCAGCGTCAATGTCGACCTCACCACTTTCACAGACCGGTTTCCGCGGCCGGGCGAAACCATCTTCGGTCGCGGCTTTCACTTGGGCTTCGGCGGCAAGGGCGCCAACCAGGCGGTAGCCGCGCGGCTGTGCGGGGCGCGCGTGTCGATGATCGCGCGCGTCGGCGACGACCTGTTCGGCAAGGCCACCATCGACAACTTCACCTCGCGCGGCGTGGATTCGACGCGGGTGCTGATTACCCAAGGCGTGTCGAGCGGGGTCGCGCCCATCTTCGTCGATTCGGCCGGCCAAAACCGCATCCTGGTGGTCAAGGGAGCGAATGACCGTTTGCTGCCCGCCGATATCGAAGCTGTTGCGCCGGTGCTTCGCGAAGCAGATGCCATCGTCCTGCAGTTGGAGATCCCGATCGAAACCGTCTATTACACATTGCGCTTCGCCCGCGCCAACGGCATCCGCGCCATACTGAACCCGGCGCCTGGCCAGCCGCTCGATCTCGCCGAGTTGGCCTGCGCCGATTACGTGATCCCCAATGAAACCGAGGCCGAGGCGCTCACCGGCATGCCGGTGAGCAACCTGCACGAAGCCCGCAACTGCGCCGTACACCTGTTGCGCAGCGGCGTGCGCCGCGTCATCATCACGCTCGGCGCCAATGGCGCCCTCTGCGCCAGCGAGGCCCGAGTGGACCACATTCCGCCGTTCGCCGTAGAGCCCATCGATACCACCGGCGCGGGCGACGCCTTCATTGGCAGTTTCGCCGCGTTCCTCGCCGCCGGCGAGAGCGAAACCGGCGCCATCGCCCGCGCCAATGTCTATGCCGCGCTGTCCACTCTGGGCGTGGGCACCCAAGCGTCTTTCGTCACACGCGAGCGGCTGGATGAAGCATGGAGCCAGCGGCCGAAACCATAGTTCCGCGCCACGAGTGAGTGGGCGGAAGGCGGTGCGGATCGAACGCGCCAGCAGCGCCCCGCGAGCGATCCAAGCTAACATTGTTCTTTGAAAGGTTGGCCCCTTGATCACCAACGGCGAATACATCAAGGACATACTGGCGCGGGAGCCGGGAGCAAAGGTCGCGGCGCGCGGCTGGGTGAAGACGCGGCGCGACGGCAAGGGCGTGCACTTCGTGCAACTGCAGGACGGATCGGCGGCGATCGACCTGCAAGTGGTGATCCTCGCCGGGCTGTTGCCCGACGCGGCGCTGGCCACGGTCACCACCGGATCGTCACTCCGCGTGGAGGGCGAAGTGGTGGCGTCACCGGGTCCCGGCCAGCCGGTCGAGCTGCGCGCCGAAGTGATTGAAGTGTACGGCCCGGCCGATCCGGTCACCTACCCGTTGCAGAAGAAGGGCCACACCATGGAGTTTCTGCGCGAGATCGCCCATCTGCGCTCGCGCAGCAATACGTTCAGCGCTGTGTTCCGGGTGCGCAACGCGCTCTGCTACGCCATTCATCGTTTTTTTCAGGACAACGGTTTCGTGTACGTGCAGACGCCGATCATCACAACCCTCGATTGCGAAGGCGCCGGCCAAATGTTCCAGGTGACCACGCTCGATCTAGCCACCACGCCGAGAACGCCGGATGGGCGGCCTGATTTCAGCGGCGACTTTTTCGCCAAGCCGGCGTACCTGACGGTCAGCGGGCAGCTCGAAGCCGAGATGTTCGCCCACGCGTTCGCCAACGTCTACACTTTCGGACCCACCTTCCGCGCGGAGAATTCGAACACGCCGCGCCACCTGGCAGAGTTCTGGATGATCGAGCCCGAGATGGCCTTCGCCGATCTCGACGACGACCGGCGCCTGGCGGAGCGGTTCCTCAAGACCGTGCTCGGGGAAGTGATGGACCGCTGCCGCGCGGATCTCGAGTTCTTCAACAAGCGCATCGACAACACTTTGCTTGCGACGCTGGCCAACGTGGTGGACAACGACTTTGTGCATCTGCCGTACTCGGAAGCGGTACGCATTCTGGAAGCGGCCGCGGCCAAGGGCAAGACGTGGGAGTTCCCGGTGAGTTGGGGCGCCGACCTGCAAAGCGAGCATGAGCGCCACCTGACGGAAGAAGTGTTTCGCAAGCCGGTGGTGGTGACCGATTATCCCACCCAGATCAAGGCTTTCTACATGCGCCTCAACGACGATGGCCGCACGGTGGCGGCGATGGACGTGCTGGTGCCGCGCATCGGCGAAATCATCGGCGGCAGCCAGCGCGAGGAGCGACTGGACGTCCTGCGCCAGCGCATTGCCAGGCAGGGCCTGAAGGAAGAGGACTACGCCTGGTATCTCGACCTGCGGCGTTTCGGTTCCACGCCGCACGCGGGTTTCGGTCTCGGCCTCGAACGGATGATGATGTACCTGACTGGCATGAAGAACATCCGCGACGTGATCCCGTGTCCGCGCACGCCGGGCTCGGCCGCGTTCTGAGACCGAGGGTCAGAGCCGGTTGTTCCACCAACGACAATTCTCGATGGATTGTCTAAGGAGTCCTGGAGGCGCGGGTCGGAATCGAACCGACGAATAAAGGTTTTGCAGACCTTGGCCTTACCACTTGGCTACCGCGCCCTGCTGAGGTTGTAGCTACTTGCACGATAGCGCGGGCGACGGAGCCAAGTCAAACCGCGGCGGGCGATTCGGCTAAGAACGCTCGCGGGCGGCCAGACGGCGCATCACAGCGCGTGCAGAGCCATCACGGTGACGTCGTCGCTGCGCGGTCCACTGCTGAAGGCAGCGACCGCATCGAGGATGGCGTCCACCACTTGGGCGGCGGGCCGTCCCTGCTGGCTCCGCACCACGCGCTCGAGCCGCGCTTCGCCGAATTCATCGCCGGAAACGGAGGCGGCTTCGGTGACGCCATCGGAATAGATCAACAGCGCATCGCCAGGCGCGAGCGCCACCTCGGCCACGGTGCAACTCCACTGCGCGAAGGCTCCCAGCATCAGCGCCGTGGCGTCCAGCCGCTCGAGCGCGCCCGACCGCCGCAGCAGCAGCGGCGCATTATGAGCGCAGTTGACGTAGCGCAACCGGCGCGCGCTGTCGTCGTAGAGCCCGTAGAACAACGTGACGAAGCGTTCCGCAGCGGTGGAATGGAAGAAATGGCGATTGATGCTTTTGAGCAGCGTCGCGGGTGCGCACAATGCCTCCTCCGCCTGGCTGCGGAAGGCGGCCTGCAGGTTCGCCATCAGCAGGGCAGCCGGTACGCCCTTACCCGAAACGTCGGCCAGCAGAAACACTTCGTGGCGGTCGCCGGCGGGAAGAAAATCGTAATAGTCGCCGCCCACCTCGCGCGCGGCCAGGCACTGGGCGGCGCACTCCAGCGTGGCCAGCCGGGGCGGATCGCCGGGGAACAGCTTCTGCTGCACGGCGGCCGCGATTTCCAGTTCCGACTTGCGCCGCCGGCCCGAATCAGCCTGTTTGCGAATGGCCGCGATCAGCCGCTGATTCTCCCACGGCTTCTGAATGAAATCGCAGGCGCCGTGCCGCATGGCTTCCACCGCCAGATCGAAGCTGCTCCACGCGGTCATGACCATCACCGGAGCGGCGTTGCCCTGGGCCTCCAGGCTGGCCAAAAGATTCATGCCCTCCGCGCCCGAAGTCGTATCGCGCGCATAGTTGAGGTCCAGCAGGACCAAGTCGAAGGCCTCGCCGCGTACCCGGTCCAGCAGGGCAGCTGGCGTTTCCACCGTTACAGCCTGCCAGCCCTGACTCTTCAAGAGCAGGCGCAGCGCTTCGCACACGTCCGGCTGGTCGTCACACACTAGCACCCGAAAATCGGCACGCGGCGGCCCCACGGGTTCGAGAGCATTCATGGATGGGGTCCGCACTCACTCATGGTTGCACGCGACGTGCCCTTCGAAAGCCTATTCAAGACAGCGCCTTCGCGCACCGGCGACTGTCCGTTTGCGGGACGGCGCGTCGCGGTATGGGACGGCGTCCGCGAATGAAACGCGCGGGTGTGTGTTCCGTGGCAGGACGATTGGCTAGAATAAGCGACGTGGTCAAGGTGGGTATCGGCGCATCGCTCAGCAGGCGCGCGTTTGTAGAGCTGGCTGGGGCGACGGCGCTCGGCGGTTGCGGGCGTGCAGTAGGGACGCCGGCAAAATGGCGCGGCTTCAACCTGCAAGAGAAGTTCACGGCGACGCCGCAAGAATGGGCGGCGCTCGACCCGGAATGGGGCCGGCACAACGAGCCGTTTGTGGAAACCGATTTTGAGTGGATGGCGCGATGGGGGTTCAACTTCGCGCGCCTGCCGATGTCCTACCGTTGCTGGGCCGACCCGCAGGATCCGTTTCGCATGGCGGAGAGCACGCTGCGCGAAATCGACCAGGCGGTGGATTGGGGCAGGCAGTATGGCGTCCACGTGTGCCTGAATTTTCACCGCGCTCCGGGTTACTCGGTCAGTGGGGCGCTGCTTGCCGAACCTTGGAACCTGTGGACAGATCAGCATGCGCTCGACATCTTTCGCTTCTACTGGGGCCATTTCGCGGAGCGATACCGCGGGATTCCGAGCCGGCGGTTGAGCTTCAATCTGATTAACGAGCCGAGCCATTGCAGCGCGGCCCAATATGAGAAGGTGATTCGCGCCGGCGTAGATTCCATCCGGCAAGCCGACCCTGCCCGCCTGGTTCTGATCGACGGCTTGTTCGGCGAAGCGATCCTGCCGGTGAATGGGCTGGCCGACATTCCCAACGCGGTGCATGCGACGCGTGGCTATGCGCCGTTCGCCCTCACGCATTACCTGGCGCCTTGGGCCGGCACGCCGCGGCAGATCCCCACCTGGCCCATGCGAATCTCGCAAACCGTGGAGTGGAACCGCGCCATGCTGGAGCGCTGGTGCATCCAACCCTACCGGGAAATGACCGCTCGCGGCGCGACCGTGTTTGTGGGCGAGTGGGGCTGCTGGAACCGCACGCCGCACGCAGTCGCCTTAAGCTGGATGCGAGACTTTCTGTCGCTTTGGAAAGCGGTGAACTGGGGCTGGGCGTTGTGGTGCTTTCGCGGTTCCTTCGGGATTTTAGACAGCAACCGCAGCGATGTCCCCTATGAAAACTGGTGCGGCCACAAACTCGACCGGCGGATGTTGGAGCTGCTGCGCGGGTTCTGAGACGCACCCTTGCCCAGTTCGACAAGCCCTCTGGCCGCAACGAATCAAAACCGGCTGGGCACTCCCGAACTCGGTTGGACGCCTGATGCGGGCCTTCGCTGACGCTCCAAAGGCTGCCCCCGTCACGCTGCCGGGTTCGAGCTGCCGTGAAAAAAGCGGCTGGCGCTAGAACGTGAATCGCGTCTGGAAATCGATGCGGCGATTGTTGGCCGTCGATCCGGACATGCCACCCGCGAACCCGCCGCCGCCGAACCCGGTGTTCACGCCGGTGGGTTCCAGGAAGTACGGCGATGTGATGACGCCCTCGTATCCGCCGGGATTGAAGTGGTTCAGGATGTTGGTGAACATCACGCCCAGCGTCAGATTGAAGCGGTGCTCCGTGGTACCGCCGAACATGCCGCCCATGCCGCGGCCGCCGCGGCCGCCACCGCCCATACCCATCATGCCGCCGCCCGGACCGCCGCCGCCCGGACCGCCGCCGCCCGGACCGCCGCCGGGACCACCAAAGCCTCCGCCTCCGCCTCCGCCGCCGCGGTTGCTCTGCGCCTGGTTGCCGCGAATCGCTCCGAAACCGAACACCCGGTAGATCCGCATATTGATCGATACCAGGCCCGGCATCGTCAGATAGTTCCGCGGAACCAGATTGGCTGGATTAGCTGCGTTGTATGAAGTCGTGAAGTTGCCCGCCGGCGAGCAGACCACGTCGCCGGATAGAACCACGTTCGTTCCTGTGAAACCCGAGCACTGGGTGCCCGGCGGCGCAAAAGCCGCGCGCGCGTTAATCAGCGTCGTGCCGTACAAGTCCGTTCCGTCCAGCACATCGTACGGCTGGCCCGACCGCAGCGTGACAAACGGCGCCACGCGGATGCCCTTCGGCCCGATCACCGATCCCATCACCATGAAGTTGTTCCGCCGGTCGAGATTGGAGCGCCCATAATCCAAGTTGAAGTCGTATGGATCAGTCGGGGTCGAGGGCAAATCGTGGGCGTAGTTCAACGAATAATTCCCGAACAGCGACACCCGCGAGCTGAAACGCGTGTTGAAATTCGCCATCAACATCCTTTGCCGTAAATACCCGCCGGACTCGTACTCGAAAATGTTGCCCGCGTTGTAACCGTACGGGAACACTCCGTTGGAGGCGCTGAGCGGCTCCAGCGGATTGTAAGTCCCGGGCACCGGCGAGTTGATCGGCACCGTCTGCGCCAGGTGCTCGGAGCGGTTGTAAGTGTAATTCAGCGCGACCGTGGTGTTGCGCGGCAATTGCCGCTCCACGCCGATGGCGCCCTGCATGCTGTAATCGGCGCGCAGCTTCGGGTCCACGACGTAGGTCGAGTTCTGCCCCGCACCCAGAGTTGAAATCGGCGGAATATCGCCGATGTAGAACTGGGGGTCGTACACCGTGTAATGGAGCTGGTTAATGCCGTTGTTGAGGTACGCGGTTTCAAAGTCGCCCAGTCCGATGCGGTCGTAAAAAATGCCCGCCCCGCCGCGAATCACCGTCTTCTGCGGCCCGTTCTTGGTCGATCCGGGCCCCCAGGCGAATCCAACGCGCGGCGCCACGTCGCGATGGTCGCTCTCGAGCGTTTGCACTTCATAGCGCAGCCCCAGGCTCAGCGTGAGGTTGTTCGGTTTCACCTTCCAATCGTCCTGGATAAACGGCGCACCATCGTAGCGGACCATGCTCACGTAGGCGAGCCCGCTCGTAATGGAAAATCGCGACGGGCCTCCGCCCAGCGCCTGAATCTGTGCCGGCGTGAACCCCGCGTTCTGCAGCGACAGGAAGCGGATGTACTGTTCTACCGACGTCAGGTTCTCGGTAACCGGGTTGCCATCGGCATCCGTCTCCACCGTGTTGCCGGCCAGCAGCACCGGCGCCAGACCGCCCAGGAAGCTGAACGAACCATTAAACCCGCTGGGGCTGTTGTCCTGGTCGCTGTCGCGCCGAACGCGGCCGCCGACCTTAATAGTGTGCGTGCCGTGCGATATCGACGTGAAGTTCGTTAGCTCGTAATGGCTGCTGGTGTCGTGCGAGTCCCCCATCCCGTTGCCGCCCGTGGTGAACGCGTCCGCCACGCTGATCGACGGAATCTCGTTGCCGGGCGACGCGCTGTAGCTGCGAACGAACTGAATGCGCGTCTCGTTGACCGCCTTCGGGCTCAGAACCGAATCCTCCGTGATCATCACATTCTGCGCATTGGAGCTGGTATTGTAGGCCAGGTCGTTGGTGTAAGGCGGCGGCAGGTTGACGCCGCCGAGGCCGGCGTTGTTCCTCGAGCTGACCCGTTCTTCGAACCTCACCGTCAGCGTGTTGTTGGCGCTCAACTGGTAATCGATGCGCGGCGATATCGTGGTGAACGTCGAAGGTGTGACGATGGACGTTCCGATCGGCGCGGTATTGAAGGTCGTAGGATCCACATAGGTGGCGTGGGTGATCGAGTTATCGGTGATGTCGCGCCGGTTGAAATTCAAGAAGAACGAAGCCTTTTTATTGAGACTGCCCCCTAGATTGGCGCCGATAATCCGGTTCGAGTAATCCGGCTTATTCGCCGCCAGCGGGTTGCGCGAATCGAAGACACCGTTGGAGTCGTTCAGCATGATCGCTCCGTGCAGCGTGTCGGTGCCCGGCTTGGTGAGAATTTCGATGCGGCCGAAACCCAGCCGGTCGTATTCCGCCGAAAAAGGATTCTGGTTGATGCGGATCTCGCGTATCGATTCCTTGGGCGGGAGCTGGCCGCCGCTGAAGCCGTCGATGTAAATTTGCCCGCCGTTAGGACCGGCGCCCGGCCCGGCCAGCGCCTGCAGCGCGTCCGACAAGTCGTCGGGATCGTCCGGCAGCGCCTCCAGGTCTTCTCCCTTCATGACGATCGCAGTGGCGTTGTTGTCGGCTTCCACGCTCACCGAAGGTCCCGCCTCGGCCTGCACCGTCACTTCCTGTTTTTCCGCGCTCACCGCCAGCCGGATCGACATCTGCACCGGCGCGCCGCTGCCTACGTTGACCGTTTTCGAGAACGGCGCGAAGCCCGGATACGTCGCCGAAACGGTGTACTGGCCGGGCTTCAGGCCCATCACGGAAAAGGTACCGTCGGCCTGCGTCTGCGCCGTCTTCGTCACGCCCGCCCGCGCCACCGTCACATTCGTGGCCGGGATCACGGCGCCGGAATCGTCCATCAACACGCCGCGCACGCCGCCGGTTGCCGTCTGCGCCGGGAGGCCGATCGCCCCCGGCAACGCCAGCAAAAGAAAAAAGAGAATTCGTCGCGTTTTGCCCATGCTGCCTCTGTTCGATGCTTTCGCCGCGCGGCGGCCCGGTGCGCCCCGCTCTTAGTTGCCCTCGGCTTCTTCGCCGCCACCGCCCAAGTTCCAGCCGCCCATGATGTCGCGGGTCGAATTGGGCGAGGCGGTCAACAGCGGCTCCACTCCCGCCAGCATCATGATGCCGGTCAGGTGAGTGCCGTCGGTCCCTTCGGTGGTGGAGACCATGATGGCATCGCCGCGCTTCAGATCCGCCAGTTTCGCGGCCGGCAGCTTGTCCAGCATCTGCTTGATGTCGCCGCGCCCTCCAGAACCACCCTGTCCGCCGTAGCCGCGGCCGGCGCCGGCGCCCTGTCCTGCCTGCGCCCAGTTGCCGCCTCCGCCGCGCGGCCCCGCAGCGCCGCCCGCTCGTACTGTGCCGTTGTAACGCCGCGCCAGCATCGTTGCCATCTGCTCCGGCAGCTTGCGAATCACCGTATCCGGCGTTATCTTCAGCACCTCCGGCTTCTTCGTCGCCAGATCCTTGACCCTCAGGGTGCCGCCTGCCACATCCACCACCGAGATCGTCGCCGCGATCTGGCGGAAAGAACCCGACACCACTTTTTCCGCCGCGATCGCCGTCCCCTCCGCCTTCTTGTCCCCCAGCACGTGCAGTTCGTCGCCCACGCGGATCTCGTCCAGCTTTCCCGGCTTGGCGTCGGCCAGCTTCGCCGAATCCGGCGCATAGCGGAGCATTTCCGTGACGGCAGCCGCTTCCACCGTGTACTGGCCGCGCCCCGCTTTAATGACGATAGTCTTCGCCGCCGGGTTTACCTCGGTGACGATTCCCGTCGTCCCCCGCTTCTGCCAGTCTTCCTCTTCCTTCGCATGCACCTCGGCCACATCGGTCTTGCTCATCACGTACACCGTGTGGGCCTCGAATGACTTTTGATCGGCTGCAAACTGCCCAATGGCCGCCACCCGGTCACCCGCCGCAATGTCGCCCAGGCCGACCGGCGTCGCCTTTTTCGTGTCAGTCTCCCCCGGAGGCAATCGCCGCAGGAACGATTTCTCCGTGGTGGTCAAGGTCGTCACATCGCCCTTGTCCGTCTTGAGCGCGATTCGCCCGGCTGCGGCATCCACACTCACCACCGTGCCCGTCACCCGCACGCGCACCGGCGCGGCCGGCGTCTGGGCTTCCGCGCCAACCCAGGACAGTATCGCTAAAACTATGACTCCAAGAGACTTCATCGCTTTGATCAAAACCCGGAAGGTTCCACGATCTAGGGGCGTCGCTACTTTACTTAAGGTTACACGCGCGGGGAGTGAGGCAGTGGGGCAGGCTCCAACAATAGGAAAGCCGCGGCAGCCTCTTGCTGCTCGCGGCTTTCGGGAAATACCAACTCAGTCGGCTGTCGTTTACGAGGTGGTCTTGGCGGCTGTGGTCTTCTTCGTCTTCGTCTTCGCCGTCTTCGCCTTGGTGGTCTTCTTGGTGGTGGTGGTCGTGCTTGCGTCGTCAGCGAAAACGACCACGGTGCTGCCCAGGAACGCCAAGCCAAGCATCAGAGTCATCAATCTCTTCATTTTGTGCGGTTCTCCTTTGGAGGGTTGGACGAGCTATCTCGTCCTGAATCCATCATACCTGCCCGCACATGAACCCGGCCTTAAACGCGAATTAAAACGCCTTCATGTCCGAATCGGCACTAAACGACAAGAAGAGCCGCTGCAACGAGAAACCCGCTTCGCGGCTCTTCTTGCAACCAGTAGAAATCTCTCTTATGCGGTCTTCTTCGTTTTGACTGCCTTCTCGCCGGTGTCTTCCTTCGCGCGATCGACAGCGCCATAATGTAACGGCAAAAAACACCTTAAGATCCGAATCACACCCATTGGCGCTTCGGACCGGCTCTCGATTTCAGCTTTCATTTCAACCACTTAGCGTCGCAAGACGCAGCCAGCCGAAGGCTCGCTCGAGCGGCAGCTGCTAGATTCAAAACGAGATGAAGAAGCCGGATATCGCAAAACGGATGGCGCGGCAATCCAAGACCAGCGTCGGCCAGGCCGCCGACTGCCTCGACCGCCTGGTGCAGGAAATCGTCGCCGGACTCCGCCGCGGCCGGGACGCCAGTTTGCCCGGCCTCGGGAAATTCACCATCAAGCCCAACGGAAATCTGGCGTTTGACCGCGAGGGCACTCGCCGCCGTGATTGACTCGCCCGTGCTCGAACGATTCTCGCGTGCCGTTCTCGCCGGACTGGCCGAAGGCAAGGCGGTCGAAATCGATGGACTGGGCACCTTCTATCCCGATCCGGTTGCGGGCTTCCGTTTTGCGCCGCACACGCGTCCCGCCATTTTCATCGCCTACGGCACGGAAGACCGGGACGCCGCGGCCGCGCTCTATCTTGCCTTCGAACGCGCCGGCTTTAGCCCCTGGATGGATAGCAAGAAACTGCTGCCGGGCCAGAACTGGGCGCGCGCGCTCGAAGCCGCCATCGAGACCTCGGATTTCTGCGTGCCGTGCTTTTCTTCGCGCTCGGTGGCACGGCGCGGCGGTTTTCAAGCCGAAATCCGCTACGCCCTCGATTGCGCGCGCCGCGTTCCGCTGGAGGAAATCTTCCTGGTGCCGGTGCGTCTGGATGCCTGCCGCGTGCCCCGCTCCATCCAGCGCGAGTGGCAGTACGTGGACCTGTTTCCCGACTGGGCGTCCGGCGTCGCGCGCCTGCTCGCCGCCATCCGCGCCGAATGGGAACTGCGCCGCGACCGGCGCTTCATGGCACGATGACCGCCGCGCCGTCGATCGCGTCGCGCTTCACCGCTTCGAGCGCCTGGTTGGCTTGTTCGAGCCGGAACACGGTGACTCGTGGCCGCAGCCCGATCTCCGCCGCCACACGCAGGAAATCCCGCGCGTCGGCCCGCGTCATATTGGCCACGCTGCGGATCTGCCGTTCGCCCCACAGCAGCCGGTCGTAATCGAACTGCGGCATGCGGTCGAGATGAATCGCGTTGATCGCCACTACGCCGCCCTTGCGCAGGCTAGCCAGCGCCGCCACCACCACGTCGCCCGATGGCGCGAACGTCACCGCGCGATCGAGCTCCACCGGCGGCCGGTCCTGCTCCGCGCCCACCCAGGTTGCGCCCAGCGATCCGGCGAGCGCCCGGTGCCCCGCCCCGCGCGTGGCTACGTAGACCTCGCACTTCCACGCCCGCAGCACGGCGATCGCCAGGTGCGCCGAAGCGCCGAATCCGAACAGCCCGACTCGCTCGCCCGATTCTACCCCCGCCACGCGCAGGCTGCGGAAGCCGATGATGCCGGCGCACAGCAGCGGCGCGGCGTCCAGATCGCTCAAGCCCTCCGGCAGCGGATACACGAAATCCGCACGCGCCACGGCGTACTCCGCGTAGCCGCCATTCACGTCGTAGCCGGTGAAAGTGGGCGCATCGCACAGGTTCTCCATGCCGTGCCCGCAATACCAGCACGCGCCATCCGTGCCGCCCAGCCAGCCCACCCCCACGCGCGCGCCCTCCGCCAGCCCGGCCGGCGCCGGTTCCATCGCTTGACCCACTATCTGATGGCCGGGAATAATGGATGCCCGCCGCGGCGCCAGCTCCCCTTCCACGATGTGCAGATCGGTGCGGCACACGCCGCAGGCCCGCACGCGCAGCAGCACTTCCCCGGCGCCCGGCCGTGGCACCGCAACTTCTTCCAGCTCGAGCGGCGCCCCCGCCACATCGCGCGGCCGGCGCAGAACCGCCGCCTTCATGGCTGGCGCTCCAATACCTCCACGCCCGCAGGCCCGCCGACAATCGCCTGTTGCGCCATTCCCAGGAAGAGCCCGTGCTCCATCACACCCACCGTTCCATCCAGGGCTTGCGCCAGTTCTTCGGCCGAGTGGAATCCGCTGAATCCCGCGTCCACGATGTAGTGGCCGCCATCGGAAACAAACGGCTGGCCGCCGGTGCCCAGCCGCAGGCGGAATTCCCCGCCCATCGCGCGCAGCCGCCGCGCCGTGGATTGCCAGCCGAAGGCCGCCAGCTCGATCGGAATCGGGCCGCTACCGATCCGCAGCCGGTCCACCACTTTGCTTTCATCCGCCACGATCACCAGCCGCACCGTGGCGCTGGCCACGATCTTCTCCCGCAGCAGCGCCCCGCCCAGGCCCTTGACCAAGTGGAGCGTGCCGCGCTCCACTTCATCGGCACCGTCGATGGTGAGATCGATGCGCTCGTGTTGCGCCAGGTCCGAGAGGCGGATTCCCAGCTCGCGCGCCAGCGCCGCCGTCTTTTCCGAGGTCGGCACGCCGGCGATGTCCAGCCCCGCCGCCACCCGGCGTCCCAGCGCGCGCACCGCCAGCGCCGCCGTAGTGCCGCTTCCCAATCCCACCACCATGCCGCTCTCGACCAAGCCGGCCGCCCGTTCCGCCGCTTCCAGCTTTTCCTTGGCCGCCGTTTCCGCCGATTTGGCCATGGCCCGATTATACAGCGCTGCCAGTTCCGCCCTTTGCGCGCGAGGCGGTAGTGCCTCGCCCCCGGAGCGCTTGACCTTGGCTAATCCTCAAGCGCAGCCACCAGCCCTGGCGGCACCGGATCGGTGCCGCTCACTCGTTCGATGCTTTGAGGCAAGCAAAAGCATGCCCCGCCGCCACGTTTCGTCCGCCACGCGCCGTGTTCCAATTAATGAGGGAAGCGAATTTCTTATGTCTTTCCGCGGCGTGGATTACTTTCTGGTGGATTCGCTGATCGGCGAAGAAGAGCGGATGGTGCGGCAGACCGCGCGGCGCTTCACCGACGAGCGCATCCTGCCGCTGATTCGTGACTGCTACCGCGACGCGCGTTTCCCCTCCGAGCTTATCCCAGAGTTGGGCGAGCTCGGTTTTCTCGGCGCCAACCTGGAAGGCTACGGCTGTGCGGGCATGAGCAACGTCGAGTACGGGCTCGTCATGCAGGAACTGGAGCGCGCCGATTCCGGCATCCGCAGTTTCGTTTCCGTGCAGGGCGCGCTTGTCATGTACCCCATCCTCACCTTCGGCTCTGAGCAGCAGAAGCGCCGCTGGCTGCCGCGCCTCCAAAACGGAACCGCCATCGGCTGTTTCGGGCTGACCGAGCCGGACTTCGGCTCGAACCCGGCCGGCATGCGCTCGACCGCGGTTCGCGACGGCGCCGGCTGGGTGCTCAACGGCGAGAAGACCTGGATCACCAATGGCGGCGTGGCCGACGTGTCCGTGGTGTGGGCGCGCTCGGCCGATGGCATCGCCGGCTTTTTGGTCGAGCGTGGTACGCCCGGCTTCCAGACCAGCGACATTCATGGCAAGTTGTCGATGCGGGCCTCGGTAACGTCGACCCTGTCGATGGCGGACTGTCGCGTCGACGATAGCGCCCGCCTGCCCGAAGCCAGGGGACTTAAGGCTGCGCTCGCTTGCCTGACGCAGGCGCGCTACGGCATCGGCTGGGGCGTCGTCGGCGCGGCCATGGATTGCTACGAAACCGCCCGCCAGTATACAATCCTGCGCAAGCAGTTCGACAACCGTCCCGTCGCTTCCCATCAACTGGTGCAGGAAAAGCTGGCGTGGATGATCACCGAAATCACCAAGGCGCAATTGCTGGCCCTCCACGCCGGGCGGCTCAAGGACCAAGGCAAGCTGGAGCCGGCCCATGTCTCGATGCTGAAACGCAATAACACCGCCATGGCGCTAGAGTGCGCTCGCTTGAGCCGCGATTTGCTAGGCGCCAACGGCATCACCGACGAGTACCCCATCATGCGTCACCTCTGCAACCTCGAAACCGTGAAAACGTACGAGGGCACCGATCACATCCACGCCCTCGTGATCGGCGAACGGGTTACCGGAATTGCGGCATACAAGTAACAGGCCAAATCCGGGTTCTTTAGACATGACGCCCTCACCATTTGCGAACCGTGGATCAGCTTGCACTATCCTGAAGTGGGCTGCGAAGGAGTTTAGGGCGTAGGTACCGGAGTCAAGTAAAATACCCAGCTTGACAGATACCGTGCGCGGTTTTCCATGGCCAATTCCCAGCTTTGAAAAGCGGCGGCAAGCGGCAGATGATTCAGCACCTTACTAAGGAGTTGCGCGTCCGCCGCCACACGCCGCCCTCTGCTGCCGCTTTTTGCCAGTTACCCTGAGCACATCACATCGATCACTCGTAACGGAGCGCAGTCACCGGATCTACCCGCGTCGCGCGGCGGGCCGGCAAGTAACCCGACAGCGCCGCGACGGCCACCAGGCCGAGCGTGGCGGCGATGGCAATCGCGGGGTCGTGCGGTGCAATCCCATAAAGCTGGCTCTCGAGCAGCCGGGTCACCAGCAGCGCGACGGGCAGCCCGATCAGCACGCCCGCCCCGGCCAGCACTAGCACCTCCCGCATCACCAGCCACAACACGTCTCCCGCCGATGCGCCGAGGGCCAGGCGGATGCCGATTTCGCGTGTCCGCCGCGCCACCAGGAACGCCATCACGCCGTAGATCCCAATGGCGGCCAGCACGGTGGCCAGCGCGCCGAATGCGCTCGAGAGCGCAGCCGAAAGGCGTTCCACGCTCAGCGAATCGTCCCGCTGTTTCTCCTCCGTCTTCATCTGGGATACCGGCAGGTTCGCATCCAGCTTGCGCACTGCCGCGCGGATCATCGGGAACGTCTGGTCGGGGCCGAGGGGCGTGCGCACGTAACCGGTCATCTGCGAGGCCCAGTCGTGCTGCAGGTACGGGAAGTAAACCTGGCGCTGCAGCTCTTCGTTCATGCGGCTGTACTTGGTGTCGCGCACCACGCCGACGATCTCGATATCGGTCTTCGTGCCGGGGTCGCCGCCCATGCCGATGTGCCGCCCCAGGGCGCCGCGCCCGCCGAAATAATGCTGGGCGAATTTCTCGTTGACGATCGCCACTTTCGGCGCGCCCAGCGCGTCCCGCTCCGTAAAATCCCGTCCCTGGTAAAGCGGAATCTTCAGCGTGCCGAAATATCCGGGCGAGATATGATTCACGCGCGGACTCATGTCCTCGCCCTGCTTGGCAACATAACCCTCCACCGTCATCGTACTGTCCCATTCATCGAAAGTAAGTGGCGGGACCACGCAGAGGGCCGCCGCGCTGGCGCTGGGAAGCGCTGCGAGCGAGTCCTGCAATTGCCGGTAGAAGAGCTTGGCTCGCTCGGGATTGTAGCCGTTCAACGTGGGGTCCACCTGAAAACTGATCAGGTTGCTCACATCGAATCCGGGATTGAGGTTCTTCAGATTGTACAGACTGCGCCCGAAGAGTCCGGCGCCGATCAGCAACAGCAGCGAAAGACTCACCTGCGCCACCACCAGCATCTTGCGCCAGCGCGCCTGTCCGCCTCCCGCCACTGCGCCTGCCTGGTCCTTCAGCACTGGCGCGATG
The DNA here is from genome assembly GCA_049511495.1 of Bryobacteraceae bacterium. GTDB lineage: Bacteria > Acidobacteriota > Terriglobia > Bryobacterales > Bryobacteraceae > Bog-375. Next base: position 23,317 of record JBEKXZ010000036.1, on the reverse strand, counting down.
TTCGGCCGGGCCGCCTGCAACGCTGGCGCGAGCCCGAAGATCACCGCCGTCAGCACGGAAACCGCCATCGTGAAAAACACCAGGCGCAGGTTCGGATCCGTGGAGAAGCGCAGCGGGGGATCGATATCCGGCATGATGCCGATGAGCAGCCGGATGGCCCAGGGCGAAATGACAAAGCCCACCACTCCGCCGGCCAGTGCCAGCAGCAGGCCCTCCACCAGGAGCTGGCGGACGATGCGCGCCCGTCCCGCGCCCAGCGCCAGCCGCACCGCAATCTCCTTCTGCCGCGACGCCGCCCGCGCAATCATCAGGTTCGCCACATTGGCGCAGGCGATCAGCAGCACCAGCGCGACCATCGCCGTCATCGCCCACAGCGGCGCCTCCAGGAACTGCCGCACCACGTCCTGCCCGCGCCCGCCCGGTATCGCATCCAGCGTCCCTTTCAAGAACTGTTGCCGCGTGTACGACGTGGTGTGCGCGAATTCCTTTTGTTGGACCTCCATCTCCAGCGTGCGATGGTAGAGCGGGGCGAGCGACGCCTTCGCTTCCTTTAGTCCGACGTCCGGCTTCATCCGGCCGAAAACCTGCACCCAACGCTCCCGGCGGTTTTCGAGCGGCTTGTTCTTGTCCGTCATCTCTCCGGCCATCGCCACCGGCACGAACATCTGCACCTGAAACAGCGCCTGCACTCCTTCGAACTTCCGCTCCGCCACGCCGATGATCGTCAGCCGATGGTCTCGCACCAGGATCTGCTTGCCGACCACCGACGGATCGCCGCCGAACCGGTTCTGCCAATAGCTATACGCAAGCACGGCCAGCGGCGCGCCGCTGGGAGTCCGGTCTTCTTCCGGCGTGAACAGCCGGCCCAGCGCCGGCCGCACGCCCAATACCGGAAAATACGTCCCCGAAACCAGCTCGCCCGACACGCGCTCGTTGCGTCCCTCGAAGCTGACGGCGAAGTCGGTGTTATAAACGCAGAACATTCCGCTGAAGACTTCGTTCTGTTTGCGCAGGTCCTCATACATCGGATAGGAGATCGCGTTCATGCCGTTGGTGGAGCCGTACCAGTTGCCGCGCTCCACCAGTTGTGCCAGCCGCTGCGGCTGTTCCACCGGCAGCAGGTGGAGCATCACCTGATCGAGCAATGTGAATATCCCGGCATTGGCGCCGATACCCAGCGCCAGGGAAAGGATCGCAATGGAACAGAAGACCGGAGACTTCCCGAGCGTCCGGCCGGCATAGCGCACGTCAGCAAAAAGGCTCATCGACATTACCAAAGAGTACGTTTTTCCCGGGCTCCCGGTTCCCGATTAGTCTACACCCAACCGCCTTTTCATCGAGGGTAGGTTCAGCCGGTTGGTTCAGTTGTTACAGAACGAGCCCTTACTCCGCGCTCAGCTTGATGAGTTGCGCGGCGTGCTTGAGGGCCTCGGGGGTCAGTGTCTGGCCGGAGAGCATGCGGCCGATTTCGCGGGTGCGGCCGGCCGCGTCGAGCTCTTCGACCGTGGCTACGGTGCGGCCGCGAATCTCCTGTTTGTCCACCCGGTAATGATGATCGGCGAACGAAGCGATTTGCGGCAGGTGCGTGACGCACAGCACCTGGGACGAAGCCGCCAGCCGCTTCAGACGGCGGCCGATACCTTCCGCCGCGCTACCTCCCACGCCGGCATCCACTTCATCGAATACCAATGTGCGCTGCGCTCCGCTATCGCTCGCGCGGCGCGCCGCTGCCAGGCAGGTCTTCAGCGCCAGGGCGATGCGCGAAATTTCGCCGCCGGAGGCCACCTTTTCGAGTGGCCGCGGCTCCTCGCCCGGGTTGGCGGAAACCAGAAATGCAATCGCGTCGGCGCCGTGCTCGCTCCACGGCGCGCGGTCGAGTTCCACGCGGAACACGGCGCGTTCCATGCCCAGCGGCGCCAGTTCCGCCGCCACACGTTTCTCGAGCTTGCGCGCGGCTGCGGCGCGCCGCTCGGTCAGCTCGGCGGCCCACTTTTCAAATTCCGCGGCCAGCCGCGCCTGTTCCCGCCGCAGCTCTTCCATCCGCTCCCCTGCATTTTCGACCGCGGCGATCCGCCGGCGAACCTCCTCCAGAAACTCGATTACGGCCGCCAGCGAAGCGCCGTACTTGCGCTTCAAGCGGTCCAGCGCGGCCAGGCGCGCTTCCACTTCTTCCAGGCGCTGCGGATTCGCCTCCAGCTTCGAAAGGTAATCGCGCAGCCCGTAGGCGGCTTCCTGGAGGCTCAAATCGGCGGCCTTCAGGTGCTCGCGCAGGCCTTCAAGCGAAGGGTCGATGCGGCACAACTCGTCGACCCGCCGGGCCGCCTGCCGCGCCAGCGCCAGTGCCGATTCCGGGCTGTCGTACAGCGAAGCGTAGGCCGTGGCCGCGGCTTCTTGCAGCCGCTGCACGTTCTGCAATACCCGCCGCTCACGCTCGAGCGCTGCGTCTTCTTCCGGCTGGACTGAGGCGCTTTCGATTTCCCGCCGCTGGAAAGTCCACAGGTCGAGCGCCCGCAGCTTCTCCTGTTCCGAGCTCTCCAGTTCCTGGAGCCCGGCCGCCGCGGCGCGCCATCCGCGGAAGGCTTCGGCCGCCTGTCCGGCGAATTCCGCATTCCCGGCGAAGGCGTCCAGCAGGTCGCGCTGCGCATCGGCCGAAAACAAAAGCTGCTGTTCGTGTTGTCCGTGAATATCGGCCAGGCAGGAGGCGAGTTCGCGCAGCACAGCGGCGGCCACCGGCCGGCTGCCAACGAAAGCGCGCGACTTGCCGCTGGCCAGGATCTCGCGCTCGATCAGCAATTCGCCGTCTTCCGTCTCCAGGCCGGCCGGCTCGAGAATTCTGCGCACCGCGCCGTTCTCCCGCACGTCGAAAATACCGGCCACCCTCGCCTGCGGCTCGCCGGTGCGGATCATGTCGGCGGAGGCGCGGCCGCCGAGCAGCAGTCCCAAAGCGTCCACCACGATCGATTTGCCGCTGCCAGTTTCCCCGGTCAGCAGATTCAGCCCCGAGTGAAAACGGACGCGCAGACGCTCCACCACAGCGTAGTTCTCCACCACCAGCAGCAGCAGCATTCAATCGTGATTATAGCCGCTCGAAGCCGCCAGGCTCTGAAGTTTATGTGGGCGTGGGAGAATACGGCTAAACGAATTGTGCTCTCCATCGTCAAATACAAACGCGGTCTTCCGGCAACAATGACGGCCGCATCCCCGAGTGAAGGAGATATCCCGTGCTGAAAGCCATCATCCGGATCGCGCTGGCGCTCTTGCCCGCCGGCGCTCTACTGGCACAAACCACAGCGGACAACCTGACGTTTGAGGTCGCTTCCGTAAAGCCGGCCGCGCCGCCAACCCCCGGAATGGTTACGATAGGAATGCGCGGCGGCCCGGGAACCTCCGACCCGGGGCAGGTAACCTTCACGAACGTCACCCAGCGGCTCCTGCTTGCCAAGGCCTACGGCGTGCAAGACTACCAGATTTCGGGTCCCGGCTGGCTCGCAAGCGAGCGCTATGACATTGTCGCCAAAGTGCCGAAAGGCGCTACCAAGGAACAGTTCCAGGTGATGATCCAAAACCTGCTGGCGGAGCGCTTCAAGCTTTCCCTCCATCACGAGACCAAAGAGCTGCCGCTATACCTGCTGGTGGTAGCGAAGAACGGGCCGAAACTGAAGGCATCGGCTCCGCCGGCGGCCTCCGAAGATGCGGCCAAAGATGGCGCCGGGCCGGCGGACGGCGGCCCGCCTCCGCCTCCTCCAGGCGGGGGGCCCGGGGCCGGTCCACCCCCAGGTCCGCCGCCCGGCGAGCCCGGCCCGCCCCGTCTGCAACTGGGCAAGGATGGTTTTCCGATGTTGCCACCTGGCATGGCACGCCGCGGCGTGATGATGATGATGATGCCCGGGCGTGCTCGATTGATCGGCGCCGGCCAGCCCATTTCTCAACTGGTCGATGCGTTGGCGCGCCAGTTGGGCCGTCCCGTGACGGATAAGACTGGCCTCGCCGGCACTTACGATTTCACCCTGGAGTTTGACCCGGAGGGCTCGCTAGGCGGGCGCGGCATGATGCCTCCCCCGCCGCCTGGAGGCGGAGGGGACGGACCAAGCGCCAATCCGCCCGAGACCGAAGCCGCCAGCCTCTTTACCGCCCTTCAGGAACAGCTCGGGCTGAGGCTGGAGCAGAAGAAAGGCCCGCTCGATCTGCTGGTCGTCGACCACTCCGAAAAGACGCCGGTGGAGAACTGATCGTGCCGGCAACCGCTCCCTTTTGACCAAGCACCGTGGCGCCGACTGTCCAGCCGGCTAAGCCGAGAGTCATCCCGGCTTTTCTTCCCGACGTGCGGGCGTGTTCTTCAACCGACCGGTGCGCGGGCGATCGCTGAACGCGTCCTTAGCCGCCGCCGACGACGCCTACGCTTGCTTTTGCGCCAGAGGGCCGATGATCGGCAGAACCACGGTTTTGCCCTGGTAGGTTTGGATGAGCATATATACCCAGAGGCCAAAACAGGCCAGCCCAAACACAAGCCAGAGCAGCCCAAACAATAGATAGATGAACCCAAAACCCGGGACATAGCCGAAAATGCCGATCACGATGTGGAGAACGATCCACAGAGCGATGACACCCACGTGCATGAAGATCGACTGAAAAGCGTGGAACCGAATCGCCTTGTTCTGGTTGTACGGCGCCAACACCAGGAAGATGATTCCGGTGATGAGGCCGAGGACATAGCACAGCGTGCCGGCGACGTTATCCGCCATCGGCGCAGCGCCCACCACGGGCGGCGGCGTGCCTGCTCCCGGCGGCGGAGCCGCAGCCGCGCCCACCGGAGCGCCACACTTGGGACAGAACGCTCCATCAACTTGAGTACCACAGCTTGCACAAAACGGCATAAGACGTCCTCCTTAATAACTCGCACCAAATCCGGCTGAATAGGAGCAGCCTATCTTCCCAACCCGCCATGCAAGGCGTTCAGGAATTGCGCGGTCCACCCGCCCAGCCACATTACCACAGCCGCAGCCCCGTAGGCCAGACCGCCGCGCGCGATCGGCCATGAACGAGCCGCAATTTGAGCAGAACATGTTCTTTCGCTTACTGAGGATTTACATTACATCTTTTGCGGCCGGGAGGGAAGTGAAATCAGCGGCCGGGAGCGCCCAACACGACCAGAGGGAGAATGGCGCCCAACACAGCGCCGACGATCAGCGCGCCGTTGCCTGCGCCGAGGAATGAAGCCAAAAGGCCAACCAGCGAACCCAGGCCCGCGCCCACCACGGCGATCATGATTCGTTTGCCCATGGACGGTTAGATTTCGATGCGCTCGACAGCGGACCTATTTCTTGTCCGGCTGGCCGGTGATAAAGACGGTATCGCCCGGGTGGACCAGCTTGTAGCGGTCGCGGATTTCGAGCTCCTGCTCGGACGCGTCGTTCTGCAGGCGGCGGATATGGTCGCGCTTGCGCTCGATGTCGCGGGCCAACTGGGCGTTGCGGTCTTCCAGGCGCTGGATTTGCTTTTGCCGGGCCAGCACGGCGGGAATACCACGCGCCCCGCTGAGGGTCGCCAATGCGTAGGTGGTGGCCATCAGGAAGACCACAATATATACAGTTCGGCCGAACGGCGCTTTCATCAAACAGTGCCCTGGAAGATAATAGTAACACCGCGGCGAATTCTTCAACGCACTTTTTTCATGACCGACAAAATCGTCGTATTCAGCACCTGCGCCTCGGAAGAGGAAGCGGAAAAGCTGGCCCGCCTGGTGGTGGAGCAGGGACTGGCGGCATGCGCCAGCATCGTGCCGAACGTGCGCAGCTACTACCGCTGGCAGGGTGCCGTGGAGACGGCTGGGGAGTGCCTGCTGGTCATCAAATCGGCGCGGGGGCAATTCGCGGCTCTCAGCGCCGCGCTGGAGCGGGCGCATTCCTACGAAGTACCGGAAGTGCTGGCGGTGCCTGTGTTAGCAGCGTCGGCCCCCTACCTCGCCTGGCTCGAGGCAAGCCTCAGCGAGAAGGAGGACGACTCCCAGTGACGGCCGCGGGTTCCTCCGGCCGGCTTGATCCGCGCCTGGCGCTGATCTTCGATATGGACGGCGTGGTGATCGATTCCAACCCGGCGCACCGGGAGGTCTGGGCGGCTTTCAATCGCCGCTTCGGCCTGGAGACCACCGAGGCGATGCTGCAGCGGATGTACGGCAAGCGCAACGATGAGATTGTGCGCGATTTCTTCGGAGCGGATCTTTCGAGCCAGGAAGTGGCACGGCGCGGCGCGGCCAAGGAGCGCCTGTATCGCGAGACGATTGCCGGCCGGGTGGAGCGGATGCTGGTGCCGGGTCTGAAGGCGTTCCTGCGGGAGCACGCCGGCGCCCGGATGGCGCTGGCAACCAACGCGGAACCGGAAAACGTGGCGCTGGTGCTGGATCAAGGCGGTATACGCCCGTATTTCCAAGCGGTTGTGGATGGCCACCAGGTGCGAAAGGCGAAACCGGACCCCGAGATCTACAGGCTGGCGGCTCACCGGCTGGGGGTCGCTGAGGCGAACTGCATCGTTTTTGAGGACTCGAAGTCGGGCGTCCGGGCGGCCCGCGACGCTGGAATGAGGATAGTAGGATTACTAACTACGGAAGATGACTTGCCGTGTGTTAACATTTGTGCCAATAATTTCTTAAGCGCGAATTTGCGCAAGTGGCTCGCTGCCCAACAATGCATATCTTGAAAGGTTTAGCGCTCCTGCTGGTCGCTTTGCCGGCCTCCCGGAGCGGCTTAGCCCAGGCTACGCTGACACTTGAAGAGCTGAACGCCCGCACTCCGCGGGATTACGGCTCAGTGCATGCGCGGCAGGAAGTGTCGATCCGGGGCACCGTAAACGCGCCACCTTTTCATTTTCCCGAGTACACGGTTCTGACCATCCAGGATGGCGCCTCGGGAGCGACGCTGCACACGCCGGCAACCTCGACCCTGCTGGACCCTTTGCTTCCGCCGGTGGTCGCCGCCGCGGTTTCCGGGTGGTGGTGGTCGCCGCTGGTGGTGTTGGCGACCATACTCGCGGTGGCGTGCGCGGCGTTGCTGATGGGCGCCCGCGAGCGGCGGTTGCGCCGCCAGCGGGAGCTGCTGCGAAAGACGTATCAACTGGGAGAGGAGATTTTTAGCACGGCATCCACCGCGCAGATTCAGAAACGGCTGGACGACGGCCTGCCGGCGGTATTGGGCGTGACGCGGGTGCGTCTGTACCGGTACAACCGGAGCGCCAAGCAGCTCGACGCGGTGAGCGCCGGGTCCGACGAGCCGGTGGCGATTTCGCTCTCCGCTCCGGCCGACGGTCCGCACGCGGGGGCGGTGGCCTGCTTCCACTATCGCAGACTGCTGGCGATACCGGACGTGAGCCGCAGCCCTTTCCCGATTACAGGGGGCGAAGGGCACCCGAATCCCAAGTCGCAGCTGTTCGTCCCGATGATCGCCCAGGGCGAGGTGGCAGGCGTGCTGGAACTGGACCAGGACGACCGGGTGCGCGATTTTTCGGCCGCCGAGCAGTCGTTGGCGCAGCACCTGGGGAACCAGGTTGGCGTGGCGCTGCGGATGCTGGATCAGCGCTCCGTGCAGGAGCAGCTTTCCCGCACCGAGAAGCTGGCCGCGGTAGGCCGGCTGATTTCTAGCGTCGTGAACGAACTGGAGGCGCCGCTGGCGTCCATTCAGGAGCTGGCGGATCAGGCGCGGGAACGCGTGCGGCAGGCGCCGGTCGAACGCGAGCTGGCGGCCATCGAGGCCGAGGCGCAAAAGGCCGCCTCAATGGTGGCCCGGCTGGTCACCTTCGCCTCTTCCGAACAGGTGGAAGCGCGCCCGGTTGCGGTGGGAGACCTGCTGCGGCGCCTGATCGATTTTCGCGAAGGCGATTGCAGGGCCTCCGGTATCCGGGTGCGCGACCTGATTTTCCGCGAGCCGCTGAAGGTGCTGGGGTCACACGGACAACTGGAACAGGTGTTTCTGAATCTGCTGGTACACGCGGAACAAGCGCTCGCCAACGCACAAGAGAAGACGCTGACCATTCGCACCAGCGTTCTCGCCAAGCGGTTGCTGGTGGAGATTTCGTTTTCGGCACCGGCCGAATGGCGCAACGCGGAGGAAACCGCGGCCGTCCTCGGGCTCACGCAGAGCGTGGTGGCCGGCCACGGCGGCGAAGTACGACTGATCGACAAGAACGGCACCGAGCCGCGTTTCGAAGTGGAGTTGCCGTTGGCGGCGCGGGAACGTCCGGCGGCGGCCGCCGGCGCCGAGGACGCTCCCCGGTGCATGACGGCGCTGGTGATCGAACCCGACGGCGCGGTCGAGCGGCAGTTGGTGGCCCTGCTCGCGCGCAGCGGCGCGCGCGCGATCCCGGTGAATAATGCCGACACGGCGCTCGAACTGGCCGGCCGCGCCCGCATCGATGCCGCCTTCTGTTCGGTGCACGCCCCCGGGTTGAACTGGGTCGAACTGTCCGAACGCATGCGGCCCCGCGTGGGCGCGTTCGTTCTGATGCCGGACCGTTATGACGCCGAACTGGCAGCCGACTTCGAGGGCGAAAACTGCTTCGTCCTTCCCAAGCCGATCCGGGACGCGGCACTGACCGACATCCTGGACTTCGCCGAGCGCGCGCCGCTGGCCAAAGTCATTTCCATCAAAGACGGCGTCGCGTAGACGCTCGAGCCGCAGCGCCGGTTCTCCTTCCAATATTCCGCACGGTTTGCGCCGCACCACGCCGGGGTGCAGCGGCGGCGCAACTCATGCCCGAAAAAGCTCCTGAGAGGGGACGCGCGGACGGGCAACCTTATATTCGATGGCGTCCACGAAGCCAAAAACGAAATCCTGCCAGCGTTTCGTAATCCCCGCGATCGGCGGTAAGCAGGCGGCCCGCCGCATGGGGCCCAAAGGAGCGACGTCCAATGGTCGGCAGTAGAGCATTCTATCGCGTACGTATCCGGCTGATGCCGGTCGCGTGCTTGTGCCTGGCGTCGCCGGGTTTCCACATCGCCGGGGCCACCTGGACGCAGCAGCAGGAGTTGACCGCTTCCGATGGCGCGACGGGCGATCAATTCGGCAACTCCGTGTCGTTGAGCGGGGACACGGCCGTAATCGGCGCAGCCGACAGGAATGCCTATCAGGGAGCCGCATACGTGTTTGTGCAGAGCGGCGGCGTATGGAGCCAGCAGCAAGAGCTGATTGCTTCCGATGGCGTAGGGAACGACGCTTTCGGCAACTCGGTGTCGGTGAGCGGGGACACGGCGGTGATCGGCGCTTCCGGTAAGAATACCGGCCAGGGAGCAGCGTACGTGTTTGTCCGCACCGGCGGCGTATGGAGCCAGCAGCAGGAGCTGACCGCTTCCGATGGCGCGGTGGGCGACAATTTCGGCTGGTCCGTATCGCTGAACGGGAACACGGCAGTGATCGGGGCTTCTGGCAAGACGCAGTACCAGGGAGCCGCGTACGTGTTTGCGCTCAGCGGCGGGACGTGGCGCCAGCAGCAGAAGCTGAGTGCCTCCGATAACGCCGTGGGCGACAAATTCGGCGCCTCCGTGTCGTTGAGCGGGAACACGGCGATGGTCGGTGCCGCGGGCAAGAACAGCTCCCAGGGAGCCACGTACGTGTTTGTGCAGAGCGGCACAGCGTGGAGCCAGCGGCAGGAGCTGACTGCTTCCGATGGCGCGGCGGGCGACTGGTTCGGTGGTTCCGTGTCGGTGAGCGGGAACACAGCTCTGATCGGGGCTTGGGCAAAGGCCATCGATGCACAAACCCAACAGGGGGCCGCGTACGTGTTTGTGCAGAGCGGCGGGGCTTGGAGCCAGCAGCAGGAGCTGACTGCTTCCGATGGCACGGGGAACGACGCTTTCGGCAATTCCGTGTCGCTGAGCGGGGATACGGCGGCTATCGGGGCCTCGGGCAAGGCTGGCTACCAGGGAGCGGTGTACGTGTTTGCGCTCTGCGGCGGCGCGTGGAGCCAGCAGCAGGAGCTGACTGCTTCCGATGGCGCGGCTTACGATGCATTCGGCTATTCCGTGTCGCTGATCGAGGGGACGGTGGTCGTCGGGGCTCTCAACAATGCCGTCAATTGGCAAGGCTTCCAGGGAGCCGCGTACGTGTTCACCGGAACCCAACCCTCTATCGGTAGCGTGATTAGCTTGGGGGACTTCGGCGGCTTTTTCAGCGCCGCGCCGGGTTCCTGGGTCGAGATCTACGGATCGAACCTGGCGTCTACCACGCGCCCCTGGACCACCGCGGATTTCAGCGGCAACAGCGCTCCCACTTCGCTCGACGGCGTGCAGGCGACCATCGGAGACCAGCCGGTGTTCATCGAGTATGTCTCGCCCGGCCAGGTGAACGCGCAGTTGCCTTCGAGCATCGGCACGGGCTCCTTGCAACTGACGGTCACCAGCGCAGGCGTCGCCAGCGCGCCAGTGAACGTGACGGTGAACGCGACCCAGCCGGGCCTGCTGGCTCCGCCGTCATTCAACATCGGCGGGAACCAATACGTCGTGGCACAGTTGCCCGACGGAACCTATGTTGTTCCGGCCGGCGTGATCGCGGGTGTCAATTCACGGCCGGCTCAGCCCGGCGAGACAATCGCGATCTATGGAATTGGCTTCGGCCCGGTTGTCCCGGACATACCGGCAGGACAGATCGCGACCGGAACCAGTCAACTCGCCGCATCTTTGCAGTTTCTGTTCGCGCAGACGCCGGCGCAGCAAGTGCCGTACGCTGGCCTGGCGCCGGGCTTCGTCGGGCTGTATCAGTTCGACATCGTGGTCCCGGCAGTGCCGGACAGCGATCTGGTGCCGCTTACCTTCAATTTGGGCGGCGTGCCCGGCACGCAGACGCTTTATACCGCCGTGCATCGGTAAGTTGAGCCGGCGGTCGCCGGCGAATGCCTTGCCCTGCGCCGCTTTGATGCGGCGGATTGCCGCGCTGGCGGTGCTGGCCGGTCAGGGCGCGCCGGGAGTGGCCTCGGAGTGCAAAAAGAGATAAAAAGGTCCTCAAAGCTGACGGTGGCTGTATAATCGTTAGCATCGGGAGGCTAACATGTCGGCGAAGACACTGAATCGGCTCCTTGTTCCCACGGTAGCCCGCAGGCTTGTCCGGACTTTCGCGTTTCTGTTTTCACTCGCCGCGCTGGCGGCCGCCGCCAACCCGGACGCGGTCCGGAAAAAAGCCGGTGCGGACGAAGGGCTGCGCCAAGCATTCGAGCGCGCTATCTACTCAATCGAGGATTCCGGCCATGGGATTTGGTGTGGAGTAAACCCCGCACAGCGGTTGACCCTCGAGTTCAACGGCCGCGAAGCCCGGCTTACCCATCCGGACGGGAGCGTCAACTTCCATTTGACCGGATATGGTTACGGCAACCGGCTCCGCAAGCCCGCACCCGCCAGGCTGACCGGCGCAGGCAACCGCGTGGAATACCAGCGTGGAAATCTCACCGAATGGTACGTGAACGATTCGCATGGCCTCGAGCAGGGTTTTACGCTCGCTCAACGCCCGGGAACGGATCGGGAGGGCGAGCCGTTGGTGATTGCCCTCGGCGTGAGCGGAGGGCTGCTGCCGGCCCAGAAGGCCAACGACGATTCGGTGTTGTTCCAGTCGGGCAATGGCGTCGTGCTGCGTTATGCGGGCCTGAAGGCACTGGACGCGCACGGCCGTATTCTTCGGTCTCGGCTGGAAGTGCGGGGCGAGGAGATCCGGCTGATCGTGGAGGACCACGGCGCTCAGTACCCATTGACGATCGATCCGACGTGGGTGCAGCAGCAGGAGCTGACGGCATCCGATGGCGTGTTTAACGATCAATTTGGCTACGCCTTGGCTGTGAGCGGGGACACGGCGGTGATCGGGGCCCCCAGCAAGAACGACAACCAGGGGGCCGCGTACGTGTTTGTGCAAAACGGCGGCGTCTGGAGCCAGCAGCAGAAGCTGACAGCTTCCGACGGCGCGGCAGGCGACTTTTTCGGCATTTCCGTATCGGTGAGCGGGGAAACGGCGGTGATCGGGGCTTATGGCCACAACCTCGACCAAGGGGCCGCGTATGTATTTGTGCAAAGCGGCGGCGTCTGGAGCCAGCAGCAGAAGCTGATTGCTTCCGATGGCGTGGCCGGCACCTACTCCCCTTCCGTTGACATGGTCTTGGGGGGCGATTGGTTCGGCATTTCCGTGTCGGTGAGTGGGGGCACGGCGGTGGTCGGGGCCCTCGGCAAGAACGGCGACCAAGGCGCGGCGTACGTGTTTGTACAAAGCGGCACGGCTTGGAGCCAGCAGCAGGAGCTGACCGCTTCCGATGGCGAGGCAAACGAGAATTTCGGCAATTCCGTGTCGGTGAGCGGGGACACGGCGGTGATCGGTGCTCCAGACGAGAATAGCCTCCAAGGCGCCGCGTACGTGTTTGTGCAAAGCGGCGGAGTTTGGAGCCAGCAGAAGAAGCTGACGGCTTCCGATGGCGCGGCGAACGACTTTTTCGGTTTTTCCGCGTCGCTGGACGGGACCACGGCAGTGATCGGGGCCCTTGGCAAGAGCGGCAACCAGGGAGCCGCGTACGTGTTTGTGCAAAGCGGCGCGACGTGGAACCAGCAGCGGGAGCTGACTGCTTCCGATGGCGCGGCGAACGACAATTTCGGCCGCTCCGTGTCGGTGAGCGGGAATACGGCAGTGATCGGGGCTTTCTGGAAAACCGTCGATTCCCTAACCTACCAGGGAGCCGCGTACGTGTTTGTGCTTAGCGGTGGAACGTGGAACCAGCAGCAGGAACTGACGGCTTCCGATGGCGCAGGGGAGAGCTTTTTCGGTTGCTCCGTGTCGGTGAGTGGGGGCACGGCGCTGATCGGGGCTTATGTCAAGAGTGGCCAGATGGGAGCCGCGTACGTGTTTGCGCAACCCACGATCACCGGCGTCGGCGTATCCGGCGGAGGCACCAACATCGCGCAGAATACCTGGATCGAAATCTACGGGTCCAGCCTGGCTCCGGCTAGCGTGGGCGCGGGCGGCCTTACCTGGAGCAGCGCGCCGTCTTTTAAGTCCGGCCAGATGCCGACCGAGTTGAATGGCGTCAGCGTCACCGTGAACGGCAACCCGGCGTACGTTTACTTCATCAGTCCTGCGCAGGTGAATGTGCTCACGCCGCTCGATTCCACGACTGGCCCGGTCGCGGTAGAAGTGAACAATGGCGGCGCGGCCAGCGCCGCGTTTACCGCGAACCTGCAAGCGGTGTCGCCGGGGTTCCTGCGCTTCAATGACGGCATCCACATTGCCGCGAGGCACGCCGATTACAGCCTGCTGGGGCCGGCCTCCCTGTCAGTGCCAGGATACACGTTTACGCCGGCCACTCCGGGCGAGATCATCCTGCTGTACGGCGATGGCTTCGGCCTGCCCGTCTCAACCCTGACGCCGGGCTCGGCAGTGCAGACGGGCCCGCTGCCCACCCCCTGGCCGCAGGTCACCATCGGCGGCACCACGGCAACGGTGCAGTATGCCGGACTGAGCAGCCCGGGCCTGTACCAGGTCAACGTGGTGGTGCCGGCGAATGCCGCCAACGGCGACAACCAGGTGATCGCGACCTACGCCGGCGCCAGTTCGCCCACCGGAGCCATGATTCCGGTTTCGCAGTAGGGCAGACGATCGGGGTTTGTCGTCTGTCAACCCTTCGAGCCTTGGAGGCGCGCGACAGACCGCAAAAGGCGATGGACTGTCGCCGAACCGGCTCTCAAAGACGAACTTCTCGCGCGAGTAAGCGGGATATTCGCGGACCTCCAGCGTCTGCGCGAGAAGCGGCGTGCGCTCGCCGGGAAAGCCGCCCACCAGCTCGGCGATCTTGGCGCGCAAGCGGCGCTGCCACGCTTCAGCCTCCGCGCGGCTCGAAGCGTGGAAAGTCATCCGCAGCGGTGCGGCGTCATGCAGCTTCATGGTGTAGAGCACTGGGTCGAAGCCGGCCGCGTCCACCTTGTCTTCAAAACCGTCGAGAGCGCCGTTGTATTGGGCCGGATTTCGTTCGGCGGCAACCTTGTCCAGCGTCACTGCGCCCGCCATGGCGAGTTTGCCGAGATCGCGTCGCGTCATGGTTCAATCATATCGCCCGCGCCAGGCCACGGCGGTGAGCGTTTCACGCGCTTCGAGACAGTGGTTAAGATAGGTGGGGAGACCGGATTGAAGAAGCTCGCCGTGCTGTTGCTGGTGGTGGCAGCCGCCGTAATCGTGTGGGGAATCTTGCGCAAGAGCCGGCCGCCGGCAGTCGGCTTCGCGCGCGTCCAGCGGCAAACCCTGGTCAGCACGCTGCCCACCAATGGAAAAGTGGAACCGTACGAATGGCGGCCGGTGCGCGCCGAAACCGCCGGCTTGCTCAGCACCTTGGCGGTGCATGAAGGCGAACTGGTGGCGCAAGGGGAGGCGCTGGCCGAAATCAGCGACCCCACGCGCGCCGCCGATCTCGAAGCCGCCCAGGCGTTAGTGGATGAGGCGCGCGCCCATCTGGCCTCGCTCGAGCAGGGCGGCAGACCGGCGGAGTTTACCGAAATCGACAACAGCCTGGCGCGGGCGCGCTTCGATCTGGAAAAGGAAGAGAAGGACTACGCAGCGTTGCGGCGCTTGCAGGAGAAGCAGGCCGCCACCGCCCACGAGGTGCAGGAGGAAGCCGACAAGGTGCGGCAGTCGCAAATCGAAATCGACGGCCTGCAGAAGCGGCGCAAGGCGCTGGTGGGCGCCACCGACGTCGACGCTGCGCGGGCGCGCCTAGCCGATGCGCAAGCGGCGCTGAACGCGGTTCGCGCGCACGCGGCGGCGGCCGTTCTGCGCGCGCCGTTGGCCGGCCAGGTGTACGGGCTGGTGCTGCGGCCGGGCGCCTACTTGGCTGCGGGCGATCTGCTGGCTAACGTCGGGCGCCTCGACCGCGTGCGGGTCCGCGTGTATGTCGACGAACCGTTGCTCGGCCGCGTGGCGCCCGGTCAACCGGTCACCATCACCTGGGAAGCGCTGCCCGGAAAGCAGTGGCACGGTACAGTCGAGAAGATGCCGGTCGCGATTCAGCCGTTGGGCTCGCGCCAGGTGGGCGAAGTGGTCTCCGTGATCGACAACCCCGGCCGCGAGCTGATACCTGGCACCAACGTGGATGCCGAAATTCGCACTGGCGTTGCCGACGGCGCGCTGGTGATTCCCAAGGAGGCGCTGCATCACGATGCCGCGGGGGATTGGGTGTTCCGCCTGGAGGGCGATCACCTCGCGCGCCGCGCAGTGAAGACCGGCAACTCCACCGTGACCCAGGTGCAAGTGACTGCGGGGCTGGCCGAGGGCGATGCCGTGGCCATGCCCACTGATGTGCCGCTCGCCGATGGCGTAAAGGTGACGCCGGCCTGGTAGCCCCATCGTGGAACAAAGCGGTGCGGATGGGTTACGAAGTGATTCGGGTCCCGATCGAGAAAGGCCACGCCACCGGCGAGTACGAAGATTTTCTGACCGGCTTCGTCACGCCATCTGGCGACGTGTCGGACGACGGTTCGAACACGGTGTGGCGCGTCAGGTGGGGCACGCTTTAGCTTGCCAACGCCCGCCTGCGGGCTTCTTTTTTTTCCCTCACGCCACCAGCGCCGGCCGGGACTCCAGATAGTTTGATCGCACGGCGAAATCGTAAAGCCCGTTGCGGAAACGGGGATCGGCAATGCCGATGAGCGCTTCGGCGCGCTGCCGCAGCGTCTTGCCGTGCAGGTTCACCGCGCCAAATTCAGTCACAACGTAATGCACGTCGGCGCGCGAGGTCACCACGCCGGCGCCGGGATCGAGCACCGTCACGATGCGCGAAACAGCGCCCTTGCAGGCCGTCGCCGGCAGCGCGATCACCGGTTTGCCGCCCTTCGAGCGGGCCGCGCCACGCACGAAATCGAGTTGCCCGCCGAACCCGCTGTAGGGCCGCGTGCCGATCGAATCCGCGCAAACCTGGCCGGTCAGGTCCACCTGAATGGCCGAGTTGACGGCGACCATATTGTCGTTCTGCGCAATCACGAACGGATCGTTGACGTAGCTGGTGGGATGGAACTCGAACATGGGGTTGTTGTCGACGCAGTCAAACAGCACCTGCGATCCGAAAATGAATCCCGCCACCACCTTGCCCGGATGGAGCGTCTTGCGCGCGCCGTTGATGACGCCCGCTTCGATCAGCGGCACCACCCCGTCGGGACACATTTCACTGTGCACGCCCAGGTCCTTGTGGCCGGCGAGACGAGCCAGCACCGCGTTGGGAATGCCGCCGATTCCCATCTGCAGCGTGGCGCCGTCGGGAATCAGCGCGGCCACGTGCTCCGCGATGCGCGCGTGCACATCCGTCGGCGGTTCCGGATGGAGCTCGACCAGCGGCCGGGAACTGGGAACCAGCGCTGTAATCTGGCTGAGATGCAGGAACGTGTCTCCCAGCGCGCGCGGCATGCGCTCGTTCATTTCCGCCACCACGATGCGCGCCCGGCGCGCCGCCGTCAAAGTGCAATCCGCGCCCACCCCCAGGCTGACGAAGCCGTGCTCGTCCGGCGGGCACACCTGCACGAAGGCGACGTCAATCGGCAGCTCTCGCTCGAAGAGCCCTTCAATCTCGCTCAAGCAGATCGGCGTGTAATCGCCGCGGCCCTCTGCCACCGCTTGGCGCACGTTGCCGCCCAAAAACAAGCCGTTATGCCGGAAGTGGCCGGCATATTCGAGGCGCGTGTAGGCCAGCGTGCTGAGAGTCAACATGTGGCACATCTCGACGTCCCGCAACTCGCCGGCGCGTCGAACAAGAGCGTCCATCAGCGGGACCGGGACGCCACAGCCCTGCTGCACCCAGACCCGGTCGCCGGAGTGGACCAGCTCGACCGCGCGTTCCGCGCTGGTGATCCTTTGTTTATAATCAGATAGCTGATTCATAACAATACACCACCTAAGGGAGGTGCCTACATGCCTGGAATCATTATAAACCCAGCGAAACAGACCTTCAACACCTTTTTATATCGGTATAAAAGAGAGTTATGCGAGAGGTGGGAGGCTGGCAAATGCTATAGTGGTCGTTCTTCCATGGCGAATCCGAAATATGCGACGCCCGACAAGCCTGCGCCGGTGGCCGAGTTGGTGGACACGCTCAGCGACGGGACCAAGGTGAAGCGCCGTCTCCCGCGCATGCGCGCGTGCGGCGAAAAGGACGAAAAGGGCAAGCTCTGTGCCGGCCACCTCAAGCGCTGGTATTTCTTCGGCGACGAAGTGAAGCAGAAGTTCGGCGCTGACGCGGAAGTTTACCGCTGCGAGCACTGCAAGACTCTCTACCTTCCCAACCCGGACGAGCAACCGCGCACCGGCACGCTCAGCTATTAGATGAATCCTGCAATCGGGAAGCCTCCCTTCGCTCGTCTTGCTCCATCATGCGCGCCGTCGTTTCGGCCCGGCCAGGTAAGGTTCAGGTAACGGCAATGAGTCAGTTAAGCCAGGCGACGCCGGTTCCCGTGGAGCTTGCCATTGTGATTCCCACTTTCAAGGAGCGGGATAACATCGAGCCACTGCTCGAGAGCCTGCGGCAGTCGCTCCGGGGAATCGAGTACGAAGTCATCTTCGTCGACGACGATTCGCCGGACGGAACGGCGGCCGCGGTCCGCGCGATCTCCCGGACAAACCCGCGCGTGCGAGTCCTGCAGCGCATCGGGCGCCGCGGGCTTGCTTCAGCCTGCCTGGAAGGCATGATGGCCACGGCCGCGGCTTACATCGCCGTAATGGACGCCGACCTGCAGCACGATGAGCGGATTCTGCCCGCCATGCTCAGCCAGATCCAGGCGGGAAAGCTCGATCTAGTGGTTGCCACTCGCAATAAGGAAGGCGGCGGGATGGGCGAGTTCGCCGGGCATCGTGTCCGCTTGAGCCATCTTGGCCGGCGGCTGAGCCGGGTCGTGTCGCACACCGAACTCAGCGATCCCATGAGCGGTTTCTTCGTGGTCGACCGGCGTTTCCTCGAGGAAGTGATCCATTCCGCCTCCGGCACGGGCTTCAAAATTCTTCTCGACCTGGTGGCATCGTCGCGGCGCACGGTCCGCTTCGCAGAAGTGCCTTACACTTTTCGGAAGCGCGTCCGTGGAAGCAGCAAGCTGGACATCCTGGTCGGCATCGAATACCTGCAACTGCTGCTCGACAAAACCATCGGAAACCTGATCCCCCCCCGGTTTTTCATCTTCAGCATGGTGGGGGCACTGGGATTGGTACTTTCGATCGGCGTGCTCTGCTTACTGTTCTCGGTTCTCAAGATGCAGTTCTCCCTGGCGCAAGCGATCACGACCTTCGTCGCCATGACTGCTAATTTTTTCCTCAACAACAGCTTGACTTACCGCGACCGCCGCCTGCGAGGACGGCGCGTAATCATCGGCCTTGTAACGTTTTATGCCGCCTGTTTCGTGGGCGCCGTCGTCAACGTCCGGATTGCCCAGTTCACGAAGGACGCCGGCGTGCCCTGGTATCTCGCGGGGGCCTGCGGGCTCGCCGTCGGCGCTGTATGGAACTACGGTGTAACCTCGATTACAACCTGGCGCCAAGCGCGCGAGCGGGCGGCCACGCCGGTAAAGACCGACTAGGTGGGGCATGCCTTAGCTTGCCCTACTAACGAACCTCGAAGGACCCAAAAGTCAGTCCTAAGTCCCGCAGGTCGCCTGGAGCTCTGAAAGTACGATCCAACTGAACCGTGATTTCTATCCTTGTTCTTCCCAGGAATTGGGACGGCAACGGAAAAGCAGCGTCAAAGCCGGCATCGCCTTGCGTAAGGCGCAGTTGTCCAATCTCTTCACCTTCAACCAGGATACTGGCTATCAGAGGCCCCGCTGCGACTTGCGCGTCAGGGCAGTAACCGGCGAGATGTAACTGCTCGCCCTGCGATGCAGGACCAGCTAAGACCGCTCCCGCTTTCTTCCCCATCCAACGATGCCCGCCCTCAGGGTCGTACCATTCCCCGCGCAAGTAGTCCGCGGCAAGAGCGCTGGCCACATCCACGCGGCGCGGCCATAGCAGGGGCTCACCTTGTGCCCTTGACTCGAAAAGAGAAGTGACATTCTGAAGATCCGGGCCGGCTGTAGAGAGCACGATCACCTGGTGTTCCAGCAAGCCGCGTTGAAAGTCCGCCGGATCGGGGAAAAGGGTTGAGAGATCCTCATTCTCCATGGCGGTATTTGCCGTCAGCATCGAACTCTGGCCAGGATCCCCGTAGACATTCGAGGCCCCGAAGGCGCGAAAAGCGCCGTCCAGGAAAGCCCCGGTGAAGATGGTTTCATCGATGCCCGTGAGGACGAGCGTCTTTCCCGGCATTGCCTGCCCCACAGCCACCGCGCCCAAAACGACGCCCTTCACCCGCTGACTGCGGAGATACCACCACTTGCAGGCAAAAGCCGCATGGGGCGCCTGTACGAAAAGGTACAAAGATAGCAACGATCCGGCAATCAGCCTGGCCCACCAGCCGCTGCGGAAGGCCGAATCGGCGGCGAACGCTCCTACTAACGCAAGTCCCATAAACGGGAGAGCCAGGTAGTAATACGACACATGCTCTTTGAGCGGCAACACAGGGAGCAATAAAAGGAGAAAACAAATCAATCCAAACGCCGGCGCCAGATTCCTGCGCAAGGCGGCATAAGCCACGTACACCAAGATCGCCGCCGTAAGAGTGATTATCGTGACGGTTGCCAACACTACAAAACGCGGCCGCCAGCCTTGCCACTCGAGCCAGTCCTGTGGCACCAAGGCCCACTGCCAATAAGTGATGAGCGTGCGCGGGAGGGATGAATCAAAATGCACGGAGTATAACCCCGTGTGCTGTTTCGGTACAAACACGGAATGCAAAACCCAGAAGAGGATTGACGCGCCGAATAACGGAAGGGTGCTGAAGAAGCGCTTGCGCGCGCGCAGCAGTGTATAAGCCGCGGCAATCGCCGGATACACGATCATGCTCTCCATCACGCCGAAGCCGGCCAGAAACACGATCCACTGCAAGCAGTAATCGGAGCGTTTGCCGGTTTCTATGTACCGCAGGAGAAAGTGGAGTGCGAGCAACATGCAAGAGCCGCACAGGATGTGCATGTAAGCCGAGCTCCAGGCCATGGGGAACGCCAGCGCGCCATTTGCCGTCCAGAGAATGGGGGCCAGGAATCCGGCGATGCGGGAATGCGACATCCGCCGGGCCAACGATGAAATCAGCGCGAGATTGGCAACTTGAGTCAAGAAGACCCAGAGACGGGCGGGAAAGGCATCTGTTCCGAAGGCACTACCTGCAATCAGCAGGAACAGACGCTCGCTCAGAGGCCGGAATGTGCCATGAACCGATGGCTCAAACACAGCGCGCAGGAAATCGTGCCAGTTTTCAATTCTGAATCGTTGACCGAGCCAGACGAAGTCATCCTGCTGATACCAGGCTCGAAGTCCCCAGAAATAGACGGCCAGGCAGAAAAGCGGTGGAATCAGCCAGTATGCGAGGAGCAGCAGTCTTTCGCGGGGAGCATGGTGAGGATCGGGGGAGCTCATTTGGAGTGGCTGGTGCGAGCGCTCCGCCGGCGCCGACACATGATAGCATGATTAGGCCGTATCGCACCTCACCCGGTTTCCAAGAATGCGCGAAGCGGGAGCCGCCGGCGTGGCGGATTTGCCTTGCGCCCGGCAATCGTGGAACTTTAACGCCGTAATATGAAAGAATTAAGTGAGGGCAGATGAAGGCGCCGGAATCGGACCATCAGTTATTCGAGCGACTCCGCGCCGGCCAAGAGCAGGCATTTGTGTCTCTGTACCACCGGCGGCAGCCAGCCCTCTACCGGTTCGCCCTCCAGATGAGCGGCTCGGCGCCCGTCGCCGAGGATATCACTCAGGAAGTGTTCCTGGCCCTGTTGCGGGAGGAGTGCGGCTACGACCCGGCCCGCGGAAGCCTGGTGGCTTACCTGTTCGGCATCGCGCGCAAACTGTTGCTGCGGCAGTTCGAGCGGCGGCGTTCCGACGTCCCGGTGGACGCAGGCGCCGAGGAAAGGCGGTTTGCGGAACCGGTGGATGCTTCCAATCCGCTGGCGGACCTTACCGCCCGCGAGCGCGTCGAAGCGTTGCGCCGGGCGGTGAGCAGCTTGCCGCGCCGTTACCGCGAGGTCGTGGTGCTGTGCGATCTGGAGGACGTGGATTACGCCGAGGCCGCCTCGGCGTTGGGCTGCCCCATCGGCACGGTGCGCTCGCGTCTGCACCGCGCGCGGCTGCTGCTGGCTGAGAAACTGCGGGACGAACGCGATGGGGGCGCTACGGTTCCGGCGTGGAAGGCGGCGAGGTGTGCGATATGAACTGCGAAGAATATTGGAATGATATTGCCGGGCCGGAGCCCGAAGAGGATTTCGACACCCACCTGGCCGCGTGCCCCTCTTGCGCCGCGCGCTGGGCGGCTGGGCGTCCAGTGGCGGGAGGCCTCCGCCTGCTGGCCGCGGAGATGAAACATGTATCGGCGCCGCCACGCGTAGAAGCGCATCTGGTGCGCGCGTATCGGGAACGGTTCCGCCAGCGTGTGCCGCCCGTCGGCGAAGTCCGCCGTTGGTGGGCCGCCGCGGCAGCGGTGTTATTGGTCGCTGGCGCGCTTTGGACCGGCGTGCGGCCGCCGGCTGCGCCGCTGGTTGCCACCAATTCGGGCCCTGCGGCAGCCACCGGCATCGAGGACGAAGATAGCGCATTCATTCCGCTGCCCAATGCCGCTGGCTCGCCGCAAGACGACGATGTCGACCTGGTACGGGTGGAGTTGCCGCGCTCCGCGGTCACCGCGCTGGGTATGCCGGCAAGCGACGATAGCGACGCGGAGAGTGTGGAAGCCGAAGTTCTGGTGGGCCCGGATGGCATGGCGCGAGCCGTCCGGTTCCTGAACTGACCCGGGTATTATCGCGGGAGCAGACGATGAAGATGTGCAGCAGTTTCGCTTTCCTTTTGGCGGCCGCGGCCCTTGCCTCGGCGCAGAATCCGCCGCCCGGCGGGCGTGGCCGCTTCGGCGCCGGCCCGCGCTTCCTGGGCGCCGAGGCGGGCGTGCCGCGCCGCGTGGTCAAGGGAGCTCCGTTCTCGGGAGACCTGGTTACCGAGAGCACCGAGACGCTGGCCGATGGCAACCGCATCCGCCAAACCAGCATTGCGCACCTGGTTCGCGACAGCGAAGGCCGCACCCGCCGCGAGGAAACGCTGGCGGGCCTGGGCGCGCTGGCGGCCGGCGGAGGCGCGCAGCCGGTGGTCTTCATCCATGACCCGGTGGCCGGTGTGAGCTACGCCTTGGATCCCGCGCACAAGACCGCCAGTACGTCGGCTTGGACCGCGCCGGCGCCCGGCGCCCGTTCCTCTGCCGCCACCGAGGAGCGGCGTGAAGTGCGCGCGGGCGGCGCCAGTCAGTCCGTAAAGACCGAAGCGCTCGGCGCCGCGACCATCGAAGGTCTTCCGGCGAAGGGAACCCGCACAACCGTCACCATAGCGGCCGGCGCCATCGGCAATCAGGCGCCGATTCAAATAGTGACGGAACGCTGGTATTCAGCCGACCTGCAAATGGCCGTCCGGACCAGGCGCAGCGATCCCCGCAGCGGCGAAACCGTCACCCGGCTGACCAATGTCGACCGTTCCGAGCCTTCGCCCGCCCTGTTCCAGGTGCCATCCGACTTCAAGGTCACCGAACACACCGCGCCGCATTTCCACCCTCTGGCCGGTGCAGCCACGCAGTAGCCCGCCGTGCGGCCCGCGCACGGCGCTAAAATCAGCTTGCACGCCGGTGTCACCTCTCGCCGGGAAGTGCATCTCCGCTTGTTGGAGGCCACATGGAAGTCAGCATTCGGCATCGGGGCAATGTCAGATTCGAAGCTGTCGCGCGCGGGCATCGCGTGATTTCGGACCAGCCGCCGGCGAACGGCGGCGAGGATGGAGGCATGACGCCGCCCGAGCTGCTGCTCTCGGCGCTGGGCACCTGTGCCGGCTACTACGCCGTGCAGTACCTGAAAGCCCGCTCGCTCTCCGCCGATGGCCTCGAGATCCGTGTTACCGCCGACAAGGCTTTGCAGCCGGCCCGGCTGGCCCAATTTCGCATCGAAGTCGCCGTCCCCGGCCTGGATGCCGCGCATGAGGCCGGCATTCTGCGCGCCGTCAAGGCCTGCCTCGTTCACCACACGCTGCTCCACGCGCCGGCCATCGAAACCGTGCTCAAAACTGACGACACGGTAGGCCAAACATCCGAGCATAATTGAGGGGAAATCCGTGGCATCCTCGACTCTACTGAAGAGATGGTATGAATATTTAGCTCCGCGCGCGGTAGGCTCCGGAAGAGAGCTTCCGGAGTAGACAGGTCACAGGCTGTATGTATTCTATGAGGCGCGACC
>JBEKXZ010000035.1:0-46548 GCA_049511495.1 Bryobacteraceae bacterium | reverse complement strand
TGTTCTGGTAGCCAAGACAAAGGCCAAAACCAAGAAGGAAGCGGCCTGACGGCCGCATCGCTTTGTACCACAAACCGGACAGATCACTTGCTAATAAAACCGGACAACTTGAAAAGCTAGCGACACTACAGGCTACACCCCGGGGGAAATTGCTGCAAAGCGCGGGGCGAACGACCGGCGCGGCTGCTGGTAACGGCGCTCGTGATAAGTTGAATGGACTCTTCAAGGAGGAACACCATGCACACCCGATGGAACACCAACCAATCCTCCTTTCGAGCGCAGCAGTAAGCGCCGCAAAGGATTCCCATCGGAAACCGCGTCGGACCCGCTCAACCTCAGATGGGAAGCCGGCGCCGCCGGATCCTCTCACGGTCAACCACGACAAGGGACCCGGGCAGTTCTGCGTGGGCAACCGACATCAGGACCCGCCGGACACAGTCCTCGCTCTCGGCTTCACTGTAGTTTCCGCCGCGCAGTAGGATCAGCCCCGGCGAAGACGAACCCAGCGCCGCCAGAAGCCTCGGGAAGTCGAGATCTGCCGTGATGACGACGCGACCACCGCGGGCTGCGGACTGAAGAATCTCCGAGTCGGGACTCCGGTTCATGGAGAGTTCGTCCGCATGGACGGCGTCATGGCCTTCGGCTCGCAGCCACTGCGCCAAGTCCGGCGACAGCGGCATATCGACCAAAAACTTCACCGGCTCAGCTCAATGGTCTCGTCTTCCGACAGGCAGGCCGCGTAGCGTAAGGCTTCGTCGATATCCGCCTCGTCCAGGTAAGGGTAGGCGCGCAGGATCGACTCCCTGGTCTCCCGAGCCGCCAACAGACCGAGCAGTCGCGATACCGGGAAACGCAGGTTGCGGATGCAAGGCTTGCCAGTAGCTACAGCGGGGTCAACCGTGATTCGCTCGAACCGCATAGAAAGTGTCCTGTCCCATGATACCAACGCCATTACTTCCGATAAGCCCCCGCTCCAGGTGACCGCGGACTGGGGGCAGGGCCGGGGACATACCGACGTTTTCGGAGGGTTCCGGATCGCGGATAACGTCCCGTCCGTCCCCGGCCCTCCGGTTCTCATCCCGCGGCCCGCCAAAAGAAAGTGCGCAGTTCAGGCTGTCCCGGATTCCGTCCGGATTCGTCCCGTATCGGAAACCCACGTTAAGGCCGGCCTCCGCTTCGTTCATGGCGATAAGGAGCTGCTGGAGAAGCTCGGTCGGAATGACCCCTGTCCACGCGGTTCGGGCCGCCGCTTTCAAAAACTGCTGCCTGAAAACCGGATCTTACGACGGCGAACGCAGAAACCACTTTTTTCCGGGACTAGCGGTTTCCTCGGTTGGCCCGATTTCGCGAGGGCGGTGCGTAGCGCCGCCCCTCGACGCACTCTGTTCGATTCGGACGTGTCGCCGTTTCACGGGATGCAATCGCCGAGGACCTTGGAGAATCCGGTCCAGGCCACGAAACCCCGAAACTCGGTCCGCCGTGATTCGGGGTTTCGTAGCACGTCCCGTATTTCCCCCGTATTTCCACGATAAACAATCACTCAGAGTCCGGTCATCTTCAACACAGCTTCAGGAAGGCGGGCTCCTTCGAGTTTCAGACTGGAAGCATCTTCGCCGATCTGCTTGAGGTCGTTCTCGGTCAGCTCGACGTTCACCGCGCCGAGGTTTTCCTCAAGCCGATGCAACTTGGTGGTTCCTGGGATCGGTACGATCCACGGCTTCTGCGCCAGCAGCCAAGCGAGTGCGACTTGTGCCGGCGTCGCGCCTTTGCGTACCGCGACGGCCTTGATGAGGTCAACAAGGGCCATGTTGGCCTTGCGCGCCTCGGGCGAAAAGCGAGGCACGAAGTTGCGGAAGTCGGTCGGATCGAACTTTGTGTTCTCGTCGATCTTGCCCGTGAGGAACCCGGCGCCGAGTGGGCTGAACGGCACGAATCCGATACCAAGCTCCTCCAGAGCCGGCAGAAGCTCGGCCTCCGGACCGCGCCAGAACAGTGAGTACTCGCTCTGCACTGCGGTGACCGGTTGGACTGCGTGCACCCGGCGGATCGTCTGAACCCCGGCCTCTGACATGCCAAAGTGTTTGACCTTGCCCTCGGCAATCAACTCCTTGACCGCCCCTGCCACGTCTTCGATCGGTACCAAGGGATCGACGCGGTGTTGATAGAAGAGATCGACGTGATCGGTCCGCAAACGCTTCAGGCTAGCGTTCGCCACACGCTTGATATGCTCGGGCCGGCTATTGGTCCCGCCACTGCGCCTGCCAGTCTCAAGATCGATGTCGAAGCCGAACTTTGTGGCAATCACCACTTTGTCGCGAATCGGCTGGAGCGCTTCGCCTACCAGTTCTTCGTTCACGAACGGCCCATAGGCTTCGGCTGTATCGAAATGGGTGATGCCAAGATCATGGGCGGAACGAATCAACTTGATCATCTCGCCCTTGTCGGCTGCCGGACCATACGCCGAGCTCATGCTCATGCAACCGAGGCCAAGAGCGGAGACTTCCAGATCCTTACTTAACTTGCGCTTCTGCATTGTTCTTCTCCATCGGGATTCTTTTCTGCTTCAAGTTTAGGACCGCTGGGCACGCGGCCGTTAGCCTGAACCTGCCGACTTTTTGCCTATTCCTATCGTGCCGAAAAGGGGTCAGACGGGTCAGACGCATTTTGTTGGGAGAACCAGGTTCATCCACAGCCGCTTTCGCACTTTTTGGACGCAATCGCCCGCTTTGCCTTGCCTGCCGATTCGGCTACAATCAACTGCTATGAAACGTTTGGCATTGATCCTGTCGCTGGCGGCGGGCGTGGGGTTCGCCGCTGCTCCGGAAGAATTCTCGACCTCCGCCGGCACGCTCCGGCTCACCCCCATCCAACACGCCAGCCTGATGATTCAGGCAGGCGGCAAAGTGCTGTACGTCGACCCTGCCATGGGTTCGTACGAAGGCTTGCCCGCGGCCGATTACATTCTGATCTCCCACATTCACGCCGACCATATGGCGCCGGCCATCGTGAACAAACTGCGCAAGCCGGGAACCGTGATTCTGGGGCCCAAGACCGTCGCCGCCAGCGTGACCGGTTGCACCGCGATATCAAACGGCGAATCGAAAACCCTCGGACCATTCGTAGTCGAGGCCGTGCCGGCCTATAACTTGAAGCCCAGCCCCTCGGGAGAGTTCTTCCATCCGAAAGGCCGCGACAACGGGTACGTGGTCACTTATGGCGGCAAGCGTTTCTATTTCAGCGCCGATACCGAGGGCGTTCCCGAAATGCGCGCGCTCAAGAATATCGACGTCGCCTTCATCTGTATGAACCAGCCGTACACCATGCTCCCGCAGGAAGCAGCCGACGCGGTGCGCGCGTTTCATCCGGCCATCGTTTATCCCTATCACTACCGCGGCAGCGATCTCACCGTTTTTACCAAGGCGCTGGCCGGCACCGGCATCGAAGTGCGCCTGCGCGACTGGTACGGGAAGTGAGGTAGGACGGACGATCGGTGTTTGTCGTCTGTCGGCGTGCCGCGTTTAGCGAAAAGTGACAGACCACGAAAGGCGATGGTCTATCCTACCCGCTATCCGGCCGCGATCAAGTGCACCGAAGTAGTCTTGACGATGGCCGCCAGCGATTCGCCGGGGAGCAGGCTCAGATCGGCGGCGGATTGCGCGGTGACCAGCGCGACCAGCGGAAATCCGCAATCCATTTCGACGCGCGCGAGAGCGCCTTCGATGGAAATAGCGCGCACCATGCCGATCAGCCGGTTGCGCTGCGTGGACGCGCGCGCAGGGTCGCGGGTGAGCGCGACGTCTTCGGCGCGGATGGAGGCCAGCACCGGTCCGCTTTCGCTGCCATCCAGGCACTCGATGGTGGCACTGCCCACGCGCAAACGCAACAGCCCCGCCGTGCGCGACACGATTTCGGCGGGCAGAATATTTTCCACTCCCACCGCTTCGGCCACTTGCGCGCTGGCCGGACGGGCGAAAACCTCGCGCACCGGACCGGTTTGCAGGATGCGGCCTTCCACCATCACCGCAATCCAATCGGCCAGCGCGATGGCCTCGGTGCGGTCGTGAGTGACGACAATGCTGGGCACACCGGCGCCCGCGAGCAGGCCGCGCAACTCGCGGCGGGTACGGATGCGCGCCGCCGCGTCGAGCGCGGAAAGCGGTTCGTCGAGCAACAAGAGATCCGGCGAGGCGGCCAACGCGCGCGCCAGCGCCACCCGCTGCTGTTCGCCGCCCGAAATGGCGCGCGGCAGCCGCCCGGCGAGGCCGCCGATCCCGAAGCGCTCCATCATGCGCGCGGCGACCTGCCCTTTGGCGGCGAAGGCCACGTTGCGCGCGACCGTCAGGTGCGGGAACAGCGCGTAGTGCTGAAACACCAGGCCGGCGCGGCGCTGCTGCGGCTCGAGCCATATGCCCCGCGCGGTGTCGCACCAGACGCGATCGCGGAACACGATCTTGCCCGCATCGGGCCGTTGCAGGCCAGCCAGCAGACGCAGCAGCGTGGTCTTGCCGGCGCCCGAAGGACCGAACAGAACCGTCACTGGCGCCTGCTCGAGCGGCAGGCTCAGCGCGGCATCCAGGCGGAAGCCGCCCGGCAGTGCCGTGCGGCACTCGGCGGTCAGTGTGGCGGCCATACCATCCACGCGCGCCGCTGCCAGGAATACGTCAGTGCCAGCACCACGAAAGAAAACCCCACCAGCAGCAGCGAAGTGTGCCAGGCGCCTGCATAATCGAGCGATTGCGCCTGGTCGTAAATCGAAATGGAGATGGTGCGTGTGATACCGGCGATATTGCCGCCTACCATCAACACCACGCCGAACTCTCCCACCGTGTGGGCGAAGCTGAGGATGGCGGCAGTGGCTAGCCCCTGCCGCGCCAGCGGAATCACCACGCGGCGAAAAGTGCCGGCGCGCGAAACGCCCAGGCACCACGAGGCTTCGAGCAGATTGCGGTCCACGCTGCCAAAGGCCGCCGCCATCGGCTGCACCGTAAACGGCATGCTGTACAGCACCGAACCCACCAGCAGCCCGCCGAATGAGAACGGCAGCAGCCCGCCGGTGAGCCGGGCATACAGCGCACCGATCGGGCTGTGCGGGCCAATCGCGATCAGGACGTAGAACCCCAGCACCGTCGGTGGCAGCACCAGCGGCAGCGCCACCACCGCTTCCACCAGGAATCTCCAGCGCCGGCGCGAAAACGCGAGCCACCATGCCAGCGGCATGCCCACCACCTGGAGCACCAGCGTGGTCGCGAGCGCCAGGCGCAGGCTCAATCCGATGGCTTGCCAATCCATATCACTGCGTCATCGAGAAGCCGTATTGTTGCAGAATGCGCCGCGCGTCGGCGGAAAGCAGAAAGGCGCGGAACTGGGCGGCGGGCCCGGCGGGCGCGCGAGAGAGGATCACGCCGCCCTGCTCGATTTTCGGATACGCTTCCCGCGGCACCTCCCAATAGCGGCCGTGGCCGCGCGCGGCGGGAGCCAGCACCAGCGAGAGCGCCACGATCCCAACCTCTGCCGCGCCGCTTTGCACGAATTCGAACGCCTGCGCGATATTCTCGCCGAGGACCAGCTTCGGCGCCAGGCGATCATATACGCCGAGCGAGCGCAGGGCTGCTTCCGCGGCGCGCCCGTATGGAGCGTGCTGCGGGTTGGCGATGGCGATGTGCCGCACCGGCGCCGCTTCCAGCGCGTGGATTCCCAGCGCCGCCGGATCTACGGCCGAGCCGGCCGGCACCCACACCACGATCCGACCTACGCCGTACAGGAACAGCGAATCCTTGCGTGCCAGACCGGCCGCGATCAGGCGCCGCGGGTAATCGACATCGGCCGAAAGGAACACGTCGAACGGCGCGCCATTTTGGATCTGGGCAAAGAAGTTACCGGAGGAACCGTACGTGACCGCCAGGTCCACTGTTGGGTGCGCGGCGCGAAATTGGAGGATAAGTTCGTCGAGCGCGAAACGCAGGTCCGCCGCTGCGGCGATGGCGAGTTTCTGGGTGTCAGCCGCCCGCGCGGATCCCGCGCAGACCGCCAACGCCGACAACAGCAGAGCCAGCCGCCGGGATGTGCCTTGCCGAGGTTTGCTTGATGTTGGCAAAACACCATGATACGAAACGGCGGGAGGGTTTTGCAGCGTGGCGCACGCATTCGTGCGTCGCAGGAATGCGTGCGCCACGGCAGCAACCGCAAAGGTATTGCGCGGCGCGTTAGGGCAGGCCCACCAGCCGCGTCAGTCCCTCTTGGAATTCCGCCGGCGCGGCCAGCAGGCTGGCTACCAGGAACGCTTCGCTTTCGAAATCGTAAAAATATCCTGGCTGCACCAGCACATTCGCGCGTTCCAGCAACTCGATGCACCATTCTTCTTCCGTGCGGACGCGCGGCACGCGGATGGTGATTGACCAACCGCCTTCCACCGCCAGAATCTCCAACGCCGTTCCGGCGAGCGTCTGTCGCGCGAAGGCCAGGTTGGCGGCGGTTCGCTCCCGGATCCGACGCTGCACGGCCGCGCCGTATTCGAGCAGCTGCGCCGCGGCGCACTGGACCGGCGTGCTCACGGAAAGATAGGTGTCCGCGATCCACTCCAGCTTCTCGATGGCTCCGGTGCGCAGCTCGGCCGGGCCAGCCACCACGATCCAGCCCAACTTCATTTGCGGCAGGCCGGCGACTTTCGAGAGCCCGCTCATCGAAAACGCAGCGCAATCCCCGACGCTTGCCAGCGAGGTCACCCGGCCGGCGTCCGGAGCGAAAGCATAATCGGAAAATACCTCGTCGGAGATCAGCGCGATGCCGCGCTCGGCCGCCATCCGCATCAGGGTTTCCAGTTCGCCACGCTTTACGTAGCTGCCGGTGGGATTGTTGGGATTCACCAGCACCACGGCGCGGGTGCGCGCGGTGATGGCGCCAGCCAGCGCGTCCATGTCGATCGCCCATCCGCTATCGTATTCGAGGGGATACTGGCGCACCTCGATCGATTCCATTTTCGCCAGATACTCGAATAGCGGATAGGAAGGCCGCGGCACCAGCACCTGGTCGCCTGGGTCCGCCAGCAGCTTGAACAGGTATGAGTAGCCCTCGCTGGTGCTGGCCGTGAGCAGGATGCGGCCGGCCTCTACGGCGAGCCCGCGCTGCCGATAGTAACTGGCAACAGCCTCGCGCGCCTCGAGCGATCCCGCCGGAAGCGGATCGTAACACAGCACGCCGGGCGCGTCGAAAACGTGGCGCAACTCCTCGGGATATTCGATCCCCGCCTGCGTGGGATTCGATTGGGTGAGATCCAGAACACGCGCACCCTGCCCGCGCTTGGCGGCCAGCAGCTCCGTGAGTCGATTGCGCTGAAGGTCCCAGTGGAGCCGCGAAGAGAACATGGCGATTCACTAGGGTAGCGTAGGGCAGCGGCCAAAGGCTCCGCCTGAGACGCGCCACAGCTCACCGAATATTTCTTGGGGGTCAGGAATAGCGGGCGATCCAGTGGCCGATCAGACTCCTACCGCCTCAATTCCCCTAGGAGCCAGGCGCGCGCCAGCTTCCAGTCCCGCATGACGGTTTCGGGGGAAACACCGATGACCTCGGCCGTCTCCTTCACGTCAAGTCCCGCGAAGAAACGCAATTCCACGATACGCGCCTTCCGCGGATCGATTTCAGCGAGCGCGTTCAGCGCCTCGTCGAGTGCGACGAGTTCCCGCGATCGCTGCGAGGACAGATCGGCGGCCTTCTCGAGATCGATCGCTCCCGCCATCCACCCGCGCTTCGCCGCGGAACGGCGGCGCGCGCGGTCCAGCAGGATTCGCCGCATCATGGTGGCCGAGACGGCAAAGAAATGCGCGCGATGCTGCCAGTCCAGCCGATCGACATCGACCAGGCGCAGGTAGACCTCCTGCACGAGGTCCGCCGCCTGCAGCGACATTCCCGGACGCTCGTTGTGCAGAAAATGGCCGGCCAGGCGGCACAGTTCCTGGTGCACTCGTGGAACCAGTTGGGTCAAAGCCCGCTCATCGCCGCGGGCCCACGCACGAAGAAGCTCTGTCGTATTCAGTGGCGCTGGGGCCGCCATGAGTCCCCCTCCGTCAGATCATACTATAAGGCCGGGGCGAGGGAGGGATACCGGACTCCGGTGGCCCGCGGGGGAATATCTTTTTCTCCGATTGCAGTTTTCCCCGGGAAACTGCGCCTTTGGAGGTGTACGCAAACGCTGGGCCATGAATTTGCGGTTTGCGACAGAGGAGAAATCGACATGAACGCAACACACCGGATAATCACCACGACTCTAAGCGCAGCGATTGCGGGGATACTGTTCGTTCCCGCGGCAAGCGCGTGCGGCTGTGCAACACTGCCGCAAGGTCCCTTCACTATTCAGCAACTCCGGCTGGATCCGCAGAATCCCCTGGAGGCGGCTTCCTCCGCCAGTCTTGCTCACGACCAAAGATCGGCATCGAACGGGGGCAGCGTCTCGATCGTCGGGATGTGGAACATCCAGTTTCTTTCCTTGGGTAACACAGCGCACAGCCCATCCATTCCCGATGGAGCCCAGATCGACTTCGGATATGTGCAGTGGCACAGCGACGGAACTGAATTCATGAATTCAGGCGGCCGCGCCCCGGCCACGCAGAATTTTTGTCTGGGGGTATGGCAGCAAACCGGGCGTTACACTTACGTGCTCAACCATTTTGCCCTGAGTTACGACGCCACAACGGGACTCTTGAACGGGAAGGTCAACATTGCGGAATCCGTTACTCTGTCACCGGGCGGCACGAAGTACAGTGGTACGTTTACGATCACTGTCTACGATACTAACGGAAACCAGGTCGACAGCCTGACCGGCCAGGTTACGGCCGACCGGATCACGGTGGACACGACGACTCCCTGAGACGGCGCACGCCGGTCGGGATACGAATCGCTGCAGGGGCGGCGAGGCGAAAGCCCAGCCGCCTCCCGCACAAAAAACACCGTTGTTCGGGGGAATCGACTGGCGCCGCGTTCGCTGGAGCGCGGCGCGTCATAATACGGAGGAGGCGCCGTCAGCCGAATGAGCATTACTCCGGAACGCTGGAAGGAAATCGAGGAATTGTACCACGCCTTGGTGGGCCAAGCGCCGGAGATACGCGACTCGCTGCTCGAGAAAACGAGTGCCGAAGTTCGCGAGATCGTTCACCGGTTATTGTCACAGGAAAAAACGGGCATCCTGGACCGGCCTGCCTGGGAGGGCGAAACAGAGCCGCTGACACCATCGCCAGCCATCGGGCCCGGGTCGAGCCTCGGGCCTTATCGCATTGAAGCCAGGGTGGGCGCCGGGGGCATGGGGGAGGTTTTTCGTGCGTCGGACACCCGTCTTGCGCGGAAGGTCGCCATCAAGGCCATCCGCGCCGGTCACTCGTCCGCGGGACTTGAATTGAGGTTCCTCAGCGAGGCGCGCGCCGCTTCGGCGCTCAACCATCCCAACATCATTACCATTTACGATGTCGGCACGCTGGAAGGACAGCCATACATTGTCATGGAGTGGATCGAGGGCCAGACGCTCCGCCAGAAACTGACGCAGGGGCCTCTATCCATGCCCGAGGTTCTTGGGATCGCCTCGCAAATCCTGGACGCACTGGCTACGGCGCACGAAAGCGGGATCATACACCGGGATCTGAAACCCGAGAACATCATGGTGAATGCGAGCGGCCGGATCAAGGTGCTCGACTTTGGCATCGCCAAGCGCATGTCAATGCCGGAGGATCCAACTCTTGACGCAGTTCCAGGGAACACCTTCGGATTGGTGGTGGGCACACCGGGGTACATGTCGCCGGAGCAGGCCCGGGGTGAGGAGCTTGGCTTCCGCTCCGACCATTTTTCATTCGGCGCGGTGCTCTACGAGCTGGCGGCCGGACGGCGGGCATTCGCGGGTAAATCGAACGCGGAGGCGCAGGCCGCGATTCTCCTGCATCAGCCCGAGCCGTTGACACGGCTGAATCCGCAAGTTCCGGCGCCGCTTCAGTGGGTGGTGGAGCGTTGTCTCAGGGAGGCTCCGCGAGACCGATTCGAAACGACGGAGGAATTGCGGCGCGAGTTCTCCGCAATCGCTGCGCGGGCCGGCCAGAGCGCGGCGGCTTCCCCGTCCGTCAACAACATCCCAACGCCGCGAACCGCTATGATCGGGCGCGAAGCGGAGCTTTCCCGATTGCGGGATTTGGCCGCCGATCCCGATCTCCGCATCCTGACGCTGACCGGGGCGGGGGGAATCGGCAAGACCAGGCTGGCGGTGGAACTCGGGCGTCAAGTTGCGGACCGGTTTGCCGGAGGCGCTTGCTTCGTGCAGCTCGAAAAAGTAAGCGACGCCAGTCTTGTGCCATCCGAAGTGGCACGGGCTTTGGGCGTCGCGCAGTGGCCCGGCGCCGACCCGGAAGCAGCCATTGCGAATCATATAAGCCAGCTTGCGGGGCCGGTGTTCCTTGTGCTGGATAATTTCGAGCACGTGCTGGAAGCCGCCGTTTTCGTGGCTCGTCTGGCTTCTGACCGCGTGAAGGCAGTGGTGACAAGCCGGGCGGCTCTGCGAGTTTATGGAGAGTACGAGTTCGCCGTCCCTTCCTTGAACTCCGGCGATGGCACGGGGCGCGAGGAGATGGCGCGCTCCCCGGCAGTCAGATTATTTCTCGATCGCGCCACCGGCCTGCGTGGTTCCCCGATTGACGACGAGCAACTGGGAATCGTTTCGGCGATCTGCGCCCGGCTGGATGGCCTGCCACTGGCGATCGAACTGGCGGCGGCCCGCACTAGGCTGTTTCCGCTGAGGACGCTGCAGGCGCGTCTCGACGATCCTCTGGCGGTGCTGGTTGGCGGCCCGCGGGACTTGCCGCAGCGGCAGCACACGCTACGGGCGACCATCGACTGGAGTTACAACCTGCTCGATGGGGAGCACCGGAAGCTGTTCCGCCGCATGGCCGCATTTGTCGGCGGCGCCACGGTAGAAGCTATCGAGGCAGTGTGCGACACCCGTCAGGATTTGAAGGTCAATCTGTGGGACGCGCTGGAACTGCTGGCCGACAACAGCTTAATTCGACGCATCGACTTCGACGAAACGGGGCCGCGATTCGCGCTGCTCGAAACCATGCGGGAGTATGGCCTGGAGCAATTGGCCGCCGCGAATGAAGAGCATTATACGCGCAAAGCGCACGCCGCATACTGTCTGGTATCGGCGGAAGAAGAGGCCCCCTCTATGCGCCGTGAGCGAACCGGAAAGCATCGGTTCGACGCGGACCTCGGCAACTTTCGCGCCGCTCTCGATTGGCTCTCGATGAGTGGCGAGGTGGAGTGGGGATTGCGGCTGGTAATGGCGTTGGGGGTATATTTCTTTTCGCTCCGTCTCCACACCGAAGGGCTGGACCGCATTTCGCAGCTGCTCGCACTTCCGGGCGTGGAACGCTTTCCGCGCCTCCGCAACTATGGCAGATTCTGGCAGGCCGACTTGGCTTTCGAGGACGGCAATTCCGACCAGAGTGACTTTTATGATGCATGGAAGCTTTTTGAAGGAGCCAACGACCGGCAGGGCATGTTCCAGGTCGCACATCGTCTGGGTTTCATCCTCAGGTTCACCGATACGGCAGAATCCCAACGATGGTCGGAGCGAGCCGTGGAGTTGGCGCGGGCAACGGGCCATCCGGGGATGCTCGCGGGTGCCCTGAGCAACCTCGCTGACGTCGTGAAGGCCGGGAACCCCACCTACGCGCGGGCGCTGTATGTGGAGGCGATGCGCTTATTCGAGTCGTCGGGTGACGAAGAGAATGCGATCTGGTCTCTCAGCCATCAGGCAGACCTCTACAGGGAAGAGGGGAACGAGATTCAGGCCCGATCGCTCTATCAGGATGCCCTGAGAAGATTCCGGCAACTGGGTCTTTCGCACGGCGTTGCGTCGTGTTTACACGATCTGGCGGGCCTGGATGCCGCCGCCGGGCGGCTCGCGGAGGCGCAACGTTTATACCAGGAATCCTTGCACCTTTATGGACCGGAAAACCCGGCCGATCTTCCGCGTGGCCTGGAATCGCTGGCGGAAGTGGCGATCCAATGCGGGCAACCGGAACGCGCGCTGGCGCTGGCCGGAGCGGCAGCCGCGATTCGGAAGCGATTTTACGTCCGCACGACGAATCCGGCGCGGCGCGCCGAGGTTGAAAAGAAGATCGATTTTGCGCGTAAGAACGCTGGAGGGGAAGCGGCGGCGTTCTGGATGAAAGGCTGGAACATGAGCCTCGAAGAAATCACCGAGTACGCCGCACAAAGTGGAGAAGGTACATGAGCGATTTCTTAAGAGCGATCAAAGGCAGGGTGATTCGGCCGGAGGATGCGGAATATGAATCCGCGCGCCGCGTATACAACGCCGATATCGATCGAAGGCCTCGGTTGATCGTTCAATGCGCCGACGCCGCGGATGTCGTTCACTGCGTGGATTACGCGCGAGAGGACAAGCTCCTCATAGCGGTTCGAGGCGGCGGCCACAGCGCTCCGGGGTTCGGCACATGCGATGGCGGCCTGGTCATAGATTTATCGCGCATGAGAAGCGTTCGAGTGGACCAGGAGCGCCGTACAGCGAAGGTGGAAGGCGGGTGCACCTGGGGCGATGTAGACCGCAGCACCCATCCCTTCGGGCTGGCCACTCCCGGCGGCATCATCTCCACTACGGGAGTGGGAGGGCTTACCACCGGCGGTGGATTTGGGTACCTCTCGCGCCGTTACGGACTCGCGTGCGACAACCTGATTTCCGCGGACATCGTGACGGCAGACGGGCAGATCCGCACGGCGAATGGGGAACGGAACGCAGACCTTTTCTGGGGCATCCGCGGCGGGGGCGGCAACTTCGGAATCGCCGTCTCCGTCGAATTTCGTCTTCACCCGGTTACTCAGCTTTACGCCGGTCCCATTTTGTATCCACTGGAGCAGGCTACCGGGGTTCTGCGGTTATTCCGCGACTTCATGCGTGAGGCTCCGCGCGAGGTGAGTGCTTTCTTTGCATTCCTGATTGTGCCGCCCGGCCCTCCATTTCCTGAGTCCCTGCATGGGAAGACTGTCTGCGCCATCATGTGCGCCTGCACCGGTGACGTTGGCAACGCCGAGAGAATCACAACGCCGTTGAGAGAGTTCGGGCCGCCACTGCTGGCCTTGCCTCATCCGATGCCCTACCCATTTCTGCAGTCGCTTTTCGATGGTCTGCTGCCGCCCGGGCTGCATCACTACTGGAAAGCGGACTTCATGCGCGAATTGACCGATGAAGCCATCGCCGAACACGTCAAATACGGGCC
This sequence comes from Bryobacteraceae bacterium, assembly GCA_049511495.1. GTDB lineage: Bacteria > Acidobacteriota > Terriglobia > Bryobacterales > Bryobacteraceae > Bog-375. The sequence goes on along the minus strand of JBEKXZ010000035.1, from coordinate 33,286 downwards.
GCTCATTCCGACCGTCAACTCCGCCGTTCATATTTACACGATGGACGGCGCCGTCCAGGATGTCGGCACGAATGAAACCGCGTTTGCTTATCGCGACGTGGGGTATGTCCACATTCTCGCTGCCGTCACTCCCGATCCGGCTACCTTACCCCCCTATCGCGACTGGACTCAGCAGTACTGGGCGGCACTGCATCCTCATTCGGCGGGAGGCGCCTACGTCAATTTCCTGATGGAAGAGGGCGAGGAGCGTATTGCATCGAGCTATATGGGAAATCGAGCGCGACTCGCGGAGATCAAGGCAAAGTACGATCCGCTGAACGTGTTCAGAGTGAATCAGAACATTCAGCCGGCGAAGTAATGTCGATCACGTTTCGGCGCTGGCCGGGTCCATCAATCGCCGGACGGCGGAGATCCGGTTGGCCGGAACTCCGCACCGTTTTGCGTGCTCCTGAATGATTTCCGCATTCGGCGCCCAATATACGCAATAGACTTTGTTATCGGTTACGTAACTATGGAGCCATTGGATTTCCGGGCCCAAGTCACGAAGAACGCTCAACGATTTCTGCGCGACGTCCCGAACCTGCTCAGCAGTCATCTCCCCCGCCCCCGGGATCTCGCGCTCGATCACAAATTTCGGCATGCGGCTATCCTATCACGCCGGCCTCACGCCAGTCCGACTTCAGATCGCGCCGAATTGCCCACCTGAGGTCCGAAGGATCTACCGGTTCCTGTCGGTTCCTGCGCACCTGCGATCAACCTGCCTAGGCGCAAATGGCGTTCTGGGTGACTCGTAGCCGCATCACTCGTGGCTCGCGCCTAGCTGGCTGCCCCCGCTTCGCCCGACCGGGCGGCTCCGGCCTCCACCTCATCGGCCGTGAAGTAGGCGCAGTCGGGATGATGGAAAACCAGCGCGCTCACACTCGCCTCGGGCTCCATCATCATGCCTTCGGTGAGGTACACGCCGATGTCTTCCGGCCGCAGCAGGTACCAGAGGCCCTGCTGATCGTCGAGATTCGGGCACGCCGGGTAGCCGAAGCTGTAACGTTTGCCGCGATACTTCGAAGTGAAGCGGTCGTGCATGGTCATGGTCGGCCGGTCGGGGAAGCCCCAATCCTCACGGATGCGGCGATGCAGCCACTCCGCCGTGCCTTCGGCGGTTTCAATCGCCAGCGCCTGAATAGCGTGGGCCTTGAGAAACTCGCCCGCCTGCTTCCACGCTTCGGAGCGCTCGCGCACACCCTCCCCCGCCGTCACCACGAACAGCGCCAGGTGATCGCGCCGCCCTTCCCCGGCCTCGAGGATATAGTCGCTGAGACACAGTCCGTCCCTCCGCCGCTGCCGCCCAAAGTGGAAGGTGTGCAGCGGCGTTTGGTTCCCCGGCGCAAACAGGTGAATCGAGTTGCCGTCGCGCTCAGCCTCGAAGAACTGCCACACCGCCCGAACCTTCAGGAAGCCGGCCGCTTCCTGCTTCAGCTCCTCCACCTGGTGGAACAGCTCCAGCGCTTTGGCCTCGCGCTCCGCCAGCGCTTGTTCGAAATTGCCCTTGTAGCCCAGGTGCCGCCCATAGAGCATGTACGGGTTGATGTAACTCCACACTTCGGTCAGGTGCGGCACGTCGCGGACCCTGCGTTCCAGATACGGCACGGGCGGGATGGGAATATCGGTTCGTACCTTCGCGCTGCGCTGGTCCGTGGCCGGCGGCGCCTCTTCCTCGACTGGTGCGGCGGCGGGCGCCACCGCTCCGCGATGCGCCGCCAGCACCTCCGCGCGCGCCGCCGGGTCCATCAACTGGTTCATCAGCCTGAGCCCGGTCATGGCGTCCTTGGCATAGCACACGCCGCTCGAATACGCCGGCTGAATCCGCGTACGGGTGAACTTGTCCGATAGCGCCGCGCCGCCCACCAGCAGCGGGACAGTGATGCCGGCGGATTCGAGATCGCCCGCGGTAATCACCATCTGTTGGGTGCTTTTCACCAGCAGGCCGGAGAGGCCGATGGCATCGGGCCGGTGCTCGTGGCAGGCCTGGATCAACTGGTCGGGGGGCACCTTGATGCCCAGATTGATCACCTGGTAGCCGTTGTTGGAGAGGATGATCTCGACCAGGTTCTTGCCGATGTCGTGGACGTCGCCCTTCACCGTGGCCAGAATCACCTTGCCACGCGATTGGGATTCGGCGCCCTGCATGAACCGCTCCAGGTGGCTCACGGCGGCCTTCATGGCTTCGGCGGACTGCAGCACCTCCGCCACAATCAGTTCATTGTTGTTGAACAGCCGGCCGACTTCGGTCATGCCCGCCATCAGCGGCCCGTTGACGATGTCGAGCGGATCGGCTCCTTCGGCGCGCTTGCGGTCCAGATCCTCGATTAGGCCATCCTTGCTGCCTTCGACGATATAGTTGGCCAGACGCTGGTCGAGCGGCAGGTCCACGCGCTGCTTCTCGCGCTTTCCGGTCTGGCGGAAGTGCTCGGCGATGGCCGCGATGTGGAACTGGTTGAGCGCCGCCTTTTGCACCGCTGCCTGGTCCCGCCAATCTTCCGGCGCCGCGCGCAGCGATTCGTCTTCCGCATCCACCGCGGGCGCGTTGAACAGCAGGTTCTCCGCCAGCCGCCGTTCCTCCACCGGGATCGAGGCAAAGCGCTCCAGTTTCTCCGCGTTGACGATGGCCAGGTCCAGCCCAGCCTTGGTGCAGTAATAGAGGAAGACCGAATTCACCACTTCGCGCGCCGCCGGGGGAAGGCCGAAGGAAACGTTGGAAATGCCCAGGATGGTCTTCGAATACGGCAGGTGCTGCTTTACCAGCCGGATGCCTTCGATGGTCTCGACGGCGCCGCCGATGTAATTGACGTCGCCGGTCGCGCAGGGGAACACCAGCGGATCGAAGACGATGTCCTCCGGCGCTACGCCATACTTCTTGGTCAGCAGCTTGTAGGAACGCTCGGCCACGGCCAGTTTGCGTTCGCGCGTGAAGGCCTGCGCCTGCTCCTTGTCTTCGTCGATGGCGCCCACCACCAGCGCCGCGCCATAGCGGCGTGCCAGCGGGCAGACCCGCTTGAACTTCTCTTCGCCGTCTTCGAGGTTGATCGAATTGACGATGCTCTTGCCCTGGCAATAGGAGAGCGCCAGCTCCACCGCTTCCGGGTCGGTGGTATCGATCATGATCGGCGCTTTGATCTTCTGGACCAGCTTCTCGAAGAACGGCGGGATGTCCTGAAACTCGTCCCGGTCCGCGCTCTGCAGACAGACATCGACGATCTGCGCGCCGTTCTTCACCTGCCGGCGCGCGATTTCGGTGGCCTCTTCCCACTTCTCTTCCGCCACCAGGGACTTGAAGAGGCGCGAGCCGATCACGTTGGTACGCTCGCCCACAATGAGAGGGCGGTTGCTCTCCTCGGCTTCCACTAACTCGATGCCGGAATAATACGCGCGGTGCTGTGCCGCGGGAGCACGCCGCGGCCGCTTGCCCTCGGTCATCTGCACGATGGCGCGGATGTGCTCCGGCGTGGTGCCGCAGCAGCCTCCCAGGATATTCACCCATCCCAGGTCGACGAACTTCTCGAGTTGGCCGGCGAGCGATTGCGGGGTCTCGGGGAACTTTCCTTCCGCGTCCGGCATACCCGCGTTGGGATAACAGGAAACCGGAAACCGGCTGATGGCAGCCAAGGTGCGAATGTGATCGGTCATCAGGTCGGGCCCGGTGGCGCAGTTCATCCCCACCGCCAAGAGATCATGATTGGCGATGGACGCGTAGAGCGCGTCGATTGCGTGACCGCCCAGCATGGTGCCGTTCTTTTCGATGGTGGCTGACGCAATCGCCGGAATATCCATGCCGAGATCGTGCCGCAGTTGCCAGATGGCCAGCAGCGCGGCCTTAAGGCTGCCCGTATCGAAAGCCGTTTCCACCAGCAAAAAATCCGCCCCGCCTTCCACCAGTGCCCTGGCCTGCTTGTAGTAAGCGGCTTGCATCACCGGAAAGGTAACCGAGCCGGTGATGTTGATGTCTTTGTTGGTCGGCCCCATGGAACCGGCCACAAACCGCGGTTTGTCAACTGAGAATTCGTCGGCGACTTCGCGCGCAATCCTGGCGGCGAGGAAATTCAGCTCATGCACCCGGTGTTGCAGGTGGTTATCGGTCAGCGCAATGCTGGTGGCGCCGAAGCTGTTGGTTGAGACCGCGTCCGCGCCCGCATCGAAGTAATAGCGATGAATGTTCTCGACGACATCCGGCCGCGTAACGACGAGGATCTCCGGACAATTCTCATGCCCCTCGTAATCGGCGTCGACCGAGAGCGGGACCTGGTGGATCATGGTCCCCATGGCCCCGTCGATTACCAGGACACGCTCGTCCAGAATCTGCCGGAGCGCGCACTGGCGCTCTTCCGGTGAGGTCATCGCTATCAGTTTAGCAAGTGTGGCGGCGGGGCCTCGACATATGTGGCGCCCGCACTTCTGCGTACCGCGCCGGCATTCCTGCCGGCGCCCGCTGCCCGGAGCGAAGAAGCGCCGGGAAGCATCTCGGCGCTGCACGCACGAGTGCGTGCGCCACGGTGGCTTAAGCCGCCTGGCCTTTGCGGCCCAGGCTCCAGCCCTTGCGGAAGGCCGGCCGCAGGTATTGATTGGCCTGCTGGTTGTTGGTGATGCGCATTTTCACCGCGTCGTATTCGATCTTGCCTTCCACGCGCAGCGCTACCACTCCCAGCAGCATCCACTCCACGAACGGCGCGGCCACAGTGAAGTTGGAGCAGGCCGGTTCGCCGCCCTTGCAGGCGCGGATCCAATCGCGGTAGTGGCCCGGCGAGCGGGTCAGCAGCTCCGGCGGGAATTTATAATCGCGCATCTTCTCGACCGGAATCAGCCGCGTCTGTTCGCCGTACGTGCCGGTGGTGATGATGCCTTTGTCGCCAATGAAGGCGCTGCCGTTGGGCGTCTGGGGGACCGCCTCGGGATCGTTGCGCAGAGCCTCGAAGCGCTCCCAATTGAAGACTGGGCCGATGAAACCGGTGGGCTCGGCCCGCGGCCTCGGCGGCGGCGTGCCACCCGTGCCCTGCCCCGGCGGCCGGCGGTACGGCCGGGTGGGAAGATCGCCCAGCAACTCGCCCTTGGGGACGCCCGGGATCTCCGGCGTCTCGGTGCAGCCGTCATGCCAAAAGAGTTTGACCGGCGGCATACTTCCGCGCGCCGGAAAATCGTAGCGGATGACCGACCGCTTGGGGAACATGAAATCGCTGACGCCTTCCTTCTGGATGCACTCGACCGAGGATGGAATCCCCAGCTTGAGCGCCATGTTGGAAGCGCCCAGGATATGGCACGCCATGTCGCCCACCGCGCCGCAGCCGAAATCGTAAAAGCCGCGCCAATTGAACGGTTGATAAAAGTAGCCGCCAAAACTGTTGGGATATCCCTTGCCACCGGTTGTGAAGGGGCGGGAGTTCGCGATTCCCAGCCAGAGGTCCCAATCTAGCGTACCGGGCACCGGGTCGGGCGGCGGAATCACGGTGAGGCCCTGCGGCCAGATCGGCCGGTTGGTCCAGGCATGCACTTCGGTAACGTCGCCGATTTCCCCGGACCAGATCATCTCGGCGCATTGCCGCGTGCCCTCGTTCGAATAACCCTGGTTGCCCATCTGCGTGGCGACCTTGTACTTGTTGGCCATATCGAGCAGCAGGCGCGCTTCCCAGACCGTGCGCACCAGCGGTTTTTGCACGTAGACATGCTTGCCGCGCTCGATCGCCCACGTGGCAGCGGTGGCGTGCATGAAATCGGGAATGGTGACGATCACCGCGTCGATGCCCTTTTCCTGGTCGAGCATCCGGCGGAAGTCCTTGTACTTGGGAACCTTGTCGTACTGCTTGAACTTCCCCGCCGCCTGCTGATCGTCCACGTCGCACAGCGCCACGATGTTTTCCTGGCTGCAACCGTCGATGTCGCTGCTGGCCTTACCGCCTGCGCCGATGGAAGCGATGTTCAGCTTCTCATTGGGCGACTTGTAGCCCAACCTGCGGAGCGAGGCTGTGCTGCCGAACCCTCCCAACGGGACTGCGCCCGCCAGAAGCGAACCGAAAAAGAAATGCCGCCGGCCGAATTTGTGTGCCATGAAAGCCCTCTTAACCCCGCCATGGTAGCGCGAAGCACCGTGCCCGACAAGCGCCCGCAAGCGAAGCACTGGGGCATGTCCCCGGCGTCTCCGGCCTGCGAACGGCCCGCTCTTCCTAGCCCAGCTCATCGCCGCCGCCCTTCCCTGCGCGCGGTAACCTAAGCAAATGGACTGGCAACTGGAGGAAGCCGAGGTGCGCGTGCTGGGCGCCCTGCTCGAAAAGGAAATCGCGACACCCGAGTATTACCCGCTCTCACTCAACGCGCTGCTCAACGCCTGCAACCAGAAATCCAATCGAGAGCCGGTGGTGGCCTACGACGAGCCCACGGTTGAAGGTGCGCTCGAAGGTTTGCGCCACAAAAACCTGGCCACCCGGATTACCGGCCGCGATATCCGCGTGCCCAAGCACGCCCAGCGTTTCACTGAGCAGTTCAATCTCGGCCGCCGCGAAGCCGCGCTCTTGTGCCTGCTGCTGCTGCGTGGTCCGCAAACCTTGGGCGAGCTGCGCGGACGCTCCGACCGCCTCTACGAGTTCGACGACCTGGAAGCGGTGGAGACCACCCTCCACCATCTGTCGGAGCTGGGCCTCGTAGTCCGCCTGACCCGCTACGCCGGATCGCGCGAGCCGCGCTGGGCGCATCTGCTGGCGGGCCAGCCGGAAACGGGCGTCGAAGTGGGCCAGCTTGCATCCGCTCCCGCGGCGCAACCGCCGCCCGCGGACCGCATCGCCGCTCTCGAACGGGAGATGGCCGCCTTGCGGCTGGAATTCGACGAGTTCCGCAGGCGGTTCGAGTGACCGGCAGAAGCGAAGATGACTCTACGGCTCAAAAGACCTGACAGCCTGCGCCACTGGGCCTATTAATGGGCTTGGTATTCGCGCACTAAGACGTGCTCCGCGGTGTCCTGCGCCACGGCAAACCGGAACGGCGTCGTACTGTGCGGACGCAGTTGCTCGATCTGCGTGCTCACCGCGCCCAGACGGGACCAGCGTGCGTCGGTGAGATCGAAAACCATTTGGGCTGACGCAATCACATGGTCGGTGTTGTTCTTGACCAGTCCCGCCACTCGCGTTGGCGAACCGTGCTCCAGGTGAACATCCTGCACGTCCAGGTCGTGGTTGGCCGGCAACTGAATTCTCGTGTCGAAGTTGGGCAGAATGCGCGCGGCTCTTTCCGCCGCGGTCAATTCTCTTGTTTTGGGCGCATCTTTGGTCTTGAACACGCCGCTCCAGGCGAGAGCCAGCACGGCCACCAGCAGCACGACTGGCACCACGACCACCGCGGCGGAGCGAGTTCGCTGCCAGATGGTGCGATTGCTGAGGTAAAGCGGGTCCGTGTTCGCCGGCCCGTTAATAAACCGCTCCAGACGCTGCCGCCAGACGCTCTTCGGCTTGACCGGTTGGCCACCAGGCGCTCGCGGCTTCATGCCCGCGTACACGAGAGACTCGAAAAGCGCCCGAAGCTTTCCCATGACTAGAATTGTACGCCTCCGCGTGTCCGCTGCTCCTCGTCCGATGCCAGCTAACCCGTGCGCGGCAGGGTATGCCCGGCCAGCAGCGTTTCCAGCGTCCGCAGACTTTCCTGGCGGCCCATCACGATCAGGAAGTCTCCTCCGCGAATGGCCGTATCGGCCGGCGGATTGAACAGCATCTGGCCGTCGCGCTTGCGGATGGCCATCACAATAACGCCCAGGTCGCGGCCAAGCTGCATGTCGCGAATGGTCTTGGAGACCATTTCGCTGTCGGCGGCGACGGAGACCTGTTCGATGGTGATATCCTGTCCGACATCCTGCGTGGTGAAGTCGAGGAACTGCACCACGTGGGGGCGCAGCAGGGCTTGCGCCAAGCGGTGCCCGGTAAGCGCGTAGGGTGCGAACACCGAGTTGGCGCCGGCGCGCCGCATTTTCTCTTCGGCGCCTTCCTCGGCCGCTCGCACGGCTACGTAAAGACCCGGGTTCAGGCCCTTGGCCGAGAGCAGCACGAAGAGGTTGTCGGCGTCGGTCGAAAGCGCCGCCACCAGGCCGCGCGCGTGCTCGATGCCGGCCTGGCGCAGCGTGTCGTCGCGCGTGGCGTCGGCCGCCACCGCCAGCATGCCTTCCAGCATGGCGCGCTCGGTGCGCTCCGGGTTCTGGTCCACCACTACGAAGGGCACTCGGGCGTGGAGCAGTTCGGCGGCCGCGCCGCGTCCCACGCGCCCGAATCCGCACACGATGAAATGATTCTTGAGCTTGTCAATCATGCGTTTGTTCCGCCGCTGGTGAAGACGATCGCCCAGTTCTACTTCGATGATCGTCTGTGTCATGGTGCCAATGGCAATCAGAATCGTCGTGACGCCGAACATGATGAGAAACGAATTGAAGACGCGGCCCGCCCGCGAAAGCGGATGGATTTCGCCGTAGCCCACCGTGGTCATGGTGGTGAGCGTCATGTAAAAGGCGTCGAAGGGCGGGTAATCGTCAATAACGGTGAAACCGACCGTGCCGATCGCCAACGTGCCGGCGATGGCGAGGATGGTGAACAGGAATCGCCGCACTAACCGGTTCATGCGCATCGCAGACCCAAGTATAGCGAGCAGCGCGGCGAAGGTGAATCGGCGCGGTCTGATACACTTTGCAGAGCGCAATCCAAATCAGGGCCGGTAGCTCAGGTGATAGAGCGTCGTTCGCCGATTTCTACGTCGCGATCTTTGTATTGGAGTTGTTTTTCAGTAGTGAAATCGCCAGCGGAATTCGGCGTAGATTTGTCGCGGGTCGTTAAAATGAAAACCTCCAAAGGTTAGGCTGTTGTCGAGTAATACCCGGCGATTTGCCACATTCAGAGCGGTCAACGAGAGCCTGAATCGTTCGCCCTCGCCGAAACTTTTTCCCAGGGAAACGTCAAACGTAGTGTGCTGGGGCAGATAGTTCCCCGGATATCGCGCGTCCGGCGTCCCGTTGGTGAATCCCGAGCCGTAGTACACGTTGGTGGAAGCGAGCGTGTGCCCGGGAAGAATCGTATTAACACCAAAGTTCAAGGTGTTTCTCTGATCATGGTCCACCGGTGCAAGTCCCGGTGGTGGCTCGCATCCCGCCGGCACGGGACTGGGGCAGATCAAGCCTCCGGTGAAAGGCGGCGCGGACTGTGCGATCTGATTCGAGTAGGCCAAGTGGGCCTGAGCGCGCCGCCGGAGGCGCGGGGAACGCAGTGTGGTTTCCCAACCTTGAATCAAGGCGCGGTCCCAGGTGAGCGGCCAGAAGAGGTTTGATTCGCCGATATTGCTGTGATCCAGCCAATTCCTCGCACTGGTCTGAAAGGTGTCCGCGTCGAGCACCCAACCGTGAAAAGGAATGGCCACGCCGAATTGGTATTCTTTATCGCGCTCTCCGCGCAGGGGGCCGAAAGTCAGACTCTGGCTATTGGCTAAATCGATCAATGGACCGGTAGCCGTCAAGAGTGGAGGCGCTTGATAAAACCGGCCGTAGAAGCCGCGAAAGACCCAGTTCAGCCGCGGGACTCTGATGGCAACACCCAGCCGTGGGTCGGTCGCATTCTCCACGATTGCCGGCTGGGTTCCCCCGCCGACGGAGCCGGAGTCGAAGTGCGAATAGCGAACGCCGGCGATCAGCGTCAACCACGAGGTCACTTTAAAGCGGTCGCTGAGGAATGTTTCGGCCAGGCCGCCGGTGACGGCACCCGAAGACGGGCCGAAGTTCTGACAACTCGTACCGCAATCCGTAAAAACGTTATTGAAGTAGTTGCTCTGGTGCTGGGCGAATCCATAGACTCCCACTTGAATGTCGTTATTCTTCACGACGGTTGCGTCCACACTGGCTTGCGCACCAGCATAATCTGCGGTCTGGTTTACATTCGTGATCACGGGCACATCGTTCGGCGAGGCGTTATAGCTGGCCTCGTTGTAATGATAGAAGGGCGAAACCGTCACCCGCATGTTTGGATTGAATGTGTGAATCCAGGAGAAGGTGATGTAACCATCGGGTTCACGCTCACTATCGTGAAGGCCGTAACTGGGATAAACCTGATTCCCAGACGAGTTGGGATTCGGGTCGATGGGAATCTGGTAATAATCCTGGCGCAACGAAGCGGTCAGCCTCAATTGGTTGGAGGGACTGGCATTGAATATGAAGGACGCGAATCCCCCATAACCGTTCTCCGCGTCGTGTACAACTTGCCCGATCGGGGGCTGCAGACCGTAGTCGCTCCGATTCGCGTTAACACTCGCGTAGTATGAGAAGCGGTTGGTGTGCCCACCGAAATTCAGTTGGTCGTTGGTCCCGTACCAGTTGCCGAAAGAGGTGACGAGTTCCGCCTCATTGTCACGCTCGAAGCCGGTTCGGGGCACGATGTTGAATATTCCATAAGTACGGTCGCCGTATTCCGCATCGTAGCTGCCTCGCTGAACTTCGAGATAATCGATATCCTTGGGGTCGATCTGCGGACCCAGATTGGTGGCGATATTAGTGTTGGGTATGGGTACCCCGTCAATTAGCCAATCGACTTGATGGCCTCCGCGCATGTGCAGCATGTCGTGGGTTACATACGCAGCGGGCACGTAATCGGTGATCATCGCCATGCTGTTGGTGCGGTCGGCACCGGGAGTTTGGGCTATGTCCTCACGATCGACCAGAGCGGTGGGGGTTACCGAATCCATATTGGCCACCTCCGCCTGGTCGACGACAACCGTAGTTTGATTCAGGGCCTCGATCGCCAGTTGAAAGTGAAGAATTGGTGATGAGGCGGAAGCTACGGTGACGGTCTGCTCCGAAGTCGCGAATTTGGACTGAGTGACGGTTATTCTGTAGTCGCCGACCGGCACGGTACTAAACGAAAACTCACCGTCATCGTTCGATTGTGCGGTTTGAGACCAATCCGAGGTAATCGCCTGCAGTTTTATCGATGCTCCGGTTATAGGCCGGTGCTGTGGGTCGTGCACGATTCCTTGTATTCTTCCAAAAATCGTCGCGTGGACCAGGGGACCAAGCAGCAGAAAAACCGCCAGGCGCAAGCAGAATGTGAGCTTTCGCATGAAGCCTCCTTCATATTGTTTTGTTGCAGAAGTAAGATGGACGACTAGGCCACCGATCACGCAGTTAAAGAGACGGTGCGCCGCTTGCGCGGTGACCGCAGAAAAGGACGACGGCGCCGCGGTGATTCTTGATTTGCCGCTATGGCCACACACGCGTCGTCTGCCAGCACTGGATTCGATGCTGCACACGCCACTCGCCGCTATAAAGTGAGGATAGGGCTAGATTGCGGGAGGCGGCCGTTCACAGGAAGCGAAACCTGTCTCTGTGCATCCGCGCCAGGGTGCCGACTGAATTCTCACACGCGACACGGGAACGATCGGCCTGGCTTCGACCCGAGCCGCGACCAGATTCACCGCCGCAGTTGCGGACACCGCAGGAAGCTGTCCGCAACCTCCTGGACACCTCGACGAGGCGATCCAGCCTGGGCCGTCCCGGTGCGCCGCCTGGCCCGATCTCCGGCAGCAGCAGGTCTTCGGCCGCTTGCAGCACTGCATGCCGCAACTCGACGTCTCGCTTCCGGCGAGCAGGAGCAAACCAGCGCCGTATGGGATCAGGAGAAGGAGCACCAGGAGCCCCGCAGCGGCTGAGCGCCATGTCGACAAAAGCGTGGCGAGGAAGGAAGCACGAGGAACGCCTTTGCCCCGTCGCTGCCATCGCCAACCCTTCAAGCCGAATGTCCCCTCTGTGGGAAGTGTAGCACGTAAAAGAAACTCATCTGCGCGCTTGGCGGCAGCGTTTCGGGCGCCAGGATCCGTGGCCGGGAAGCGCCGTCACTTCCGCCAAGTGCTATTGTGCGCTCTCCCGCTATCCTGAAGAGGCCACTGAGGAGAGTGCTTGGCTCGGAATCACTGCTGACACGCAGGAAAGCTAGGAGTAGGTCAGGTATGATGCGGCAAGGCAAAAACACGGCCGGGGATGTTGAATCCCCGGCTTTCCGCACAGGTTGAACAGTGAATCAATTAGTCGAAACCAATTTACTATCCGAACCGAAAGTGTAATGTAACCCGAATCGCACTTGAAACGGTTCGACGGGGTGGTAAACCTCCGTGAATGCCGCATCGGCCGTTGGCGTTATTCGGGAGGTATAGGCGTAGTCAATGTCGTGATCCCTGCGGTTCAGCAAATTCAAAAATTCCGCCGAAACGCGACATGTCTTGTTAATTTGATAACCGATCCCCGCGTTGAGCAACGCCGTTAACTTTGACTGATAAAGTCCGTCGGACGTCAAATTGCGCGGGCCAAAGTAGCGCAGGCGCAAACTCTCCGAAAAGCCTTTAGGAAGGTGCAGTGTGATGCCCGAGGAAATCACCAACCCAACCGCTTCGGGCACCCACTTGCCACCCGGGCTGCCCGGCGCCGCATCGGCCCCGTCTATTGCGGTAAAACGAGCGCTGGAGCCGGCGAGGTCAAAATCAAAAGTCAAATGTTCCACTGGCGTGTAGTAGTTCGCCAATTCGACGCCGTAGCGGTTGCTCGGATTTAATGAAGCAACCGTGCCTCCGGTGTCGCCATCCTGCTGCAGTTCGGATTGGCTGTGGAGATACCAGAACGAAACGGTGCTTTGCAGATTGGAGAAGGCGGAGGTGCGCACGCCGATTTCCGCCCCCTTGGTTGGGACTAGGGCGGGGATTCTCGAGGTGGCCGTGGGAAATGGATTGTCCGGCGAAATCGGTTCCTCCGTTTGCGTTGCGCCACGCGCGTCGTTGCTGTGAAAACTGAATCCGCCCTGTACATAGAACTCAGTCTTGGACCACGGGCCGAAAATCAAACTCGCTTTTGGTTCGGGCAGGAACTTGGTGGCCGTGCCGGAATTGGCGGCCGCAAGGTTGACCACCGGAGCGCCAGGTAGTTCGGTGGCGGTATAACTGGGAGTCAAGCTGGTGACGACATATCTTGCGTCGTCGCCGCGCAGGGCCAGGTCCGTGCGGAATTTATCCGCCCACTGGATTTTATTTTCCACAAAAAAACCGACCATCGTGTCGGTAAATTTATTCACATCCGTGTCCGCGGGCAAGACCGCTACTAGGTTCGGATTGGTAGAGCATGCGGCGATGGGTTCCTCATTGCATGCGTTGCTATCGTTCTTGTCCGTGCGCACGCGATTTTCCGTCCGGTAAAGGCCGTTGTTGACCCAATCGTTGCGGACCTGTAGTCCGAACGTAGTTTCCACCTTGCGGCCGGACCATTGGCTGAAAATCGTGTGGCGTGCGTCCAGCCCAGCCACCCAGCGCCTGTCCTGCTGTTCGAACTGATCACCCTTAATGGGGTCATCCAGGTAGTAAGTGAAATCGGAAAACAAATCGAGGTCATAAAAAAACCCGTATGCCATGATTTGCGTTCTGGAGTTTTCGTCTTGGCGATGCCATTCAGCCTGCAAGCTCTCACGCTGTGAATTGCCACCGTCCTCCGGGTTCAGTGCGCCGAAGAAACCAACGAGGGGCACCGCGGTGACGGGGATTTGATCGCTCGAGTTCCATTTTCCATGGTAAGCGCGGGCCGTGATGCTGAAACCATTGGCGTCGTCGCCCTGGCTGTAGGTTAGCAGGCCGTTGAATTTGGCATAACCATCCGGATGCACCCATGGGCCGTCGTCGTAATACACCTCTCCGCCGTAGAGCAAATTGCCCGAGCCGAGCTTTTGCGATACGCCGAAAACGGCGCGCCCATAGCCATACATGCCGCCTTCGACCGTGAAGAAGTTCTCGGGCAGCGTCTTGAAATACACCACATCGGCCGATGCAGCCGAGCCATAGTTGCCGACATCGGCGTAATAAGGACCTTTCTGGAAATCCGTCCGCTCCACAAACTCCGGGATGACGGTGTTCATGTCCGAGTACCCCTCGCCGTGCGCGTGCGACGGCAGGTTAAGCGGCATACCGTCGAGGGAAATGGCGATATCTGTGCCGTGGTCGAGATTGAAGCCGCGAAGAAAATATTGGTTGGCCTTGCCGCCGCCGGCGTGTTGAGTGATGATGACACCGGGAATCGTCTCCATAACTTCTCCCGAACGAAGAATCGGACGATCTTCGATTTCCTGTGCGCCCACCGTTCCCTGGGTGGCGGATTCGGCAATTCCGACGAGGCTATCCTCCCGGCCGTGCACGGTTATGGAGCTGCTCACGGAGCCCACAGCCAGGGAGATGCGCAGCGGGGCCGGCGCCTCGGTGGTCCCTATGGTGACGGGGATTTCCTTGGTTTCAAAACCGGGATTGGATACCACGAATCGATAATCACCTGCCGAGAGTCCAGAAATAATGAAGGAGCCGTTCGCATCCGACTGGGTCGTTATTTGTACAGTACCGTTCGCGCCTAGAACCTGGACGGTAGCCCCGGCAATCACCCCGCCAGACGTGTCAACGACAGTTCCCGATAACTGAGGCGGCGTCGCGATGAGGTAATGAATCTGCAACCGCAACCCCTGCGACGGTGCGCTTGCGGCCAGCGTCTCCTGGAAGTTGGCAATTGACGGCCCGGACACCGTCAGAGTCATCGCCTCTACCGGCATGCGCAGTAAGAAGTTGCCCTGGTTGTCCGTGGTCGCCGTGCGTTGTGCATGCGGCGACTGAGCGGAAACGGTCGCGCCAACGACAACCTCCGACTTCTCATTCACAACGGTGCCGCTGACTGCTCGCGTGTCATCCTCCTGAGCGCTGAGCGTCTGCACGCTGGAAGCCGTCTCGACGGGATAGCCGGGGAGAAAGACCGGCGCACCGGGATGTCCGGGGTTGGCATCCAGCAGGTCTTCGGAGGAAAGGACCTTCACGGCGGCAACGGGTGACTCCACGTCCACGGTGGCGACGCGATCGGCGGTCACCGTGATGGCTTCCGTGCGGGGCGCCATCTGGACAAACTGCAGATTGACCGTCAAGGCGGGGCCGCTCGTAACGGCGATCATCTGGCTCGCACCGGCAAAGCTCGGCGCCGATCCAACCAGATTGTACGCTCCGGGCGGAAGCGACGGGAAAGAAAACCGGCCTTCGGAGTCGCTACGGATCTCCCGAATTCCGGCGCCAGGGGACTCGGCGGTTACGCTGGCGCCCGAGACGGGCCTTCCTTGCAGGTCGGTCAGTTGCCCGCTGACACTGCCATCGGCTGCGCCGAGTGCCGCACCGGCCACCAAAAACAGGGCGGCAAAGGTACGCGCGAAGAAAAACATGATGCTACGAAATTCCACATCGTAATACTAGCATCTGTAGCACGAGTGTTCAATCAGTGCTACGTAAGAAAAAAGCGCTGCACCCCCGGGCCCCCCTATCGCTGTCGCGGTTCTTGTGCAGTTCGCCTTTGCAGACCGGGACAGCGCCGGCAACGTCCGTAGCGCGGCTTTCCGCCGCGCGCCTGCCATTCGATCTCGGTTGCCTGATAACGAACCATGATCCCCTAGGCCGCCACTCCGCTCGCCGGAGGGCTGGCATGTCGCCCCTTCGGCGTTTCTCGCGAGGTAAACCGAATCAAGTCAAAACGCTTCCGCGGGGAACGTTCGTAATCCGTTCACGAACAAAACCGGGTAGACGTCGGCATAAGTCTACCAGCACATACTGCATTGTGATGAGATAAAGGCCTATTCCCGCCGCCATCGGCGCCGGTCGATTTCGACTCTACTCCGTCCGTGCTGTAGCGCTGCAAAACGTGCCGCGCGCTCAGTCCATTCGATGTCGTTTCAACAACCAGTTCTGTATCCCGGTGCTGTATCCTCAGCGTCACGCCGGTGCGCTTTGGCCAGCACTGCTCCTTGCTCTGCTTCCAAATCCGTGAGAAATCCGGTACTGGCCCTTCCGCCAGGAAACCGAGCACCACCATCGCAGGCCACAACAGGTTCATCGATTCCCGAGTTTACGGAGGGCCACGATGCTTGATATGATGGGGCACATGAGTCCGGGGACAATGCGCCGATATTCCCACATGCGAGCGAACGCGCGCCGCGAGGCCATAACCGCTGTGGAGAGCCGGGCTTCAGCTTGGGTACCTCCAAAACCCCCACAAGAAGCGGCGCTGCGAAAACGGAGTAAGCCACAAGTAATTTAGTTTCTTAAGTTTGGGCCGGTAGCTCAGGCGGTAGAGCATGTGCCTTTTAAGCACAGGGTCGCGGGTTCGAGTCCCGCCCGGCTCACCAGACAAAACCACGCGTTCCGTTAGTTCCTTGCGACGCCCTCTCCGTGTCGCGGATATGCCGCGGCCATTCGCACGCGCCCGCCAACCTGGGAAGGAACGTCGCCGCGAAGCATCTCAGGCTGCACGATGGGGATCGTTTCTCCAAGCGCCCACCAAATCCGCTTTGAGTTGCGCTTGACGCGCGGACGTATGCGCTGTCGGCGCTCGTGTAGTTGGACTCCCTGCTAGTATTGGAACGCCATCGTTTCGTTTCGTCGTCCTGGAACCTGGAACGCACCTGACCGTTGGCCAGGCGCATCCCGTGAAGTCAACTGGCCATAAAACGCTTTGCCGCGGATGTTCTTAGGGCGTCCACGCAAATGTGTTGGCTGTGTCGAGTTGGGAATTGACTGTCCTCCAGAGGCCTTGAAGACTGCCGCCCGCACCGACAAAAAGGGCTGCCGAACACAAAGCCACAGATGCGATGAGCGCAGTGTATTCGATCAGGTCCTGGCCTTGATCGTCTTTCCAAAACGAAGTCACTAACGACACCAGATTTGCTCCTCGGGCTCAAGGTTATCTGTCGAAGATAGCCCTTACAAGCTAACGAAGGTTATCTGAAGTTCTGGCGGACGTATAGTACTTCAGTGCCTACCAAAGTAAATCAGTGTGCCGGTTTTTCCGACTCTGGCGACCGGGCCTAGGCAGGGTAGACTGCGCTGCGTGTGGTCCGTCTTCACTTTCAGCCAGGAGCGTGACTTGGACCGGCCGGGGGACCCGCAACTGTTTCCGATGCTTCCCGGTGTGCATTCCGAGTCGGCTCCGACGTATCCCCGGCGATTGTAGGGGCGAGGCATGCCTCGCCGAACGATAACGCGCCATAACGCCCGCGTCAGCCGGGCGCCGCTCTTGGCTGGAAGAGGTGCGCTCGGCGGTTGGGAGACCGGCAGTGTCGATTCGCTGAAGATCCAGGTCCGTGGCGGCGGCAGCAGCCGGACGTTCGGCAGCCTCCCGCATCATAGGTCGTTTTACGCGCCCACTTGCCCGGCGTTACACTGGTCCCGCCATGTTCACTCGCCGCAGCTTTCTTCAGACCGCCGCTAACGCCTCCGCCGCCCTCACCCTGGCCGCTCCCCTACACCGGCTTCTGGCCCAGGCCGACGCGGTCTATCACAACCCCATTCTGGGTGGAGACCACCCCGACGCCAGCCCCATCCGCGTCGGTAACGAGTTCTTCCTCACCCACTCCAGCTTCGACTACGCCCCCGGCCTGCTCATCTGGCGCTCCACGGATCTGGTGAACTGGAGGCCCGTCGCCGCCGCCCTGCATCGCTACGCCGGCAGCGTGTGGGCCCCATATCTCTGCGAGTACGAAGGCCGCTTCTACATCTACTTCCCCGCCGACAACCGCCTGCGCGTGGTCCATGCCGAACATCCGCTCGGCCCCTGGAGCGAGCCTATCGACCTCGGCATCAACGCCATCGACCCCGCCCACATCGCCGAGAACGGACGCCGCTTCCTCTACGCCAACGGCGGCGTAATGGCCGAGCTGACCGCCGATGGATTGGGAGTGAAGGTGCCACCGCACCACGCTTTCGATCCCTGGCCCGTGCCCGCTTCGATGCGCATCGAGTGCACCTGCCTGGAAGCGCCGAAGGTGATCGAACACAACGGCTACTTCTACTTGAACGTCGCCGAGGGCGGAACCGGCGGGCCCTCCACCAGCCACTCCGTGGTCTCGGCGCGCAGCCGCCATGCCGACGGTCCCTGGGAGTACTCGCCCTACAACCCCATCGTCCACACCGCCAGCCGCGACTCGCGCTGGCTCTCGGTCGGCCACGGCCGTCTGGTCGATACGCCCGAAGGACGCTGGTTCATGACCGTTCACTCCTACGAGAACGGCTATCGCGCCCTGGGGCGCCAAACCCTCCTGCTGCCCATCGAGTGGACGGCCGACGGCTGGTTCCGCGTCTCCGCCGGCACAACCGCCGAGTCGGCCATCCCCATGCCCATTCCCGGCACACACCAACTGCCCCTGCCCGAGCCCTCGGACGGCTTCACCAGCGCCGAACTCGGTCTGCAATGGGCCTTCTGGCACGAGTTCGACCCGGCGCGCTTCTCGACCGGCCAGGGCGTGCTGAACCTGAAGGCGCGCGGCAGTTCGCTGGCCGACAGTCCCGCTCTCACCACGCCGGTGGGCGGCCACTCCTATACCGTCGAAATTGACGCCGAGATCGCCCCTGGCTGCTCCACCGGGCTGCTGCTTTTCTACGATCCGGAGCACTCGACTGGCATACTGCTCGACGGCGAGGGCATCGGCGTGCGCATAGCCAACGGCTACGTCCCCAGCCGCCAGCAGAAGGGCGCAACGCGGGCCACTCTGCGCATCGTCAACGACAACCAGGAAGTCGATTTCTACTTCCGCCTCCCCGGCCAAAGCTGGCAAAAGACTCGCGAATCGGCTGAAGTCAGCGGCATGCACCACAACGTCCTCGGCGGATTCCTCGACCTCCGCCCCGCCGTTTTCGCCGCCGGCTCCGGCAGCACCAGTTTCCGCAACTTCCGCTACTTGGCGGAAGCGAAGGCGCCAGCATAGTGGTTCCGCCGCTCTTGTTCACCGCTGCACCGTGCCGTTCCTCTCCGCAACTCTTGCGGAGAGGAAAAAACGGCTGGCCGTGTGCGTGCCGCCGCTATGTCACGTGCCGAGAACGCGGCAGCCGGAGTGTCCGGGCCTCCCCTGTCCCTTGCCCTGAAGCGCACCGGCGGCTTTATGAGGATTACTTTGGATGCCCCGTGATGTTCGGGGCGCGACGGAATAAGCTGTCCTTCCGCGCGGAGGACGTAAGTCAGCCTTTTGTAACGCACAATCCTGAAGCGAGCGGCCGTCGTTTCGGCTGGGCTCTCGCTTACACGTCACACACGCGCATCGCTGGCGGAAAACAGTGCCCGATAATAGCGAATATCGCGCAGATTCGAGCGTTTGCCCCTCGCACTGGTACGAGCCCAAGCGCTGCTCGGTGATGCTGTAGAAGTACAGCTTCCCGTCGCTTCGAGCTGTACGAGTTGCCCCTTTCTTCGCCGCGCAACTGTCCGAGGTCTCGCAATTGTCCAAATTCGCGGTGAAGACGTTGCCGGAGCCGTCCACCCCCACTCCAGCAGTGTCGAATAGGGATCAGAAGAGGAAAGCAGCACACCAGTGCGCGTATTCAAGCAACTCGAACTTCGGAAGCTCGGCTCGTGTAAAGCGTGAGTTTGATTTGCTCCTGGCTGCTGAGCGGTACAGTGTTCTTTGTCGAGAGGTGTCTTTTCGATGAAGTCAATTAAGTTGTTTACGCGTATCCTGGCGACTCTGATGTTTCTCCTGCCCTTCGGTTGCGCACAAGACGCCCGGACTACCCTCGTTGGTATCCGCGGATCCCAGTTCACGCTCAACGGGCAGGTAGCCTACACTCGGGCATCTGGATTTCCGTCCGCGAATCCCGATCTGGCCGGTACGCTGCTCAATGTTCGCGCCGTTCAGGCGATCTTCGACGATGCGAACTATCCCAGCCAAGGATCCCGAGCTCACCCTTACCAGTCCAATACGCTGGGAGCAATATTCTGGGACTATCCCGACGGCCCCTGGGACCCTGAACGAAATGTCCACGAGTTCCTTGCCGCGCTCCCTGACTGGCGACGCTCCGGGTTGCTGGCCTTTACTGTGAATCTGCAAGGTGGTGGCCCGCCGGATGGCAACTACGGCGCACGAGTTTCGCTTCAGCCTCAGAACAATAGCGGTTTCGATCCGCAGGGGAATCTGAAGCCGGCGTATGCCGGCAGGTTGCGAAGAGTCATTGCGGAAGCCGACCGCCTCGGCATGGTAGTCATTGTCGGATTCTTCTATTTCGGATCTAACGAACGCATCCAAATTACTCCTGACGATCGTTATGTGAAGGAGGCAATTGCGCAAGGGTGCCGCTTCCTCAAGAGCCTTCCGCATCGAAACGTGTTGATTGAGATCAACAACGAGACCAACGCGAACAGCTACAAGCACTCCATTCTACAGCCGAATGGCGCGCTGGATGCGGTACTCCTGGCGCAGCAGACGGTGGAGCATCAGATCCCGGTTTCGATGAGCTGGTCTGGCGGCATCCTGCCGCATGGCAGTCGCGGGGAAGCTGCGATGCAAGCAGTGGACTACATCATGTTTCACACTAATGGGCAGACGCCCGAAGAAGTCCGCCAGAGCATTCAGGCCATGCGCCGGTGGCTGGGCGATGGCCGGCCTATGATCATTAACGAAGATGGTGTCAGCACGTTCAACCTGCAGGCCGCCGTTCAAGAACATGTGGGATGGGGCTTCTACGACAACGGCCTGAGCAATTACCGGGACGGCTTCCAGGCGCCGCCCGTGAACTGGAATATCAACACGCCCGTGAAGTGGCTGTTCTTCGAGCAGGTGGCACGTTTGACCGGATCGCCGGTTCCACCGAAACCGCGATACTTCGCGGACGACGCGCCGGAAATCGATCTGGTTGGTCTTCAGCCGGGGCAAGTTCTCAAGGAGCCTGCATGGATTGAGGCGATTGTCAAAGACCGCCACGCGCGTTGGCCCATCAAGCGCGTGGAGTTCTATATCGACGGCGTGCCGTATAGCTATTGCAGGAACGCGGCATTCCTGCTGAATAACCAGGAATGGTGGGATATGGCGGGCGTGGCGGCTGGCCGGCACGTCTTGCGCGTGGTTGCGTATGACCAGCGAGGGCCACGGTTCACGGAGATCTGCTCGATCCTGGAAGTTCCGTTCGTGGTCGGGAAATGAGTTGAGCGCCGCGCCAACACCGCGGCAACGAGGAGCGTGCGGGTTGCGCGTATCCAGATCGTCGCGCTTAGAAAACGGCGACGGGGTTGATCGGCGACCCCGTCCCGCCGGGAACGGGCTCGGGGGCGGCCACGATCAGAAACTCCCAGCGGCGCAGTCGCGCGGCGGTTTCGCTCAAGGCCTCCAAGTCGCAGTTATCGAGGATAGGCATGCCCATAGCGACCAGCGCCAGTTGGTGAATCGGCATGGGCACGCCGTCCACTCCAGAGGGCATCACGTCGGAAGCGAAATCGCTGCCGAGAACGGCAGCGTCGCGCGCATGCAGCCAGCCCGCGCAACTGGCGTAGAGGCCCGCCGCCTTGGCGCCGATGTCCCATGGCCCCAGTTTCGCGCGACGCGCCCAGCGGCCGGTACGAATCAAAACGACATCGCCAGGCGCGACTTGGATCCCCACCTTCTTGATCCAAGCGTCCAGGTCCTCCGGGTAGATGGGCTCGCCTGGTTCCAGGAATGGCTGGCCTTTCAGCCTCGGAATATCGATCAGGATGCCGCGCGCAAAGATGCCGTCCTTGATATTGAGGACGTCGAGCTTTGCCGCGCCGGTCTGGGTGATGGAGTCGCGTGGAAACCCGTTGAAGAGCGTGCCCCTGTAAAACATGTGACACAGGGCATCCAGGTGGGTGATGCCGGAACCGTGATACGACTGGGTGTAGCGGTCCATCGCGAACTGAGCCGGAGGATTCGTGCTGGTCATCAGCATTTCATGGACGAAGGCGGGCTTGTTATCCGGCGCGTCCTCGGTGGAATCGGTACGCGCGAGGGAAACGGAGATGCCGGAGTGCACCAATGCGGCCGCGCGTTTGCGCACCGCGGGCGTAATCAGATTCAGGGTACCTTTCTGGTCGTCCTTTCCCCAGCGGCCCCAGTTGGAGAGTTCCGTCATCCACCGGTCCACGTCCGCGCGTGTGGCGCGGGTGGCATCCGCCCCGGGCAAGATGGCGCAGACCGCGATACATAGGGTCGCCGCGGCCAGCGGCGTGATCGGCTTCACATACATATATTCTCCTGATAGACTGCGTGCCCGCGGCCGGAACTTCACATCTTGGCGACGCCCACACAGCGGTTCCGGTGGCCATTGCGCATTCCAGGGACCAGCGGCTTAACGATTAATCATACTAGGATCTCCGAGCCTGGTGTGGCGAACTGCACACAAACTCCACATGAGAGGGCCCTACTACCGATATGGCGCGATATCGTTCTATACTTCTTGGCTCGGTGCTGGCGCCGGGCCGGTTCGTAGTTCGCCTGACGACCGGGAGCCGAGCAGCCCGGCCGCCACAATCTGCTCGACGAGCGCGGCTTTGTCGAGGGCCGGTCCTCGATCGGCCCCAACTTAGGCGGCATGGCCGGTCGTGCAAGGCTACTTCAACCACCTGAAGATCGTTTCGCCGTGAGATATCTTAGATAAGAGCCGTATGCGCTAATGAGCGCTCGTACGGATCTGTGCGGGGGGTGCTGAGCAATTGGCATCCCTGCCGCGACCGGATGAATACTGCACGCCATTGGCGCATTTTTGTTGGCTTGTTTTGTTGCGGGGCGCTCTCTGCCGCGAGTTACCGTTACCCGCTCGAGATCAGCAGCGCGAATCCGCGCATTCTCGTCGACCAGAACAACGTTCCATTCTTGATGGTGGGTGATTCCCCCCACAGCATCTTTTCGAACCTTTCGTCGGCTGATGCGGAGATTTATCTGGCGGATCGGGCGGCGCGCGGAATCAACGCCTTGTGGGTCAATTTGCTTTGCATCCGACCCGTGGAGGGTCGCCCCGACGCCAGTCTTCTGGACGGAACCAAGCCCTTCACCGCCACCATACCAGGCACGCGCTTTTACGACCTGACCACGCCGAATGAAGCTTATTTTGCCCATGCGGACGAAGTTGTCCAAATGGCGGCCAAGGGCGGCATCGTGATGATGATCGATCCGCTCGAAACCGCCGGGTGGCTGCAAACCGCGCTCGCCAACGGCCCCGATCGGTGCCGGACCTATGGGCGCTATCTGGGGAATCGTTACAAGGGCTTTTCGAACATCATTTGGTTGAACGGCAACGACTTTCAGAGATGGGCCGTTCCGGCCAACGACGCGGTCATCACCGCGATCGCGCTGGGCATCAAGGATGAAGCGTCGAAACAACTGCAGACCGTGGAATTGAACTATCAGGCGAGTTGTTCGCTCGACGACCCGAACTGGGCCCCCATCGTCGGCCTGAATCTGGCCTACACTTATTACGCCACCTACGCCAAGGTGCTAGATTGCTACAATCAATCCGCCAAAATCCCGACGTTCATGGGCGAGGCCAACTTCGAATATGAGAGAAACGGCGACGAAGACGGCGGCTCGCCTCACGTTCTCCGCATGCAGGAATACTGGACCCAGCTCTCCGGGGCGACCGGCCAGCTTTACGGCAATAAGTACCTTTGGAGATTCCTGCCCGACTGGAAGAGCTATCTCGTCTCGCCCGGCATCGTTCAGTTGGGCTACATGGCGAATCTGTTTCAGACTCGGAAGTGGTATGATCTGACGCCCGACCAGGGGCACGCCTTTGTCACCGCCGGCTACGGCCATTACGCTTCCACCGGTCCGCCGGCTACGGCGACGGCAGCGCGATTCGCTGACAACGATTATGTAACCGCGGCCGTGACGCCCGACGGAACGTTGGGGATGGTCTATCTGCCGCAAGGCGGGACGATCACCGTGGCCATGAGCAAGCTTCAGAATGGCGTCACCGCCCGATGGTTCGACCCCACCGACGATGCCTTCCAGGCCATTGCCGGCTCGCCGTTTTCCAATCAGGGCGCGCACGAATTCGCCACGCCGGGCAAGAACGGCGCCGGCGACCCCGACTGGGTGCTGGTGTTGGAAGCCGCCCGTCCATAACGGGCCCGGTTTGACTTGGGTTGGTCAGTGTAGCTCCGCCGGAAGTCGGATTGCTTCCGCTCAGTTCGCTTTCGTCACCGGAATCCGCATCTCCGTAGATTGAGTCTGCACTTTGGCGTGGTCGCCCGACCAGATCTCCAGCGGAGGGCCTGCGGGCGCGTAGCCCTGCTCCACAACCGACTTCAGGAAAGCTCCCCAGCGGGAGCCAGGGTCCGTTCCCCAGGCGCCGTTCACGACCGCCGATGCAACCAGCGTTGCAGGCAAAGTCACGAACTGAAAGGGGGCCTCGACACGCGTACCCGGCGGCACAGGATACCCGGCATCCCAGCTCTGCTCCGACCCGAAACGCCCAAAGGGTTGGCCTGCGGGAGTCACTCCCTCTGTCTTCAAGTAAGATTCGACCTTCTCAAGGGCAGCTTGAGTTTGTAGGTACGATCCCGTCATCGGCAACATCACCGCCGTCATCGCACCGCTCTGCCGGATCTGCGCCTGCAGCACCAATGCGTTTTGCGGTGCGAGCTTGCCGGCCCCCGGCTCGGCAATCGGCGCCGCGATCGCTCTATATCCCGCTGGTGGAGTCAGATCGAACAACGATGGGTTGATCTGTCCGCCGACGCGTATGTTATTGATATGCATCCGGTAAGCCGGCTTGCCCTGTTCCCCAATGGCCATATCGACATGGTCGGCCTGCCGTGTTCTGGCGTCCACCCACAGATCGAACGACTTGAGCCCTGGAATTGAAGTACCGTGCGGCGCTTTCACCAAACGATAGCCGATCAGCCGCTTGCCTCCGACCTGCCGCTCGCCGAGCACTTGGTCCGCGACCGGTGGAAGCGATGCCAACTGCTCCACCCAGTCCTCCGAGTTTGTGAGGCTCTCCACCTGCTCGCCCGATCCAACCGCGTACATCCGCGTCAGGTGCATCAGGACAATTTGCTTTCGGGCGTTAGAATCGGCCCTCACCTCGATACCCCAGGAACAATTCACCCGCCGGTAACCGGGTGCGGCGTAGCTGAAATCGACTCCCACATAGGGCGTCTCGCTGAGGACGACGGTGAATTCGAGCGACTGAGACGTTCTGAGTTGCGCGGCCGCTGCCGCGTACACCCGGCTTGCATCTGCCTCCCTTGGAATGAGCACCAATCCCACGGCCACGAACACCAGGGCGGCTGCGGCCATCGCCATAACCCGCACCGCCGGACGGTAAGTCAGAGAATATGCCAGAGACCGCCAGCGGCTCGGCGGCCGTTGCTCTATCCGGCTCCGGAACTCGGACAGCCTGTGCCGCAAGCGATCTTCGACTTCCGCTGGTATCTCCACTTGTGTACTCCTTCGAATCAGGTCGTCTATTTCGTCGTTCTCGTTTTGGTCACGCATGGCTGCGTTCCTCCTTGTGGATCGCCGGGAGCAAATGCGAGTGCAAAGTTCGCAGCTTGGCGCGTGCGCGCGCCACGTGCTTGCGCACGGTCGCTTCGCGGCAATCCATCGCTACCGCGATATCGCCATAGGGGATTTCCTCGACCGCGTGCATCAGGATCGCCCGAGCCTGGTTCGTCGGCAAATGTCCGATTGCCCGCAGCACCTGGGTCTCCTGCTCCGTTCCGGAAATATCCTGGGTGGCGGAGGGCGTGGAATCGGGAATGTCTTCCGGGATAGCGCCCGCCTCCAGCCACCTTCCCTGACGCAATTTACGCCGGAGCGCGTCATGCGCCGCATTGATGCAGATCTGCAAAACCAAAGCTTGAGGATTCGGGTGCATACATATGCGATCCCAACGCTTCCACACCGTTAGCAGGGCTTCCTGGAAGGCGTCTTCCACTTCGTTGGGGTCCCGGATGACGCGCCACACGGCACGCATCATGCGGCCTTCGATGGGCGCAATCAGCCGCTCGTACTGCAAGTGCCGACCGTTCATGGAGTCCTTTTCTTCGCGACGACTCAAGTCAAGTAAAGAGGTTGCCACGCCAATTATTGCTCTCAAACAGGGAACGCTCGATGGAGATAGTTTGTGGACAGCGGACTGGAATTGATTGCGTCACCGGGCAGTGCGCATTCCGACAAAGTTTAAACCGATAGATTCTGAAAATGCTGTAAGCTATTGTTAATAAGTTAATTAATCTGTCGAACTAAAGTGGCGATCCGGATCTTCATCTCACGTGCCCGCCAGGACATCGCGGCCTTTTTCCTATGGCTGTTATACTCATAGGTTCCCGTGTTCCATTCCATTGAAAAGCAGGTCGCAGACGCATTTCACGCGCACATACAGGTTCGCTACGGCGTTGACCTGACCGTTGCCATCGAGCAGCCGCGGCAGAGCGATTTCGGCGAAATCGCGGTGCCGGCGGCATTCCAGCTTGCCAAGCTGTTGCGGCAGCCGCCGAAGAAAATCGCAGCCGAGTTGGCCGCCGAAATCGGGCCGATTCCAGGCGTAGCGGCGATCGAAGTGGCGGGCAACGGCTACATCAATATCCGGCTGGACCGGGCGGCGTACGCGGATCTGCTGCGGGGGATCGAAGCCTACGTCGAGTCTTCGGGAGGGAAGATCATCGTCGAGCACACCAACATCAATCCCAACAAGGCGGCGCACATCGGCCACCTGCGCAACGCCACGCTAGGCGATACGTTCGTGCGCATGCTGCGCGCTTGCGGAGCGCGCGTGGAGGTGCAGAACTACATCGACAACACCGGCGTGCAAGTGGCCGACGTGGTGGTGGGCTTCCATTTCCTGGAACAGAAGACGCCGGCCGACGTGGAGGCGCTGCTTGCCGATCCGGCGGTGCGCTTCGATTACTACTGCTGGGATCTCTACGCGCGCACTTCGAGCTATTACAAAGAGCGGCCGGAGTCGCTCGCCTGGCGCAGCGAGACACTGCATGCCATCGAAGCCGGCGCCGGCGAGCTGGCGCGAATGGGGCACATGGTGGCGGACGCGATCGTTCAGGCGCATTTGAAGACGATGTTGCGACTCGACGTCGAGTACGATGTGCTGCCGCGCGAAAGCGAAATCCTGCACCTGCAATTCTGGGATGCGGCCTTCGAGCAACTCAAGCAGCGCCAGGCCATTTACTTCGAAACCGAGGGCAAGAACGCCGGCTGCTGGGTGATGCCGGGACTCTCCGAAGAGGGTAAGGTGATCGTGCGCTCCGACGGCACGGTGACTTATGTGGGCAAGGACATCGCCTATCAGCTTTGGAAATTCGGTCTGCTGGGCACAGACTTTCATTACCGGCCGCTGATGACTTACGCCGACGGGCGCGTGCTCTGGGTGAGCACGGACACTGCTTCCGAAGGCGAACACGAGTTCGGACACGGATCGCGCGTCTACAACGTGATTGACGCGCGCCAGTCTTACTTGCAGGACGTGGTGGCGGCCGGACTGCGCGGTTTAGGTTATGCGGCGCAGGCGGAACAGTCGATCCATTTCTCGTACGAGATGGTGGCGCTATCGCCGCGCTGCTGCGCCGATCTGGGAATTCCGCTTTCCGAGGAGGACCGGCAGCGGCCTTACGTTGAAGTTTCCGGGCGAAAGGGCTTGGGCGTCAAAGCCGACGACCTAATCGACAACCTGATTTCGAAGGCGCTGGTGGAAGTGGATGCGCGGCACCAGGACAAGCCCGCCGCCGAGCGGCAACGCGTGGCCGAGCAGATCGCGATCGGCGCGCTGCGCTATTTCCTGCTCAAGTTCACGCGCACCTCGGTGATCGCATTCGACTTACAGGAGGCGCTCAGCTTCGAGGGCGAGACCGGCCCGTACGTGCAGTACACCGCGGTACGGGCGCGCAACA
Source organism: Bryobacteraceae bacterium (assembly GCA_049511495.1). Lineage (GTDB taxonomy): Bacteria > Acidobacteriota > Terriglobia > Bryobacterales > Bryobacteraceae > Bog-375. Next base: position 5,562 of record JBEKXZ010000035.1, on the reverse strand, counting down.
TTCTGCGCAAGCTGGAAGAGCGCGGTGAACCGGTGCCGGATTTCGCGGCCGAGCTTTCCCGCGAGGCGCTCGCACGGCAATTGCAGTGCGAGGATTTCTGGCAAGTGCTGCTGGCCGCATCCAAGGCCGATTCCGCCTTGGTTGGCGCCTTGGCCGCCGGCGAGCCGGCGCATGTCGCCAGATATGCGTTCCAACTGGCGCAGTCCTTCAACAACTTCTATCATCAGTACCCAATCCTCCAGGAGGAGCAGCGCGAGAAGAAAGTTTTCCTTTTGTGGATGACCGATTTCTTCCGCCGGCAACTGGAACGTACCGCCGGCATCCTGGGAATTCAGATTCCGGAATACATGTAACGCTGTGTACTAATGTGACCGGCGCTCGCGGCCCTGCGGAGTGAATCCTCCTGGTTTCGCTCATCGCCTATGGCGCCGAACGGGGCGCCCCCTATGAGCCGCCATCCAAGTCCGTCTTGTCTGGATCGGATCACCCTATTCCGCAAAGAGATGGCACGGCACCCGGAACTTCCGACGGAATGCGAGGGCAAGAAACCGCGGATACTCAGCTCGTCCGCGCTGCCGCCGCTTGAAGAAATGTATAAACTCCACGGGCCAATTGAACAATCGGCGCGCGCGGGCCGCCAACCTTCCCACGGTTACCGGAGATGGGCCGCCAGCGCGGAGGCCAGGGCGGCGGAGTCGTGGCCCTCTGCTTTGATCGAGTAGCCGCCGATCAGGCGGCCTTTGCGGAAGATGAACAGGCGGCCGAGATACTGGTCGGTGGTCTGGAATGCGTCGTCGCCGAGATTCGCGGCGGTGACTTGGCCGAAACGAGTGCGCAATTTCTGCATGATTGCGTTGGCTGAATCGGGCGACGCCTCAAACGCCACGAAGGCCTTGCCGAAATCGTATTGGGCCACGTAGCCGCGCTTGAGCAGGTGTATGCCGAGGACGCTCTCGGGCACCAGCCGCAGCGACTGCCGGCCCTCGGCGGGAAACCAGGCGAGTGCTTCCGGTAAAACGGTGCTGCCAGTGATGGTGCCATCCAGAGCCGCCAGCCACGCCCGCAAGGCCGCAGTGTGATCGCCCTCCGGATTGGCGGCGATCTCGACGAAGTAGTTTCCCTTGACGAACATGCCGCGGCGCGGCGCCACCTGACCCGCCATACCGATCTTGTCTGTGGGCAGTTGCGGGTCGCGATTGGCGGAGAAGATGCCATAGGCGCCATCGACATCGCCCATATCGGAAAGATCGATGACGAAGCTGATTTCGCCCTGCCGGCAGGTAACACCCTTCATAATGCGGAAACCGTAAATGAGATAGCCCTCGGCATTGCCATCCATGTACTCGAAGAGGTTGGCGGATTCATACGAGCGCGCCGGACCGCTCTGCGACCAGCCGGGCACGAGTGCGCAAGACGGGGCCGGGGCCGGCGCATCGCCCGCCCAGGCGAGCGCCGCCAGCGGCAGCGCAATCCACATCATCTTCTTTAGCATCTTCTTTAGCATCGGAACAGCTCCTGCGCGCGGAGCAGCCGCTCCGCGACCTTCACGCCATGGGGACATTGCACCGTGCAAGAGTCGCAATCGCCGCAGCTCGCCGCTACGTGGCCGGGGGCGAGTGAAAGGAAGTGCTCGCGGCCGAGTGCGAACTGGCCGTAGCCATCGGCGTAGGTGAGGAAACGGAGCATGTCTTCCACCGGCAGCCCCTGGCGGCACTGGTCCTGGCAGGCGCCGCACATGCGGCAATAGAGCGGGCTGATGCGCTCGAGCTGGGCGGCCAGCCGTTTCTCGTCGTCCTTTCCGAAGGGCGCGGACATGGCCCTGATGTTTTCTTCGAGCTGGTCGATGTCGGTCATGCTGGGGACGGTGGTGTTGACGTTCCGATTGTGAACGACCCACTTGAGCGCCGAGAGCATGGCGCCTTCCTGCTTCAGCTTTTGATAGTTCGGATCGTCCGGCTTCATGCGGCGAAAGCCGCCCGCCATCACCTTCATGGCCACGGTGCCTTTGCCCGCCTTGGCCGCCTGTTCCAACACGGTGGTGACGACCGGCTCCAGGGTGAAGTTGTAAGCGGAGAGAATCACGTCGATCTTGGGATGCGCGGCGAGGAAAGGGATGAGCCGGGCCTGGCCGCTGTGCGTGCTAACGCCTGCGAAGCGGATCTTGCCCGCTTGTTTGGCGGTCTGCTGCGCGTCGATCAGCTCGTCGGTGACGTCTTCCGGGCGCGTTTTGCCGTGCAGATACCAGATGTCGAGATGATCCGTGCCGAGCTCCTTGAGGCTGGTGTCGAGCTGATCGAGCGCCTCGGCGCGGGTGTGGGCGCCGGTCTTGCTGGATAACACGATGTTCTTGCGTTTGTTCCTGAGCGCGGCCCCGACCATGCGCTCATTGTTGCCGTTTTGGTAAACGCGGGCGGTGTCGAAGTAGGTGATACCCATATCGGCGGCGCGCTCGATGACGCTGCCGTCGGAGGTGATCATGCAGCCGAAGCCGACGCTGGTCACCTTGAGTCCGGTTTTCCCAAGGATGCGGTACTCGAGGGCCGGCGCAGCGGATTTGGCGGCTTGGGGCGGAGCCGGCGGCGGGTCGGAGGACCGGGCGGCGGATGCGGCGGCGGGCAGAGCCAGCCCGGCAGCCAGAAAAGTGCGGCGTGAAGCGGTTCGATTCATGCGCGACTCCTAATCGATATGACTAGATGCTAATATCGTATTATATTTCAGAGTGGAGGTCCACCCCGATGCGTTTCACACGCCGTACCATGCTGCAACTCACCGCTTTTGCCCCGGCCCTGCGGCCGCTGCTGGGGCAGGCGCCGCCGCTGCCGCGGTCGACGGTTTCGGTGGTCCAGGGCGACGATCGCCGTAAGAATATTGTCGCGGCGCTCGAGGCGATCGACGATCAGATCGGCCCGGCGCTGCGGGCGAAGAAGTACGTCGTCATCAAGCCCAATTTCGTTTCGATGACCAACCAGCTTGCCAGCACGCACGTGAACGCGGTCCACGGCATCCTGGATTATTTGGAGCCGCGTTTCAAAGGGCCGGTGATGGTGGCGGAAGCTTCGGCGGGCGACACGATGTATGCGTTCGAGGAATTCGGCTACCGGCAGATTGCGAGCGAGCACAAGCCGCTGAAGGTGGATCTGGTGGATCTGAACCGCGAAGCCCGGTACGTCACCGTTCCGCTGATCGATTACGACCTGCACGCCAAGCCGGCGCGGCTGGGCGCGCGGCTGATGGACCCGGACGCCTTCGTCATCTGCGCGGCGATGATGAAAACGCACAACACCGTGGTGGCCACGCTATCGGTGAAGAACATGGCGCTGGGCGCGCCGCTGCACAGCGCGCCGGGCGTGATGCCGCGATGGAACGACAAACGGGTGACGCACAACGGGCTGCGCCAGACGCACTACAACATTTTCCTGACCGCGCAGGCGATGAAGCCGTTCTGGGGTGCGACGGTGATCGACGGATACGAGGGGATGGAAGGCAATGGCCCGTCATCCGGAACACCGGTGGCCTCGCGCGTGGCGATTGCCTCGCGCGACTACATTGCGGCCGACCGGGTGGGGCTGGAAGTGATGGGCATCGATCCGAAGTGGCTCGGCTATCTGAATTTCTGCGGCGATTTTGGCATCGGCCAATACGACCTGAGCAAGATCGATATTCGCGGCGCGAAGCTGGAAGCGGTGCGCAGGAAATTCCGGCTGCACATGGACATGGAGCGCGAGCTGGAGTGGATGGGGCCGATGGAAGAATTGCCGCGGGTGGTGGGATAGGGCCTCGTTCCGTAACAACTGAATCAGCCGCTCCCCGCCTTCCTTAGATTCATTGGCAGGCCGGCGACCTGCCCTACGAGGCTGCGGGCGCTGTACGCTATCATAGGGAAAATCCCTATGATCCAAGACGTAATCACCGAGGGCCTCACCTTCGACGATGTTCTGCTCGAACCGGCCCGCAGCGAAGTGCTGCCGTCCGAAGTCGACACGCGAACCCAACTGACGCGCGAGATCGGCCTGAACATTCCGATCGTTTCGGCCGCCATGGATACGGTGACCGAATCGCACCTGGCGATCGCGCTGGCGCAGCAGGGCGGCATCGGCATCATCCATCGCAACATGTCCATCGAGAGGCAGGCCGAAGAGGTGGACCGCGTGAAACGCAGCGAAAGCGGCATGATCGTGGACCCCATCACGGTGGAGCCGGAGCAGTCGATCGCCGACGCGCGGGCGCTGATGGCTCGTTACCGCATCTCCGGCGTGCCGGTGACCAAAGCGGGTAAGCTGGTCGGCATCCTCACCAATCGCGACCTGCGCTTCGAAACGCGCTCCGACATCCCCATCTCCGAGGTGATGACCAAGGAAAACCTGGTGACCGTCGCGGTGGGCACCACCCTCGAACAGGCCGAAGCCATTCTGCACCAGCACCGCGTAGAGAAGTTGCTGGTGGTGGACGACCAGTACAACCTCAAGGGCCTGATTACGGTCAAGGACATCCAGAAGAAACTGAAGTATCCCAACGCCGCCAAGGACAGCCAGGGGCGGCTGCGCGTGGGCGCGGCGATCGGCGCTACCGGCGATTTCCTGGAGCGCGCGCTGGAACTGGTGGCACGCAAGGTGGACGTGCTGGCCATCGATACGGCACACGGCCACACCACGCGCGTGATGGCGGCGGTGAAAGCCATCAAGAGCAGGCAGCCCGGCGTGCAACTGCTCACCGGCAACGTGGCCACGTTCGAAGGCGCGCGGGAACTGGTCGCGCTCGGCGTGGACGGCATCAAGGTGGGGATCGGGCCGGGATCGATCTGCACCACGCGCGTGGTTTCCGGCGCGGGCGTGCCGCAGATCACGGCCATCCTGGACTGCGCGCGGGCCGTGCGCGGCACCGGAGTGCCGCTGGTGGCCGATGGCGGCGTCAAGTATTCGGGCGACGTGACCAAGGCGATTGCGGCGGGCGCGGACACGGTAATGATCGGCGGCCTGCTGGCCGGCACGGATGAAAGTCCCGGCGAGACCATTCTCTTCCAAGGCCGCACCTTCAAGACCTATCGCGGCATGGGCTCACTGGGCGCCATGTCGCAGGGGCAGACCAACCGCTATGAGCAGGACCCCGGCTCCAAGCTGGTGCCCGAGGGCATCGAAGGACGCGTGGCTTCCAAGGGACCGCTGGCCGACCTGGTATACCAGCTCGTGGGCGGCCTGCGCGCCGGCATGGGCTATTGCGGCGTGCGCAGCCTCGCCGAGTTGCAGAACAAGGCGCGCTTCCTGCGCATCTCGCCCGCCGGCTTGCGCGAGAGCCACGTACACGACGTCATCATCACCAAGGAAGCGCCTAACTACCGCGCGGAATAATCCGCGAAATCGGCGAGCCCTGCGCTGTGCGGACCGCGCTATCATTTGCACGTGGGCGGGAAGGCGGAACCGCGTAGCCGGTCACGGGTTTCTGTCGTTAACAAGTCAAGTTGTCCGGTTCTAATAATTAGTGATCTGTCCGCTTTGTGAAACAAAGCGATGCGGCCGTCAGGCCGCCGCCTTGGGTTTGGGTTTGGCCTTTGCTTTGGTTTTGTTC
>JBEKXZ010000034.1:0-48362 GCA_049511495.1 Bryobacteraceae bacterium | reverse complement strand
GGCAGACCTAAAAGGATCTCGGATTGAGTCAAAACGTTATCTCCCAAGATTGTTTTACCAATCTGGGATCACGGTCTGCCCCCGTTTTTGATCAAGAGCCTTCGAGAGGGGCCGCGCGGGCGAGGTTTCGTGAATGCGCTCTCATTCAACGCGGCACCGAATAACCCCCTGGGCGCGATCAGATCCCGGAAGCGGGGCGGCGCAACATGGCGAGCCGTCCCCCGTTGCGTCGCAACCAGCGAGCCCAGTGGCGGAGACATCAAGCGAAACTGGCGTTTGCAGGGCACCGAGCTGAAGAGACCAATGGCGAATCTCAAACACCTCAGAGTGGTCCGGGATTCTCTGAAGGTTCGGATCTGCCAGGTTGAGTGAAGGCGACTTGATCACAGCCGTGCAGGTGAAATAGCTTGGTTCTATGATATCCGCACCCAAACGATTGCAGGCCGTCGCCCTGAAGGTCCGCGAGAGCGGAACTCCCGGCCCGGCAACAGTGCGGACGTTGCTCGGCATTCCAGCCGGGGCAGTGAGATCGGAAATCACACTACTACCTGATTTTCTAAGGCAAGTCCAAGCCCTGCTGGTATTGGTGCTGTTCTTTCAAACTGCCGGATTGCTTCGGGCGCAGGGCAATTATGAAGTGCAAGTGTATGGCTCCGAACTGGTTTCACCCGATCGCACCATGGTGGAGCTGCACTCCAACTTCACCTTCGAGGGATCGAAGGAAGCGGTAGACGGAGTGCGCCCGGATGAGCATGCTTTGCACGAGACGATCGAGATCACGCAAGGCTTCACGCAGTGGTTTGAAACTGGCTTCTATATCTTTATGAGCTACCGGTCGGGCGAAGGTTACCAGTGGGTGGGCGATCATATTCGCCCGCGCGTGAGGATCCCCGAAGGCTGGCATTGGCCCGTGGATGTGAGTATTTCCACGGAGATCGGCTACCAGCGCCGTGTGTACTCGACCGACACCTGGACCTGGGAGATTCGGCCCATCATCGACAAACAATTGGACCGCTGGTACTTGAGCCTTAACCCTGCTCTGGACCGGTCTTTCCACGGTCTGGAGGTGAGCAAGGGAGTTACCTTCGCGCCAAACGCCAAAGTTAGCTACGATGTCACCAAAAGAGTCACCGTGGGCTTTGAATACTACGGCGCGCTCGGTTCGATCACCGGCTTCGATCCGGTGAGCGACCAGGAGCAGGCCATCATGCCGGCCGTTGACCTGAACCTCGGTCCCAACTGGGAATTCAACTTCGCCGGCGGTATCGGAATGACGGGAGCGACCGACCATCTGCTGGTGAAGATGATTCTCGGGCGGCGGTTGAAACTCGGGAAGAGATAGGCGCCCGGTGACGGCTCATTGAGGCAGACTCCCCGGCGCTTTGATCTGCCGCCAGCCCTCGCCGCTGAGCGATTGCAGAAACTCCAACAGGTTCGTCTCGGCTGGCGCATCCAGAAAGAATGGCGCGATGCGGGAATCGAGGTGCGGCCCCGGTTTGCCGCCTTTCCTGTAGAATTCGAGTACGTCGTCTAGTGTCCGAAAGCGGCCGTCGTGCATGTAAGGGCCGGTGTGGACCACCTCGCGGAGCGTGGGCACCTTGAACTTGCCCTCGTCGCGCCGTTTCCCGGTGATCTCCGCCAGGCCAAGATCGGGAGGGTGGCCGTCCGGGCCGATTCCCAGGCTCGCGAACTTCTCATTGGTGAAGTCGTATCCGCTATGGCACTCCGAACATTCCCCGGAGCGCTCGAAGATCTCCAGACCACGTTTCGCGCCGGGACTCAATGCGTGTTTGTCCCCATTCAAGAAGCGGTCATAGGCCGAGTTGCCTGAGACGATCGTCCGCTCAAACGATGCGACCGCCTTCACGATGCGATCAAAGGTAACCTGCCGGTCTCCGAATGCTTCCTCGAACAGCCGCGCATAACCCGCGATATTCGATATCGCGCCGGTCGCAGCCAGTGGCGTCGTGCCCATCTCGTCCGGGGCCGTGATCGGGCCGGTGATCTGCGCTTCGAGTGTGGGCGCGCGCCCGTCCACGAACTGGCTTCTCCCATAGGCGCGGTTGATCAGGGTTGGTGCGCGCCTGCGCAGCGGCGTGCCCGTGACGCCGAGCGGAGGCGGCTCACCGCCGGCAAAAGCGTGCTCCGGCGGATGGCACGTCGCGCAGGAGATTTTCCCGTTCAACGACAGGCGGGGATCGAAGAACAAATTGCGCCCGAGTTCCACGCGGGCCGCGGAGTACGGGTTATCGGCGGGCCAAATCACCGATGGCAGGCCGAGCGGGGGCTCAGGGGGCGATCCGTCCCGGGCAGTCTGCGCGGCAGCGCCTCTCAGCGTGCTCAGACACAACAAGCAAAACAGAACCGGGCGCTCGAAGGTCATTCAGTTGGATGTTGCCAGAACAACCCTGCAAACTGCAAGCTAACCTCGTCGATTTGGCTGCATTCCTCTCGGCCGTCTTCGAACGGTTGCCCTCGACTCTGCGAACGGTCGGGGGCGCGCGGTTAGTTCCGTTTCTTAGTTTCGCCGGATTGAACCTTGATGTTTGGCTTTGCCATTCTTCGCATATCTATTAGTTTGAGGAACATAAGCCATGCTTCTTGGCAGCAATGGCGCTGCCAGTGCGCTCTCCGACCAGTTCCCACGCGCTGCTCGACCCATACCGCAGGCTCCGCGCTGACCATGCAAGAGCGGGCCGCGGTCTCCAAGGTCACTGCCAGCCCGACCAACGGGCCCCAGCACGGGCGCGCGACGGCCTGATGAAGCAAAACTCTACTGAATCAGTCTGGCTTCTCTAATGCCAATCGTACGGCCAATCTTTTGATTAGTTGGAACCTGCGGCCTTTGCTATCTGGGGTGATCCTGGAGTTGCCGATGGAATCTTTGGGCCAATACTCTGGTTTACCCGCGCGCTGGCACGAGAAGTGAGGGACAATGAGGGTCTCAAAACGTCATGCTGTCGTTGGAACGGCTGTGGATGGATCGGAACCGAACTCCGGTTCTGATTATTAGCGGCACAATCATCTTGCTCGTCGCCGTAGTCGACTGGTGGACAAAGCCTTACGTCGCGTTTGGCTTTCTTTACCTGTTTCCCATCATGTTCGCGGCGGCGTTCCTGCCCCGGTGGCTCATTGCATTGGTCGGCGTTGTCTGCGCAGTGCTCGCCGAGCTGTTTAGTTCGCTGGAGCCATCAATTGTCCGCCTCACCTTTGAGGTTTTGGCGCTTGCCGGATGTGGATTGTTCGTCGGCGAACTGATCCGAAACCGGCGTTTGAGCCTGGAATCCCAAGCGAGGCTGAAGGCGTTGGTGGAAACGAGTCCGGCAGCAATTGTGACAGTCGACGCGCGCGGCTTCATCGAGCTTGCGAACGATGCGGCGGTTGAATTGATGGCTCCGCGAGAGGGACGGTTGATTGGCGATCCGATTGCGGCGTTCCTGCCGGAATTACACCATGCACTTCGCTGGGAAGAAGCACCGCAGTTCCGGGCGTCGATGCAATGCCGGGGACACCGAGGCAACGGCGAGTCTTTCACTGCCGACGTCTGGTTCTCCACGTACAAGGAAGGGCCGACCCCCAAGCTGGCTGCAATCATTGCGGATGTTAGCGAAGAGACGGGAGTAAGCCCAGTCGAGGCCTCGCTGGGTTCGGCCTCGGACAATCGGGAACTTGTCCCACTGAATACTCGGGAGACGGAGGTCTTGCGCTCGTTGGTACAGGGCTTGGCCAATAAGGAGATCGCAGCCCGACTGGAGATCTCCGAAAGCGCCGTCAAGAATACGATCCAGCAGCTCTTCGCTAAAGCAGGTGTGCGGACTCGCAGCCAGCTCGTCCGGGTCGCTCTCGAAAAGCACCGGGATATTCTGTGAGCACGCGACGCAACCGCCAACAAACGGTTAGGCGCTCCGAGGCCGGGGGCTCTGAAGGGTTAGCGGCGATTGCGGGACGCAGCTCGCTGGGACCCGAAGGAGATGGACCGGCTGTTGCACTTCGCGTTCGCCTCATTAGCCCCTTGGCGGTTCCCAAAGGAACCCTCCAGCGCGGCCCGAACAAGCTGGCTCCGTTTCCGCACGCCGGCTTTGAGAAACAACTGCTGCACCGAGAGCTTGACTGCGCGCTCCGAAACGCCGAGATTGCCGGCAATTCTCCCGTTGGTCAGGCCTTCGAGAATTCCGAGGAGCACCTTTTGCTGCCGTTCCGACAGGAGGTAGCGGGATTTCCAGTCATCCATTTGCAGGGGCCGGTAAGCCGACTGATCGGCCAAAAGCTGGATGACCCTCCGATCCAGCCAGAACGCGCCGTTCGCAACTAGCGTGATAGCCCGCACAAGGCGCTCGGGAGCCTCGGACGTCAGAAAAATGCCCGAAGCGCCGAGCCTTATGGCAAGCGCCGAATGCCGGGCATCGGCGGCATCGGCGACGATCAGGAACCGGCCCTGGTAACCACCGCGACGGGCTGCGGCGATGAACCCGTCCCGTTCCGTAGCGTGACCGGGACCCAGCAGCACGACATCAACTGGCGAAGCGTGTAGCATCTCCAGCGCCTCGGCAGGACTACCGCACTCTCCCATAATCTCCAAACCGAGCTGCGATGCCAATAGGCGACTCAAGCCAGCGCGAAAGAGAACTCGACTCTCCAGCAGCATCAGCCGGATTCGGTTCTCCTGCGTTTGCTCGTTCACGCACCCTCCTTTCTGGCTGCTGGATGGCTGACGGAATTCGGAGACCATTGCAGCCGCCGCTTGTAACCGGTGTCGCCAAGAGCCACCAAGCGGTGAAAAGCTTACGGCGAACCAGTAGCGCTGCCAAACGTTCTTATATTAGTCGAGAGTTGCGAAGCCTTGTCGTAAAGACTCGCCCGCGGACTGTGATCTTTCGGTCAGGCACAGTACCCGACGAAAGATCAGCCGAAAGATTGACCGTATTGACCACAAGATCACTGGCGTCCCTCGGCCGGACCGCGACAATGATATAGTTTGGCTGATTTATCTCCCGTCCTGACCGCGGTGCCCTCTACCACTATGATGGCATCGCTCACTTCCTCCACGGAAAATGTCGCGGGATCGCTGCTATGGCGAACGTCCAGGGCGATTCTAGCTGCGGGATTTCTGCCAGCAGTACTCTCAGCCCAAACGTCCTTTAGCTGGCAACAAATCAAGGACAAGTTCGAGGCCGCAAATCCAACCCTGAAGGCAGCTCATCTCAACATCGACGAGTCCCGGGCGGCCGAGATTACCGCTTATCTTCGTCCGAACCCGGACATCGGCGGAACCATCGACCAGATCAACCCGTTCACGAAGCAACCCCCGCCAAGCGGAGGCTCGGATGCTTATCGCCCCTTCGCCTACGCTTTCCCCTACGGGTCAATCAGTTACCTGCACGAACGGGAGCATAAACGGGAGTTGCGGCGCGACCAAGCCAAGGAATCTACTGCCGTCGCGGAATCGACTTATCTGGACCAGGAGCGCGGTCTGGTGTTTAACCTGCGAAGCGCTTTCGTCCAACTGTTGCAGGCCAAGGCCGTGCTGCAGAACGCGAAAGACAACCTTGAGTACTGGGACCGCGAGCTTGACGTGAATCGCGCGCGTCTCAAGGCCGGCGACCTCGCTCAAGTGGATCTGGATCGCCTGGAGCTGCAGCGTGTTCAGTTCGAATCCGATTTCGAAACCGCGATGGTGAATCTTCGGACAGCCAAGATCCAGCTTCTTATGCTTCTGAACGACCGAACCCCGATTGAGCGGTTCGACATCTCCGGACCGTTCGATTTCACCGATGAATTGCGGCCCCTGGAGGAATTCCGGAACGTAGCCCTGGAGACGCGCCCGGACCTGAAGGCCGCCGCGCAGAACGTGGAGCTAGCCAAGACGACTCACCAGCTAGCTGTGGCCAACGGTTCGACCGATCCGACCTTCAGCCTCGACTTCGCCCGCAACCCGCCAATCCCGGTTTACTTCGGTGTGAGCGTCTCGATTCCCTTGCGCATCTTCGACCGCAATCAGGGCGAAAAAGCGCGGACTCAAATCGACATTGGCCGCAATGAGCGGCTGCGAGATGCCGCGGAAGCGCAAGTCTTCAGTGACGTCGATTCCGCCTACTGGACGCTCGTCCAAAACGTGAATCTTCTAAGACCGTACAAGGCCAAGTATATGAAGCTGGCGCTCGATACTCGCGACAGAGTGTCCTTTTCCTACCGGAATGGCGGCGCATCGTTGTTGGACTACCTGGATGCGGAGAAAAGTTATCGGGACACCCGTTTGGCTTACCTGAATCTGATTGGTTCCTATCTAACCGCGGCCGCCCAGATGAATATGGCCGTGGGTCGTGAGGTTCTACAATGAAGCGGCTCTTTCTCATTGAAGCAAGTTTATGTTTCTGCTTGAGCCTCCTTCTCGCCGGATGCGAAAAGAAGGTGACGGCTCAAGAGAAGGTAACGGCCGGTGAAGGCCCGGTTCCCGGCACCGTGGAACCCGACCTGGACGCTGACAACTTCAAGGTGGATCACCCGGAGCAGTTTCCTTTGGCTACAGCGGGCGAGCACGTTGCCGCGCCGGAGTTGAACGTGACCGGCGTAGTGAGTCCCGACGTCTCACGGCAGGTGCCAGTACCGTCGCTCGCCACGGGGAAGATCGTGGAAATCGACGCGCGGCTTGGCGATGAGGTGAAAAAAGGCCAACTCCTGTTCAAAGTGCGCAGCACGGACATCGCGGGCGCTTATTCCGACTACCGCAAAGCCGTCAAGAACGAACAACTAACCAAAATAAAGCTTGATCGCGCCAAGCTTTTGGTTGACGACGGGGCGATCCCGAAAAGCGCTTTCGAAATCGCGCAGAACGCCGAAGACAACGCGCAAGTCGATCTGGAGACCACGACCGAGCATCTCCGTCTTCTGGGCGCGGACCCGGACCATCCCTCGGGAATTGTCGATGTGCCGGCTCCGGTTTCCGGAGTGATCACTGACCAGCAGATCACGGACTCCTCGGGCGTGCAGGCCCTGACGCCGCCGAATCCCTTTACGATTTCCGACATCTCGCACGTCTGGATCATCTGCGACGTGTATGAGAACAACATGGCCCAGGTGCACATCGGAGAGTACGCGGATATTCATCTGAACGCCTATCCGAGCCGCGTTCTGAGGGGGCGGATCAGCAACATTCTGCCGATCATGGACCCGAACATTCGCACCGCGAAGGTCCGGCTGGAAGTGGAGAATCCCGGCCTCATGCGGCTCGGAATGTTCGTCACCGCCACGTTCCACGGCCAAACTACGGAACGGTATGCAACCGTGCCGGCCTCCGCGGTCCTGCACCTGCACGACCGTGAGTGGGTCTACGCACCGTTGGGAAATGGCCGCTTCCGGCGCCAGGAAGTGGTTGGCGGGAGCATGCTGGCGGACAACCTCCAGGAGATCGTTAGCGGATTAAAGCCAGGCGACCTGGTGGTGTCCCAATGCTCTTATTTTCCAAAGCACGATGGAGCAGTAAATGATTCGAAGGCTCGTTGATTTCGCGCTCGAGAATCGTTTTCTCGTGCTCGCCGCAGCGCTTCTGCTGTTCGGGTGGGGCGCGATATCGTTTCACCAACTTCCGGTCGAAGCGTATCCCGACGTCGCGGATAATTACGTGGAGATCGTCACGCAGTGGCCAGGAATCTCCGCCGAGCAGATGGAGCAGCAAGTTACGATTCCACTCGAGACCGTGATGAACGGGATGCCGCACATAACTCATTTGCGGTCGTTCTCACTGTTCGGCCTCTCCGATATTAAGTTGATCTTCGACGACGAAGAAGAGAATTTCCGGGACCGTGAGCGGGCTCTCGAGCGGCTTACGCAAGTCACTCTTCCGGCAAATCTACAGCCGCAAATGCAAACGGACTGGAGCCCCGCCGGTCAGATCTATTTCTTCACCCTGCACAGCACGAATCCGGCGTATGACGTGATGGAGCTAAAGTCGATCGAAGACTGGGTGGTGGAGAAAAACCTTAAGGCCGTTCCGAATATCGTCGATGTTGCCAGCTTCGGCGGCCCGACGCGAGAATATCAGGTCCGCGTGGACCCCGACAAGCTCATCTCGTATGGACTGAGCCTCGCAGGTGGAGCAGCAACTCACCAACAACAACGCCAACGCCGGCGGCAGCTTTGTCGAGGCCGGACTGCAACAGATCAACATCAGGGAAGTGGGCCTGGTCCGCAACGTACAGGACATCCAAAACACGGTAATCACAGCCAAGAACGGCACTCCGCTGCGCGTCAGGGACATAGCCGTCGTCGCTCAGGGACCGAAGATCCGGCTGGGCCAGTTCGCGCGGGCAATTCGGCATGAGGACGGAAAGATCATCGATAACGACGATGTGGTTTCGGGGATTGCGCTCCTGCGCAAAGGAGCCGACGCGGACACGGCGCTCAAGGGAATTCACGCCAAGGTGGAGGAACTCAACGACAGCATTCTGCCCAAAGGCGTAAAAGTCGTGCCGCTCATCGACCGCAGCGATCTAATGCGCTACACGGTGCATACCGTGCTCCACAACCTGTTCGAAGGCATCGTCTTAGTAGTGATTGTCCTCTTTCTATTTCTCGGAAATGTCCGCGGAGCCATCGTCGTAGCTCTGACCATCCCGTTTTCGCTCTTGTTCGCTGCGACGTGTTTGAACCTGAAGGGGATTCCGGCAAACTTACTATCTCTTGGCGCACTGGACTTCGGAATGGTGGTGGACGGAGCGGTGGTGATGGTTGAGAACATTGTCCGGCACCTCGGCCGCCGCGACCAGGACATCAGAACGCCGAAACAAAAGATCTCCGATGCCGCGCACGAGGTCCAGAGGCCAGTGTTCTATGCGGTCGCCATCATCATTACTGCGTACCTGCCCATTTTCACGTTGCAGCGCGTGGAAGGGCGATTGTTCAAGCCGATGGCCTGGACCGTGGCGGGGCGATCATGCTTTTGAAACACCGGAGCCTGAGCTGGTAAGCTGACCCGGTTCGCACGAATGCCCTCTCACAAATCCCGATATCTACATCATCGAGTTGACAAACATTCGGATCGAGTTAACTCGACCGATTCGGTAACGCGTGCTGCGGCCCTTGCGTATTCTCCATCCGCTCGCGGGGCAACCATACCACCATGCGGCACATAATTTCAAAGTGTTGAGTGGAATCCTCCGTTGGCACACGATAAACCGAGAGTTCCCCGGCAGCCTTGCCAGATGCGAGTTTCTCGTATGCAGCTCTTTGCCCGCCGGTCCAGGCGGCACTCCTGAGGCGCAGATCCCACCACCGGTCCCTGATGAGCACGCGAACCACGGGCCGACCTTCCGCGATCCTCGCTTGCCAGGTTCCGTCACGTGGCGCCGCACGACGCCAAGAACCTCCTAGCGCAGTACGCAAATCCCGCCACGCAGCCCCGATGGACTCGACCACCTGCATGGTAATGGACCTGAGCCTGTATCTCTCGCGCCGGCACTGCAGGCAAAGAGTAGTGTCACCGTGAACCTTCCAGCCGCGTGGCAGCCGCCCCCGCAATGCGCGGCGTCCGCAATAACTGCAAGATCGTCGTACCATAGCTAGCCTACGCCATGCAGCAACAGAGCACGCCGATGCATTCCAACGTCAGAAGTCGAGCCGCAACGCGAGTTGTCCCGTGCGATTGCCTCCAGAGCCTTGCGGCAGTGCGGCCTGCAACACCCCGAAGGTAGAGGGGTCACCGACGTTCAGTGCAGGCGGCGCGAAATTGGTGTGATTCAGAACATTTGTGAACGTAGCTTCGAAGCGCACCCGCGTCTTCTCACTGATCTGGAACACCTTGGCCACACCCGCGTTCACGTTGATCATGCCTGGGCCCTGCAGGTTACCGACGCCGCAGCTCCCAAACCGCCCGGCGTTGGCCGGCGGCAAGGCGAAGGCGTTGAGGTTGAAGAAATTTTGAGAAGTCTGGTCTGCGTATGGGTTTCCTACGCAATCCGGGCGCGCAATGGCCCCGCCGGTATTTCGCTCTATCATGTCCGTGTTCGATTGATCGTCAGCCGCCGGCATCGTGGCCGTCAGCCACTGGCCGGATTGGATCGTCGCAACCGTGCTGAGATTCCAGCCTCCCAGAACGGCGTTCACAATGCGGCCCGATTGGTTGAGCCAGGTCCGGCCGGCTCCGAACGGCAGTTGGTACGAGCCGGTCAGCAGGAAGCGTTGCCGCGGCATTCCCACCACGTTGCCGCGATCATACCCGATGTCGTAGCGGTTGGCAATCTCCACCGCGTAGGGCTCTTCGCCTGCGTATACGGTGGGTGCATCGCTGCCTTGCGCGTCGCTGATATTCTTTGCCAAAGTGTAGTTTGCCTGGAACGAGAGCCCATGTGACACTCTATGGGTGAATTCCACGATGCCCGCCTGATAGCTTTGATTGCCGATGCTTTCCGATTGCATCAACAGAAGCCAGTTCTGGTAGGGGGCACGGGGATCGACGACTGAGTATCCGTTGTTCGGAATGGTGTAGGGGGTCGTGCTCGGCGCAATTTGGTTCAGGTCTATGGTGATGGGAAGATGGTAACTGCCTTGGCCGGTGTAGCTCAACCGGACGGTCGTGTTGGGTGTCAGTTCCCGTTCCACGGTCAAGTTCCATTGCGCTGACGAAGGATCCTTCCAGTGCGGATTGTTTCCCTCCTCAAAATCGCCGCCGCCTAAAGTTGCCGCAGCGCCCGGAGGGGACGTTTGCGGAAACTGGAACGCCGCAACACCGTTCGTGACAGAATTGTTGTAGGTGAGCAGATCCGAGAGGGCGATGATGCCGCTGTTGACAGACATCGGACCAAGAGTCGTCATGGTATAGATGCCAAACCCGGCGCGAATGACCGTCTTGTTGTCGAAGGGACGGTAGGCTATGCTCACGCGTGGGTCAAAATCATGCCAATTCCAATCCCGAAGCCCTTGAGGAATCCCCGCCTGGCTCGCCGTCTCGATGTTCGAACACGGGAGCAACGAGGTCTTACCCGGAAGCGAACATGCGTTGAACCCTTGAAGAAACCCCGTGTATATCTGCTGGTAGGTAGAATTGTTGGCGATAAAGGGATAGAACTTGTCCGGAACGACGACGGTCAAGTTGTTCCCCGACGTAAGGTAGGTAGCGATATCGCCATTGGTTTCCTGAAACGGCGGAAGCAGTTCCCACCGTAATCCGAAATTGACTGTGAGATGGCTGTTCACCTGCCATGTGTCTTGACCGTATACGCCCCATTGGGTGGTGAGTGCATTCATTTGCGGGCCTGTGACCGCGAAGTAAGACGGGTTCGGCGTGCCGAGCAGAAAATCGCCAAGCGAGTAGTTGGTCAGGGTGCCGCTGAAGGTGAAGTCGCCATAGTCGTCGGACGGCGCGTAGTACATGCCCATGCTGAAGCTCTCTCTGCGCAGATCCAGCCCAAATCGAAACGTATGCTTGCCGATAATCTTGGTGATATTGTCGGTGAATTGGATGTTCCCCGAGATGGTTGGTGCAACCCGGTCCTGCCCGATTGAGGTTACGGAGCCATCGGCGAAATTGAAGGTCGGGAAGACTGAAGCCGTGGGATGCGCGGCGATGCCGACGGGATGATCGAAGACCAGCCCGAGCTGGGAAATAGCCTGCGATCCTTGGATTGGGAAGGTGTCGTTTTCAGCGTAGCCCGTGAATCCGAAACGAAACTCGTTCAGTAAAGTCGGGGTAATCGCATAGTTGTAGGAAACCACCAGGCTGCGGTTCCGCTCGTTAGCTCCGACACTCGGTAGAAAATCGCTTGCGGGTGAAATGACGCCGGCGTTATTAGACTCGGTGTAAAAGGCGTTCTTCGCGCTAAAGCGGACATAGAGCTGCTGTTTGGTGCTAATGTTATGATCCAGCCTGATATCAACGCCATCGGAATTCGATGGGATCGGCACCAGAGTCTGATAGTTGTAGGAGGGGTTAAGGACACCCAGGTTGGCGTTTGGCAGAGGATAGTAATTCAGCACGGCCTGAGCCACGGGATTGATACAGTCCTTGCACGAGCCGGTCGGGATCGTGTTGTTCGGGAAAGCCGCGCCGGTGAAGGGATCGATCAACGGACCGTTCCCAAGACCTGCCACGAGGGCGTTCAGATTGCCGTTTCTCTCCGCTTGCGTTGGCACAAGAAGCTGCTCAGGGTACGACTGGGTT
This sequence comes from Bryobacteraceae bacterium, assembly GCA_049511495.1. GTDB lineage: Bacteria > Acidobacteriota > Terriglobia > Bryobacterales > Bryobacteraceae > Bog-375. The sequence goes on along the minus strand of JBEKXZ010000034.1, from coordinate 36,211 downwards.
TTTCGGTTCCCCTCGTAATCCAGGAAGAAAAACGTTTTGTCCCTTCCCTTGTATAGCTTGGGGATTGTCACGGGGCCACCCAGGCTGCCGCCGAAGGTGTTAAAGGTCCGCGGCGCCTTGGTCGAGAAATTCAGAACGCTGGCGTCCAGAGCACTATCCTGAAAATATTCAAACGCGCTGCCATGCAATTGATTGGTTCCGCTTTTGGTGACAAAGGTCACGTCGCCGATCTGGGCGAATTCCGCGTTGTTGTTGAACGCCGTGACTTTCATCTCGGCGATGTTTTCCATGGATGGGTAGGCGTCTTGCAGCGCGCCGTTGAAACGCACGCTAGCCGTCGAAATTCCATCCACGGAGAAGCCCGTCTGCGACGACGTCGCGCCGCCCACGGCAATATTCCCCTGCGAGTCCGTGGTCACGGAGGCGGATACGGCGAGAGCGGCCAGAGGGCTGGAGGAGACGCTTCGGGAGTTGATAGGTAGCTGGGTGATATCGCTACTGTCCTTGGAATCGCTGAGCGTGGCGTTTTCGGTATTAACAGCGACGGTCCCCGCGGTTACGTCGATCTGCTGACTTGTGGCGGCCACGGCGAACTTCAGATCCAGACGAATGTCCTGTCTTGCCGCCAACTCCACTTTGTCGACTATAGCAACGGCGAAGCCATCTTTCGCGCCCGTCAAACGGTACTGCCCCGGCTTGAGATTCTCGAACAAGAAATTCCCCGCACCGTCACTGAGCGCGACGGCCTCCGTATTCTCATCCACATTGTGCAGTGTGATCTGCACCTGTGGGAGCACGTCGCCGGTTTGGTCCTGCGTAGCGCCGCGGATGCTTCCAAAGACGGACTGCGCCCTCAGGTTCACCGAGGGGTTAATCAACAGGCACCCAAACGCACAGACCGCACAGGCCAATTGTCCAGCCGTTCTAATCGTTTGCGAATTCATTTGCCAGCTCCTTGTTCGAGACCAAGCGGACACAGATGCCACTTTCGCTTGGCCGATGTTGTTCCGGATTTACTAACTAGTGACCTCAACGAAGAGGCGGAATTGAGTGCTTCTGGAATGACATTATGAACGACACCGTGTGAGAAAGTCATAAAGAAGGCGTAAGGATCTCCTTAGAGCCGCGATTGAGTTTTGAATCATCGGTATAAAAACTCCTGATGGGTAGCCGCCGCCGCCAGCATTCCGAAGCTGCTGATCTTCATGCTAGGCCAGGTGGCCAGTATTCACTGCCTTCACGCTGCCTTCATGCCGTTTTCATGTTCGCCCGATGAAATAAGCTGATATCGGTTGATCAGACACAACCACTGTTGCGCAGCGTTTGATTCTTGGGCTATGCGTGCGGACAGGTGTCATCGTTCTGCAGAGCGTCTTCCGCTGGATCTGCTAACTATTGCGTCTTTGATTCATCAAAGATCGGGATGCACTACACCGTGATCCTCGAGGCTCTCCAGGTGAGTGACGACCTCGCAGGGCATCCCCAGTGCAGAGGGCAGCCGCTGCTCCAAATCGGTTGCTTTGCGGTGCGCATCGCCGACCAGCGTCTGGAAAGGAAACAGTAGATGGAGATCGATGATGATCCGATTTCCGGTGTTGCGGATGCGCACCGCGTGATACTCAAAACCCAGATCGCGAGAGGCTGCAACCAGGCGCTCGTTCACGGTCCGGGTTAACACGGGGTCGGCGTAATCCATCAAACCGGTAATGGCGCGGTGGGTCAACTTGCCTCCAGAGCAGAGGATATTGATCCCGACTGCGATTGCGAAGAGCGGGTCTAGCGGCGCCCAGCCCGTCAGCAGCATCAGCCCCAGGCCGATCACCACAGCGAAACCGGTCCAACTGTCGGTGAGGACGTGCTTGCCGTTCGCCTCCAGAATTAGGCTGTTGGTGCGCTTTCCCTCGCGTACCAGGAACAGACCGAGCCCAAGATTGATCAACGCTGCTGCAAAGATGAATGCCGTGCCGCCGCCCAAGTTCTGGATTCCCGATCCGCGCACCCATTTGTCCACCGCTGCGGCGAAGATGCCTGCCGCGGCGAGGATAATCATCCCGCCCTCGAATCCAGCGGAGAAAAAGCTGATCCGCTCGTAGCCGTAGTGGAACCTGGCGTTGGCCGGCCTTTGGCTCAAGTGCAGAGCGAAGAACGCGAAGACGACGGCCACCACGTGGATTACGGATTCGGCCGCGTCGGACAGAATCGCGGCCGATTGGGTGAACCACCAGGCCGAGGTCTTGCCCACAAGCATCAGCAAGCCGAACCAGAGCGACAGGCGCATCGCGAAACGCCGCTGCTGCGCTTCGCGGCCGGCATCGCTCTGAACCTGGGATTCGCTCATGCGGCGCCATGTTCACCAGCAGTGCAAACCAAGACAGATCTCGCTAACGCGAACGGTCCGCGACTGCGACGGAAGGCTTAATAGGGCTATGTTATGCCGTAAAGAAAAGGAGCGCAATAGCATGCCCGGGGTCAAGACAGCGTTATGTGAAAAACACATTAAACGCGGCCTCTCAGAAGTTGTTGAGCCGAGTCCGGGCGTGGCACGAGATTCATTGGATTGGCGGCGAAGCGCACCGTCAGGCGCTACATGATGCCCGATCAACGCCTGTCGAACTCCACCCTCAGGAGGTGCCTCTCGGTATACGTTCCGACCCGAGGTGACGGACCTTCGCCCCGGAGTAAGGGCTACGCGGTCGTGCCGCCACTGGCCTCGATGGGCCGGCACTATTTCAGATACGCGTGCAGAGCGCTGACCAAGTCGTCGGCGGCTTTGGTCTGCTCGCCGGTGGCAGTCTGCTCCGGTGGCAGTACGTGAAAACGAATATGCCCCTCGATCACCTCCGCCATCAACGCGTCCATTGCGCCCCGGCAGGCGGATATGGTGTGCAGGATGTGGGAGCACTCGTCCTCCTGCTCGAGACTCTTTTCGATCGCCGCTATTTGGCCTTTGAGCCGCCGTACTCGGTTGAGCAGCCGCTTCTTCTCATCGATGGTATGCGCCATATAGAATATTTTTCCCAAAAACCTTTACAAGTATACCCCGGCTGGTATAGTCTGAAGTTGTGGCGGGATGACTCTCGCCCGACTTTAGCCAGAAAGGAGGCCCTTTTGTTGTCTGACGGCGGTGGCAGTCAATTGCGCGAACAGGAAGTCGAAACCGAGTCAGGGGAGCCTCCGTCTGCGGCGGTCTCCTGCCTTTTGGCCCGATAGGTTTTCACTTCGTCCGCGCCTCTTCCGATTCTAGCCACTCTTCATAGCAGCCCATGATCGCCATGTGCGAATCATCGGAGGCCTTTCTGCGCCTGAGGGGGAAGTGTGTCTGCGAGCGCTGCGGTTTGTTTTGCCGCCTGACGAAGGTAGAGAGGAGGTGAGAGAAATGCGGATGAAAACGATGACCGTGCTGCGCGGCTTGGCCAGGTTTGCGGAGCGCTTCTTCGAAGTGCGCTTGCCGATCGATGGCCTGCAGGGGCTCCGCACCCGCAAGTGACGAAGCGGACCTTGTCTGGAATCCCAACATCCGGAATGCGGGTGGTCCCGGCTCGGCGCAACCGCAAAGCCATTGTCTGGCTCCGGTTCGCCGAGGCTGGGTTCCCATAACAGACTTCCAAGCGACCAAGCCCCAGCACTCAGGGATTCTTACAGTCCGATGAATGATCCGCCCGCAAAAAGCCGCTATGATAGGCAATCACCGATGACCCTGTGGAAGGCAACTCTGATGATCGGGATGGCACTGTTGCTGGTGTCCTCGGCACACGCACAACAGACCGATGGCCAGACGGCTCCGCCGACCGGCGGACGCACCGCAACGCAGCCGGCCGTTGCGCCCGATTCCACGCCGCAAGACCCGCCCGAGCGCTGGAACCTGTATTACCAGGCAACCTCCATCGGCGACGAGCATGGCACTTTTTATGCGCCGTACACAGGCCCCCTGAGTCTCCAAGACTATCCCGAGCACGACGTTTCGCTGACCGCGACGCTGTTTTTTGCGGCGCTGCTCACCACCAACACCCAGCTCATCTTCGATCCGGAGGTCGCGGGAGGCAAAGGATTGAGCGGCGTCAACGGGATTGCCAATGCGCCCAATGGCGAGATGCCGCGCGTGACCATCGCGACGCCCAAGCCGTACATAGCGCGCCTCTTCGTCGCTCACGATTTCGCTTTTGGCGCCGATCAGGAGCAGGTGGAAAGTGACGTCAACCAGCTCGCCGGCGAACGCCCGATGACGCGCTACTCCATCTACGTGGGCCGCTTCTCGCTCACCGACTACTTCGACAACAATGAGTATACTCACGATCCGCGCGAGCAGTTCATAGCATGGGGTGTGATGTGCAACGGAGCGTGGGACTATCCGGCCGATACGCACGGCTACACCTGGGGCCTGGTGCAGGAGCTGCACACGCGCCACTGGGCGCTCCGCTATGCCATTGCGGCGGAGCCGAGGGTGGCCAACGGAGAGCAGTTCGACCGCCGTTTGTTCCGCGATCACGGCCACACGTTCGAAGGCGAGCGGCGCTACTCGCTGGGCGATCACGCCGGCACGCTGCGCTTGCTGGGGTACGCGAACCGCGCCGATGCCGGTACCTATGCAACCGCGCTACGCCTAGCCGGCGAGACAGGCACAACGCCGAGTGTTGTAGCGACACGCCACCCCGGAACGCTGAAGTACGGGACAGGAGTAAACCTGGAGCAGGAAATCACGCACGACGTTGGTGTTTTCATGCGGCTCGGCTGGGACGATGGCAAAACCGAGAGCTTCGCATTCACCGCCCTCGACCGGCTGGCCAGTGGCGGTGTATCCGTCAAAGGCACGCGCTGGAGGCGGAGAAACGATGTGGTGGCCAGCTCGCTCACCGCCGGGGGCCTCTCCGGCGTGCACGCGCTCTACCTGGCGCGCGGTGGGCTGGACTTCCTGATCGGCGACGGCCGCCTGAACTACGCCCCCGAGTATGTCTGGGAATCGTATTACAGCGCCCGCTTGTTTCCCGGGTTCTACCTGACCTTCGATCTGCAGCACGACACCAACCTGGCCTACAACCACGACCGGGGCCCGGTCTGGATTCCCGCCATCCGTCTGCACATGGAATTCGGCCTCAAGCCTCGTAAGGCCGATTGAACGCTCCTCGCCAATTCCAGGTTGCTGAGCACTCCTCTCACCCGCTTTGAGGAAACGTTTGGTCGCTTTCAGGCCGGCGTCAACCCTGTGTTCGAAACAAGCAGCTTGGGGACCCGGCACGCGGGGATGGCTGGGATTTCGAGTCTGGCTGGCGCGTTCGAAGTTCCGAGGCAGCTTTAACGCTTACCCATGGAGAAGTTGGCGCACTTTCCTGCCCTGCCTTTTGCTCGCAACAAATCCCTGATCGTTGGCCAGGGTAATCAACCATCTTTGGCTGCTGAGGGCGCTCATCTTTCGGACGTGATCCACATTCACCAATGCATTTCGATGAACCCTTCGAAAACTAGTGTTTTTGAGGCGCTGCTCAAGGACCTTGAGGGTCTGGGTGGCGCGGCATTTCTTCTTCGCAGTGATGATCCAGACGATGTCACCTTCCGCTTGGAACGCGAGAATCTCGTCGGCACCGAGGAGAACATATTCCTCGCCGATCTTTCCCACGATTCTTCTGGCCTGAGGAATTGCCGGCTGACCGGCCATTTCTTGAAGCCGTGTTAGTCGTTCAGCGGCTTCCCTTCCAGTGAATCGCCTCACACGTTCGACAGCCTCCGCCAGGCGTTCTCCGCTTACGGGCTTAAGCAGGTAGTCGATCGCTCCCGCTTCGAATGCTTGGAGGGCGTACTTATCATAAGCGGTGACAACGACGATTACGGGTATGTGCGTCCCGTTCCTGAGATTTTGGACCACCTCGAATCCCCCCATCGCCGGCATCTGTAGATCCAATAGGACAAGGTCGGGGTGTTTTTCGTGGATACTGTCCAGAGCGATAGCGCCATTTTCTGCTTCTCCGACGATCTCGACGTCATCGAAGGATTCGAGTTCCTCACGCAAAATCGCGCGCGCGATCGGCTCGTCGTCCACTATCAGCGTCCTCAAGGGCCTGCTTGAGCGCATAGTTCAGACACTTATAGCACGCCGGAGCCGGATCGTCTAACGCTTTCCCACGAGCGGACTGATCTTGGCCATCAGCGATCAAAACGAGCCAATCAGCGGAACGCGAGTTGTCCCACCAGCAACTTCCGAGTGAGGTGTGCAGGCTGTAGTACGCTGGGGTCCGCCCATCGGGGAAATCAGATCGTTCACTGGTCATTAAGGCCGCCTATCAGTTTTTTCTTGAATGTTGGTCGTGTTCTCTAACACAATCGAAAGATGTTCAAGGATGCTTCTGTTACCCTTGCCTGCCTCACTCTTTTCGTCGGTTGCGGCGTGTTGGGCTATGCTCAGTCATCGTCCGGAACAATTCGCGGCTCGGTTCTGGATCCCTCCGGAGCCGCCATCGTCGGAGCCATTGTTGAAATTCAAAACCCTGTGTCCCGATACAACCGGATCGTCAAGACGGACTCTCAGGGAAACTTCGAGTTCGATAATGTTCCCTACAATAACTATCACCTGAGCGCTTTGGCGAAAGGATTCCAGGGCAGTGAACAGGACGTCAACGTGCGTTCTCCTCTGCCGGTTGAAGCCAAGATCTCCGTGACGATCGGCGCGACGAATGAAAGCGTGACCGTGACAACAGGGGGGGATCTGGTCGAGACCGTTACAACGACTCATACGGATGTGGATCGCGAGCTTTTCGACAAGCTGCCTCTCGAGAGCGCATCGTCGTCGCTCAGCTCACTGGCGACCCTCGCTTCTCCAGGCGTTTCGGCCGACTCCAACGGACTGTTTCACGGGCTGGGCGATCACGCCTCCAACTCTTTCTCCATCGACGGCCAGCCGATTACCGACCAAGTAAGCAAGGTCTTTTCGAATCAGCTCCCGGTCGACGCCGTCCAGTCGATGGAAGTGATTGAGGGTGCACCGCCGGCGGAGTATGGGGGTAAGACCAGTCTGGTGGTAGTGGTAACTACCCGTTCCGGTCTGGGGGCTACCACACCACACGGCGATATCACCGCTTCTTACGGCACATTCGGGACTACGAACGATGGCCTCGATCTGGCATACGGGCGAGAAAAATGGGGAAACTTCATCTCCGCCAATGGTCTGGACTCGGGCCGTTTCCTGGATGGCCCGGAGTACCAGGTTTTTCACGATCACGGCAATGAGGAGAACCTGTTCGACCGGTTCGATTTCAAGCCCTCCGACAATGACTCGATCAACCTCGGTCTTAGCTTCTCGCGCTCCTGGTTCCAGACTCCGAATTCGTACGACGCCGAAACTGCGTCGGCCTGGAACGGCTTGGTAGTGAATAACGGCGGACTCGGGCCCAATGGATTGCCGGTTGGCTCCGCCGATCAGCGTTCAAAGATCAGAACGTTTAACGTGGCGCCGGTCTGGACTCGCATTCTCAATCCCAAGACCGTGTTCACGTTCGGCATTTTCGCGCGGCAGGATCAATACAACTATTATCCGAGCGCGGACCCGTTCGCCGACTTGACGCCCGATCCCGGTTTCGCGGGGGACGGTCAGAGCGCAAGCGTGGCTCAGAATCGCGGGCTCACAAATTTAGGCGCCCGCGCCAGCTTGTCTTATGTAGCTGGCGTTCACAACGTCAAGGCCGGCCTTCAATATGAGCATACTTTTATCACGGAAAGGGATACCTTCGGCCTGGTGGATCCTACGGGGAACGCTCCTTGTCTGAATGCCAACCTCACCCCCGACACGAACCCTCTGCTGACTGATCCGGCCGGGTGCGCGGCTTTAGGGATGCAGGCGAACACGGGCCAGGGATTCTTTGCCAACGGGGACCCAGTCCCGGCGTTTAATCCGATTCTCGGCTGTTACGACCTGACGCGAACGGGGACACTGCCTGCTTCCGACGGCTGCCCGAACGGTACCAGCGGCGAGTACAGATTTTATGGCCATGCCGATATCAGGGAATTCGCTTTCTACGTCCAGGACGCAATCAATATCCACAACTGGACATTCAATCTCGGTCTGCGCATTGACCAATACGATGGCATCGCCCAGGCGTGGCAACCGGAACCGCGCCTTGGTATCGGCTATCTTATCAAGCCAACCAGCACGGTTATGCGGGTCTCCTACGCCCGCACCCTGGAGAGTCCTTTCAACGAGAATCTGGTGCTGGCGAGCCTCGGATGCACCGACCCGGTCGTGGCAGCCTTTCAAACACTGGTTCCGGGAGGCGCTTGCGTGACGACAGCGCCGCTGACTCCTGGTTTCCGCAATGAATTCCATGCGGGCCTTGAGCAGGCGTTTGGCAAGTACTTGGTTCTGGATAGCGAATACATCTGGAAGTACACCCACAATGCCTTCGACTTCAGCGTTTTAGCTAACACACCGATCACTTATCCGATTGAGTGGACCAAGTCGAAAATTCCTGGATATGCAATCCGGCTGACGATGCCCAACTTCCACGGGTTGACGGCTTTTATGGTGACGTCCAGCGTGGCGGCACGCTTTTTCAGCCCGCAAGCTGCGGGTGTTGGCGCGACTCCGGTTGGGTTTGGCGTATTCCGCATCGATCATGACGAAGTTCACAATGCAACCGGGCACGTGCAATACCAGCCGTCGTTGAAGCTCCCGTGGATCGGCTTCAACTGGCGCTTTGACAGCGGTCTTGTAGCTGGTCCGGTGCCATGCGCTGGAGGCGAAGCTTGCCCCGGCGGGCCAAATGGGTCCGACACCGTGGTGGATGTCTCCAACCTCACGCCCGACCAACAGTTCGAGGGGGGCCTCTACTGTGGGAGCGTGCATGCTACACCAACGACTCCGATCAGCCCCAACGGTCTCTGCGCGGCGAACCTGTACGGTTCCACGCTGGTATCCATACCAGCTCCGGGCACGGAAAACAACGACCACAACCCGCAGCGCATCGACCCCCGCAATCTCTTCGACGTTGCCATAGGACACGACAATATCTTTCACACCGATAAATACAAGTGGAGCGCCCGCCTGGCAGTAGTCAATCTGACGAACAAAGAGGCGCTCTACAACTTCCTTTCGACCTTCAGCGGCACTCACTATGTTTCACCGCGGGCTATAACCGCGACGATTGGCTTCCACTTTTAGTCCGGCGCTTAGGGCCAGGCTTTCAGCACAGTAGTACGGCACCGCGGCCGTTCGATGGCGGCGGCCAAGATTTGGCTGCCCATCGATCCCGCTTCGGGCCGGTGACACAGTTGCGCCGGAGCCATTCTTTCACCGCTGCCGAGAACTGCTGTGTTCGGAAGATGCGGAAGTCGAATGAGGACCGGAGAGCCATGGAAACTCTGTCGCACACCCACCTGGCTCCGCCTCCCGCGGAAGGGTACATAATAGTAAAGCCATGGCAGTCACGATGAAGGACATCGCCCGCGAACTCGGGGTATCCGTCGTGACGGTCTCCAAGGTCATTCGCAACCACAGCGACATTGGAGAAGAGACGCGGCAACGCGTGCTCAAACGCATCAAAGAGTTGAACTACGAGCCGAATATGGCCGCCCGTGCGCTGGTCACGGGCCGATCCTATTCGGCCGGGTTGATTGTTCCGGACCTGGTGCATCCGTTCTTCGCGGAAGTGGCGGCCGGTCTTTCCGATGTGCTGCGCCGCAAGAACTACAGTCTGCTGATCTCCTCCTCGCAGGGCGACCCGGATCTGGAACGGCAGGAGATCAAGCGGCTGCTCAGCCGCCGGCTGGATGCGCTGATGATTGCCTCCACGCAGCGGACGCTGGACAGCTTTCGGCGGATTGAAGCGCAGAAAATCCCGTATGTTCTGATCGACCGCAGTTTTCTTGGGATGCCGGCGAATTTCGTCGGTGTGGACGACATCGCAGTGGGCCGTCTGGCAACCGAACACCTGATATCGGCCGGGTGCCGGAGAATCGCTCACATTCGCGGTCCCGCCACCAGCACGGCGACGGGCCGCCTGGAAGGTTACGCCCAGGCCCTCGTGGGATGCGATTTGAGCCAGTTCCAGGACTACGTGGTGTTGGGACGCTCGCCCGACGTGGATAGCTGGATCAGCGGACACGAAGCCATGAAGAGCTTACTGGGGCTCGACCCGCGCCCCGATGGCGTGTTCTGTTACAACGACCCGATCGCGATCGGAGCCATCGATGCCATCCTCGAGGCCGGATTGCGGGTTCCCGAAGATATCGCCGTGATTGGCTGCGGCAATCTCCATTTCGACAAGTCCCTGCGCGTGCCCCTGTCGAGTGTGGACCAGCAGAGCAGAGCCATCGGCGAGCGCGCCGCAAAACTGGTGCTGTCGCTCATCGAGGCCAAGATCCCTCCACAGCCAAGGAGCATCGTGCTCCAGCCGATGGTTGTGCCCCGAGAATCCACGCGAAGGAGTGCCTGACGGTGGGGCATGCTTTAGCTTGCCCTTGTGTTTGATTGTCTCTGAGTAAAACGCCATCCGCCCCTGCCATGCCGAACCGGACCGACCCTTGGGATTACCTCATCGTTACCGCCGCCAATACTCCTCAGGCAGCGGCGTACGAGACGCAGATTCAACTCCGCCGCGAGGCGGGAGAACTGGCGCAAGTGAGGCACGTCCTGGTGATCCCGGATCGGGATGGCCGCCGCGTCGGCAGCGGGGGCAGCACGCTGCAGTGCTTGGCCGAGGTGTTGCGCCGCGAGTCGCAGCCGGGCGGCGATTGGAGCAACCTGCATTCCGCGGAAACAATCCTGGGCCGCCTCCGCATTCTGATCGTGCACGCCGGCGGCGACTCCCGGCGCCTGCCCGCATATTCGCCCTGCGGCAAGATCTTCATTCCGCTTCCAGGCGACTCCCATTCCGTCCTGGGGTCCACGTTGTTTGACCGGCTGGTCCCGGTCTTCCTCGGCCTTCCCGCCGGCACGCCCGGCGCCGGCCAGGTGGCGATCGCTTCCGGAGACGCTCTCATCCGCTTCGATCCTACGGCGGTTCGGTTCGGGGCACCGGGGATTACCGCGCTTGGGGCCCCGGCATCTCCGGAGGAGGCGGCACGTCACGGCGTGTTTTGCCCCAACCCCGATGGCTCCGTTCGCCTGTATCTGCAAAAGCCGGACGTGCGCACGCAACGCGAAACGGGCGCCATCGGCCTCGACGGCCGGGCGGTGCTCGACGCCGGCGTGATGAGTTTCGATTGTCACGCCGCGGCCAGGCTCCTGTGGGCGTTCCGGGCTCCGCCGGCGCGTGAAGCGATTTTGTCGCATGGCATCGATCTGTACCGCGAGGTCTGCTGCGCGCTGGGAACGGAGACGACGCTGGCTAACTACGTGAGGAGCGCGCGGCAAAGCGGATCAACGCTGGACGAATCTCTCCTGGCCAGCCTGTTTGACGAGCTGCACTCGATCCCCTTGCACCTCCAGGTGCTCGATGGATGCAGCTTTCTGCATTTCGGCTCCACCAGCCAGTTGATCTCGAGTGGCCTGGAGCTGCTCACCCAGGAGCTGGGCGCGCCGCCCGCCACCACCATACTCGCCATCGACACTGACATTCATGCCGACGGTAGAATCGACGGACAAGAAGTCTGGGTGGAGGGTTGCCGTCTCCGCGCGCCGCTCCGTCTGCGGCGCCGCAACGTGGTGGTAGGCGTTGACGTTCTCGGCCCCCTCGAGCTGCCGGAAGGAGCCTGCCTCGACATTTCATCGGGCTTGGATCGAAAGGGCGGCAAGGTGTGTTTCATCCGCTGCTGCGGCGTGAACGACACTTTCAAGCGCTCCCTGGCGGAAGGCGCGACTTTCTGCGGCAAGCCGCTGGTGGAATGGCTGCTGGCGTCCGGCGCCCCGGTTTCCGGCATCTGGGACGACGCGACGCCCGTTGCGGAGCGCACGCTCTGGAACGCCAGGATGTTTCCGGCTGAGAAAGAACACCGAGCATTCCGGCGCTGGCTTTGGATGTTCGACATTTCAAGCACTACGCCGGCGCAGAAGCTCGCGTTTCGTTCCGCGGATCGCTACAGCTCGGCCGAGATCGCGGTGCGGGCCGACCACACGGCCTTCTATGCCCGGCGCGCGGCCATACGCGCGGCGGCGCGTCCGCGCTCCGGTTGATGGTGTGCCGCCTCGAACGAAGGTGGATAGAGCGCTCGACCGGGGAGGTCGAGATGACCTGATAATTCCGTCCCGCACCCCTGGGCGCGGATCAATGGCCGGGCCCGGCGGCGTTATATGAGCCGGCCGTTGCCTCGGCGGGCTCGCCATAGTGGCTGGCCACGTACGCGTTGAGGATCTCGATGAACTCGGCCACGATGTGGTCGCCCTTGAGGGTGACGGTCAGCCGGCCGTCCACATACACCGGAGCTTTGGGCTCTTCAAAGGTGCCTGGCAGCGAAATGCCGATGTGGGAGTGTTTGGATTCGCCCGGACCGTTGACCACGCAGCCCATCACGGCGACCTTCATGGTCTCGACGCCAGGGTGGTTCTCCTTCCACTTCGGCATCTGCTCGCGCAGGTAAGTCTGGATCTGGTCGGCCATATCCTGGAAAAAAGTGCTGGTGGTGCGGCCGCAGCCGGGGCAGGCCGTGACCTGCGGGGTGAAGCTGCGCAGCCCCAGCGATTGCAGAATCTGCTGCGAGACGATCACCTCCTCGCGGCGGTCGCCATTGGGCAGCGGCGTGAGCGACGCGCGAATCGTGTCGCCGATCCCAGCGAGCAGCAGCGGCGCCAGCGCGGCGGTGGTGGCTACGATACCCTTGCTGCCCAGCCCCGCTTCGGTGAGGCCCAGGTGCAGCGGGTAATCGCAGGCCGCGGCAAGGGCGCGGTAGACATCGATCAGGTCCTGCACGCCACTCACCTTGGCGCTGAGGATGATAAGATCGTGCGCCAGGCCGTAGCGCTCCGCGGCGCGCGCCGATTCTACGGCGCTTGCGACCATGGCGTCGAGCGTCACCTGGCGCGCGTCCTTCGGCTCAGCCGCCCGCGAATTCTCGTCCATCATGCGGGTCAGCAACTGCTGATCGAGCGATCCCCAATTGACGCCGATGCGCACCGGCTTGCGGTTTTCAACCGCGACCTCGATCATGGTGCGGAAATTATCGTCCGTCTTGCGGCCGATGTCCGAGTTGCCGGGATTGATGCGGTACTTGGCCAGGGCGCGCGCGCACGCCGGATATTTCTTCAGCAGGATGTGGCCGTTGTAGTGGAAGTCGCCGATGATGGGCACGCGTGAGCCGAACAGCCGCACCGTCTCGACGATCCTGGGTACGGCCGCCGCCGCCTGCTCCGTATTGACGGTGACCCGCACCAGCTCCGAGCCGGCGGCAGCCAGCGCCATCACCTGATTTACCGTGCCGGCCACATCGGCAGTGTCGGTGTTGGTCATCGATTGCACGACAACCGGATGATCGCCGCCGACACTCACCCCTCCCACATCCACGACCACCGCCTTGCGGCGGACACACGCAGCCATCAAATCCCTCCTCGAGTGGAGATTCTATTTTACCAGCGGGGGAAAGGGATCTGTCTGCGGCTGGCGCGCGCGAGGAAAAGCAGCGCGCCGCGCGTTTCATTTCGGCGGCATTGGCGGCGGGGCCGGCAGACGGCCGAACTCGCGCGCGGCTGCGCCGATTGACAATCGGCGGCCTGGATACCATGCTGCCCCACAGGGCCCAGGAAGGCGGCTCAGGCGCGCGGGTCGAGGGGCTCGAAATACGAATCGGCCAGGGAGGGTTTCTCCTTGATGGCGCGGCGCCACGAGACCAGAGCCTGGTCTTCAGCGCCCATTGCCATCTGCGCGTGGCCCATGTTGAGCAAGGCCTCGGCGAACTGCGGATCTACGCCGATGGCCTGCTGATAGAAATTCACCGCGTCGGCGAACTGGCCGCGCTTCTGGCAAATCAGCCCGGCGTTATAGAACACCTCCGGACTGCGCTCTCCCATTTCGATGAGGCGTTCGTGCAGTTCCAGGGCTTCTTCGTATTCGTTTTGCTCGAGCGCCAGGGCGGCCAGGCCGCGCACGCCGTCGCTCGAATCGGGGCGCAGCATGACGGTCTCGGTAAAGAGCTGGCGGGCTGCCGCGGGATCGCCGGAACGGGCGAAGGCGATGCCGGCGTTCAGACAGGCTTCGGCCCAGTTGGGCTGCTTGGCGAGCACGGCCTGAAAAGCTTCGGCGCTGCCGCGATAGTCGCCCCGCAACAGGCGAAGGTACCCCAGACGGAAGTGCGCGTCGCACCACTCGAACGCCGTCTCGGGGACTTGCGAGTAGAGACTTTCCGCGCGCTGCCGGTCGTTGAGTTGTTCGAGTACGAGCGCCAGGTTCCAAGTCGCGCTGGGTTGGTTGGGCTCGAGCGCGAGGCTTTTTTCATAACAGTCCCGCGCGACGGAAAGATCGCCGAGTTCCTGTCGGATCACGCCCAGATTGAGAAGCGCCGGCGCCGAGGAGGGGTTGAGCGCGGTGGCCCGCGTGTAGGCGTCGGCCGCGCTTTCCAGGTCCCCCATCTGGTGATGCGCCACGCCCAGATTGAACCAGTTCTCATACCGGTCGGGCATGGCGGTGGCGAGTTCACGGGCGTAACGCGCGGCAGCCGGGTAGTCTTCGTCGGCGAAAGCCAGCGTGGCAAGGGCCTCCAGGGCCACGCTGGAACCGGGCCGCAGTTCGGCCAACATGGCGGCATAGCGGCGCACGGATTCGCCGTCGCGGCGGTCCAGGAACAGCGCCACCAAGTTCGACAGGGCTTCCTCGCTGCGTGGATTCTTCGCCAGCACCTTGCGGTATTGTTCGACGGCTTCGCCGTGCCGGCCGAGTTGTTGCAGAGCCACGGCGCGAGCGAACATGGCCGGTTCATGATCGGGAAACAGAGAGAGGTACTTGTCGAGCGATTCCTGGGCCTGCGCGGGGCTGCCGGCTCGAATCAAGGCAATGCCCAGTCCGAGGTGCGCATCCACGCGGGTGGCATCGGCCGTCAGAGCTTTGCGGAAGGCCTCGGCGGCCAGTTTCCATTGCTGCGCGTTTCCCAGGCACACGCCCAGGTTGTAGTGTGCCGTGCGATGGCCCGGATCTAGCTCCGTCAGCGCCCGGTAGCTGGCGGCAGCGTGTTCGAAATCGCGCAACTCGAACTGCACATGTCCCAGCGCGGCGTATAGCGCCGGGTCGCGCTCGCCTGCCTCGATGGCCCTGCTCAAGGTCCGCGCGGCGGCTTCTCGTTTGCCCTCCAGGTGGAGCGCCACGGCGCGAGAGAGGGTTTTGTTGCCGCGGTCCGTTTGCTTAGCGGCTTGATCGATCGATGTCACGCCCGGATCCAGGAAGGACCCTAAGCTGGTCAAGCTTGTGTCCGAGCCGGTTAGGAACGCCATGATAAACACCTCCGGTGATCCGAGATTCGGCTGTATGCATGGCGGCGCATGAGGCCAAAACCAGCCACCAGGGCCAATTGGTTGCCCGGCATGGGAGCCCCGGAATCGGGGTTGGGCGGCGTACCGGCCGGCGGCCACCACTGCGCGGTCTCCGAACTGCCGCCGCTCAGCAAAGCGCAAACCCGTCCCAGCCAGTCTTCATTCTTGGAAACCTTGATCCAATACAGGCGCGCCTGGTCGCCGGCATCGGCGAAGAAGCCGACTCCGCCGCGAGCCAGCGCGCCATTCACGAAACTGTCGACCTCCTCGCCTTCGATGGAAGTGGTGACCCGGTCGCCATGCACATCCACCACCACGTGATAGGCGGTGTGCTCGTGGATCATGATATTGAGGGGGGTGACCACGCGTTGGCCCTTTACACCCGCCACGACCGGATAGTGGACCATGCTCACGACCGCGCGCGGCCCCGGGGCGTCCGCGGCGAACTTCATGGCGTAGTAATTGGCGTCGTCAGTGGCGCGCACGGCCCAGTCGATGCTCTTCGATTCGATCTCGCCGAAAAACTCGAGGCGATAGTCGGTGTAACGAATGGTGGGCAGAAACAGCGCCAGCTTGCCGGGAGTGACATATCCTTCCGGATGGCGGGCCCAGCCCTCCACCCAGGAGTTCGGTGGGGCGCCCCAGGCGGCCATGCCGTTATGGAAACCATCGCTCAGATGCACTTCGGCGCGCCTGGAAATCGCGGACCGCACGCGGCTGATGAACCCCCCGGATGCAGGCGCCGGATTGCCGCGTAAGGCGTGCGAGTCTTCCGCCGACAAGATCTGCCCGCCGGCGGGAGACAACGAGCCGATGACGGCATCGTGGTTGGACCTGAGGTAGCTCACTCCGTACCAAAGCATCGCGCCAATGACCAGGCAGGCGGCGATTAACTTGCTCACATCGCGAAGCACCGTGGAACGCCGCCCGGCGGCTTCGGGGAGGGTGAAGATTTCCGCGAAAGCGGGCCTCTTGCGCTTTTCCCGCGGCGCAACCGGGAGCGGTTCAATCCGTTCGACTGACAGCGGGGCTGTGAAACGGGGCCCGGTGACCGCTATCGACGGGATGATCCAACCCATGCCATGGGCAGAAACGCGGGGCCCCCGCGAGCAGAAGTATTCGAGCGGCATGAGTTCCGCCACAGCCAGAGCCGCGGGCTTGATCGGGTCCAATGGTTGCGGAGGCCGGAGGGTCACAGTGGGGACGGGCGCTCGCGGAATTTGGGTTGGCGCAGCGGTCTCGGCGGCTGGGCGTGCCGCAGTTGTCGCGAATGGTGCCGACGGCAGTCCCTGGTTCGGCATAGTGCCACCACCGAACCGGGGCAGGCGCAAAGGAGGCGCGGCGGGAACCGAGCCGGAAACCGGCGTAGCCAGCGAGCGGGCACTCTCGGCGCCAGGCAACGCCGGCGCCGCTCGTTCCGGACCCTCCGGGAAATAACCGCGATGAACCGACTTGTGCACAGTGGGAGCCACGACGGCTACGGTCCGCATCGGCCCAGCCGTTCGCGGAACCGGTTCGGTCACTCGCGGCTCGGGGATGGCGTGCCGGGTATCCGCGACCATGGAGGAAACCGGCGTGGCCAGCGCGAGCGATCCCATCACTGGCTGCAGTGCATTGAAACCGGGGAAGGCGACGACAGCAGCACTGCGCGCGGCGGAAATCCGCTCCGCCGGCGCTGCGGCGGGGAACGGCATCCATGCTTCGTCCGCCGGACCTCTCGCCGGCATCGGGTCTGGAAGATTGACCGAGAACACGGGCAACTCCGGATCTGGCTGCCGTGCGAAGAGACGGCCGCTCATGGCGGGCTCCATGAGCCGTTCGGCTGCCGCCGCTGCAAGTGACGCCGCTCGGGCCAGCGGAGGCGGAGCCGCTGCCAGCGGCGGCAAAGCGGGCGGCAGAATCGCATCCGCACCACCGAGCTTTGCCGGCTTTTCCGTGTAGCGGAGTTTGAATCTGGGAGAGGGCTTCTGCGCTGAGACGGCTTGCGGGCTTGGCGGAGCGAGTGATGGCGAAGCGGGCTGCGGAGGCACACCAATAGCTTTCGCTTGCTCCGGCGGTACACTGAGCCGGTCACCGTGAGCCTGGCGGTGAGCGTCGCAGCAAAACGCTGCGTCTTTCAGTAGCCGCCATGGACCGATCTCATTGCCACAATAACGGCAGTACAAAGGAGTCACCTCAGCCCATTCGGTTCATTTTACCATAAGGCCAGTATATGTTGAAAAAAAGGTAATAAAATGTTGACAACTTGCCAAAAAAACTGCTGAGATTGGTTAATACTACTACTGCGCTTGGATAACATCGAAGCGGTGAAAGGGCCGGTGCGGCGAGGGTTCGGCCGGTGGCTCGCGAGTGAAATTTTGCCTGCAGATTCGCCATGGCGGGCGGGCTCTGCGTCAGCTTCTGGCGCCGCTGCGCCGGCGGCCTTCCTGGGCTAACTTCACCACCACGGCGGCGGTGGCGGCGGGGTCGTGGCGGATCTTCCCGGTGAGTTGCGCCAAGTTGCCCGTCATCACCTTGAGGCCCATTTTGGCTAGCGCGGTGAGATCGTTTTCCACCGGCAATGCGGCCTGCCGCGCGTAGCGTTTCTTCATCGCCGGAGGAATCGGCCGGTTGTTGACGACGGCATAGTCGAGCAGCTTGCCGCCGGCGTGGCGCTCGATGGCGCGGATGTGATCGCTGGCGCGGAATTCCATGGTTTCGCCGGGCTGCCACATCAAGTTGATGAAGCAGGCCTTTACTGCCGGGGACCGGCGGATGGCGGCGGGAATCCCTTCGACCAGCAGGTTCGGTATCACGCTGGTGAACAGCGATCCGGGCCCCAACGTGATGACGTCGGCGGCGGCGATGGCACGCAGCGTGGCCGCCAGAGGGCGCGCTCTGGAAGGCCGCAGACGTACGGCGCGGATTTTTTTCCGGCTGCGGCTGATGCGAGTTTCACCGGCCACGCGAGTGCCATCGGCCAGCACGGCCTCGAGCGACACGTTGGCATCGGTGGAGGGGAAGATACGGCCGCCGATGTTGAGCACTTCCGAGGATGCCCGCACCGCATCGGGGAATTCGCCCATGACGTGCGTCATCGCGGTCAGGAAGAGGTTGCCGAAGCTGTGGCCCTTGAGCCCGCGGCCGGCCGCAAAGCGGTACTGAAAGAGCCGTCCCAGCAGGCCGGAATCCTCGCTCAGCGCCACCATGCAGTTGCGGATGTCGCCGGGCGGCAACACATCGAACTCGCGCCGCAAACGGCCGCTCGATCCTCCATCGTCGGTGACCGTGACAATAGCGGTGATATCGACCGTGGGTTGCGACGGGCCGTCCGGGCGGGTATAGCGCTTCAACCCTCCCAGCAGCGCGGACAACCCGGTCCCGCCGCCGATCGCAACTACGCGCAAAGGTGCTTTTCGATTCATACCATCAGCGCGCCGCCAAGCGCCGCGCTACCAGCTCTTTTTTTCAGGATAGAGCAGCGCGTCGAACATGGGGTGCCTGGCGATGAGCGCGAAATCGGCGTCCTGCCGCGCGATGATGCGGTTGCGCGGTTCCAGTTCGATGGCGCGTTCCAGGTGTCTGCGGGCGGTTTCCAGGTCGCCGCCGAGAGCCTGCGCCAGCGCCAACGCGTAGTGAATATGATCGGCTTGCGGGCTCATGGCCAGCGCCTTTTCCAGGCTTTGCCGCGCCTCGGCAAGCTTGCGCGTGTTGATCAACGCCACTCCATAGTTGTAATAGTCCTCGGCCGATTGCAGCTTCACGGGTTCCTGTTGGAGACTGCGGTCGCACATCGCCATGTGCAGCCGCGCCCGGTTCGCCACATCGCTTTCCGGCCCGGCGGCGGCGGTGGCGAACAACTCACGCGCCTGCGCCATGTGGCGTTCGTGAAAGTGCTTCATGGCGGCTTCAAACGCACTAAACTGCCCACGGGCATCGAACGCCGCAGCGGCCTCGGCGGCGCGCGTGGGTTCCAGGCCGGTGGGTTTTGCGGCCGGTGGCTTCGTCATGCGATTCTCATCGCCCTTGGCAGGGGAAGTTTTCTTTTTATCCGGCATATCGGCCGAGCCCACTTCGCGGCGGGACTTAGCGTTTATAGCAGACCGTACCGCGGAGATGCAACCGGAGGGGTGCGGCGGGCCGGGGTTTGCTGAGCCCTGTGTGCCCCGGAGCACTTGCTTTTGCGTGTGCGCTTCTGACGGGCATAATGGAAGCAGAAGAGGCTGCGTTTGGAGCGAACCATCACATCGAGTGAAGCTGCCGTCGTTCGGTGGCTCTTGGATCACGCACCAGTTGGCGACGTTGCAGCCTATCGCTTGCATCCGATCGAGGAGCTGCGTGTTGTTGGTGGATGTGATTGCGGCTGCTCCAGCCTGAGTTTCCGACCGAACGCATGGAGGGCCGGGTGTGGAATTATCGCGGACGCGCTGGCAGTGTATTCGGATGGTCAACAAGCCGGTCTGATTCTCTGGGGGCGCGATGGCGAGATCGCCTCGCTGGAGGTCTACGATTGCCACCCGGAAGCGTCTCGTCGTTTTCCCCAGACCTCCGACTTGCGGCCCTTCAAAGAGCGCGTGTGAGAGCCCAACGATGGCGCGGCTGGCTGACTCAGGTCTCCGTCTCTTCCACCAGCTCGAACCCATGATCGGCGATGCCAGTCAGCAGGATTTCCGAATCGTGGTTGTGCAGGCGGAAGATTTGCTGCACCAGCCCGCAAACGTCCTGGCAGCCGCGCTCATAGAACACCAGGATGGAAGGTCCGGCGCCGCTCAGCGCGCAGCCGAGCAGGCCGGGCGCGCGCAGCTTGAGGATCTCGCCGAGGCCGGGCACCAGCGGAAGGCGATACGGCTGATGGAAGCGGTCTTCGAGTGCCGCCGGAAAGGCCCAGGTCGCCCCGGCTGATAGCGCGGCGATCAACAGCGAGGCGCGCTGCACGTTGAACACGGCGTCTTCGCGGCTGTAGCTGGCAGGCAGCACGGAGCGCGCCTTGGCGGTGGGCAGATCGAAGTCCGGCACCACGATGCCAACGCCGAAGCGCTGCGGCAACTCCAGCCGCACCGCGCGCGCCACGCCGCCGCCATCGATGGCGCTGGCCACGATCGAGCCGAGCGTGCATGCCGCCACGTTATCCGGATGGCCTTCCAGGCGCGCCGCTTCGTCCAGAATGCGCAGCGGTTTCCAACCGAATTCGAGCAGCCGGTCGGCGATCACCACACCGGCGGTGAGCGCGGCGGCGCTCGACCCCATGCCCTTGCCGATGGGAATATCGTTTTGAATTTCGAGCTCGATCGGCGGCATCACCGAGGCATGCGCCTCGGCCACCGACACCGCCGTCTGCCAGATGAGGTTGTCGCTGCCGGTCGGAATGGAAGCGGCGTCCCGCCCTTCGGCGCGAATGGCCAGCGCCGCGCTCGCCCGGAAACGGCACGTCAGATAAACGCCCAGGGCCATCCCCAGGGCGTCGAAGCCCGCTCCCAGATTTGCGCTGGAGGCCGGCACGCGAATCCGGAACCAGTTCATCAAGGTGTGATTATCGCATGGTGGTAGAGGGTGCCGGCCCGCGCACCGGCAAAACGCCGGCCCGCGGCCCTGCGCCACAGTTACCGGGTCTTGCCCTGTGCAGCCACCGCTTCCATGGCGGCTTTCACTTTCCCTGGATCGCCCAGGTAGTAGCGATTGAGCGGCTTCAGGTCGTCATCCAGCTCATAAACCAGCGGCATGCCGGTGGGGATGTTCAGCTCCACGATTTCGGCTTCGGAGACGTTGTCGAGATACTTGACCAACGCGCGCAAGCTATTGCCGTGAGCGGCGATCAACACCTTTTCGCCCGCCCGGATGGCCGGAGCGATGGTCTCGTGCCACAGCGGCAGGAATCGCGCCACGGTATCCTTCAGGCATTCGGTGAGCGGAAGTTCTTCGGCGGTCAAACCTTTATAACGAGGGTCGTGGCCGGGGAAACGCTCGTCGTCCGGCGTGAGCCGGGGCGGCGGGACATCGTAACTGCGCCGCCAGATTTTCACTTGCGCCTCGCCGAACTTGGCCGCCGTTTCGGCTTTGTTCAAGCCTTGCAGCGCGCCATAATGCCGCTCGTTGAGCCGCCAGGAGCGGTGGACGGGTATCCACATCAGGTCCAATTCGTCGAGCGCGATCCACAGCGTGCGGATCGCGCGCTTCAGCACCGAGGTGTAGGCTACGTCGAACACATACCCCCCGGCCTTCAGCACGGCGCCGGCCTCCTCGGCTTCCTGGAGACCCTTCTCGGAAAGGTCCACGTCGGTCCAGCCGGTGAACCGGTTCTCTTTGTTCCACGAGCTTTCGCCGTGGCGCAGCAGAACTACTTTTTTCATTGCGGGAACGCCTTTCTGCCGGGCAACTGCGCCGGCGCGCCCAGCTTCGTTCTTACGATGTTCATATTAGTAGTGCTCCTCGATTAACGTGTCGTGGCGCACGCACTGGTGCGCGCCGCGTCGAGACTCTTCTCGACGCGTCTTCTCGCCCGCTCGCGGGCACTGGCAAGCCAAAGCGTGTCCCCCCTTCAACCCACCACCACCACTCCCGCTTCAGTCACGGTGTAGCCTTTCTCACGGTCGGCCTCGAGGTCGAAGCCGATGGTGCTCGATTCCGGGATCTTGACGCCGGTGTTGACGATGGTGCGCCGCAGCCGGCTCCAGCGGCCGATCTCCGCGTTCGGCAGGAGGATGGAAAACTCCACCTCGCAATAACTGTTGACGCGCACGCCGGGCGACAGCACGCTGCGCAGCACGCGGCCGCCGGAGACGATGCAACCGGCGCTGACGATCGAATCCATCGCCACACCCATGCGGCGGCCTTCTTGGGCGAAGACGAACTTGGCCGGCGGCTGCTGCGTCAAGTTGGTGCGGACGGGCCAGCGCCGGTCATAGAGGTTGAACAGCGGCTCCACGTCCACCAGGTCCATGTTGGCTTCGTAGTACGCGTCGAGCGTTCCCACGTCGCGCCAGTAGCGCACCTGCTTGGCGTTCATGTCGCGAAAATCGTAAGCCATCACGCGCCATCGGTTCAATAGCCGCGGCAGCACGTCGTGGCCGAAATCGTGGCCCGAGGCCGCATCCTCGGCATCCTCGTGCAGCGCTTGCAATAGCACGTCGGTATCGAAGACGTAGATTCCCATCGACGCGCTCACCATGGTGGGGTCGAAATGCGAGCGCTTGGCGTGGCCGTGCTGCGGTTTCTCTTCGAACCCCACGATGCGATGGCCTTCGTCGATTTCGGCGATGCCATACCGGCCCGCCTCCTCCGGCGGAACCTGACTGGTGGCGACCGTGATGTCGGCCTGATGTTGCCGGTGGCATTCGAGCATCTCACCGTAGTTCATCTTGTAAATGTGGTCGCCCGCCAGGATCAGCGTCAGCTCGGGAGACTCCGCTTCGATGCTTTGAAAATTCTGAAACACCGCGTCCGCCGTGCCCTGGTACCAGTCGTCATGCACACGCTTCATGGGCGGCAGCACTTCGATGTATTCCCCCAGCTCCGGTGACAGAATGTTCCAGCCGTCGCGCACGTGGCGAATCAGGTCGAGCGCTTTGTATTGCGTCAGCACCAGGATGCGGCGCGCACCCGAGTTGATGCAGTTGGAGAGGGTGAAATCGATAATGCGATAGACGCCGCCAAAAGGGACCGCCGGCTTGGCGGTTTCCTTGGTGAGCGGGTGGAGACGCCCCCCGGCGCCGCCCGCCATCAGAATTGCGAGGACATTTTCCATTTCAGTATAAGTTTATGAAAAGAAAACGGTTCATCGATCCAGGCCAGAGGGCGGCCGCGCCAGGCCGAACTTTGGGCTTGACTTTGGCGCTCAACCACCTATGATATCAGTACCTTCTGTGCAGGGTTAGGGAATTTTGCGGAGCTGTGTCCGCCCCATCGAAACGGAGTGGATTTGGCTTGAGGAAGGCCCCATTCCGGCACTGGAATCCGAGGTGTAGTGGGGAGGTGTTTTTCGATTGGCTGAAGTGAAGCTGCAAGAGGGCGAAACGCTCGAAAACGCGTTGCGCCGCTTCAAGCGCAAGGTCCAACAAGAGGACATCATCAAAGAAGTCAAACGGCATTCTTTTTACCTGAAACCGGGTGAGAAGGCGCGGGTCAAGCAGGCGCTGGCTCGTAAACGGAACCGGAAGAAGACTCGCCGGGACGTGGAATAGGCGATAGGCGGCGGGGATTCGCTTCTACGCCGCCTTCAATCAGGACAGTTGTCAGGGTCGCAAACGGGGGCCACTTATGGCGGAGTTTCAAGATCGCGTTCTCAAGTGCGTGGACTGCGGCGCGGACTTTGTATTCACGGCGGGTGAACAACACTTTTACCACGACAAGAACTTTAAGAACGAGCCCAAGCGCTGCAAGAGTTGCAAAGCCAAGCGCCAAGGGGGAGGGTCCGGTTTCGCCAAGAGCGAAACGCACACTGCGTGCTCGCAGTGCGGGCGCGAGACCACGGTGCCCTTCAAACCCACTCAAGGACGCCCGGTGTATTGCCGCGAATGCTTCCAAAGCCGGAAGACAGCGCCGGCGGCGGCGGGCGGCTCCTAAGGCGGCTTGCGGGAAAGAGCTTGATGAGGAGCGCAACCGGGGGACGAGCGCGCGGATAGGAGCGTCCGCCCCACGGCGCGCGGATGGCGGAGCACACGTCTCGGAACCCTGAAATCGCGGCCTGTTCGCGGCGGGGTATAATACAAGACAGAGGGAGATTATTGGGATGCGGATCATTATGTGCGCCGCTGCGCTGGTGTGCGCGGCTGCTTGGGTTTCTTCGGCCGCGAGCATTCCCGCAGACGGCCTTACCGGCAACTACATCGAGGCTCGCACTGCCGACGTCTATACCGGCCCGTGCTTCGCCAACGGCGAAATCGAAATGAACGGCCGGGAAGCGGTCTTCGCGTGGAAGATCGCTGGCGGTAACTGGGGCGGCGTGAATCTGGCCGGCTTGGCTGTAGTGGGAGTGGTCCATGCCCAGCACACGCTGGGCAATCCCTACGAACCGGTCAACCCGGCGGTGGCGGTGCTGATCGTCGACAGCCGCGCCGGCGCGGCCCAACGCGTGGCGCTGGTGAGCTTCGCCAAGGCCCAGGCGGGCGATCTGCTCGACAACGTGGTGCGCATCGATTACGAGCCCGTGGAGCTGACCATCGAGAACGGCAATATTCACGGCGGCGCCGCCACGCTCACCGCAGGAACGCTAGCCACCATCCGGACGCGCGCGCTCAACTCTGGCGACCACATCTGCGGCAACGAGGGTGTATTCTATCCGCCGCTGAACAAGCTGGAGCACGCCATGCCGGCGTATACCCTGGAAGATTCCTACCAGGGAGACGCCCTGGGCGAAACCTGGACCAGCATGTACCGCCGCAGCGGATTCCTCGGCACCTTTGAGGTGACCGACGGACCGGTGGGCACCGAATAGGCGTCTCCCGCGGCGCAGGCGGCGGCTGCCCGAGGCGCCGGTGGGTCGTTGTGCAGTCGCTCGGGCTCAAGGTCCACTTGCGCCGCACGCGCCGCCGGATCGCGTAAGATGGAGGTTCGGCGCCGCCAGATGCCCCTCCTCCGCCTTGCTTACGCCACCCAGTTTCTGATCGCGCTGATCGCGGTTTTCGTGCTGTGGAGCCAGGTGGGCGGGCAGAGTCACCTCGATTTGATGGCGTGGGAGTGGAAGCTGCTGCTGGGCGGTGGAGCGGCGTTTTCCGTGGTCAAAGCCACTGCGGCCGCGGTGGCCGGCGAGCGGGCGTGGAACGGCAAGACTCTGCGCTGGCTCGGCATCCTGCTGGTGCTGCTGGTCGGTTGCGGCCTGGCCAGCTATTACGTACATCTTTACGTTGAACCCGAAGATGACGACCAGCAGGACAACAGTGCGGCGCTGCTATTCGCCCCACCAGCGGGCTCCCAGGAACCGTCACTTCGCGCAGGGCTCACCTGCTAGTCTGGACGCGCACCCGTCAATTTGGTAAGCTTCTACGCGTGCCTATCACCAGCTTGGTTGTGTGCGAATCCGTGATTTGGGAGAGAGAAAACAATCTTCCAACTGCTATTCGAATACTGGACGCAATAAGGCTCCCGAAGGACCGCACTCACGTGTGTTTCTTTTCGCTATTGATTTTGCACGAGCCCGGCGTTGATTCCAGGTCCCATTCCGCGGTGATTCGGGCAGTGGCGCCAGATCAAAGCGTGCCCGCCGTTGCTCCGCCCCAAAGATTCGTCTACGGACGCAAACTGGATCCAGGATCGTTCGGAGGATATTACTTGGCCATTGAATTCAATTTTGAAGCGACGCTGTTTGGAGCGTACTGGGTTCAGGCCTGGTTGGACGACACATTGCTGACCCAGGTTCCTCTATTGATCACGCAGCTGCCCTGATCTCAGCCCATTCGCTCTGCGCCATCGGCAGGGGAGTCGGATCGCCCGCATGGGTCTCTGATGTCAGAAAAGGAAAAACCGCACCCGCCAGCTCCTGGCGAATCTCATCTTCCGTCCAGTGCGCATGAGACGCCTCTGCGAGCAGCCCGACCAGTTTCCTGCTCAAAGCGCTTTCCCGCGAAACATCGAGGTCCAGAAGGGGACCTTCGAGATCTCCCAATTCGATCATATGGTCCAGATAGTCAAGCACCAGCTTTTGCAGCTCAGGTTCGCCCATGAACAAAGCCCCCAGGATCAGGATATCGGAGAATGAACTGCGGGGCAAATTCAATAGAAACGAAGGCGGCTACCCCGCGCGGCGCGCGAGCCTGAAAGTGCATCGAATATACGACGAACCAGCGAGCCCAACGAGCAAGCAGCAGCCAGGAACTCGCAGCATTGTCGACAGCTATTACGATGAGGCCGGTCAGAAGGTCATGACTCTCCACTGTTTTTTGAAGCCCGACGGAACGCTGGGCGGAAGTGGAAGACCGGATCCCAAAGAACTGCTTGTGGACGGCATTATGTACTATAAGTGAGGTAGAAAGCAGGGGAGTGCAGGAAACCGCGGGGAAGCGAGAGTTCCATCCAAACACTGCTTGCATCGACCGCAGGCACGCGCCGTCAGAGACCTCCGCATCCTGTGTTACCCTTGCGGAGAAATGCGCACGTACCGGTTGCTGGCGCTCTTCTGCGCCGGCCTGCCGGCCCTTGCCTGGGGCCCGGAAGGCCATGCGCTGGTGGCCCGCATCGCCGAAGCCCAGTTGACGCCTGAAGCGCGGGCGCGGGTGGCTGAGATTCTGGGACCCGGCAGCACCATGGCATCGGTATCGAGTTGGCCCGATGAGATCCGTCACAGCCGGCCGCAGACGGCGCCGTGGCACTATGTAGACATCCCCATCGACAAGCCGGGCCTGGACATGGCACGGGATTGCCCCAATGGCAACTGCGTGATTGGGGCCATTGCGGCCATGCGGGCGAAGCTGCGGGACCCGGCTACACCGGCGGACCAACGGCGCGAGGCGCTGATGTTCATCATCCATTTCATCGGCGACGTGCACCAGCCGCTGCACAGTTGCAACAACGGCGACCACGGCGGCAACGACGCGCATATCGTGTTCCACGGCCAGCCCGGCAATCTGCACGGTCTGTGGGATGGCGGCCTGCTGGCGCAGATGGGCAAACAGGATGACTTGTTCGCCAGGCTTTCCGCCGTGTCCGCGCGCCGCCGCAAGAAACTCGCCAAGGGCACGGTGAGCGACTGGGCGGAGCAAGCTCACAAACTAGCGCAGCAGATGGTCTACGGCAAACTGCCGCAGGCCGCGTCAGGCGCGCCGCTGATGATTGGCGCGGATTACGAACGCCAGGCCGGCGCGGTGATCGAACTGCAGATCGAACGCGCCGGCGCCCGCCTGGCCGCGGCGCTGAATCTGGACTTGCAGTAAGCCCGGTCGACAGCACGGGCCGAGCTTGCGTCCGGCCGTTGGCAGGCCGGGGACCCGCGCCACAGGTACGCTTACTTTTTCTTCGCTGCCGGACGCACCGGCGCGGCCGTACACGGGGTGACCTTCAGCCCATCGATCTGGGTTTTGTCGGTGTCGATGGTGAGCATGAACGGAGCCTGTGTGAACGCGCTGGGCAATCCCTTCCACTCCACGTCGGTGTTCAGCGCTGGCTTGCCGGTGAGCGGGGGGTCCAGTTTGAGGGTTATTTCGGCAACGGGCGCTTCTTTTGCATCGGGAAGCGGCACCGCGATCAAAAGAGTGTTGGACTTGCAGGCAGGCTTAGCATCGATCAGCACGCCCTTCAGCTTCGGGACGTCGGCACCCTTGAGCTGCGAATCGAAATACGCCGGGCCGTCGTTGTCGCTCAGGGCGGCTTTGATCTTCATCCACATCGAGAGCTCGGGATTAGACTGCTCGAATTCCTTCTCTTTTTCTTCGGCAATCTCGGTGGCGGTTTTGATGTGGAAGCCGGCCGGCCATAGCGGCGCCAGCTTGACCTGGTCCTTGAGCGGGCCAAGACCTTCGTCGCTGCCGTGGACCTTGGTGTAAGCACTGTCGGCAAAGGTCTTGATCTTGCCCGGATCGGGCTGGGTCCCGCCCAGCGTAGCGTCGAGAACCGCTGACCGCTCAAACTCATAGACGGCTTCGGAGTTCTTCTTCTGACAACTGAGTGCCAGCGCCAGGTTGTAAGAAATGGCGGTCTGGTCCGGATAATCGCCCAATGCCTTGCTGTAAGCGACTTCGGCCGCGGGGCAGTCCTTGGGGGTCTTGGCCATGGCTTGGATGCCGGGAAGCATGGCCATGTACAATAGAGCGGCCCTGGCCGGCGGTTGCAACTGGTTGCGAGCGTCGTTCCAAGCCGTGTCGCTTATCGGCTTCCCGTCCGCGCCCAGCGGCTTGCGATTGTAATCCAGCAACTGGTGAGCGGCTTTGTCCGCGATGGCCAGTTGCTCGGCGCTCGGGTCTGCAATGCGCACAATTGCAGTGGCCGCCGTGAACAGCACCCGGATCGCCTGGCCGGCATCCTTGGGGTCGCTAAACACGGTGTCCACGCCAGCCGCGATCATCGGGGCCGCCGCGTCCACGGTCTTGTCGAACTGGCCTGCTCCCGAGTAGGCCTGGACATAAAGGACTTGGCGCTCGTTCTTGAAGTCCGTATCGGGAAACTTCTGCTTCCAGGTGTCGAGATCCTTGAGGGCCTGCGCAAAATTGCCGCCGACGACGTCCTTGGCGGCCGCGCTATAGATGTCGAACTCGCCGGGCTTATAATTTTTCTGGGCTGGAGCATTTTGGGCGCCGGCCACCTGAACAAGGCCCGCCGCGACCAGCAGACCCGCCAGGGCTGCGGTCGTTATCCCACTCCAAGCTCGATGGTGTTTCTCCACGTGCGCCTCCTGCCAGCTACCGCCCACACCCTAACTCATCCCTTTGAAGTGTGGTACGTGCGGAGTATAGCGGAACGCTCGCGCAGGCGCAACTACACCTGGCATTTTTTTCGGTGTGCGGCTTCCAGGGGCCGTGGAACCGGGCAGGCATTGGGCCTGCCCTGCATAGTTAGGATTTCTTCTTGGCCGCCGGATGATGCACCGGAGGCGCGCAGGGGGTCGTCTTCAAGCCATCGATCTTGGCTTTTTCGACATCCACCGTCAGCAGGAACGGGTCCTTGGTGAACGCAGACGGCACGCCTTCGGTCCAGGTCAGCTCCAGGTTGTCGTCCGGCTTGCCGGTGAGCGGCGCATCCAGTTTCAGGGCAATTTCGGCGGTGAAGGGCGGCTTAGCGTCCGGCAGTGGCACGGCCACCAGCAATTCCTTGGAGCGGCAGGCTGGCTTGGCTTCCACCAGCGTGCCTTTCAGCTTAGGCACCGCAGTGTCCTTGAGTTGCGTATCGAAATACGACTGGCCATTGGTGTCGGCGAGTTGGGCCTTAATGCTCATCCACAGGGCCAGCTCCGGATACTTCTCCGCAAATTCCTTCTGCTTATTGTTCAGAATCTCGGTGGCGCTGAGGATGTGGAAGTCTGCCGACGGGACGGGCGCGGCAAGCGATTGCTGTTTGAGTTGATCCAGGCCATCGTCCGCGCCGTGGTATTTCACGTAAACGTTCTTGAGATACGCGTCCACCTGGGCGCGCGCCTTGGGATCGGCGAAATCGCTTTTGGCCGGATCGATGCTAACGGAGCGCGCAATCTCATACAGTCCCTGGGAAATCTTGGCGGGGCTGGAGGCTTGCTGGGCGAGCTCGACGCCGCCCAGCTCATAGGCGATCTGAGAGCTGTCGGGATACTGCTTCTGGGCGGCCAGGAACGCCGCCTCCGCCGCGGCCCAATCCTTCTTCTGCTTGGCATCCATGCCGGGCTTCATCGCCATGTAGAGCAGCGCTCCCTTGGCGGCGGTTTGCAACTGCGCCCGCGCGGTTGCCCAGTCGGCGTCACTGGCACCCGCCGGTTTGGTGTTGTAATCCATCAACTGCTGCGCCGCTTTGGTCGCGATGGCCAACTCGTCGGCCGTCGGATTGGCGACCTGGGCGATCGCCGTGGTAGCGGTGAACAGAACCGTCAACTGCTGGGTAGGCCCGGTCTTGGGATCGTTCAGCACGGTTTTCAAATCCTTCGCCAGGAGTAGGCCGGCTTCGTCCAACGCTTTGGCGGGCTGCCCGCTGCCGGCATAAGCCTGGACGTAGAAGACCGAGCGGTCATCCTTGTAATCCGAAGCCGGGTACTTCTGCTTCCACGTGTCGAGGTCGGTAATCATTTTGGCGAAGTTCTTTGCGAGGATATCCTTGGTGACCTCGTTGTAGATGTCGAATTCGCCCTGGTCCTTCACGGCTTTTGGGGCGGGGGCTTTTTGCGCCGGCGCGGCCGCCTGGGCGCGGGCAAGCCTGCTCCAGCCGCCCGCCAGAGCGGCCAGCACCACCGCTGCCGCCAGCCAGCCCCGAATCCTAGATGAGAGATGCTGCACGTGCTCCTCCTGAATGGTTTCCCATTGGGTCTCGAATAACAAACCGCTGAACGCCGTTTCGCAACCTTGTGGCAACCGATCCCCGGCCCTGCAACGGAGCCTAAGGCCAACACCGGAGCCTTTCCCTGCCGGCGCGAACGCCACCTAGACATTCGACTCCGTTTCGGACCGCCAGGTTCCGAACCCAAATCATAGCAAATCGACGCTATGCTGGAGGTCGCTCGCGCATGCATTTTCTCGATCTGGCCGTCATCCTCGCCTACCTGGCCGGCATTACCTGGTTTGGCGCGCGCTTCCGCACCGGCGAGAAGGGCTTGCGCGAGTACTTTCTGGGAGGCCGCGAAGCCCCGTGGTGGGCCATTGCGCTTTCCATCGTTTCCGCCGAAACCAGCACACTGACGATTGTCGGCACGCCCGCCCTGGCGTTCACCGGCAACATGGGATTCCTGCAACTGGTGCTCGGCTACCTGCTGGCACGGATCCTGATCTCCGCTCTTTTCCTGCCCCACTACTTCCGCGGCGAGATGTTCACCGCGTATGAATTGATGCGCCGGCGGTTCGGCGAGCGCATTCGCAGGCTGACGGCAGCCATCTTCCTGGTGATGCGCGCACTGGCCGAGGGCGTGCGCGTTTTCGCGGTCTCGCTGGTGATTTCCATCGTGCTGGGGACCGGAGAAATGGCTTCCATCGTTCTCATCGCCGGGCTGACGCTGTTCTACACCTTCGAAGGCGGCATGACGGCGGTGATCTGGACCGACGTGGTGCAAATGGGCCTTTACGTGTTCGGCGCCGTGCTCAGTTTGGTGATGATCCTGGACAAGATCCCGGGCGGTTGGCCACACGCACTGGCAGTGGCCGGAGCGGCCCACAAGTTCGCGATCTTCGACTTTCACTTCGCTCCCACCATGGAATTCTTGGCGCGCCCGTACACGTTCTGGGCTGGAATCGCGGGCGGCTGCTTCCTGACCACCGCCAGCCACGGCACCGATCAGCTCATGGTGCAAAGGCTGCTCAGCGCGCGCGACCAGCGGGACAGCCGCAAAGCGCTGCTGGCAAGCTGGGCGCTGGTGGCTTTTCAATTCACGCTGTTCCTGCTGATCGGCGTCCTGCTCTGGGTCTACTATGGCGGCCTGGGCCGGACTGCGCCAGCCGCCGATCGCATCTATCCCCAATTCATCTGGAACAGCCTGCCGCCCGGATTGGCGGGCCTCGCCATCGCAGCAATTCTGGCGGCGGCGATGGCCAACCTGAGCGCGGCGCTGAATGCTCTCTCGTCGACCGTTGTGGTAGATTTTCTGGGCGGCGCCGCCGGATCGAGTGGTGAAGCCGGCGCGATGCGCCGCGCGCACCTGGCCACCATCGCATGGGCGGCTGTTCTGGTGGCGATTGCGTACGCGGCGCGCCACTCGCGCTCGGTGCTCGAGGCCGGGCTGACAATTGCCTCGATTCCTTCCGGCGCCCTGCTCGGCGTCTTTCTGCTGGGCGTGCTCACGCGGCGCCCGGGCGAAGGGGCCGCCATCGCCGGAGTGGTTGCCGGTCTCGCGGCGGCGCTGGCGGTCCGCTTCGAAACCCCGGTCGCGTTTACCTGGTATGTCATGATTGGAGCCAGCGTCACTTTCGGTTGCGGCCTGGCGGCGTCCTGGCTGGGACGCGCCCTGGCGAGGATGCGATGAAACCGGCTTTTCCGATCGAACTAAAGCGAGAATTGGGCCCGTGGGCCGCGGCTTCCATTGTGGTCGGCACGGTGATCGGCAGCGGCATTTTCCTGGTTCCCCACGACATGATCCTGCGCGTGGGCAAGCCCGGCTGGGTGTTCGTGGTGTGGATCTTCGGCGGCTTGCTGACGCTGGCCGGCGCGCTGAGCTACGCCGAGCTGGCGGCGGCCATTCCCGAGGCTGGCGGCGAATATGCTTACTTACGGGAAGCCTACGGCCCGCTGTGGGGATTTCTGTATAGCTGGACGCAGATGTGGGTGGCCAAGAGCGGCTCCATCGCCACTTTGGCCACCGGATTTTTCTATTACCTCGCCAATTTCTTTCCGTCGTTGGATGGCGTTTTCTACCGGCTGCCGCTGCCGCTCGGCCCGCACGGAGCGCCGCTCGATTTCCGCTGGGGCCAGTTGCTGGCAATCGGGTTGATTGCGGCGCTGGCGTGGCTGAATTATTTCGGAGTCAAGCTGGGCGGCGAAGTGCAGGTGGCGGTGACCGCGGTCAAGGTGGTGTTGATCGCCGGCATCATCGTGGCCGGCCTGGGATTCGGCAGCCCGCACGCGCACGCGCCGGTTTCCGCCGCGCCGCTCACCGCGGCGGGCTTCTTCGCGGCGCTGGTGGCGGCGCTCTGGGCTTATGACGGGTGGAACAACGTGGCCATGGTAGCCTCGGAGGTGCGCGGCCCACAACGCAATCTGCCGCGCGCGCTGGTGGGCGGCACGCTCGCGGTGATCGCCATTTACCTGCTCGCCAACGCCGCCTATTTTCGCGTGCTTTCTCCCGCGGCGGTTGGGGCGAGCCCGCGCGTAGCGGGGGAAATGATGCGCCGCATCCTGGGCGCTGCCGGCGCCGGCGGCGTTTCGATTGCCGCCATGATCAGCATCTTCGCCGCTCTCAACGGCTCCATTCTCAGCGGCTCCCGCGTTCCTTACGCCGCCGCGCGCCAGGGCTACTTCTTTCGCGCCATCGCCAGGGTGAATGACAAGCATCGCACGCCGGGCGTCTCCATTCTGGCGCTCAGCGCGTGGTCGGCCTTGCTGGTGCTCTCCGGCACTTACAGCCAGTTGTTTACTTATGTAATCTTCGCAAGCTGGATTCTCTACGGAATGACAGCCGCCGCAGTGATCGTTTTGCGAATAAAGCGGCCTGATTTACATCGCCCTTATCGAACACTTGGCTATCCGGTCGTGCCAATATTGTTTATCGTCGTGGCCAGTGTATTCATCGTTTCCACGTTATGGGATTCTCCTCGGGAGTCGATTACCGGAATTACCCTGATCGTTCTGGGACTACCGTTCTATGCTTACTGGCGCCGCCGGACAGGCGCCGGTGCAATCGAAAGTACCGCCCTCCGATGATAAGGAGCCGCCTGGCATAAATCGTCAGAATCAGTACTGCATTATTTTTGAAATTAATGGATACCCCTATGAAAATCGAGGTGTATACTGAGGACAATCGAAGGAGTCTTCCGATATTTCACCTAATGCGGGATAAGACATCCCGCTCGCGGAGGGTGGCAGTATATGGACGTTGCCAAGATCCTTGACGAACTAAAGGCGGAGCGCCTCCGGCTCGAAATCGCCATCGAGAGCCTGGAAAGGCTGGCGCTCGGTCGCCGCCGCCGGGGACGGCCTCCAGGCTGGATGACCGAGGCCAAGCGGCGAGAGCGCCCACCGGCAAGCAAGGACGAGAGTTCCAGCCCGGCAACGGCGCAGAGAAACGGCATTGCGGCCGCGTAATCGAGGGGTGGTTTTGGCGGGCAGCCCGCTCAGCGCGTCTGCGCGGGAGGAAGTTCGGCCTCGAGACGCCGCAGGGCGAATGCGTAAGCGCCGATAGCCACCGCTTCACTGGTTCCCAGCCGGGAGATACCGATGGCAGTGCGCGCCAGGGGATCGTAAACTACCGTGCGCGCCGAACCGGGGACGCGGATTTGGCGCGTCTCGCCGCTCAGAAACCGCTCACGCTGCGACGGATCCTCGATATTGTATGCGCACGCACACAGGCGGTGTTGCCCGGAATCGTAAACTCCGTTGACTGCGTCAATCAGCGCCGGCAGGAACAGTGGATGAGCGCCGGAGATGCCGCCGCCGACCACGCCCAGGCCGTCGATCAGTGTCAGCGCCTGCGCCATCGCATCGCCGGCGACTTCCCCGAGCCGCCGGAAGGCTTCGATGGCCGCGGCCCGGTCCCCCGGGGCGAGCCCCATCCCGATATCGAAGATGAACCTGGGCTCCGGCGCCTGCTCTAAGGGGATTCGCGCGCACTGAGCATACACGCCGCGCACAGCGCGGATGCAGGCTCCTTCTTCGGCATTGATGCCGGGGTCGAGCTTGTTGCGCAGCAGCCAGGCCTCGCCGGCGATGGAGTTGTCGCCGATGAACAGTTCCCCGTCGCGGGCGATACCGCCGCCAAAGCCGGTGCCCAGCGTGATGCCGAACAGATTGCGGTAGCGTTTGGGACTGCCGGCCTGTTCGAGCAGGCCATTGACGTAGGGCAGAAACCCGGCGATGGCTTCCCCGTAGACGAACAGGTCACCATCGTTGTTGATGTAGACGGGGATGGCGAACTTGTCTTCCAGCATGGGCCCGAGCGCGACCCCGCCGCGGAAGGCCGGCAGGTTGCAAAGGTCGCCGATGATGCCGCGGGGGTAATCGGCGGGAGCGGGAAAGGCAAAGCTGATGGCCACCGGAGGCTCCGGCAAGGAATGACCAACGCTTTCGAAACCGTGCACGATGTTTCCCAGGCAGCGGTCCAGGTCGTCCGCTTCGGTGGGCAGACTGAATGGGTCGATCAGCGGCCGGTTGCCGCGTACGGCGGAAAACTTCAGGCTCGTACCGCCCGCATCCAGGGTCATCACGATGCGCGAGTCCGTCGCAAACGGGATTGGCATGCTTATTGTTCCTTGAGCGGTTCTGCGGAACTGATTTGCCGGCCACGAGAAACCAGGCCCAGACTACTGGGGCGCCGGCACGCAAACCTAATTCTGGCGCGATGCCCGCGCGGAGCGCAAGCATAAATGGGACGGCCGGATGGGAGTCTGGTGGACCTTTTGAGATTCGCGCCGCACGACCTCTTCCATGCCATTTGAGAAAAATCAATCGATTGCAGACAGTTTGGAGCGAAACAAAAGACTTAGCAAGAAGCGACGTGGACGCCGGTGGACGCCACGGAAGGCCGTTTTCACAATCTGAATTCCGCGCGGACTCCGGGACTCCACGAAACGGCTCGACACGTGCTTTCACGTAGGCGGTTGCAAGCCGTTGTGGATTGTTGTCTGCTTGAGCAGACAACAAATGACTTCTCTATAAGGATGATGCCCACGCGGAGCGGTGGACCGCCTTCGCGGCTTTGCAAGCAAACTTGCGCTTTCGCAATATTGCGAATAGACTGGGATCGAATGCCCAAGACCAGAGTCGCCCTCTACCGGGAGGAAGACGGATCATGCCCGTTCATCGAGTGGTTCGACAAGTTACCGGCGAGAGTACAGGACAAGTGCTACCTCCGGTTGGAACGTCTGCGCGAGATGGGCCACGAACTGCGTCGGCGGACTTCCTGCGCGACGGCATCTACGAACTGCGCGTCAGCCTGGGAGGCGTTCACCACCGAATCTTGTACTTCTTTCACGATGCGATTGCGGCCGTGGTCTCTCACGGTCTTGTGAAAGAGCGGGCGGTCCCGCCGAAAGAGATTGATCGCGCTGTCGAGCGCAAGAAGCGGTTTGAGGCGAATCCGGCGAGGCACACTTATGAGGAGGCTTGACATGGCAAAGACGCCTAAACCGACCAGCGATGCGGTGGAGATCCTTCACCGCCGGACCTACGAAGGCAAACCAGCCCGGATGAAGAACCTGGAAGAGGCGCGCGCGAACGAAGAGATCGCCCGCAAAATCCAAGAACTGAGGGCGGCGGCGGCCCTCACCCAGACTCAGCTTGCCAAACTCATCGGCACCACCGCATCGGTCATCTGCCGCCTGGAGGACGCCGACTATGAGGGCCACTCCCTGGCGATGTTGCGCAGGATAGCGGGCGCATTAAATCAGCGGGTCGAGATCCGTTTTGTACCGATCCGGCGGTCGGCATAGCCTGCGGCATGAACGGGAACTGGCAGCGCCCGAAGGAGCCTTCAAATTGTCTCCAGGCACAGTTTGGCTCTTGATCAAAAACGGGGGCAGACCGTGATCCCAGATTGGTAAAACAATCTTGGGAGATAACGTTTTGACTCAATCCGAGATCCTTTTAGGTCTGCCCGGCTACCAGATTACCGGGATTCAG
>JBEKXZ010000033.1:0-51208 GCA_049511495.1 Bryobacteraceae bacterium | reverse complement strand
TCATCATCCGCTCCATTTCCGCGGCGGAGACCGTCTCTGGGATTCTCAACTTCCACGATCCCCCCGCTGCCACGAACCGGACAACTCACGTGCTAATTGGACCGGACAATTCACATGCTAGCGACACTTCCTTACCTTGGGGGCTTGACAAGCAAGCGCGGGCAGTTAGAATATTTCTCATCCACCGCCTACGTATGCAACCCGCCTGCGAGCACACGCGCACCCAGGTCCTGGCCCGAAGAGATGGCGTGGACTACGTGGAATGTCTGGATTGCCGCCAGATTTTCGAGGCCGAAGACCTGGAACCCGTCAAGACCGAGGAAGACGAAGAATAGCCATCCCCGCCTGCGTTAGCATGAAGGGAAATGCTCGATCTCGCATACGTGCGGAACAATCTTGATGCGATTGCGGCCCGCCTGGCCACGCGCGGCGGCAGCGCCGGCCTGGAACAATTCCGGGAGCTGGACCGGAAGCGGCGGGCGGCGATCACGGAATCCGAGCAGCTCAAGGCGCAGATCAACGCGCAGAGCCAGAAGATCGGGCAGATGCGCCGGGAGGGCGCCGACACCACCGCCGAACAGGAGGGCGTGCGAGCTTCCAAGGCGCGTGTGGCAGCGCTCGAAGAAGAGCAGAAGACTTTCGACGACGGTTTTCGCGAGTTGCTGGCCGGCATCCCCAACCTGCCGCACGAATCGGTGCCGGTGGGCAAGAGCGAAGCGGACAATGTCGAGGTGCGCCGCGTGGGCAAGCCGCGGCAATTCGATTTCACTCCTAAGGCGCACTGGGACCTGGGGCCGGAACTGGGCATCCTGGACTTGGAACGCGCCGCCAAGATTACCGGTGCGCGGTTCGCCCTCTACTGGGACATGGGCGCCAAGCTGGAGCGGGCGCTGATCAGCTTCATGCTCGACGTGCACACGCGCGAGCACGGCTACACCGAGGTGCTGCCGCCGTTTATGGTGAACTCGCGCAGCCTGTTCGGAACCGGCCAGTTGCCCAAGTTCCAGGAAGACCTCTTCAAGTGCGAAGGGCGGGACCTCTGGCTGATTCCCACGGCAGAAGTGCCAGTGACCAATATTTACGCCGGCGAAACGCTGGAGGCCGACGCGCTGCCGGTGAAGCTGTGTGCCTACACGCCGTGCTTCCGCAGTGAGGCGGGCTCTTACGGCCGCGACGTGCGCGGCATCATCCGCGTGCACCAGTTTCAGAAAGTGGAGCTGGTGAAGTTCGCCCGTCCGGAGGCAAGTTACGACGAGCTGGAGAAGTTGACGGCGGATGCCGAGGACATCCTGCGACGGCTTGAACTGCCGTTCCGCACGATGGTGCTTTCGACCGGCGACATGGGATTTTCCTCCGCCAAGACCTACGACATCGAAGTCTGGCTGCCGGGGCAGAACGGGTACAAGGAGATTTCTTCCTGCTCCAATTTCGAGGCGTTCCAGGCGCGCCGTGCGGGGATTCGCTATCGCGGCGGCAAGAAGGCCGAATTCGTGCACACGCTCAATGGAAGCGGCCTGGCAGTCGGCCGCACCTGGGTCGCGATCGTCGAGAACTGCCAGCAGCGTGACGGCACGGTGGTGATTCCGGCGGCGCTGCGGCCGTATCTGAATGAAGAAGTGATCCGGCCGCGGAAATAACCGATGAACCTGCAACTGGTGGGCAACCTGATCCGGCTTCGCTACCGGCTGATCTGGGCCAAGACGCGCTCGCGCAACGGCAAGATCGCGTTGTTCCTGTCGGGCTACTTGCTGCTGATAGCGGTGATAGCCTTGCTCGCCGCTGGAGGGCTGGGCGCCGGCACGATAGCCGTACGCGCCGGGAAAGCCACCGAGATCGCAGCCGTAGTGCTCTTCGGAGTGTATTTGTGCGCCACCATCGGGACCGTGATTCTGGGGTTTGGCATGAACGCCATTTTCGCGGAAAGCGAAATGCGGCGGTATCCGCTGCGGGCGCGGGAACGGGCGCTGGCGCGGCACATCGTGGCGATGCTCGATCCCTACTGGTACCTGGTGGCAGGGCTCGAGATCGGCCTGCTGGTGGGCCTGTACCTGTTCGGTGCCGGGCTCTTCTGGCTGGGTTTGGTAGCGGTACTGTTGCTGTACGTGTGCAACTATGTGACGGCGCGCGTGGTGAGCACCATGGTGGAACGGATGGTGGCGCGGCGCGGTGGCGCCACCGTGCTGATGGCGGTGATCATGGCCCTCAGCTTGGGACCCAGCTTGCTGATGCCGTATCTGCAGAAGCATCCGCATGCTGCCGTCCCTTACCTGGCTTGGGGGAAGTGGACGCCGCCATATGGCGCGGCGCTGGCCATGACGCATCCCGATCTACGGGCCGTGTGGGGTCTGGGACTGATTCTGCTGTGGACGGCGCTGCTGGGCGCGGCGATGGCCGCACTCGAACGGTGGCCGGCGCGGGCGCGTAGGGCGTCATCGGGCAAGCTTCAATGGGCCAGCCGCTACGAGGGCGTAGGGGCCTTTCTGGGCCCTCAGAACGCCATCCTGATCGGTCAGTGGCTGCGGTTCTTTTCGCGCAACAACCGCTTCCGCATGATGTACCCGCTCTCGCTGCCGCTGGTGGGGTTCATGATCTACGCGTTCACGCGGCAGCCCGGCATGGCGCATGGGCCCAAGGTCGAGTTCGCTTCCGCGATGGGCGCCTTTGCGATCGTCGGTTTCATCGGCACCGCTCAGTTCGCAGTCAATCAATTCGGCTACGTGGGCAATGGGCTGCGCCGCTACTTGCTGCTGCCCGCCGATCCGGCCGCGGCGCTGCGCTCCTGCAGCTACACCTTCGCCCTGCTGGACGCGGTGCTGATCGTGGCCGGCCTGGTGGCTTGGCCATTCCTCAGCCGCGGTCCGTTCGATCCGCGGATGATGGTGCTGCTGGCCGGGTGCAGCCTGGCGGGCATGTTCCTGTACTTAGCCGCCGGCCTCTGGGTCAGCCTGCTGTCGGCGCGTCGCGGCAACTATTACAGCAGCTTCGGTAACGACCTTTCGTTCGCCGGCAACGTGGTTCTGATCGGCACCATGATGAGCCTGGTGTTTCTGCCGCGCGTGGCGGCCGGGCGCTGGCCGGAAGCGTTCTGGTCCGGCTACTGGTGGGTGACGCTGGCCGCGGCCGCGCTGGCCGCCGGCATTTATTGGACGTCGCTCGAGCGCGCCTCGGCGTGGTTTCGCGCGCGGCGCGAGCGGCTGCTGGCCATTATGGAAGGGAGATCCTGAATCGATGAGTTCCGCCATCCTGATGCGCAACCTGGCCAAGCAGTACGGACCGGTGATCGCGGTGGAAGACCTTTCGCTCGACGTGCCCAAAGGCTCGATGTTCGGCTTTCTTGGACCGAACGGCTCCGGCAAGAGCACCACCATCGGCTGCCTGACGGGGCTGCTCGATCCTTCGGCCGGCGAAATCGAAATCCTGGGCGAGCGCTTCACCGCCGAGAGCGTGCACCTCAAGCGGCGCATAGGCGTGATGCCGGAAACTCTCGGCCTGTTCGAGCCGCTCTACGCGCACGAGTTTCTGGCTTTCGTGGCGCGCATGTTCGGATTGGATGAGGACACCACCCGGACGCGCGTCACCGAGCTGCTGGCGGCGCTGGAGCTGACCGACTCGCGCAAAACGCTGGCCGAATACAGCACCGGCATGCGCAAACGCGTGGCCTTCGCGGCCGCCGTGATCCATTCGCCCGAAGTGCTGTTTCTCGACGAGCCGTTCGAGAGCATTGACCCGGCCGGCGTGGCGCTGATGAAGCAGTGGCTGCGCCGCTTGACCGAGCAGGGCCGCACCGTGTTCATCACCAGTCACGTGCTCGAAACCGTGGAGCGGCTGTGTACCGCAGTGGCCATCATCACCCGGCCGGGCAAGCTGGTCTGGCACGGCGACATCACGGTGCTGGCCAACGACGGCTCGATCGATTACGAGGGCCAGGAATTCCGCGCGCTCGAGCCGCTGTTTCTGCATCTGACCGGCCAGCATTACGCCGACCTGAACTGGCTGTAGCAGAAGAAGAGCCACGGACACACACGGAAAAGCACAGATAAGATTTTGGGACTTAAGGTTTACCGTTGCTCCTCCGTGTTCATTCTCTGCAAGTGTCCTTTCATGGCCTCCCAGAACTGAAAGTAGACGAATGGCACGGCGCGGCCGGTGATGCCGATCAGCTCCAGGCAGAACAGGAACACGGCGATGGCGGAAACTTAGACCCAGGCCGGCGCTTCCGGCAAACGCTCAAACCAACCGCAGCTCTTTTCGAGCACGGCCAGCACCAGCGCCATGATAACGGCGTGCAGAGAGAGATTCCGGTTCCCCGCCGCACGGCGAATCATTGGACTCGTCCTACGAACGCTCCATATCCGGGGAGAGCCAGGCTATTCAGGCTTACCGTCTGGCCGGACTTCGAGAAAGAGCTCAGCAAGGTGGCGGCGTGCGCTCCACCGGCATGGAAACTCGCCGTCTGGGGGGACGCGGTGAAGTTCAGAACGACCAAATCAGTGGTGCCATCCTTGGCTCGCCGCGTGAACGCCAGCACGTTCTTATCGTTTTCGTCAATGAGAGCAAAATCGCCGGCGCGCAGGGCAGGGTCCGTCTTGCGGAGACGGATCAGCGCTTTGTAGTAATTCAGCAGTGAGCCGGGATCGCGCGTTTCAACGGCTACGTTGCGGGTCTCATAGCCGGGCGCCACGGGCAGCCACGTGGCCCTGGCGGTGCTGAAGCCGGCGTTGGTCCCGGCATCCCACTGCATGGGGGTGCGCTCGCCATCGCGGCCTTTCTCGCGCGGCCAGCCGATCTTTCCGATTGGATCGCGCACGTCCTCTATGCGATTTGGGTCGTTATTCTCCATGCCGATTTCCTCGCCGTAGTACATCAGGGCGGTGCAGCGCGGCGTCATCAGCAGAGTCGCCAGCAGCCTGGCGATCGCAGCGTCGTTCTTGTGATCGCCGAAGCGCGTCCAGGAGCGGGGATTATCGTGGTTGTCGAAGAAGAACAGCGGCAATCCGCCGTTGAGTTGGGTCTCCGCATCGCGCAACTTGCTGCGAAACACATCGGCCGAGAGAGGATTGAAGGCGAACTGCGTATCCATGGGAAGCTGCAGTTCGTCTTTGTGCGCGCCGTACATTTTCGCCAGCTCTTTAATATTGGGAAGGTAAGTCTCCCCGATGAGGACGCGGCCGGGGAATTCGTTGGTGAGCCGCCGCAGTTCCTTCAGTACGTCATGACACTCGGGAAGGTTATCGGTATACTGCCGCGTCAAAATGGGATCGCCGTAGCTGTTCACGCCTGGGCGCGCGACCGGCTCGTCGCGCAGTTGCGGATCTTCGAACAGGGACGTAATGGCATCCAGCCGGAAGCCGGCCACGCCCCGTTTCATCCAAAAGCGCATCGTGTCGTACATGGCGCTGCGGACTTCGGGGTTCCTCCAGTTCAGGTCGGGCTGTTCCGTGTAAAATGCGTGGTAGTAAAACTGGCTTCGTTTGGGCTCGAACGTCCACGCGGAGTGTCCGAATATCGATTCCCAGTTATTGGGCGGCCCGCCTCCCGGTTTCCCGTCATGCCACATATACCAGTCCGCCTTCGGATTCGTCCGCGACGACCGGGATTCCACGAACCAGGGATGCCGGTCTGAGGTGTGGTTCAAGACCATGTCCATGATTACCCGGATATTGCGCTTCTTAGCCTCCGCCACCAGGCGGTCGAAATCCGCTAGCGTGCCGTACTGGGGATCGATGGCCCGGTAATCCGCGATGTCGTAGCCGAAATCGACTTGGGGCGAAGGATAGAAGGGCGTGATCCAGATGGCGTCCACTCCCAACTCTTGCAGGTAGGCGAGATGTTGCGTGATGCCTTTGAGGTGGCCGACTCCATCGCCGTTACTGTCCGCGAAGCTGCGCGGGTAGATCTCGTAGACGACCGCGTTTTGCCACCACTCGACGGGTTCAGCGGCGGAAGCGATTGGAATGCAGCCTACAACTAACCCGGCAACGAGCAGGCGGACGCGGCTGCTCAGTGCGTTCGTGAGAATGGGCATTGGTAGATTTTAAGCCAACCACGACAGCTTGGCAATTGTCTCGAACTTCGAAGCGTTTAGATGGATCGCACGGGCATGGCTACGATGTCGTCGATCCGCATGGCTTCTTTGACCACGAAGGGCTCGCCATATTTCACGCCGATCAGGTTGCCGTAGAAGCGGGCGATGGCCCCCAGGCGCTCGCGGATCTCGGGCTCGCCGGGGAACAGGCCGGCGGCCTGGTCCGCTGCGCCGTACTGCGATCGGTAACTCAGCAACGCTTCCATGCGGCGCTCGAATTGGCCGCTGATATCGACGATGAAAGACGGCTTCACATCGGCGTAGAGACTCGAATAGAGAATCTTCTGCGGGCGGTGCGGTTCGGAGTACTCCTCGAGTTTCTTCAACCCGGCCAGGAAGCAGGCTTCGAAGCCGATTTCGCTCGTGCGGTAATGATCGGGGTGACGCGCTTCCCAATACGGCAGAATCACGGTGCGCGGCTTCAATTCGCGGACTTTCACGGCCAGCGTCATGCGCGCGGTGAGCGTGTTTTCGAGGCGCGCGTCGGGCATGCGCTGGTTGCCGCGCCAGGCCAGCAGCAGGTGCCGGGCCGCTGCCTGCGATTCGGCCACGCGATCATCG
This sequence comes from Bryobacteraceae bacterium, assembly GCA_049511495.1. Taxonomy (GTDB): domain Bacteria; phylum Acidobacteriota; class Terriglobia; order Bryobacterales; family Bryobacteraceae; genus Bog-375. The sequence goes on along the minus strand of JBEKXZ010000033.1, from coordinate 44,562 downwards.
GGCGTGCCGCGCGAACCCATGTCGCCGGCGGTGAGATCGAGCACGCCGGTGCGGTAGCCCATCTCGGCCATGCGGATGAGTGTGCCGCCGCAGGTCTGTTCCACGTCGTCGGGATGGGCCGCGATGGCCAGCACGTCCAGGCTCACGCGCGCGCCGCTGGTTTCATCGGATATGGCAATGCCTCCAATCGCGCAACCGCTCCCTTACGGTCGCGGCTCCGAACGGACATCGAATGCTATCGGAGCCGCGACCGTAAGGGAGCGGCCGTTGCGGAATAATGCTTCAGTCAGCCGTTTCATTTACCAGGAAAGGTCGCGGCGGCGGTAATAGGGCTGTCGCGTGCCAAGTAGAAAGATCAGAACCATGCCGGCGATGAACCCGCCCACGTGAGCCAGAAACGCCGTGCCGCCACCATGGGAATACTGCGAGGCCGCGATGCTGCCGAAACCGCCGAACAATTGCAGCACGAACCAGTAGATCAGCATCGCCCAGGCGGGAACGTCGATGGTCGTGATAAAGAAAAAGACGAAAACGAAGGTCACGATGCGGGCGCGCGGGAATTTGACCATATAGGCGCCCATCACGCCGGCGATGGCGCCGGACGCGCCCACCATGGGGACGCGCGAGAACGGGTTGAAAAGAACCTGCGCCAGCGCCGCCGCCACGCCGCACATCAGGTAAAACAGCAGAAACTTGCCGTGGCCCAGAATGTCCTCGATGTTGTCGCCGAAAATCCACAGGAACCACATGTTGCCGAGCACGTGCAGCCAGCCGGCATGCAGAAACATGGAAGTGAAAATACTGGATATCGTGAAATGATCTGGCACCAGACCGTAAGCGGAAATGAAGGCATTGCGAGTGTAAGGGTCGAGCGAAAACTCGAACAGAAAAATCAGGATGTTGACCACGATCAGCAGGATCGTGACCACGGGCTTGGAATAGCTCGGCTGTGTGTCGCGTAGCGGAAACATTTAGACCGCCGGAGGGCCGCCGGAAGCCTGCGCGCGCGCGGCAAAGTCGGGATCGGAGCGCCGTTCGCCGCGCGCCATCAGCAGGCGGATTTCATCGAAGCCGCAAATCCCGCCGCGGGCGCCCATAGCGGTGCAGTTGAGAGCGGCCATGGCGTTCGAGAAATCCAAAGCGGCAGGCATCGTCATCCCTTGCAAAACAGCATAGCAGAACGCCCCGTGAAACACGTCTCCGGCGCCGGTGGTATCGACGCAATCGACCACGTAGGCCGGTGCGTAGAGGAACCGTCCGCCAGCGCGCGCCAGGGCTCCGTGCGCGCCCAGCGTCATCGCCGCCACCTTCATGCCATATTCGGTTTGCAGGCTCTCCAGCGCCTCGAACGGGTCGCGGATGCCGGTCCAGTTGCCGGGGAATTCGGAGCTGGCCACCAGGTAATCCACATTCGGCAGCACGCGGTCAAATCCTTGGTAGATGGTGTCCACGTCCACCGTGACCGGAATGCCGTGGCGGCGCGCAATAGCGGCGGCATGGGCCACGGCGGGCGTATCATGGCCGTCGATGTGCAACAGGCGCGCGCCTGTGATCTGCTCGTCGGCGATCTCGCCGGGGTCGATGCGCAGGCAGTCGTCGCGCCGCCACAACACGGTTCGCTCGCCGGTGGAGCGATCGACGATGATGTAAGCCGATTGGTTGGCGCAGCCCTTCCGCAGTTGCACGTGGTCCAGATTCACGCCGGTCGAGCGCAGGCTTTCCATCTGGATGCGGCCGCGCTCATCGTCGCCCACCGTGCCGATATACTTCGCCCGCAGCCCCAGCCGCGCGCACGCCACCATGGCGCTGGCTACCTGTCCGCCGGGGCTCATCACTTCCGCGTCGAACGGCGCCTTGCCGGCGTAAGCCGGGAAATGCGGAACCATCAGCAGCGTGTCGGTGGCATTGAGGCCCACACCCACCACGTCGAACTCAGGCATCGATAGACATTGTAACGGCGCGCCGCGCGCGTCCGCGTTCCATTGTGCAGGATAGCGTGCATAATAAGGTCACCGGCAGCCGTGCCTTCTGCCGGATCTGGAGGCCTATATGTACTCGGCGCTGTTGCTCGATCACTTTCAGAATCCGCGCCATGTGGGAGAGTTGCCGGCGCCGGCGATTACGGTAGAAGTTTCGAATCCGGCTTGCGGCGATATCCTGCGGTTGTCGGCGCGCTTCGCGGGGGAACGCGTGGTGGAGGTGCGATACAAAGTGCGCGGCTGCACGGCGTCCATCGCTGCCGGTTCAGCCTTGACGGAGTGGCTGCTGGGGAAGCGGCGCGATGAACTGGCGGCATTCCAGCCGGCCGCGATCGAAGCCGCGTTGGGCGGCTTGCAGCCGGAGTCCGAACATGCAGCCGTGTTATGCGGAGATGGGGTCAAGCGGCTGCGGGCAGCGGCGGGCTAGGCAGGCTCGCATCCAAAGCAACGCGAGCAGCGGGCCAAGCTGCCAATTGAACTGGCTTGTGAGGCAGTGATGGCATCTTGCGCGCGACCGAAAGTGTGCCCCGGCCAGCCGCCGCGCAGGCCGATTGCCAATCGGCCGCAGGTTATCAACCTGCCCCACAATCATGCTGGCCTTATAGCGCAGCGCTTTCGTTGCGCAGTAGGTCCATTTCCCGCACCAGTGAGGCGAGCGATTCGACGCACCCGGAAAACTCACCGTCCGCCGCCCTGCTCTCAATCTGCTTGAACATGCCCGCCGCGCGGTTGGCGCCCACGTTGGCGCACGCACCCTTGGAGTAATGCGCCAGCCGCATGCACTGAGCTGTGTTCTGCGCGCGGATGGCGGCTTCGAGCAAGCCCATCTGCTGCGAGGTGTCGGCGAGCAGCGCCGCCAGGATCTCCCGCATCAGCTCCGGATCGTCCATGGTGATATCCCGGAGTTGGTTTTTATCGAGGACTGTATTCGTGTCGGTAGCCCGCACGATTTCATTCTGGAGTGAATACGAGTTGTGGGAAATCGAGCCAAGACCTTAGATGGGAACCCGGGATGCCTTAGGTGGCGATTTCATCGGCGGGGTGTCGGACAAGGTGGCGTGAAGATTCGCGTCCTTCGCAGGCCGAGGGCTTGCCACAACCAACCACAATTAACGAGGGCGCAGAGTGCCAAAGCGGAAAGTCGAGTGCACCACTCGGAGCTGTGGGTCTACCAACGCGGCAGCCTGGAAGCCCGGAGCTTCCGGGGTGCCGAAGCGCAGATCGAACAGTTCCACCAGCTTGCCGCCGTCCAGGGTGGGCGCCGGCGTGACCCGCCACAGTGGGTATTGATTGAACCGCAGGAATTCCTGAAAGACGGGGGTGCGCGCGGCGGCGTCGAGCGCCGGATCGGCGTCTGGCTTATAAAAGATCAAAGCGCGGGTAGGGTCGAAATCGCCGGTCACATCGATTTCGGCGATGGCGTAAAAGGCGGGTGTTTCGACCAGGCCGCGCCAGCGCAGCGGGTTGAACACATTGGGCAGAGCCGCCACTCGGGTTGGCGAGTCTCCCTGGTAAACCCGCGCCTCGAGCATCGCCACGGCCCGCGTGTGCAGAATCAGCCTCCCGCAATCGAGCGCCATCACAGCGACGAGAGCGAATCGAGCGGCGCCGCGGCCATGGTGACGCGGCTTGGCGCCCCCGGAGGCGATCTCGGAGCCAACCAGGCGCGCCAGAAACGGCCCGGCCAAAGCGGCCGCCGCGATGGCCCAGATCCACAGGTCCACCACGGCGGTCGTATCAAGACGCAGCCAGCGGCCGGAAAAAGGCAACAGCAGCCGCACGCCGTAGACGTTGGTCCAATCGAGCAACAGATGGACGGCCACGCCGAGCATCCCGGCCGCCAGCGCGCCCGGCCAAAAGAGCGGTTTCCTTCCAGCCAGCCGCACCACTACTACGGACAGCAATGCCATCACCGGCATGGCGACAAGCGCGTGCGTGAGACCCCGGTGATAGTGCAGGTACGCGAGCGGGCCGGCCACACCGGTGAGCACGTCGATGTCCGGCGCGTTGGATGCCACCAGCAGAATCGCGGTTGCCCGCGGCGTCCACTTTCGGGCGCCGGCCCGCGCCAGGAAGAGGCCGATCGCGGTGTGGGTGAGATTGTCCATGGCGGGCGAGTTCCTATTGTAAAGAAGATTCGCTCCGAGGTCCTCAACTTTCCGCTGGCCTGGTGCGTTCCCGATAAACTGCGAACTCCCGAAAATCAATCAGTGAATCAAGCTTTGTTGCGGCCGGCGGCCTGGTGGTCGGCCAGTTCCTGACGCTCTATATCACGCCAGTCATCTACGTGTATATGGAGCGGCTGAGCGGCAAGCGGGCGGGCGCAGCGGTGCCAAGGGAGGCGCCGGCGACAAATCTGAACCTGGCGATCGCAAGGGCGGTTTGGGCGCTACGAGCATAAGCAGGTGGAATGAGGGGTAATGGGAGGGGAGACTAGCCCCGAATTGCGCGCTTCCGCATGAGCCGGGCTCTGGAGCGTGGGGCGCGCGCGTTGGATGCTATGGGCTTCACAGGCAGTCCAAAAAAATTCCCAGGATGCAAGAGGCTCGCTACGGAGATGTCCTCGTCGAGCGCCTCCCAATGAACTCCGATGCCGCCGCCGATCAATTCCCACTCCGATCGCCGTTGCGCAGACGCTTGGGCGAGCCGCGGAAACCACACCAGAGGGACGGAAACAACTCGCCCATCGGTCAGCGTCACTGAAAGCGAATCCTTCGAACACGACACCTCGACAGCCAACGCTTCAGTTCTCTCCATTAAAATACTCATGCCATCTCTCCACGAATAACGGCGCATTCTCAACAACGATCCTTCGTATTTCGGTCATCTCACTCGCTCGAAAACCCCTCGCCTCGGCGACCGACACGGGATCTAGCCAAAACTTAGCATAACGCTCGGCCTGGGCAACGTGGATGTGCGGCGGCTCGAGCGGCTCCCTGCTGAAGAAAAAGAACCGGTACCCGCGAACTCTAAGAACAGTGGGCACTTTCCAAGTCTACCGCCGCCGGTTGGCCAAGGTCCGAAAAACTAGCCCTCGCCTTCCGGCGGGTACTGTCCCAACACCCATTCCAATGCCTCGGCTGGCGTGCTTAGGCGGTGTTCCAACTGGGCGTCTTCGACGGCGGACAGGATCTCGGCGAAACGAGGGCCGGGGCGGTAGCCAGCGGCGATCAGGTCGGCGCCGGTGATCAGCGGGGCGGGTTTGATCTCTTCGGCGGTCATCTCCTCCCATTTGCGCTTCACCAGCTCGTGAGTTTCCAGGTTGCCGCTGCTGGCCAGGCAATCCAGGCGGTGCAACTCGAGGTGCTCTTCGAAGCGGGGCAGGCGCATCAGGCGCTTGAGCGTGCTCTCTTTCATGCGGCCCACGTCTTTGAAGTGCATGTGATGCGCGACGAGCGATTCCACCTGCTCGGTGTCGTCGCGGGAGAAACGGAGGCGGGTGAGAATCGCGCGCGCCATCTCGACGCCTTTCTCGACGTGGCCGTCAAAACGGATGCGGTCCACCACGCGGAACACGGGCGGTTTACCCACGTCGTGCAGCAGCGCGCCCAGCGCCAGCGTCGGGGTGGCGCGATCGAGACTAGCGAGCAGCAGCCGCGTGTGCGTCCAGACGTCGCCTTCGGGGTGAAACTCGGGCGGCTGCTCGACGCCGTGCATGGCGGCCACTTCGGGCAGCAGCACGGACAGCAGGCCGCTCTTGTCGAGCAGGTCCAGGCCGCCGGCCGCGCCGCCTTCGGTGAGGATGCGGACCAGCTCATCGCGCACGCGTTCGGCCGATACCCGCGTAATCAGAGCGGTATGGCGGCAGATGGCATCGAAAGTGGCCGGCTCAATCGCGAATCCCAGCCGGGCGGCAAAGCGCACGGCGCGCAGCAGCCGCAGATGGTCTTCGCGAAAGCGTGCGTCGGGATCGCCGATGGCGCGGACCAGCCGGGCATCGAGATCGACGCGGCCACCGACGTAATCCAGCACCTCCCCGGTTTCGGGATCCATCATGAGGCCGTTGATGCTGAAGTCGCGGCGCAGCACGTCGGCCTTTGGGTCGGTCTCAAAATGTACGGTGACGGGCCGGCGGCCGTCCTCATATTCGTGGTCGCTGCGGAAGGTGGCGACTTCCACTTGCGCGAAAGCATCGCGCACCAGAACCACGCCGAAGTGCGCGCCGACCAGACCGGATTGCGGGAACAGGTCCAGGATGCGGTCCGGCCGCGCGTCGGTCGAGATGTCGAAATCCTTCGGAGCGGCCCCGCGCAGCAAGTCGCGCACGCAACCGCCGACCAGATAAGCCTGGTGTCCGGCAGAGCGCAGCCGTGCGATGACCTGGCGCGCCAGCGATTCCGCCTGCGATTGCGGCATTCGGCCTCCTCCACCCTATGCTAATATGCCGGGGCCGAAGCGCCACTCGGCGGCTGTGGTACGCTACGGCTTCATGCAGGGAGAGAGGTGTGCGCCGCAGCGGAATCGCTCGATCCGAGCGTCCGCGATTTGCCTCTGCGTGCTATATGCCGCCATTGCGTTCACGGTGATGGCAAGGGCGATTCTGCGGGGCAGTTCCTTCGACCAACTGGAACCCTACCAAACAACCGACTCCTTTCTGCGAGTCCTGGATACGCCCCAACCCGGGTTACTGGTCGAAAACAGCTTGCGGAGATACGCTCCGGACAAGAGTCTCTTGTTCGTCGGACCGGCCAACGAGCCTTCCACGCTGCGGGTGTATTACACGATCTCGCACCTGGCGTATCCGCGGCCGGTCGCGGCAGTCTTCTGCGGCGAGCCCGGTAAGAGCCGCACTTCCGCGGTAGAAAGCGTGCCCCGTTCTTCCGAAATCGCCGGGCTGATCTTCTTTGAGACCGATCCCGGGCCCTGGGCGGCTGGCGGAACCCGAGTGACGTCCAGCCTCTACATCTCACCTCATAACGGCGCGGACCCATGGGAATCATTCTGTCGTTAGTCGCCCTTTCGATCGCCTTTGTGGGAGGCCTCGGGGTGGTCTTGCTGGTGCGCCCCTGTACGCCCCAACCTGACATTTGCGGAGTCTGCGGGACTGCTTTCATATTAGGCGCGGGATTGGTCTCATTGTCTTCCTTCTGCCTGGGATTTCTGATCCAGGGCGTACCGCTGCGCTGCGCGGTGACCGCCATTTGCCTGGGCATGGCAGGGTACGCATGGAAAAGGCGCAGTTGGGCGTTGCCGGATTTGTCCGGACTCCGGCTCCCCGCTCCCCAGGCGATCGTTCTCGCGCTGGTCGCCGCTCAAGTGGGTTTCGTAACCTGGCTCTCGTTGTATCGCGAAAGTCTGGGGTGGGACGGGTTGTTCAATTGGGAATCGAAAGCCAGAGTCGCGTTCTTGCACGGCGGGGCGATCCCGCTCCAATACTACACGAGCAACTATGACTTCTTTCACCGGAGCTATCCGCCTCTGGTGCCTTTGCTCGAAGCGTGGATCTATGGCTTCCTGGGCCGCATGGACCAGAGCATGATCAAGCTGATCGGCCCGTATTTCTATCTGGCCGCCGCGCTGCTTCTGATCTCCGTGGCAAACCGGACGAAACAGTGGTGCTGGTCCGGAATCTTCGTGCTCCTCCCGTTCCTGCTGGTGCCGGCGTTGGCGATGGGCCAAGGCAGCGCCTCTTCCGGCTACGTCGATTTTCCGCTCTCGGTGGTGTATGTGTGTGCGGTGGTGCACTGTGTCGAACACTGGCGGACCCAATCCGTGGACTCGGCGCGGCTGCTGGGTTTGAGCGCCGCGCTGCTCGCTTTCACCAAGGCAGATGGCATTGTCCCGCTGTTTTGCCTCACGGTGGCAATCGTCCCCCTGGTTGTGAGGGAGCGGAATTGGAAACTGGGAGCTTGGGCAATCCTCCCGGGGTTTGGGCTATGGCGGGGTTGGTCGGCATTCATGAGCAGCCTGGGGGTGCCGCGTGAGGCGGATTTCGCGGGTTTCACGCCGGCTGTTTTCCTATCTCATGTGGACCGGGCCGGACCGCTGCTGGTTTGGACAGTGGAAGAACTGACGGCCTTGCGACGCTGGAGCCTGCTGTGGCCGCTGGTGGCGGCCGGACTCTTCTATCTCATCCGAGGCAGGGAGAAATCGCGGTGGTATCCCTGGGCCGCAACGGTATGTTTGCCGCTGTTGCTGTATCCGTGCGTCTTCTTCTTCAGCGCCTGGAATCCGGTTGAGGCGCACGTCAAAATCGCGCTTCCCCGTCTCTTTGTACACATCGCATCGGCTGCCGCGCTGATGGCCGGAGTCGTGTTCGCGGAGGTGATGACGCCGGCGGAGCGTTTGCGTTCCTCTCGTGAGTCCGACCCGCCGCGGAATTTGAGACCCCCGGTGAGATAGGACCGGCGCGAGCAAGCGCACTCGCCTGGGACTGCGGCATTTCGACCTCGGCCCGCACCCGCCACGGCTATGGCCCGAGGATGTCGCGCTGGCGCACAAGCTGTGGCTGAGCTGAGCTGCATGGGCCCGGGATCGAAGCTGCACCGCCGAGACGTGATCAGCGTCGCCCTGCGCCGGATGAACGACGAGTTTCATTCCGATCGCAAGGAAGAAGTAGTAGGCGACGTGCTGCGCGAACTGGGCAATGGGCATTCGGAGCAAAACGGCACTAATGGCGCCGCGGCGAAGTAAGATACGGAGAATGCGTCTGGGGCCCCTTGCGCGGGCCCCTTTACGCCCGGTGAAATCGGGTAGGGCAGACCAGCGAGGGCCGGAAGGCGCGTCTGCAATTCCTCATGGGACCCCGCCGCGGCCCGGCTCGAGCCGGCAAGATGGCAGGCCGTGTGTGGTGGGTCCAAATTCAGGTCGGCGCGCCCGGCTGTCTCTCGGCTATGAATATGGCAAGGTCGCTCATGTAATGATCAATCAGGGCCTCTAGCACCGGCTTGTCCCAAAGGGCGACCTCGGGCGCCTTGCTTGCCAAATCCCTCGCTGCCTTCGTGAACCCCGAGGCGCTGACGACGATGCCGGAGCAGCACTCCCAATACTTCATGCCGCCGAGGATCTCCTGGACTGCCCCGTTGCCCACGTCCTGGTTGTATCGTTTGGCCTGCACGGCGATCCTGCGGTGCGAGGGGTCGGTGAGAATCAGGTCGGCCCCTTGATCGCCGGTCGCAGGGGTCTCCTCCACACCGAACCCGATGCTCTGAAAAAGGATCTTGAGAAACTGTTCGAAGCTCCTCCCTGTGAAGAACCGAAGCTGGCCCACATCGATGTTCGGCCTGCTCGGGGGCGCATGGGCACCCCGAGGGCCTCCTGGCATAGCGAACTGCCAAGCCACGTTGGCTCCGCAGAGCTCGCATGTAATCGGTGAGTCCCCTGCAATTGCCCTCAGAAACACGTGTTCGCACTGCTTGCACCTTGCGAGCTTGGGCTCGACACGCTCGGGCTCGCTCCGGGTGTTGGAGGGTAGACGCGGCCCACCTGCATCCCGATGAAGCGGGCCTAGAGGCGCCTCACCTCCATTCGAGTTGTCAGCCCTGTCGACGTCGGCGGCCTCGGCAGTGCCCTCGTCCCCCTCATCGAGTCCCGTGCGGGTTCCGACTGCCCCTTCGACCTCTTCGATGCGCGCCGTGGCCTCGCCCAGCGCGGCTCGGAGGTCTTCTCGCTCCTGCTGCCACTTCGGCCAGTCGTTGGCTTTCCACTCCCGCCAGCGCTCCAATTCCATGATCGCCAGCAATGGATCGCTCTCGTACCCGTTGGCAACCTGTCCGCCCCCGAGAGCACGGAGACGCAGGCGAAGCGATTCAAGCTGCTCGCCGGCATCGAGGAGCCTTTTCAGCGCCGTGTATTTCTCAACCATCTCCCGCAATTGGGCGCGTTCGGCCGCATCGGGAATCTGCTCCAGAATATCGGAGAACGCGCGGCCCTCCCAGTCGCAGGGCCGCGCGTCGCCGTCGACGTCCTCGGCTCGGCCCTGGGCCTCGCGGTCGGCGCCGTCCGCTTCGGCTTCTTTGCCTGGCCCCAAGCGCCAAACCATCAATATCCCCTGGGGCCGGCTGCCCACTCCATCCGACGCCTCGCACGGCCGTACCCCCGCCGCCGGAGCGTGAGCCGCAAACCGGACCGCGGGATGCTGCTCCTTTGGGGCGTGAGGATCTACCTCGACGGCCTTGTACCGAATGCCCGGCTGTCCGGAGGTGCTCCTCCGGACTTCGGCGTGGGTCCTGAGCCATCCGGAAACACGTTCCCCCCCGACCCCAGGCTCAAAACAAAAGCATGCCCGGTCATCCACGAAGTCCCCGGAACCGCTCTCGGTCTGGCGCACAATCCAGAAGTGTCGCTCCTTGGTGCTCCACTCGATTGACAGCCCGCCCTCAAATGGCTGTTCGCACCGCTGGTCCCACTCGGGATCGCCAACCTGAGGCACACGTCCTGTTTCCCGCCCCTCCTCATTTGTGGCCAAACCGCCGTCGGAACCGGCTGGGCCAGCGCGAGGCTCCCCCGGCTCCGTGCCCGCCGAACTGTCCGATTCCGAGCCGACCAGCGCGCCAGCCCTACTCCGTGCCTCCTCAGGCGCATCAGGTATCGGCTTTACGCCGTCATCCAGCGACATTGGGGTCACCAGCCTTAAGATCTGATCTGATTATCCGCCCTGTTCAGCTTGGGTTCAAGTTCGGCGACGATACGCTACGCCTTGCGGGAACCGAAGAACAGGATGATTTTCCCCACGCCGGGTTACAATAATATCCATGCCGCTCTTCAAGCTCGGCCCGAACCGGCTACAGAACACCGAGGACATCGCCCGTGTACAGTACACCCCTTCCCGGCCGCCCAACCTGGGCGGGTCGGAGAGCGCTGGAGCGAGCCAATCAGGACTGGAGATCACGTTTATGGACGGCACGCTCCTCTGTCTGTCCTCCGGTGAGGCGGACGCCGCATGGGCTGCGGTTCAAGCTGCGATGCCTCGGCAGGGCCAGTAACACTCACCTCGTTGGAGCGAAACGGGGAAAGTAACCAATTGCGTAGCTCTCCGGTAAAGGGGGTGACCTGGCGCCGCCCCCGGCCTCCCCGCGCCACCCTTCGAAGGAACCCAACACCGGGACAGTCCGCGGAATTCTGAAGAGACTGGGAATCGAGGAGTTATAGAGATGAAGTATCCAGCGCTGTTCGAGCCCGCCGAAGAGGGCGGGTTTGTCATCGCCTTCCCCGACGTCCACGAGGCGATTACCCAAGGGGACGATGAACGGGAGGGTATCGACATGGCGCAGGACGCGCTCATCACGATGTTCGCTCACCTAATCCGGGAGGGCAAGCCGATCAAGCTTCCGAGTAGCCCGAAGGGCCGCAAGTACCGCATGATCGAATTGCCCGCCATGGCCGCGCTCAAGACGGAACTCTACATCGCCTTCCAGGCGTCCGGCATGCGCAAGGCGGAACTGGCGCGCCGCTTGGGGATTCCCAAGACCACCGTCGACAGGCTGTTCGATTTTGCGAACCACACTCGCCTGGACCAGATCGAGGCCGCGTTCGCGGCGCTCGGAAAGCGGATTGCAGTCGAAGTGAATGACGCCGCCTGATGGCGGCACGCGGCCGGCGCGACGGGGGAGCCTAGGTGCTACAATGTAGCTTTATGAGGAAAACCTCGGTCCGCGAACTCCACATCCACACCTCGGAATTGGTGCGAGAGGCTTCAGACGGCGGTAATATCGTCATCGAACGCCGTGGTGAGCCGGTCGCGGAGCTGCGCCCCATCACCTCTCCACCGCGCATGCCCGCGGCCAAAAAAGCGCGGATCTTCGCCTCCATGCGAAAAATCTGGGCTCGAATGCCGCAGGTCAGCGACAGCACGAAGATCGTCGAAGAGGATCGGGGCCGTTAGCCGCGTGTATTTCGACACGTCCTATATTGCAAAATTCTATTTCAATGAACCCGAGTCTCCACGGGTTCGCGAGCTCGTCCGAAAGGCGGGCGTCATCCATTCGTCGCTATGGGCCTTGGCCGAGTTCCATGCCGTTCTTCATCGCCGCATGCGTGAAGGTGCGTCGTCACCCCGCGATGGGCGCGAGCTGGCCGCGCGCTTTTCCGAGCACATCGGGGACGGATTGTGGAACCTCGTTCCCGTCACGGAAGCTCTGCTGCGGAGAACCAGTGCCCGGATGGTTTCCGGTCCCCGCGATCTCTTCATACGCACCGCCGACGCAGTACACCTCACAACGGCACACGAGATCGGAGAACGCGCTGTGTGGACCAATGATCGCCACATGCTCGCGGCGGCCAGCTACTTCGGCGTAACGGGCCAGTCCGTTTAGCACCTTCCCGATTCCGGAAACCGGAAATCGTCACCCAATCTTCGTCCGAACTTCTCGCCCGACCTGCTAAAATAAACATTACCAACTCCCCGGGAGGAACAGCCTAACTTGAATACTGCAATCCTCGCCCTGGAAGACGGAACGGTCTTCGAGGGCCGGAGTTTTGGTGCGCCCGCCGAGCGCGCCGGCGAGGTCGTATTCAACACCGCGCTCACCGGCTACCAGGAAGTATTCACCGATCCGTCCTATTCTGGCCAGATCGTCATCCTCACCAACCCGCAGATCGGCAACTATGGAACCAGCCGCGACGACAACGAAAGCCTGCGGCCTTACATCGAGGGGCTGGTGGTGCGCGAGTTTTCGGCCCTGGCAAGCAACTGGCGCTCCGACACCGTGACCGGCGAGTTCCTGGGCGCGGGCGGGGTTCCCATTGTTTCGGATCTGGACACGCGCGCGCTGGTCCGCCATCTGCGCAGCCGCGGAGTAATGCGCGGGGTTCTCTCGGCGGTGGAAACGGACGGGCAGAAGCTGGTCGAGAAAGCCCGCTCCATCCCGGCCATGGCCGGGCTCGATCTGGCCAGCCGGGTGAGCACACCGAAGGCTTACGAATGGACCGCGCCGGTGGAGGCGTGCTCTCCATCACAACGGATAGGCAAGCCGGCCGAAATTCGCTACCACGTGGTGGCATACGATTTCGGCATCAAGCACAACATTCTGCGCCGCCTGGTGCAGGCCGGCTGCCGCGTCACGGTGGTTCCTGCACTCACCTCCGCCGAAGACGTGCTCGCGCTTGCGCCCGACGGCATCTTCCTGTCGAACGGCCCCGGCGACCCCGAGCCGCTGGTCACCCAGGTGGCCAACATTCGCAAGCTGCTCGGCCGCAAGCCGGTGTTCGGCATCTGCCTGGGGCACCAGTTGTTGGGCCTGGCGGTTGGCGGCAAGACCTACAAGCTGAAATTCGGACATCGTGGCGCCAACCACCCGGTGCGCAATGAGCTCACGCAGAAAGTGGAGATCACGTCGCACAATCACGGCTTCGCCGTCGACCCCGATTCGCTCAACGCGAACGACGTGGAAATCACCCACTGGAATCTCAACGACCGCACGCTGGAGGGCTTCCGCCATCGCCAGCATCCGGCATTCTGCGTGCAGTATCATCCGGAGGCGGCGCCCGGTCCGCACGATTCGCATTACCTGTTCGATGAATTCATCACGCTGATGCGCGAGAGCCAACCGGGGACGGGAAAATAACGGATGCCGCGACGCAACGATCTCCATCGCATCCTCATCATCGGGTCTGGCCCGATCGTGATCGGTCAGGCTTGCGAGTTCGACTATTCGGGAACCCAGGCGGCCAAGGCGCTGCGCGCCGACGGTTTCCAAGTGGTGCTGGTGAATTCCAATCCGGCCACCATCATGACGGACCCCGAACTCGCCGATAAGACCTACGTCGAGCCGCTGACGGCTACGTATCTGGAAGAGATCATCCGCCGCGAACGGCCCGACGCGCTGCTCTCTACCGTGGGCGGGCAAACCGGTCTGAACCTTTCCGTGGAACTGGCCGAGGCCGGGATACTGGACAAATACGGCGTGGAGCTGATCGGCGCCAAGATCGACGCCATCAAGAAGGCCGAGGACCGGCTCCTGTTCAAGGACGCGATGCGCAGGATCGGCCTGGAAACGCCGGAATCGCAGCTCGTCAATAGCCTCGAGCGCGGGCAGAAGTTCGCCGCGCGAATCGGCTTCCCGTGCATCCTGCGGCCCAGTTTCACGCTGGGCGGCACGGGCGGCGGCATCGCCTACAACAAGGAAGATCTGGACGAAATCCTGGAGCGGGGGCTGGCGCTTTCGCCGGTCCATGAAGTGCTGATCGAAGAGAGCGCGCTCGGCTGGAAGGAATTCGAACTGGAGGTGATGCGCGACCTGGCCGACAACTGCATCATCGTCTGCCCGATCGAAAACTTCGACGCGATGGGCGTACACACCGGCGATTCCATCACGGTGGCCCCGGCGCAAACGCTGACCGACCGCGAGTACCAGATGATGCGCGACGCCGCCATCGGCTGCCTGCGCGAGATCGGCGTGGATACCGGCGGCTCCAATGTGCAATTCGCTATCAACCCCGCCAACGGCCGCATGGTGATCATCGAAATGAACCCGCGCGTTTCGCGCAGCTCCGCGCTGGCATCGAAAGCCACCGGATTTCCGATCGCCAAAATCGCCGCCAAGCTTGCGGTGGGCTACCGGCTCGACGAAATCTCGAACGACATCACGCGCAAGACGCCCGCCTGTTTCGAGCCCACCATCGACTACGTGGTGGCCAAGATTCCCAAGTGGGCCTTCGAAAAATTCCCCGGCGCCGATGCGGCGCTCGGCACGCAGATGAAATCGGTGGGCGAGGTGATGGCCATCGGCCGCACCTTCAACGAGGCGCTGTGGAAGGGCATGCGCAGCCTCGAGACCGGCAAGGCCTTCGGCTCGGAAAAATTCGACCCGGCGCTGGTGGCGCAGAAGCTGATCACGCCCACCCCCGACCGCCTCGGCTACATCCGCTTCGCTTTGGCCAACGGCTACAGCGTCGAGGAGATCCAGGAGATGACTGCCATCGACCCCTGGTTTCTGCGGCAGATGAAAGAGGTGGTGGATTTCGAAGGCGAGCTGCGCGCGGCCACGCTCGCCGGCGCGCCAGCCGCCTTGTTCCGCCGCGCCAAGCGATACGGCATTTCGGATGTGCAGCTTGCCAAGACCTGGAGCGTGGACGAACAGGCGGTGCGGAGCCGGCGCAAAACGCTGGGTGTAGCCGCCGTTTTTAGCCGCGTGGACACCTGTGCCGCGGAGTTTGAAAGCTTCACGCCGTATCTTTACTCCAATTACGAAAGCGCGTGCGAGGCCGAGCCTTCCAGCCGCAAGAAAGTCGTCATCCTGGGCAGCGGGCCGAACCGCATCGGGCAGGGCATCGAGTTCGACTACTGCTGCTGCCACGCGTCCTTCGCGCTGCAGGAAATGGGCGTCGAGTCGATCATGGTGAACTGCAACCCGGAAACCGTCTCGACCGACTATGACACCAGCGACCGGCTCTACTTCGAACCGCTCACGCTCGAAAATGTTTTGAACATCTGCGACACAGAGAAGCCGGATGGCGTAATCGTGCAGTTCGGCGGCCAGACGCCGCTGACGCTGGCCTTGCCGCTCCAGCGGCTGGACATTCCGATCGTCGGCACCGATCCGAAGAACATCGACCTGGCGGAGGACCGCAAGCTGTTCGGCAAGCTGCTCGACGATCTGGGAATCCCTTGCCCCGCCAACGGGACCGCGACCAACGCCGAGGAAGCCTGCGCGGTGGCGCGGCGTCTCGGCTATCCGGTGCTGGTGCGGCCCAGCTACGTGCTGGGCGGCCGCGCCATGGTGATCGCCTACGACGAAGAGATGGTGCGGCAGTACATGCGCGAGGCCGTGACGTTTTCGCAGGACCGCCCGGTGTTGATCGACCGGTTTCTCGAAGACGCCACCGAGGTGGACGTGGATGCACTCGCCGATTCGAGCGGCGGCGTTCTGATCGCGGGCATCATGGAGCACATCGAGGAGGCTGGCGTCCATTCCGGCGACAGCTCGTGCGTGCTGCCGCCGCAATCGCTGCCGGAGCAGAACGTCCGTACCATCCAAGACTACACCGTGCGGCTGGCCAAGGCGCTGAATGTGATCGGCCTGATGAACGTGCAGTATGCGATTCAAAACGGCACGGTGTACGTGCTGGAGGTCAATCCGCGCGCGTCGCGCACGGTGCCCTACGTCAGCAAGGCTACCGGCGTGCCGCTGGCCAAGATCGCCGTCGGGCTGATGTGGGGCCGCAAGCTGGCGGATTACGCGCACCTCACGGGCGGATTGACGTCGGGTACGTTGACGGTTCCGCAGGTATTCGTCAAATCGCCGGTGTTCCCGTTCAACAAGTTTCCGGGCGTGGACCCGGCGCTCGGTCCGGAAATGCGATCCACCGGCGAGGTGATGGGCGTGGGCGTTAGTTTCGGCGAGGCCTTCCTGAAGGCGCAGATCAGCGCCGGCAGCCCGCTGCCGGAAAAGGGCACGGTCTTTATCAGCATCAACGACCATCACAAAGCGGACGCCGTGGAAGTGGCGCGCCGGTTCGCCGGGCAGGGATTTCAACTGGTGGCCACGCGCGGAACTGCGGCTGCGCTGCGCGGCGCCGGGCTCACCTGCAAGACCATTTTCAAGGTGAACGAAGGACGGCCGAACGCGGTCGACCTGCTGAAAGGCGGCGGCGTGCAACTGGCGATCTACACGACCACCGGCGCGCCCGCGTTTTTCGACGAGAAGGCCATCCGGCGCAACGCCGTGATGTCGCGCGTCCCGTGCATCACCACCATGAGCGGCGCCCGCGCCGCCGCCGACGCCGTGGCCGCCCGTCTGCGGGACCCCATCCGCGTCTGGAGCCTGCAAGAGATCCACGAGACCAAGAAGACCGTCGCGTGAATCGCTCACCCAGCGACTAGTCAAAATGGAGCGACCAACTACCGAATCGCAGTGGCGCGGGTTGCGCTGCCATGCGAAAAAGAGCTGGTCACACATGTCTCAATTACGCTTTGCCGGGTTGGATGGCCGTCAAGGGTCCGCTTCGCCGCGCCAAGTTGCTGCACCACGGCCTTACGCTGTGCCAACTGCAAGCGGAGGGTCTGCCCCACTGCGAAAAGTGGCGGAGGCTGGATGTATAATCGATACCGGCCAAGAAGTCCAAAATTGAATGCTGGCTAACAGGAGGTGTCATGAGAGTTTCGGGTCTGTTTGGTTGCACCCTGGTTTGTGGTCTGGCCCTGGTTTCGGCTCGCTGCGCGAGTAAACCGGTCTCGGAACCCCCTCACCTCCGGAAGCAGGGTACAGCCACCCAACTGATCGTCGATGGCAAGCCGTTCCTGGCGCTGGCGGGGGAGTTGCTCAACAGCAGCGCCTCGAGCGTCGAGTATATGAAGCCGATTTGGCCGAAGCTCGCGGCGGCAAAACTAAACACTGTCATCGCGGGTGTTTCCTGGGCGCAGATCGAGCCGCAGGAAGGCAAGTTCGACTTCAGCGTGCTGGACGGCGTCATCCGGGATGCTCGGGGTCACAACCTGCGCCTCATTCTTATCTGGTTCGCGAGCTGGAAGAACGGTCTGTCCAGCTACCCGCCCGAATGGGTGAAGAAGGACTTCCAGCGATTCCCGCGCATCCAGATACAGGGCGGGAAGACCATCGAACTCCTTTCCACGCTCAGCGAGGCGAACCGGGACGCCGATGCGCGCGCTTTTGCCGCGCTGATGCGGCACATCAAGGAAATGGATGGCCAGCAGCACACGGTCATCATGATCCAGGTGGAGAACGAGGTCGGGGTTTTGCTCGACTCGCGGGACCGATCGGCCCCCGCCAACAAGGCATTCGCCGGGCCGGTGCCGAAGGAGCTGATGGACTACCTTCAGACGCACAAGGACACGCTGCTACCGGAGTTCCGTGATGTTTGGAAGGACGCCGGGTTCAAAACTTCCGGCACGTGGGAGCAGGTTTTCGGGAAGGGAAGACCCGAGAATTTCGAAATCCCGGTCCGGGTGGAAAGCCCGCCCTACAAGCAAGCGGACCTGGACAGTTGGCGGCAGCTCCGTTGGCCCGCCGACGAGATCTTCATGGCGTGGCACTATGCCCGTTACGTAAATGCAGTGGCCGAGGCCGGCAAGAGGGAATACAACATCCCGATGTACGTGAACGCCTGGCTGCAGCAGCCGAACTTCCCCTGGCCGGGGGTGTACCCGAGTGGAGGGCCGGAGCCCCAAGTCCATGACGTCTGGCGGGCGGGCGCACCGTCCATCGATATCCTGGCGCCGGATCTCTACCTCGAGTACTTCGCCGAGGTTTGCGCCCGTTTCAACCGGAGTGGCAACCCCTTGTTCATCCCCGAAACCGAGGCGGGCGCGGAAGGCGCGGCCAAGGTTTTGTACGCTTTCGGGCGCCACGATGCCATCGGCTTCTCGCCTTTCGGCATCGACGGGCGCAGGCCGCCCGACGACAATCTCAGCGGCAGCTATGACCTCATTTCGCAACTGGCGCCGCTTATTGTGGAACACCAGGGCAAAGGCACGATGTCCGCGGTCCTCCTCAACCAGAACGACCCGCCGCAGAAAGTCCGCCTGGGAAATCACACCATCGAGGCCACGTTCCAGTTTGGGCCCTACCCTGGAGCGCCGACGACGCGGCAGCCGTTGCCGCCCGCGGCGGCCATCTTCATTGCGACAGGGCCTGACGAGTATTACGTGGCCGGCAAAGGCGTGAGCCTGACCTTCGCTCCTAACACGCCGGGGCCCGAGATCGACGGGCTCGGCACGGTGGAGGAAGGCGCTTTTGTGAATGGCCGCTGGGTGCCTGGGCGCCGCCTGGCCGGCGACGAAACCATCCAGGGGCAGACCGTGTCGCTCTGGGACAAAGGGATCCAGCGAGTGACCCTCTATCGCTACCGTTGACATAGGAGATCGTCTTGAAACTTCGAATTCTGTCTTGCTGTACTCTCGTCTGCTCTCTTGCCCTCGCTTCGGACATCCCTCACTTGCAGAAGCAGGGGACGGCCACCCAACTGATCGTGGACGGCAGGCCCTTTCTGGCGCTGGCAGGGGAACTACACAACAGCAGCGCCACCAGTCTCGAATACATGAAGCCGGTTTGGCCCAAGCTCGCCGAGGCCAAGCTCAACACCGTCTTGGCTGGAGTTTCCTGGAATCAGATCGAACCGCAAGAAGGGAAGTTCGACTTCACCGTGCTGGACGGCGACATCCGGGATGCACGGAGTCAGAACCTGCGTCTCGTGCTTCTATGGTTCGGAAGCTGGAAGAACGCTCTGTCCAGCTACGCGCCCGACTGGGTCAAGAAGGACTTCAAGCGTTTTCCGCGCATCCAGATACAGGGTGGTAAGACCATCGAACTCCTTTCCACGCTCAGCGCGGCGAACCGGGACGCCGATGCGCGCGCCTTTGCCGCGTTGATGCGGCACATCAAGGAGGTGGATGGCCAGCAGCACACGGTTCTCATGATCCAGGTGGAGAACGAAGTGAATGTGGAAGCGGACTCCCGCGACCGCTCACCCGTGGCCAACAAAGCATTCGCGGGACCGGTGCCGAAGGAGCTGATGGACTACCTCCAGCAGCACCAGGACGCGCTGATAGCTGAGTTTCGCCAGGTGTGGGAGACGGCCGGCTTCAAGACATCCGGGACCTGGGAAGAGGTGTTCGGGAAGGGCGTTGCGGCGGATGAGATCTTCATGGCCTGGAACTACTCGCGCTACATCGGCCGGGTGGCCGAGGCGGGCAAGGCCGAATACCCACTGCCGATGTACGTGAACGCGGCGGTGATGGGATTTGCGAGAGTAGGGCCGCCCGAAAGGGCACATAGCGGCGGCCCATTGTCTCAGTTGATGGACGTCTGGAGAGCCGGGGGGCCGCAAATCGACATACTCTCGCCCGACATTTACGGCAACGACGACTTTTTTGTGTTGACCACGGCATCGTACGCCCGATCCGGGAATCCGCTGTTCATCCCCGAAACGGGGGGCGGGCGGGAAGGCGCCCTGAGGGCGCTCTACGCCTTCGGACGCCACAACGCCATGGGCTTCTCGCCTTTCGGCATCGACGGGTCCAGGGCACCTGACAGCGACCTGATCAGTGGCTACGACCTCCTTAACCAATTGGCGCCTCTGATTCTGGCGCACCAGGGCAAAGGCACGATGTCCGCCGTCCTACTCAACCAGAATAACCCGTCTCAGAAGATCCAGGTGGGGAATTATACGCTGGCGGCCGCGGCCCTGAGGCCCCGAGCTATGCCTGGGGCGCCAGCACCGCAGGCGGCCGTGCCCTCCGCGGCAGCAATTTTCATCGCGGTAGGACCTGACGAGTATTTTGTGGCCGGCAGCGGTATCACGGTCAGCTTTTCGCCCGACACACCAGGGCCTGCGCTGGCCGGGCTCGGCACCGTGGAAGAAGGCAATTTCGTGAACGGACGCTGGGTACCCGGCCGCCAGCTCGCCGGCGACGAGACCGAGCAGGGGAACCATTTGTCCTTGCGGAGCTTGGGTATCCAGCGCGTCACGCTGTACCGCTACGAATGAGCCGGACACACCGCACTGAGGGCCTTCGCGGACCACGTTCAGGGGAGCCGGTGGACTGCACTTTGTGGAGTGCTATGGACGAAGTCGCGACAACACAAAAGTCACCAAGCACACGCCAAGGTAGCCCATCATGAAATACCTGCCGTAAAATGCGGACTGCGCCTTCACCCCAGAAGTTCTCATGCCAATAGCCCCAACCGCGTAAGCGCAGGGAATCGTCAGCAGAACATAGTCTGAGAGCGGCGCGGCCTCGATACTGATCAGGATGAAGATCACTCCGGTCAGCAGATTCGAAATACCGAAAGCGCCCAGCAGCGTGAGCTGATCCTGACGGGCTACGGACAAGTCTAATTTGGCGAAGGTTTTTGCGGCCCAGTTTACAAAAAATGTGTGAAGGACACCTCGCAATAGATCAACCAGGCCGAGTATGAAAAGAACAGTCGATGGGAGGACGTATCGAGCGGCGGGATTGAAGGGAATCATTTAGTGTAGAACGCATTCTCGGCGCTTTCGCGGTTCTGTGGGTGTCGGCACTTCACCGGAAGAATAACACCACGTGCCGGGTTCCGGGCATGTGGCCGGCGATCCGGAGGCAATCCACAGGAGCGAGCAGTCGCCGAGTCGGAAACTGACCACTACTGGCGCGCGTCAGGCTTTGATACGCTTCCAATTAGCCAGGCAGCGTTCGACGCCTTCGAGCTCCGGGAAGCGGCTGCCTTCCTGCTCGATGAGATAGTATTCGACGCCGCCGCCGTTTTCGGCCGCCTGGAAGATCGCAGGCCACGGCGCCACGCCCTCGCCGAACAGTACCCTGTAGCCTTTGCCTTCGCCGGGCGCCCAATCCTTGCAGTGGATCGAGCGGATGCGGCCGGGGTTGGCCTGAATCCAGGCCACCGGGTCGGAGCCGGCTTCGACGCACGTGCCGACGTCGAGCTGCAACATCACCTCGGCGGGCGTATTGGCGGCGATGACCTCGATGGGGCGTTTGCCCTCGATGGGGGTGAATTCCAATTGATGGTTGTGGTAGCCGGTGCCCATGCCGAGCGGCTTCAACTTGGCGGCGGCCGCGCTCAGCTTCTCGGCCACCGCTTTCCAGCCATGGAGCCCGGCGGGCCGGCCGGCGCTGGCCCAGACGATATACTTGGCGCCCAGAATCTGGTTGAGCTCGATCGCTTTGCCGATGCCTTCGGGAGCGAGCGAATCGCCGCCATTGTGAGTGGAGTTGCAGCGGATGCCGAGCGAGTCCATCAGCTTGCGCACCTGCTTGGCCTCGTCGGTGGTCCAACTGTAGTAAGGTGCGTAGAACTCGACGACCTGGTACCCGTCGCGCGCCACTTCGCGCAAGGTCATCGTCTGATTCTTGGCCAGTTCGTCGCGAACCGAATAGAGCTCCAGGCCGACCGGGATGGCGGAAGCCGGCGCGCCTAAGGCCAGGCCGGCGCCGCCCGTAGCGGCGAGAAAAGTACGGCGGGAAACGGAATGATCCGGTATCATGGCCAGACTATAGCACGATGACGCGCTCGGTGCCTGCCGGGGCTGAGCCGCGCCGACCAGCGCCTTTCCGTTGCCGGTTCACGCGGCGTTTCGTGGCGGGAGGTCCCGCTCGATCCGCGAATGTCTCCTGGCCTGCGGAGGGCTTGTGCCAGTTCGTTCCGCGATTCTCTCTCCCAGTGGTAGTCCACGATTTCGGCATCACGCGCGTTCCCTTCGCACCAGGAAAGGCAGACCCGCCACGATCGTTAATCCGAACCAGTCCGCCATCTCTGCGCCGGAAAGTAGCTAGCTGGCGAGCTTCGGCACTTTCACCCACGCCCGCTTGCGCCAGGACTCCAGGCCAAGTTCGGCTAACTGGACACCCTTGGCGCCTTCGAGCAGGCCCCAGCGGAACGGCTCGCCCTTCACCACGTGGCGCAGGAACAGTTCCCATTGGCGTTTGAAGGCGTTGTCGAAAGTTTCCTGCTCCGGCACTTTCTGCCAGCCTTCGAAATAATCGAGAGGGCTTTCGATGTCGGGGTTCCAGACCGGCCGCGGCGTGGCTCCGTAAGGTTGAATCCAGCAGTGGCGCAAGCCGGCGACCGCGCTGCCAAGCGTGCCATCCACTTGCAGCGTCAGCAGGTCGTCGCGCCGCACCCGCACGCACCAGGAGGAATTGAAATGGGCGATGATGCCGCCGGCCAGTTCGAATGTCGCATACGCGGCATCGTCGGCGGTTGCAGCATACGGCTTGCCGGCTTCGTTCCAGCGGCGTGGGATGTGCGTTGCGCCCAGGCACGAAACCGCCTCGACCGCGCCGAAAAGACTGTCGAGCACATAGCGCCAGTGGCACAGCATATCCCCGATGATGCCGCCGCCCTCTTCCTTGCGGTAGTTCCAGGAAGGACGCTGCGCCGGGACTTTGTCGCCTTCGAACACCCAATAACCGAATTCGCCGCGCACGGAAAGGATGCGGCCGAAGAAGCCTTGCCGCTGGAGACTCGCGAGCTTCAGCAGGCCGGGTAACCACAGCTTGTCTTGCACCACCCCGTGTTTGATCTGTGCGCGTTCGGCCAACCGGTAAAGATCGAGCGCCGAACCGAGCGACTCTGCCACCGGTTTCTCGCAGTAGACGTGCTTGCCCGCGGCAATCGCCTGGCGTACTGCGGCTGCCCGCCGGCCGGTGGTTTGCGCGTCGAAGTAAATCGCATTCGCGGGATCGGCCAGCGCAGTAGCGAGGTTCGTCGACCACGGCACGCCGCCGCACTCCGCGGAAATGGCTTCCAGCTTGGCTGGATTGCGGCCCACCAGCAGCGGGCGCGGCATGATGCTCTCGCGATCGTTGAGGATCACCCCGCCTTGCTGCATGATGGCGTAGATGGAGCGGCGCAGGTGCTGGTTTAACCCCATGCGGCCGGTGACGCCGTTCATGATGATGCCGACCGTGTGCTGCGTGCGGTTGCTCATACGGTTGGCCCCTTGGGCGTAGTTTGGAGCCACGCGCCGGCCGGCCTGTAGCAATAGATCACGCGCGCGGACAAGCTGCCGGTATTGGTGAGCTGATGAAACACGATGATCATGGCTTTCGGAAAAGCTCTCCCACGAAATAGGCTACAACGCCCAGCGCCATTAGGATGCCGCCGAGCTGAAGCGCGTTGATCGGACCCACCGGCTCGGCGTGATTGCGCACCGCCGTGAGCAGCATCAGGGCGGCCGGCGGAATCGACACGGCAATGGTGCCGGCCGTGCCGCCGGGCACACGGTAAGGCCGCGCGAGCTGAGGTTCGCGAATGCGCAGCGCCACCAGGGCGGCGAATTCGAGCAGAATGCTGGAACCGGTGAGCAGCATATCGAGCATTAGGAGTTTACTGAACGGCAGCGCCAGGCCAAGTGCCCAGGCCACGGCGCAGCCCGCGATGGCCCAGCGCGGCGCATCGGTCTTGGGGTCGCGGCGGGCGAAAATCCTGGGCAGAAAGCCGTCCTCGGCCAGCGCCGCCGGCACGCGCGACAGCGCCATGGTGAGCGCGTTGAGGGAGCCCGCCGCGCCCAGCATGCCGCCCACCGTGATCCCCAGCGCCACGATTACGCCGATGGCGCCGGCGCCGAGCACGGCGCGCGCTACGTTTGCCCAGCCGCCGGTCTCCCAACGGCTGGCATCCAGGCCGGTCAGCGCCACGGCGCCGATGGGCAGCACGTAGCCGATCGCCACCAGCGTCACCGCGCCGGCCATCGCCCGCGGATAGTTGCGCTGCGGATTCTCAACCTCGCCCGCCACGGTGGACGTGTTGTCCCAGCCCATGTAATTCCACATCGCCACCAGCACGCCGCCCAGGATGTCGGCGTGGCGCGGAGCCGCCGGCGAAGTAGCAAGCCGCGCGAACATGCCGCCACGAAACACCGACGCCGCGGCCAGCACCGCGAACGGACTCAGCAGCAGAACACCCATGACGACCGAGCTGCCACCCACTGTCTTGGCGCCCAGCATATTCCATGCCGCCGCCGCCGCGATCAAGCCGACCCCGATCCAGGTGGCGCGCTGGCCCGAAGTCATGGCGGGGAGGAAGTGACCCAGGTAGCTGACGAACAGCGTCGGATAGAGCGCCATGTCGAAGACGCTGCCCACCAGCGACAGCCAGGCTTCCTGAAATCCCCAGAAGCGGCCCATGGCGCGTTTGACCCAGACGTAATAGCCGCCGTCTTCGGGCAGTGCGCTCGCGAGCTCGCTCACCATCAGCGCGGTAGGAAAGCTCCACAGCGCGGGGGTGATCAGCAGGATGAGAATCGCCCCGCCGTAGCCGGCCATGGCAACGGTGTCCTCCAATCCAAACGGTCCGCCGGAAACGATGAAATAAGTCGCCGCGATCAGCGGCAGCAGCGTGAGCTTGCCGGCAGACGATGGCGCAGGAGGCGCAGGCATCTTATCAGGGTAGGGGAAGTGCGGAGGATGTCAAGGGGGGCGAGCCGAGGTGTCGGTGGCACCCGCTACTTCGAGACCTTCTTGGTTGTTGGAGAGTCCTTCGAAGCCGTCAACAGGGATCTTTGGAGCCGCTCCTCAAGAATGCGAAGGCGCGTCTCACGGCGGCCTTGGTCGGTCGCAGCTCGGGTCACAGCCTCAACATAGTCCTCAACGTCAGTGGTGAATTTCTTTTTGTTGTCCTTCCGCTTAGCCTGGTCCACTTGCGATCGGAAAGCTGACAACTCCGCCCTCAGCGCCGCCTTTTCGGCGGCCGTCAGCCGGGGCTTGCGCTCGGCAAGCGGTGCCAAGGCCAAGAAGAGCGTATAGAAATCGCTCTTCCCACTCCAAAGACGCAGATCGCCCCGAGGAAGCAGCGATTTGACGAAATCACGCACCTGCTCGAATCGTTCGACCCACTCAGCTCGTTGCGGCATTGCAGCGTCAAAGTTGCCGTAGTACGTGTTAAGCGTTTTTTTCTTGTCTTGTGGTCCTGCTGTGAGTCCGACGAATAGTTCGCTAATGTACTCCACGTCCTCCATTCGACGAATCTGGCGAAGTGAGACGATACTTGAGTCCAGCCACCATTCGTCGTCTGCAAGCGTCTCCATTGCTTGAATGAAATGGCCACTGTAACGAGCGTGGCGTAGTTCCTGGTCGTTCAAAACGACTGAGTGGATATTCAACCGCTTGAAAAGGTCTCTGATCTCAAGGTCCGAGGCGCCAGCGACGTCGCGGACCACGATTTTATAGTCCCAAAATGCGGCCTTCTCGTCGTCGGAGAGGTCCTCGAAGCGTTTCTCAAACCACTTCGCACCGACGCCATCGCCCGATAATTCAAGGTCGTTTGAGCCGAAGAGAAGAACCGAGCGGATTCTCTGCTGGCCGTCGACCACCTCGTACCGCGATTCCCCGGCTGGCGATGACGAAGACCGGAGGTATATTTCTGGAATCGGGAGGCCGTTCAAAATCGTGTCTATTAGGTAAGATGCCTGCTCTTCCGTCCAGACCGGTCTCCGCTGGAAGTCCGGTTTCAAAATAAGATTTCCCGCGATCTCCTCTTTGCGGAACCACGAGATCTTCTGATTGGTTGCGCTGCTGTCCATTATTCAGTCTCCATAAACGGCAAGTTCCTTTCGTAGTTGCCGAAGTGAATCAATGTGGTAAGCAAGCAGGTCCTCAATGCGCCGATACACCCTGCACCGAATCGGATAGCCGCGGAGCGGCGGTACCCGGCCAGCAACAGTCATCACTGTCAGAACACGACGAGCAGGCTCGGTGTTACGTGGAAGACTAAGGTGACCAACGAGTCCCCAATAAACGTCAAGCCGAATTCTGGCCCGCGCTTCCATCGACGAGGAGAGCCGCCGCCCGCGGTCGTAGAACAGGATTACGTCCCAAGCTGTGAAGAAGAGGTTGGTGTCGACCAGCGCGATGTCGATATCCGAGGTCCGTCCATGGACACCCGGCAACTGCCGAAATGGGCGTCCAGGCTTTAACGGGCTCAAGCTAAATCCTGTCGCCGCACTCCCAACAATCCGCACTCGGTCCGGTTCGGTGCCTAGCTCATCGGACACGGAGGCCCGCCAAGATCGGTAGGCCTCGTCCGTATCAAATATCCAAGGGCGCCTATTCAGGATCTCATTTTGGACAAACTCGCTGTCCGTCCGGGAATTCAGCAAGGATCCAAGCTCGCCTCTTGTCATCTGGCGCTGTCTTTTCAGTACACCATGAGCGTCTACGTCCGATTGTGTCGCGGGTGGACTATATACGGTAGCCCTCCCTGGAGAATAGCACCAGACGAAACTGCGCTCGTGGCTCTAGCTCCCGCCAGAGCCCATCGCTGTGGGCCCGCACGTGAACGGCTCCAAAACGCCTCACCTCACTCCCCGTAGCTGATCTCCCCCTGCCTCGCTGAGTATGCGGTGTACATCAGCAGCAGCAGCGACACGGCGAGCAGGCCGGGGACGGCTAGCCAGACGGGGGTGGGGTCGGTTTCCACCACTAGCAGGTTGAGCGGGGGCGGCAAGGGGACTTCCACCGGGCACAGGTTTTGCAGATAGAAGATCACGCTGATCTTCTTGAGCAGGGATGGTAGAAACGGGTTGAGGTTCTCCCACACGTACACGATCGCGGCTGGAATCATGGGATTGCGAAAGAGCAGGCCGCACATCAGGAAGACGGCGCCGTATCCCACCGAGGCCAGCGCAGCGGTGAGCGTGTACCAGCCGAGCTGGCTGAGGCCGGGACCGTGCCAGATGTAGTTCGAGTAAGCGGCGCCGAAATGGCGGCCGATGATGAGGAACGAAGCTGCCGCGCTGCCGGCGAACAGCACCACGGCCATGGCTAGGCCGGCGAGGTATTTTCCGGCAACCAGCATCTCGCGCCGCAGCGGCGTGAGGTAGTAATAGTGCAGGGTTTTCTCGAGCATCTCCGCGCGGAAGAGGCTCGAAAAGATTCCGACGCAGCCGAAGAAAATCGCGCCGCGCAAATAGAAGAACTGAAACATGCCGGCGTAGATGACACTGTCGTCGCCCAGGCTGTGGCCGGACGAGGGGCGGTTGATTTCAAACAGCCAGTGCAGGGCGCAGATCGCCACAGGCCCCAGCGCGAGCAGATAGATCCACCAGCCACGCTTGGAGAAAAACGTCTTCCGCCACTCCAGCCGCAAGACGGCGCCGAGTTGCCGCATCCACAGGGCGTTCATGCCGCACCTCCCTCGCCGATGAGGTATTGGTAGACCGAATTCACGTCGTCATCGGCCGGCGCCACGGATTCCACTTCCAGGCCGGTGTCCAGAATCACGCGGTTCAGCAGCAGGTAGAAGGCGTCGGCGTCCTTGGTGCGCAGCAGCAGGTTGCGGCCATCGGCCTGGATCTTCGCCTCCACCACGTGGTTCTGCTGGAACAGGCGGGAGGCCAGCTCGGCCGGCCGGTCGCAGCGCACCAGGATCTGCATCGGCTGCTCGCGGACCTCGCTGCGCACGCCCTGAATCTGCCCTTCGGCCACCACGTAGCCGTGGCTCAACAGAATCACCTGGTCGGAAATGGAATCCACTTCGTGCAGGATGTGGCTGGAGACGATCACATGCCGCCCGTCGGCGCCCCACTCGCGAAACAGGGCGATGGTTTCGGCGCGGGCCATCGGGTCCAACCCGTTGAGCGGCTCATCGAGCACCAGCACGCGCGGGTCGTGCGCGATGGCCTGAGCCAGCTTCACGCGCTGCCGCATGCCTTTGCTGTAAGCGGCCACGGGGCGGCCGGCGGCGGTCATCATATTCACCTTCTGCAACGCCGCCACAGCGCGCTCGCGCGCTTCCTCTGGGCTCATGCCATACAGCAGCAGGTAGGAGTAAATGAACTGGAAGCCGGTCAGCCCCTTGGGAAATGCATCGAACTGCGTGCAGTAACCGAGCAGCCGGCCGATTTGTTGTGGCTGATCGGGCGCGATGCCGAGCACGCGTATCTCTCCCCGCGTGGCGCGCAGCAGCCCGGTCATCAGGTTCATCAGCGTGGTTTTGCCGGAACCGTTCGGCCCTACCAGGCTGGTGATGCCCGGCGGGATGTTCAGGCTGACGTTGTTGATGCCCAGCACTTCGCCGTAAAAGCGCGAAACGCCGGCGAAGGTGATATGGGAATCGCTCACCGCACCACCTCCGCGCCGCGGATCTTCCGCGCCAGCATATACAGGCAGATCAGAGCCAGCACGGACAGCCCCACCCAACTCGTCCACAGCGGCAGCGTTTCGCCGCGTGGGGCGCGGAAGAAGACGGCTCCATTGGTGGTGGGCTGGCCGCCTTCGAACATCCACACCCACACCGAGCCCACCAGGTAGCTAAAGTTGAACAGGTGCCCCCAGTTGGTGCGAACCACGCCGTTAATCACCGCGCCGAACGCGGAGAGCACGAAGAACACGCCGAACATGAGCGCTCCGGCAGCCGCCCTCCACTTCACCCAGGCGGAAAGCGCCAGCGCCAGCAGCGCCAGCAGCAGAATCCAAATCCAGGCGCCGAAGAACAAGCCGCTCGCAATGCGCGCGTGGTCCACCGCCCAGCTCCAGCCTTCCAGGTAGCTTTCCAGGCCGAACAGCAGCAACCCCGGCACCCAGGTCATCAGCGAAAGCAGAATCACCAGCACCGACATTTTGCTCAGCACGTATTCGGCGCGCGAGAACGGCCGCGCCAGGTAGAGCGAAAGCGCGTTGTTGGCCAGGTCGGGCGACACCTGCCCCGGCCCCACGAACGCGGCCAGGAACAGCCCCATCATGCTTTGCCAGCCGAGCAGCGAAAGGAAGAAGACCACGTTGATGGAAATCAGGTGCTCCGCGCCCTGCGCATTGATCAGGCTCAGCGCGCTCGCGTTGTGCTGGACCCAGATGATGACGGCGCAGATCAGCGGATAGATGAAACTGCAGACGAAGAAGATGGAAAGGAACCGCCGCCGGTGGAGATCTTCGAAGGCGTAGCGCGGAATCACCAGCAGGCGCGCCCAGCGAGCCGTCAGCGCCCCCTCGTACGGCTGGTATGTCTTCTTATAGACGGCCATCGGCGGCCTCCATGGCCTTCAGGAAAATGTCTTCGAGCGAATCGCGCCGGTGATTGAGACGGCGGATCTGCACGTCCTGCGCGGCCGCGATTTCGTACAGGCGGCGCACTTCCAGCCCCTCCGGCAGCACTACTTTGAGGCGCCCCTGTGCGCCGGGAGCGGTTTCGCAGCCGAGGCCGCGGATGGCTTCGACGAAATTCCCGTTCAATTCGCCGCGCGTTTCCATCTCCAGAAAACGCTTGTTGGCGCGCCGCTCTTCTTCCAGGTTGCAAAAAGCGGCGATGACGCCATCCTTCAAAATCAGCACCTCGTCGCAGCATTCTTCGACGTCGCGCAGCAGGTGGGAAGAGACGATCAGGTGCAGATCGCCGCGATCGCGAATCTCCCGGATCAACTGAATCATGCGCAGGCGGGCGGGCGGATCCAGGCCGTTCGTCGGTTCGTCGAGGAACAGCAGCTTGGGACCGTGGGCGATGGCCTGCGCCAGCTTGGCCGCCTGCTTCATGCCCAGCGAGTAAGTGCCCAGGGCGCGGTAGCGGACTTCACCGAGGCCCACGTAGAAGAAGGCCTCGTGCGCGCGCTCGAGCGCCTCGGCTTTGGGCAGGCCGGCCAGTTCCGCCATCAGCCGCACGAAGCGCACGCCGCTCATGGCGGCGATGAACGAATCGTTTTCCGGCATGTAGCCGATCAGGCTGCGTACCGCGCGCGGCTCGCGGCGGATGTCGCGTCCGAGAATGCGGGCCGTCCCCGCCGACGGCCGGTGAAAGCCCAGCAGCGTGTTCAGCAGGGTGGATTTGCCGGCGCCGTTCGGCCCCAGCAAGCCGATCGAGCGGCCGGTGAGCGAAGCCGCAAGCCCCTTCAGGATCACGCGATCGCCGAAGCGCACCTCGAGGCCGTCGAGCTCGATGACGGGGGCCAGCTCCTGAGCCATCACTTCTCTTTATACGCCGGCTTACGCCCGCCTGTTCCGAGGAGTTGGCCGAGCGGCAACGAGCCCGCCGCCCAGCCGCCCCGGTCCGTCAGAAGCGACTCCAGGCGGGCTCCCAGCAGATCGCCCGCGCCGGCCACCGTGATGCGGTCCGGTGCGCCATAGGCGGCGATCAGTGTGGGCTTGAGGTTGCCCAGACGGTCGATCGGATTGGGCTGCCCCGGCGGCAAGTGCGCGCCGGTCATGCCGCTCAACAACCCGGCGAGCGGCGCCAGCGAGGTGCCCAGGTTCTGATACAGCACGGCCGAAAAATTAGCGTAGTGATCGCGCGGCGTCAAAGCCATGAATTTCTCGGCGTGGGTGATGGAGGTCCCGGCCGCCTTCAGATCGAGAGCGCGTTTGACCAGCGCCCGGCTCGGCGCGGCGATCATGTAACCGTCGGCGAAGGTATAGTGCGCCGCAGCCAACGGTCCCAGCGCGGGTGAGTCGATGGTGTAATACGTACGGCCGTCCACGGTCTCCTGCGCCATGTGGATGCTGTGGCCGCCGGATTTGGCGGCCCGTCGATTGGCCTCGGCCACTAGGCGCGTGAAAACCGACTGCAATCGCGGTGGATCGTACACCTCGACCACCAGCTTCCAGGAAGGCACGGGCATTATCGGGCCGTCGAGCGAGACGGCGAACTCGCCACCCAGGCTGTGCGCGAGGTCGTTGCGCAGGTCGCCCTGCGCGCCCAATCCGGCGGTGGTTGTCTGCGCCACGCCGGCGAGCAGATCGGCGATCACGGCGGGGTCGCGCACCACGAACGCCGCCACCGTTCCGGCTTCCGGCGAAACGTAATCGAGCGAGCCCATCGGGGCCGGGTCGGCCAGCCAGGCTGAGATGCGGGAGTGAGCGGGATCGAAGCTCAGCGTGGCGCGCGCTTCCATCTGCTGGCTGATTTCCCTTTCCTCGGCCACGAAATAGCGCATGCCGGCCGTATCTTCGCGCGGTGCCAGGCGCGAGAGATCGACGCAGATCAGCAATCCGGCGCCTTCGCGATAGACCTGCGCGATGCGCGCATAGAACGGCGTGCCTTCGAATCCGCCTGCCGGAGAATCGAAGACCGGGACCAGGCTTTCTACCGCCGCGCGATCGGGGCCGAACACAACCAACCCGTTGCGCACCTTCACCGTCAGAGGCAACCCCCGCTGCGCCACAAACTCGGCGAACCCTTCGCGCTTCAATTCCGACACAAACACGGGGGCCGGCGGCTTGCCGTCCGCCGCGGCCAAAGCCACCATGTCGATCTCGCTGCCAAGGTAGCTGCTGGCGGCGCGCAGGTTCTCGATCACCGGCTGCACCTGCGCCCCGCGCTCTTTCCAGAACGGGGCCAGTTCGGGACTCTCGGCGATCTTGCCGTTGAGCACCGCCTGCGCCTGGCTGAAGTATTCGCCCAGATTGGGATAGCTGACGTAGAGCACGGTCGACGCCGGCAATCGGCTCAACAGATCGCTCTGGTAGCGCAGGCCGGGCAGATGAATCCGCTCCAGGCTGGCACGCAAGTCGGCCAGCAACGCGTAATAACGATCGTGGTTGCGGCTCCAGGCGATGTCGTCCTTCACCGGTTCGGGATCCATCCCCACGCCGGTGACGGTTTGATCGCCGCGGCGCAGCACCTTTTCGCCAGTCCCCTGCTCCACGTGCACTTCGCCCTGGACCACGGAAACGCGCGAGCCCTTCATGCCGGCGCTGACGCCGAAGATGGTGCCGGTGACCGCCACGCGGCAATCGCCCGTATCGACAAACAAGTGGCCTTTGCGGCGCTTGGCGGCTTCCACCATCACGCTGCCGCGGCCCAGCCGAATCGTCAGGTCGTTGGCGGAAGCGGTAGTGAAGAGACTCGACCGCTCGCGCAGTTCCACTTGCGATCCGTCGGCGAGGCGCAACAGTGCATCGGAATCCTTGGCGCTGCGAAGTTCGACGCCCTCCGGTAGATCCTGTCCCTTGGCCAACGGATGGAGTGTGCCATCGGCCAACACCTGATACAGCGCGCCGCTGACCGCTTCCACTCTGGCCCGCCCGCCGGGCGCGCCCGAGCGTTCGATCACGGTCCAGACTCCCGTTCCGGCCGCAATCACCACCACCGCCGCAGCCACCCAAAGAACCGTGTAAGAGCTCCGCCTGGCGGGCCGCGCCGCCGGACGCGCGGCCGGCATGGTCACCACTTTTCCTTCGTAGACGTGCCGGCAGGCGACGCACGCATGCAGGTGATCCTCGACCAGCATGGCGCGCCCTTGCGCGAGGCGCCCCGCGCGGTAATCGGCAAGCAACGCTTGGAAGCCGGCGCAGCCGCGGATGGGCTCGCCGCTCAATTGGCCGGCGGCCTCCGCCAGCCGCGCCCACACGCGGTTTGCGGCAGCCTCGACCACCGCCGGACCGATCGGCTCGTCGCGGATTTCCGACAATGCCTGCTCCAGAGCCGGGTCCTGGAAGCTGTTTTCGGGTGTCATGCCTCGCCTCCCTGGTAAACGCGGAATTCCTTTTCCAGCCGGTCGCGAGTCCGGGAAATGGTGACCGCGACGCTGCCCGGCGTGGTATTGAACAACCGCGCAATTTCGGGATTGTCTTTTCCTTCGAAGAACCGTAACGCAAACATCTGCGCGATGCGCGGATTCAGCCGCGCCAGCGCGCCGCGCAGCCAATCGCGAATTTCGCCCGAGGCCTGCAGGCGGTCCGGCCTGCGATGCGCAGACTCCGCCAGAACCGGCTCCAATTCATCCAACGGAATATTGCGGATGCCCTGCCGCGATCGCACGATGTCCAGCGCCGCATTCACCGCCGCGCGCCGCAGGAAACTTGGCATGTTCTCCACCGCGTCGGCGGCGGCATCGCGTTTGAGCAAGCGCAAGAACACCGTTTGCAGTGCGTCTTCGGCATCGCTTGCGTTGCCGGTGACGCGGTACGCCGCGCGAAATACGGCGGCATGGCTCTCGCGGAAAACTCGTTCCAATTCGTCTATCGAGAAGCGGGCGGATTCCGGCGGAGCGGCCATCAACGTATTCATCCTAACAGGCTCTCTGTTCAAAGGGACGCGTGGCAACGCCGCGATTTAGCACGGCGGCCGCTCAAAATCGACATAAGTAGAGTATTCACGAACTCTTGGCGACACGTGCGGAGATCAGGCGGCGCAAAGGTGGGTAGAGCACCAGTAGCAGTTCAGTCGATCCCAGGAATCCCGAGCGGTCTAGAGCGAGTTGGGGCAGCCCCAAAGGCTTGGCCTAAACGCGCCCCAGTGATGCCACAAAAAAAAGCCCCGTACCGGGGAAGGCGCGGGGCTTTTAGGCCTGCTACATTCTGTCTCGGAGGATGACAGAGTAACCAAATCTTAACACCCATCCTTGCCGAAATCAACCTATTCCGACCAAAAACTCTGTTGCAGACCTCGTTAACACTTTCGACACTGCCATCGCTCACTAAAGTCACTTGCTCCCCGACGCGGCTGAAGCCAGGCGAGCGTGCACGGTCGCGGCGCGAAATCGCGTTGCGCAACGAGATAATGTCCGGCGCGTGGCGCGGTCAGGCCTTTGCGGGGCCGGCCGCCATGGCCTTCAGCGCAGCGGCTTCATTGTCGTAGGTAATAAAAACGGTGTAGAGTTTGGTGATGGTGAGTAGTTCCTTGACCTTGCCCTGCGCGTGCAACAGCCTGACGTCGCCGCCCAGACTGGTCACCGTGGCATACGATCCGACGATTTCGCCGAGGCCGGAGCTATCCAGATATGTTACGTCTCGCAGGTTGAGCAGGATGTTGTTCTGACCCGAACCGACCAGATCCTTAATCGTCTCGCGCACCACTCCGGAGCCATCCCCCAAAACGATCCTGCCGGCCAGGTCCACGATGGCCACGTTGCCGGCCTTTCGAACGGTTGCCTTTGCGCTCATTGTTCCTCCAGCCGACTATTGTACACGCAGCGCGGCCGTCGCGCCGAGGCGTGCGTCAATCGGATACGCGACACTGAGAGTGGCGCTGCCTCGGGGAGACAAAGGGCATACTACAGCTGCCCTATCGGACCGAACCCGCGTCAATCTCCGCCGATCCAGTGCAGCTTGATGCGCCGGCGGTGCGGCGCGGCGCGATGCTCGAACAGGTAGATCCCTTGCCATGCGCCCAGCGCCAACGCCGCGTTCCACGGGCACGGAAAGCTGCGCCAGGGTGAGCGCCGCACGGATGTGGGCGGGCATGTCATCCGGTCCCTCCACGGTGTGACGGTACAGCCGGTTGTCCTCCTCGACCAGCCGGTTGAAGAACTGGTTGAGATCGTGCATCACGTCCGGGTCTGCGTTTTCCTGAATCGTGAGGGACGCCGAGGTGTGTTGCACGAATACCGTAAGCAGACCAGTATTTACACCCAGTCCCGCCACCCAATCGCCGACCACGCCGGTGATCTCGTACAACCCCTTGCCGCGCGTCGGCACCTCGATCTGGTGCAGGAACTGCGCCAGCGGCACGTTATTCGACCGTCACGCTTTTGGCCAAGTTGCGCGGCTGGTCCACGTCGCAACCGCGCCGCACGGCGATGTGATAGGCCAGCAATTGCAGCGGCACGATCTCCAGAATCGGGCTCAACAGCGAGAGCGACGGCGGAATCTCGATGATGTGGTCCGCCATCTTGGGCACCTGCTCGTCGCCCTGCGTCACCAGCGCTACCACGATTCCCTCGCGCGCTTTCACTTCCTGAATATTGGAAACCGTCTTCTCATACAGAATGCGGCTCTCTTCGCTCGAGGCATCGCGCGTGGCCAGCACCACCACCGGCAGCTTCTCATCGATCAGCGCGTTGGGGCCGTGCTTCATTTCGCCCGCCGGGTAGCCTTCGGCGTGAATGTAGGAGATTTCCTTCAGCTTCAGCGCGCCTTCGAGCGCGATCGGGAAATGCTGGCCGCGGCCGAGGAAAAGGAAATCGGTGGCGCGGTGCAATTCCCGCCCCAGCGCTTCGTAGACCGCGTCGTGCGCCAGCACGGTCTCCAGCTTGCCGGGAATCCGCAGTGCTTCCTGCATCAGCGAGCGCGACGTGTTCTCATCCAGACGCCCGTTGGACTGCCCCAGGTACATGGCCAGGATGAACAGCGCGCTCAACTGGCAAGTGAAGGCCTTGGTGGAGGCCACGCCGATTTCCGGCCCGGCGTGCGTGTAGATGGTGCCGGCGGCTTCGCGGGTGACCATCGAGCCCACCACGTTACAGATGGCCAGCGTTTTCGATCCCCGCTGTTTGGCCTCTCGCTGCGCGGCCAGCGTGTCGGCGGTTTCGCCGGATTGCGAGATCACGACGGTCAAGGTGTCTTCGGTGACGATCGGATCGCGATAGCGGAACTCGCTCCCGTAGTCGACCTCGACCGGAATACGCGCCAGCTTCTCGATCATGAACTTGCCGGCCAGTCCCGCGTGCCAGCTCGTGCCGCAAGCGATGATCTTCACCTGGTGGAAGCGGGCGAATTCGGCCGGCTGAATGTCCATTTCATCTAAGAAGATGCGCCCGGTCTCCTGCCCCACCCGGCCCAGCATGGTGTCGCGCACCGCCCGCGGCTGCTCGAAGATCTCCTTGAGCATGAAATGCTTGTAGCCGCCTTTTTCGGCCATGATGGGGTCCCACAGCACGTGGGTAACCTGGCGGTTGACGGGCCGGCCCTGGAAATCGCTCAACCGAACTCCGGCTGGCGTCAGGACCGCCATGTCGCCATCGGTCAGGAAAAACATGTCGCGCGTGTGGCTGAGGATGGCGGGCACGTCGGATGCCACGAAGTATTCGTTATCGCCGATGCCGATGACCACCGGCGGCCCGTTGCGCGCGGCGACGATCTTCTCCGGATCGGCGCGCGAAATCACAGCCAGCGCAAACACGCCGGTGAGTTCCGCCACCGCCGCCCGAACCGCTTCTTCCAGGTTGCCGCTAAAGTGCTTCTCGATCAGGTGCGCGATGATCTCGGTGTCGGTTTCGGTCCGGAACACGTGGCCTTCGGCTTCCAGTTGACGCTTGAGCGCCAGGTAGTTCTCGACGATCCCGTTGTGCACCACCACCAAATCGCCCTTGCAATCGCTGTGCGGGTGAGCGTTTTCTTCGGTGGGGCGGCCGTGAGTCGCCCAGCGCGTGTGGCCGATGCCGAACGAGCCATCCACCGGGCTCAAACGGATGGTATCTTCCAGATTGCGCAGTTTGCCCTTGGCGCGGCGCACGGCCAGGCTGTGATCCCCGCCATACACCGCCAGCCCCGCTGAATCGTAGCCGCGGTATTCCAGCCGCTTCAGTCCCTCGAGAATGATCGGCACCGCCTTGCGATGCCCGACATAACCGACGATTCCACACATGAAACTATTATAGGGAAGCCGCGAGAAGATACTCGCAACCGCCGTGCACAATCGCTATCAACAGAATCTATAACGCCGATTCGCCGCGGGCATCGTCGCGGATTCGGATGGCGTCGGCCACCTCGGAGACGAAGATCTTGCCGTCTCCGATGGCGCCGGTGCGCACGGCCTCCACGAGGGCTCCGATCACTTCGTCTTTGCGGACGGAAGGCACCACCGTTTCGAGCTTGATCTTGTGGATGAGATCCACGTCGTACTCGCGCCCGCGGTAGACCTCTCTATGGCCCTTCTGCCGGCCATGGCCGCGCACCTCGCTGACGGTGAGACCATCGATGCCGATGCTCTGGAGCACTTCGCGGGCCTTGTCCAGTTTGGAAGGTTGGATGACCGCCTCAATTTTGATCATGGGACTACCCCTCGAAATTGTAGCCCTCTTCACCGTGAAGAGACAGGTCCATGCCAGTGGCTTCCTGGCCTTCATTCATGCGAAGCGGCGTCACCAGATCGGTGATCTTGAGCGCGGCCAGCGTGCCGACCACCGCAAGACCAATGCCGATTCCAGCGCCGACGAGCTGATTGAGCACCTGGACGGGGTTGCCGTCGATCCAGCCGAGCGGGGCGGGCTGGCCGTTGGCCAGCCTGAGAGCCGAGTTGACCAGTCGCGTGGCGAACACGCCGGTGAGCAGGCAGCCCACCAAACCGCCGACGCCGTGAACGCCGAAGACGTCGAGCGAATCGTCATAGTGGAACTTTTCCTTCACCGTGGTGACCATGAAGTGGCAAAGCGCACCGGCGACCAGGCCGATGGCCACGGCGCTGAACGGTTGTACGAAGCCCGAGCCCTGGGTGACGGTGGCGAGTCCGGCGACGGCGCCGGAAATGGCACCGAGGGCGCTGGCTTTTCCGTTGCGAATGCGTTCGGCCGCCATCCACGAGAGTGCCCCGGCCGCGGCGGCAAAGTGGGTAGCCACGAACGCGCTGGTGGCCAGCGGGGACGCCGCCAGCGCGCTACCGGCGTTAAAGCCGAACCAGCCCACCCAGAGCAGGCACGCGCCGATGAAGCTGAGTACCAGGTTGTGCGGCATAAACTTCTCGTACGGATAGCCGGCGCGCTTGCCGATGTAGAGGGCGGTGACCAGGGCGGAGAATCCGGACGTGATGTGCACCACGGTTCCGCCGGCGAAATCGAGCACCGGGTACTTGCCGCCGAGGAACGCGTTGAGAAAGCCGCCGCTACCCCACACCATGTGTGCCACGGGGAAGTATACGAAGAACGCCCACAGCGTCAGGAACAGGACCATGGCGCGAAAACGCACGCGTTCGGCAAATGCGCCGGTGATCAGCGCTGGCGTGATGATGGCGAACATGAGCTGATAGATCATGAACGTCTGGTGGGGAACGGTAGGGGCGTAGACCGACGGTTCGGCTCCCACGCCGCGTAGGAACAGGTAGCGCAGGTCGCCGAGGAGCGGATTGCCTGGGGCGAACACCAGGCTGTAGCCGCAGACCCCCCAGAGCAGGGTGATTACGGCCATCATAGCGAAGCTCTGCATCATGGTGCCGAGCACATTCCTCTTGCGCACCAATCCGCAGTAGAACAGGGCCAGGCCGGGACCCGTCATCATGAGCACGAGCGCGGCGCTGACCAGCATCCAGGCGTTGTCGCCGGCCGACTGGGAGGCCGCTACCGCGGCCTGCAAGGCCCGCAGTTCGGCGCGATCCACCGCTGGCGTTTGCGCCAGGGCAGAGGAAGAAAGAAGCAGTAGCCCAACAAACACACGATTCGACAACTTGGTCTCCTCGACGTGGAGTCAGCTCCCGCGAACGGGGCGGGAACACCACACAGTAGATGATGGCGCGCCGCAGAGCCACAAGAAGAATTGAATGCAGCCAATAGAAATAATTTATGGACGCCGCGGCGAACGCCTGGCGGCCATGCAAGCGATTTCGATACAAGACATTACAGGCCGTGCAAGGCAGCGCGCTGGCCAGGTTCCGGTCCTTCGTAGCCGGCCGCCCCGGCAAGGTCGAGCCCTACGTGGCGATGGCTTCCGTCGATTGCGTTCGATGCGGTCGGCGGCGTGAGAAGAGAGCTTTAACTGGTCGTTACAAGACGAGTGGTCCAGGTTCGCCACTGCTCCTGCTGCGTGGCTTCGTCCCGCCGTCCGCTCAGGACACGTAATAGCCTTCCCTGGCTTGCACCACCAGGTCCTTCTTCTTCGCGGTCAGGTGAATGTGCCGGTAAGCCGCGGTTTCGCCGGTCTGGTCCGAGGTGTAGCCGATGCTATATTGGCTGCGCAGCTCTTCTTCGATCTCGGCGAATACCTTGTCGATCGGCAGGTGGTGCGACACTTCGATAAACCTGCCGCCGGTCTCGCGCGCCATCTGCTCCAGCACCTTCTTGCCGTCCCCGCGATTCCCGCTGTCGGGGTAGCCTCCGCCCGGATAGCCTCCGCCGGGGTACCCGCCGCCCGGATAGCCCATCCCTCCGCGGCGCCGCCCCATGCCTGGGACATAACCATTGTTGGTGTATGGGTTGGAACCGGCGAACAGAATCGAGTACACCAGGGTATCGGCGTGCTGCGCGGCGGAAATCGACTCGCCGAGCGTGTACTTGCTGCCCCGATCGACTCCGTCGGTCAGCAGGACCAGCGCCTTGCGTCCCTTCTGCTTCATCATCAGCTCGTCGGACGCCAGCTTCACGGCGTCATACAGATGCGTGCCCCCGCGCCGGCTGCCTCCGGAACCGCTGCCATCGTCGGGCGGATATCCGCCGCCGCGCTGGCGCTGGAGTTGTGGTTCCGTCACCTGCAAATCGTCCAGCCCTTTCTCCAGCTTCGCCCGCGAGGGCGTCAGGTCCTCCAGCAGCTCCACTTCTTTGTCGAAATGAATCAAGAAGGCCAGGTCGCGGTCCTCGCGCAGCACCTGGTCGAAAAAACGCCGGCTGGCGTCGCGTTCATCGTTCAGCACATTGCGCTGGCTGCCGCTGGTGTCCACCAGCAGCCCGAGCGTCAGCGGCAGGTCGGTCTCGCGCGCGAAGTAGCGGATCACCTGCGGGTGCCCCTCTTCGTCCAGCACGAAATCTTCTTTGTTCAAATCCTTGACGATTTGCCCCTTCTTGTCGCGCACGGTCGCGAAAATGTTCACTACCTTCACTTCGGCCGAATACGTCGGAGGCGGCTGGCCGGGAGCAGCAGGCGCTGCGCCCGGAGCGGGTGGCGGCGGCTGGCTGGGCGCCGCTGCAGCCGGCGTTGCGCCCTGGGCCTGCCCGCGCAGCCAGTGAGTGGCCGGAAGCAGTGCGAAAGCGGAAAGCAGACTCCGCCTGGACAGGTTCATATCGTCTCTCTCTTCGTGAATAAGGATGCGCCCGCCTGGCCGCCGGTTACCGTCGGGCAGCTCGAAAAGATTTTGGAACCAATCCGAAAGCCGTCCGAGGTCCTCGAGAATCGGCAAAGACCGCTTCCCGCAGCGGTTGTAACCCTGTGCCCCTCCGAAACGTTTATGCTTAGTTCAGACAGTGCTTCAGGCTTCGAGCTGGGTGGGAACTCTATTCCGCGCCGTGGCGTGCGTTCTGGCCGCCTGCGGCCTCACACGCGCCGCCGATCCCCCACTAGCGCCGGTCGGCGTCTGCGAGGTATTGCGCGACCTGGCTTCCTGGGACAACAAAAGCGCCGCCATCGTCGGCCGCTACAGCTTCCGTCCCACCGGCCGATGGGTGAGTGAGCAAGTCTGCGATCCTGGCGCCGCCGATCCGCCACAGCTTTGGATTGTCGAGGACGACAAAGACGGTCCCCGGCCGCCCGAGCGTTTCGAGCTTGACGCCGTTCAAATCCGCCTGAAGCTCACCGAGATCGAGCGACGGACCGCGCTCGCCAAGTTTCGTTTCGGCACCCCCGGCTATGACCGCTGGGCCGTCATCTATGGCCGCGTCCAAATGCGCAAAGGCGATGACGCCAGAAAAGCTCCCGCCAACCTGGTGATCCGCGGCACCGCCGTCATCGTTTTCCTTAACGCCGAGTAACCAGGGCAAACTGCCTCCAGCGCGCGAAAACGAACCGTTTCAAAGAGGAAACCAACGCATCCTGCCCATCGTCTTCGTGGATTAGAATGAACAAGACGAGGGCTACTTTCATGAGAATGCTAACCGAACGAATCCATCGAGGAAAAACGGCGGGTGCGATTGTTGCCGGTATTTTGGCAACCACGACCGCCATTGGAATGCTCCCCATTTCAGCGTTGGCGCAAGCACCTCCGTCATTTGCGCCGCAGGATCTGGATCGGCTGGTTTCGCGCGTTGCGCTTTACCCAGACCCCCTATTGGCGCAAGTCCTGGCTGCGGCGACCTACCCCAACGATATACCCCCTGCCGCCCAGTGGGCAGATCAGCACCATTACCTTACCGGGCAGGCGCTTGCCGATGCCATCACCGCCGACCAACTGCCTTGGGATCCCAGCGTGCAGGCGCTGCTCCCATTTCCGTCCGTGCTGGACATGATGAATTCGGACATGAACTGGACGACCCAGCTCGGAAACGCGTTTCTGGCCCAGCAGCAGGACGTGATGGACGCGGTGCAGCGGCAGCGAGCCATCGCCCAACGCTACGGCTACCTGAGGACCAACGGCCAGATCGTGGTGAGCGGCGGGCCGTATATTACCATCCTGCCCGTGAATCCGGGCTACATTGTGGTGCCCTACTACGATCCGGCAATTGTGTTTTTTGCGCCCGGCCCTGGATTCGTGGTCGGTGGTGCGATCCGCTTCGGCTTCGGCGTGAGCATTGGGGGATTCTTCGCTCCGTGGGGCTGGGTAGCAGGAGGGATTCGCTTCGACTGGGGCGCGCACGCCGTATTCCTGAACAATGCACGCTGGGGCAGAACGTGGTTCAATCGGGGCGCCTACATTCATCCCTACCCTGCAATCCGCCGATTCGCGCCGGGTGCGGCGCGTCCCCGCGAGGCGCATGCGCTTCATCCGCGCTCGGAGGCGGAGCGAAATGCCGCACGGCAAGGTAGGCCAATGCCTCGCGAAACGCACCGGGATGAGCACCGCCGTTAGGCGCGCTCCCAATAAGGGACGCCCGCGACGGCACTTGCATTGCGGGCAGACGTTTCTGCAGGGCCAGTGCATATGGCGATGGCTGCGAATCACACGGCCAGGCCGCGCTAGGCCGGTGCTACGTGGCTTCCGGTATTGGCGGCGGCCAGACGACAGTGTTGGTGCGCGCGGCGTAGTCGCCGCGCCGGTGGTACCAGCCTACAGTACGCTAACCACTACTAACCTTACTGTTCCTATGGTCCGTCGTGCCCCGATACTGGGTGTTATGGAGCGCGCGAGCGAACGGCTGGTGCGACTGCCGAATGATGCGAGCGCGGACCGCCGTGCCAACACTCGCTTTCCCCTGACCCAGGAGGTCCGCTACGTCGTCTCGGGGCGTCATGCACCGGTGAGGACGGGTTCGGGCCGCATCATCGACCTGAGCAGCTCCGGGCTGAGTTTCACCGCCGACAGGCCGCTGCTGACCGGACAGAAGCTTGAGGTATCCATCGACTGGCCCGCCCCGCTCGACGGGGGTGTAAAACTGCAACTGACTATCACGGGCGTGGTCGTCCGAACCAACGGAACCGCGACCGCCCTGGAAATCCTGGGGCACGAATTCAGGACGCGCCGGGTGGGACCCAAGGCTGCGCCACCTCAGGAATCGGTGGGCTGAAGCGTTCGCGCACCGCGGGGGGCCCTGCCGCCAGCCCGAAGGCGCCAACAGTGCCGGAAACTTCCACATGCCGGCTCATCGGGCGCGGAGTTCCAGTCTGTGGGCTGCTGGCTCAGTGGAAGTACCTGATTTCGCTGCGCTGGTCT
Organism: Bryobacteraceae bacterium; assembly: GCA_049511495.1. GTDB lineage: Bacteria > Acidobacteriota > Terriglobia > Bryobacterales > Bryobacteraceae > Bog-375. The sequence continues at coordinate 2,102 of JBEKXZ010000033.1, read as the reverse complement.
AGCGCGGAGCGCCGGCTTACGCGGCGGGCTGGCGGCCGGCCACAACGTCCTCGTAATACTGCTCGTATTGGGGAATGATTTTCTCCGAGCAGAAGCGCTCGGCGGCGTTCCAGCGGCCGGCTCCCGCCATGCGGGAGTGGAGCGCGTCGTCCGTCAGCAGCGCGGTCACCCGGGCGGCCTGTGCGTGGATGTCGCCGGGGGCTTCCAGGAAACCGTCTTCGCCGTCGATGATGAGCTCGGGCACACCGCCCACGCGGGTGGCCACCGGCACCACGCCGCACGCCATGGCTTCGAGCGCGACCAGCCCGAACGATTCCAGGTCGCTCGGCATCAGCAGCACGTGCGCCAGCGGGATGATGCGCTCGACGTGGTCCTGTTTGCCGAGAAAGAGCACGTGGCGATCCACCTTCAACTCGCGCGCCAGGTGCTCGGCCGGTAGCCGGTCGGGACCGTCGCCCACCATCAGCAGCCGCGCGGGCGCCTTCCGGCGCACCTCCGCCAGGATGCGAACACAATCGAGCACGCGCTTGACCGGGCGGAAATTGGAGAGGTGAATCAACAGCTTCTCTCCTTCCGGCGAATACGCCGCGGCGCCGCTCTTCGAGTTATCGGGATGGTACAGATCGCAGTTGACGAAGTTCTTGATTACACGAATCTGGTTCGAGATGCCGAACACTTCCACCGTCTGCTGGCGCAGATAGTCGCTGATGGAAGTGACGCCGTCGGACCGTTCAATGGAAAACTTAGTGATGGGAAAGTAGGAAGGATCGGCCCCCACCAGCGTAATATCGGTGCCATGCAGGGTGGTGATAAAAGGCAGACGGCGCTTGGGAGCCAGGATCTGCTGCGCCAGCATGGCAGAGATGGAATGCGGGATGGCGTAATGCACGTGCAGCAGATCGAGCGCGTAGGCCTCGGCCACATCCGCCATGCGCGAGGCCAGCGCCAGGCAATAGGGCGGGTATTGGAACAGCGGATAATTCGAAACTTCGACCTCGTGGTAGTGGATGCGCGGCGAACCGGGGTCGAGCCGGATCGGATTGGCGTAGGTGATGAAGTGGACCTCATGCCCGCGCGCGGCCAGCTCCATGCCGAGCTCGGTGGCGACGATGCCGCTGCCGCCGTAGGTCGGGTAACACGTGATGCCGACGTTCACCGCCGACAAGCGTACCACACGGGAGGGAATCGCTGAGACGGCAGTGGGGGAGTTTCCGGGTGGCGCGTGATCCAGCCAGAGGAGCGGGCGCGGTTCAGATCAACGGCTTGGCGCCGACACGGACGGGCGGATTGCGGGACCCTGGCGCGTTTGTCGGTCCTAATCCGGCGAAACTTCCCCCAACCGGACTTCGGGACAACTTCCGGAGCCAGCTTCCGGTGTCCGCTTGAGAATTTCGGCTTCCGATGTGCGCCCAAACCGTTCGGCTCTGCCTCACGCGGCTGGCGGACTGTCGTGGCTCCACAACGAAAGTGCCAGGCCAACGACCATAAGAGCGACGAGTGCGAGGTTCACAAAGACGCCCGGGGGTGTTCCCGTCCTGGCAATGGGCATCACAAGAAAAATCAGTCTTCTGCTTAGGTGTTCCAGCAGGAGTACGGCAAACAGGAAGGGAACCAAGGCGCGATATCGAACCAGGACCACGATACACAGCAAGCAGAGGATGAGCTGGCCCAGTCCCCAGGCGGCAAAAAGTGAAACGACTGCCTGAGCGCCGGCTGGCGTAAATTTGTCTAGTGGAATCCCATCTGCCGAACTCGCCACCGTGTGACCGTTGAAGATGGAATTGACGCTCATGGCGACTTTCACCAGCGCGACTAAGGCGAACAGCCAGAGAGCGAGCCTGTAACCGCGATAAGTGTTGTCGACTTGCCTGGGCAGAAGTCGGTTGAGCACGGGACCTCCGGCAACAGTGGCTGGGCGGGCCTCTTTAAGGGGGAAGTATAACAAACCGCCAAGAGGCATACTACTGCTCTACCTTGCTTTGTCGCTAGTATTTGAGTTGTCCGGTCCAATTCACACGTGATCTGTCCGCTTTGGTCGGGGCGGGTGATGCTGGGGAGTGGACGAAACCCAGCAGTACTCAGCCGCCGAGATGGAGCGGATG
>JBEKXZ010000032.1:0-51619 GCA_049511495.1 Bryobacteraceae bacterium | reverse complement strand
AGCGCGCCGAAGACCACGAATATCTTGATGAGGCTGATGACGATGAACGAGTCCATTAGCGGCTCAAGCGGCTTTCCAGTACCGAGTTCAGTACCTTAGAATAGCGCCCCAGCGTGCCCGAGGCGAACAGGCCGTTGCGATCCGATCGCACCAGGCCGGCCTCGCCGGGGACGTCGACGCGCCCGTTGACCGGCATGGTTTGCGCCGCGCCGCCAGTGGCAAGCGCCGGCATGGCGACATCATAGCCGCGAACGTTTTTGCGGATTTCTTCGAAGACCGCGTCCGGCGTCCAAGGTCCGAGCGCGGCCGCGGCTCCCATTTCGCGCGCGATGAAGCCGATAATCTCGAGATCCGGCTTGGCGCCCATGGTGTTGATGGCCCGCGTGAGGCGCTGCACTTCGCCGGTGCCGCTGGTGACGGTGCCGTTCTTTTCGTAGGCGCAGGCGGCTGGTAGCACCACGTCGGCCTGCCGCGCAGTCTCGGTCAGGAACAAATCCTGCACCACCAGGAAACCGGCTCTGCGCGCGGCATGCTCGAGCGGATTGGCGCCCACTACCCACAGCACGCTCAACTCAGCCTCCAGCATTTCGTCGAGGTGCAGGCCGGTCTGCCCGGAGGGCTGGTAACCGGGCAGCAGTTCCGGCGCGAGCCCCATGTCGATGGCACCGCGCGAATTGGCGTAATCCACCAGGCAGACGTAGCGCACGGGAATGCCGAGCGATTCGCCGAAGTCCACCAGTTTGCGCAGTTCCCCGCCCCGGTAAGAATCGTCGAACAGAATGACCAGCTCCGGCTCGGCCTTCATCTTGTCGCGCAACGATTCGTAATCGCGGCTCCGCACAATGGCGGCGGCGTATTTGTCTTCGCGCACGGCTTTGGGCGTCACCACGTAAACGCGCGCCTGGTGATGCCGCCAGTTGGCTCGGATCTGGTAGGAAAGCAGCGGATGCTCCAGCGCCAGGTCGGCGCCGAGCACCAGGAAGGCCTTGCGTTCGTAAAGGTCCGCCACGGTGGCCAACTCGGCCGATTTGCCGCTCAATGCATCCACCAGCGTCACCACATCGCCGGTGCGATGATGATCGATGTTATTAGTGCCGAGCACCGTCCGCGCGAACTTCTGTAAATAGTAATCTTCTTCGTTGGTGGTATGGTTGGAGCCGACGATGCCGAAGGTGCCCGCGCCAATCGTCTGCTTGAATTTCTCGGCCACGGCAGCCAGCGCCTGCGCCCACGAAACCTCTTCCAGCTTGCTATTGACGCGCATCAGCGGCGCTTGCAAGCGGCCGGGATGCTCGTAGAAATCGAACCCGTAACGGCCCTTGATGCAGAGGAATTCGCCGTTGATGCCGGAGCGGTCGCGATTGTTGCCGCGCAAAATCCGGCCGTTGCGCGTGCCGAGCGTAGTCTTGCAGCCGTCGGAGCAGTGCGTGCAGATGGTGCCGACGTGGGTCATCTCCCAAGGCCGCGTCTGGTAACGGTAGATGCCGCTGGTCAGCGCGCCGACCGGGCAGATGTCGATGCAGGCGCCGCACTCGTCGCATTCCAGGTGGTCGCCATGATTGGGCGCGATTTCCGAAACCGCGCCGCGCTGGACGACGCCGAGCGCGTTGACGCCCATGCCCTCGTTGCAGATGCGCACGCAGCGGTAGCACAGGATGCAGCGCGGCGCATCGAAAAACACCACCGGCGAATATTGTTTCTCAGGGGTGTGGACCTTGGTTTCCGTGTAGCGGCTCTCGCCGGCGCCGTAGCGGAACGCCATGTCTTGCAGCTCGCACTCGCCGCCCTTGTCGCACACCGGGCAATCCAGCGGGTGATTGGTGAGCAGAAATTCGAGCATGTACTTGCGCGCCGCGGCGACCTGCGGCGTTTCCGTGCGCACCACCATGCCCTCGCCCACTGGCAGCGTGCAAGCCGTCATCAGCTTGGGCATTTTCTCCACTTCCACCAGGCACATGCGACAGGCGGCTTGCAGAGAAAGGCCTTCGTAATAGCAGAACGCCGGTATCTCGATCCCCGCTTGTTTCGCGGCGTCGATGACCAGCGTTCCCGCTGGCGCATACACCACCTGCCCGTCAATCGTGAGTTTCACCGTGTCGGCCATTACACCGTCACCATCCGGTTGGAATGCTCGAAGGGGCACGGCTTGCCGTTCAGATGATCTTCGAATTCGTGGCGGAACTTCTCGACGATGGAAATCATCGGCAGCGCGGCAGCGTCGCCCAGCGGGCAGAAGGTGCGGCCCAGCATGTTCTTCGCGATGTCGCCCAGTAGGCCGATATCCTGCTGCGATCCGCCCCCGGAGTGGAAACGGGTCATAATCTTGTCGAGCCAGGTGGTGCCTTCGCGGCAGGGGATGCACCAGCCGCAGCTTTCGTGGGCGTAGAACTTCATCAGCCGCAGGCAGGCCTTCACCATGCAGGTATCTTCATCCATGATCACCACGCCGCCCGAGCCGAGCATGCTCTTCCGCTGCGCCATGGAATCGTAATCCATGGTGGCGCCTTCGCACTCCGCGGCCGTCAGCACCGGGCACGAAGACCCGCCCGGTATGAACGCTTTCAGCTTTTTCCCATTGCGCATGCCGCCGCCTACTTCCTCGATCATCTGTTTAACCGGGAAGCCGAGCCGCAGTTCGTAGACGCCGGGCTTGTTGATGTGGCCGGTGAGGCAGGTCATTTTGGTGCCGCCTGCCTTGGGCACGCCCAGCGCGGCGAACGCCGCGCCGCCGTTCAAAAGGATGGCAGGCACAGCGCAAAAAGTTTCGACGTTATTCAGCACCGTGGGGCACTGGAACGCGCCCACCACGGCCGGAAACGGCGGCCGGATGCGCGGCACGCCACGCTTGCCTTCGAGCGATTCCAGCAGCGCCGATTCCTCGCCGCATTCGTACGAGCCCGCGCCGGTGTGGGTGTACAGCTCGAAATCGAAGCCCGTGCCTTGAATGTTCTTGCCCAGCCAGCCGCGCTGGTACGCCTCCGCGATGGCGCGGTCCATGATGTCGATCAGGTAGCGATACTCGCCGCGAATGTAGATCCAGCCGGCGTGCGCATCCACCGCCAGCCCGGCGATGAGAACGCCCTCGATCAACTGGTGCGGATCGTTTTCCATCAGCACGCGATCCTTGCACGTGCCTGGCTCTCCTTCGTCGGCGTTGACGATGATGTATTTCGGCTTGGGCGAATTGCGCGGCACGAAGCTCCACTTCATGCCGGCGGGAAACCCCGCGCCGCCGCGCCCGCGCAGGTTCGACGCCTTCATCTCATTGACGATCTCGCCGGAAGTCATCCTCGAGGCTTTCAGGAACGCCTGGTAGCCCTCGGTCGCGAGGTAGGTGTCGATGGACTCGGAGTGCGGCATACCGAAACGGCGCGACAGCACCCTGGTTTCGAGCGGGCTGGGTTCGTTATACAGCATCTTCTATTGCTTCTTCCTCAGGCCGTCCAAAAGCCGGTCGAGTTTCTCCGGCGTCACGAAGTGATGAAAATCGTAATTGATTTGAATCGCCGGCGCCCAGGAGCACGCGCCCATGCACTCCACTTCTTCGATCGAAAACTGCCCGTCCGCGGTGACGCCGTGGTTCTCGATGCCCAGCTTCCGGCAAGTGTGCTCCAGCAGTTGGTCGGCATCGTGCAGCAGGCAACTGATATTGGTGCAAATCTGCACGTGATACTTGCCGAGCGGTTGGCGGTGCAACATGCTGTAGTAGGAAACCACTTCGTTGACCTGCAACGGCGTCACGCCGACGCGTTGGGCCACCTCCTCGACCAGTTCGTCGGTGACCGATCCGATTTCATCCTGCGCATAGAGCAGCATCGGAATCATCGCCGCGCGCTGGCGCCCGGTGGGATAGCTCTCGAGCAGCTTGGCGAATTTGGCTTCCAGTTGGGGAGAGAATGTCATGGGTGCTTTATCGATCCGTATCTCCTAACACGAAATCCATGCTGCCGATGGCGGCGATGACGTCGGCGATCAGCGTGCCTTCCACCATGCGCGGGGTGGCTTGCAGGTTGCCGAAACTGGGCGTGCGCATATGAACGCGGTACGGCCGCGCCGTGCCGTCGGCAACCACGTAGTAAGCCAGCTCGCCGCGCGGCGATTCAATCACCTGGTAAACTTCCCCTGCGGGCACGCGGAAGCCCTCGGTCACAATCTTGAAGTGATAGATCAGCGCCTCCATCTGCGTCTTCATCTTGTCGCGATCCGGCAGCACCACGTGCGGATCGTCGGCCTTCCACGGGCCTGCCGGCATGCCCTCCATCGCCTGCCGCACGATCCGCGCGCTCTGCCGCATCTCCTCGATACGCACCTGGTAGCGCGCGTACACGTCGTTTTCCGTTCGCACCGGCACGTCGAAATCGAACTGGTCGTAACTGGAATAAGGCGCGTCCTTGCGCGCGTCGATCTTCAAACCGGCGGCGCGCAGCATGGGTCCGGTAACTCCCAGGTCGAGCATATCTTCGAGCGGAATCGTGCCGACGCCGCGCGTGCGGCCGATCCAGATTTGGTTGTTGGTGAGCAGATCCTCGTACTCGTCCACGCGGCTGGGAAACACGTCGATGAATTTCTTCACCTGCTCCTGCCAGCCTCGCGGCGGTTCCAGCGCCAGCCCGCCGATGCGAAAGTAGCTGGTCATCATGCGCTGGCCGGAGAACATCTCGAAAATACGCAGGATGTCTTCGCGCTCGCGAAAGCAATACAGAAATACCGACATGGCGCCGATGTCGATGGCGTGCGTGCCCAGCCAGACCAGGTGGCTGTTGAGGCGGGTCAACTCCGTCAGCATCACCCGCATCCACTGTGCCTGCGGCGGAATCTCCAGGCCGAGCAGTTTCTCCACCGCCAGGCACCATCCCAGATTGTTCGAAAGCGGCGCCAGGTAATCCACGCGGTCGGTGAGGGTGACCGCCTGCTGATAGAGCTTGACCTCGAATTCCTTTTCGATGCCGGTATGCAGGAAGCCTATGTCGGGCCGGCAGCGCACGATGGTTTCCCCATCCAGTTCCATCAGCAGCCGCAGCACGCCGTGCGTCGAGGGATGCTGCGGGCCCATGTTGAGCACCAGCGTGCGTCTGCCGGAGCTGAGCTCTTCGCTCTCCAGCGTGGTGGTGATTCCTGGCATGTCCGCTTCGCTCATGCTCAGATCCTCGCGCCCGTGATGGGGTAATCCTTGCGCAGCGGGTGGCCTTCCCAATCGTCGGGCATCAGGATGCGGCGCAGATCGGGATGATTCAAGAAGCGGATGCCGAACAGGTCGAACACCTCCCGCTCATACCAGTTGGCGCCCCGCCACACCGAAGTGACGCTCTCGATGGCTGGATCGGCGCCGTTTACGCGGCATTTCAGTCGCACCCTCTGGCTCCTCTCCACCGAATGCAGATGGTAGACCACCTCGAAGCGCGGCTCGGCCGGATATAGGTCCACCGCCGTGACTGAGCTCAAGCGCACGAATTTCTGATCGTATTTCAGAAACCCGCAGACGCTCGCAATCTTGGCCGCGGCAATTTCGAGGGTCAACTCACCTCGGTCGAACTTGGCGCCGGTCACGGCGTCGGCGTCAAAGTCCGCCACGGCAAGAGCCAGAGCGTGTTCGCGCAATGGATCGGGCAGCATAGCAGTCGTTACCGTTTACGGTCCGCGGTGGAATCGGGGGACCAATCGAGCGCACCTTTTTTCCAGATGTAAAAAAAACCGGCCAGAATCAGCACTACGAACACCAGCATCTCGACGAACGCGAACATCTTCAGCTCGCGGTACACTACCGCCCAGGGATAAAGAAAGATGGCCTCGATATCGAACAATATGAAGAGCATCGCCACCAGGTAAAACTTCACGCTGAAGCGGTGCCGCGCGTCGCCGGTGGGAACCATGCCCGATTCGTAAGGCATGTCCTTCACACGGTTGCGCACGCGCTTGCCGAGCAGGTAGGAAACCGTGAGCAAGCCGCCGGCAAGCGCCATGGCCAGCAAGGCCTGCACCAGCACAGGAAAGTACTGTTCGGCGTATGATTCTGGCATGACGATTCGGGAAGCTGCGGCCTAACCTTAGACTATAATGGTTGCAAAAGTAGAGTGTCAACCGGCGATGGAGATCCCCGTAGTCATCAATGGCGAAGCGCGCACCGTGGCCCCGCAACAAACCTTGCTGGATCTGCTGCGGCGCCTGGGACTCGATCCCGCGCGGGTGGCCGTCGAACTCGACCGCCGCATCGTCAAACAAGCGCAGTGGAGCGACACCGTGGTCGAACCCGGCGCGCGGATCGAAATCGTACAGTTCGTCGGCGGCGGGTAACGCACCTACAACAATTCCGACAACCGGGCACTCCGATTGGCACAGCCCTCGCGGAGGACGATAATGTGTTCCGGTTCGGATGCACACCAGGCGAAGGAATTCCACGCCAATTCGGGAATGGTTTTTCGAAAAGCAGGCCGGCCTCGGTCAAGATACGCCGTCACGAACGCCACGCTTTGATCCGCAAATCCGGCGGCGTGAGTGATTCCCAGGAAGGCGCTCTTTCGGGCAGCGTTGATCGGTCCGTCAGTGGCCACCACCTCCACAAAGATCAGGAGTGGAGTGGCTGGCCCCATGTCGACGAGCAGGAGATCTGGCAGATACTTGTCCGGCGGAATAGCCAATCCAATTGCTTTCGCCAAAGCTTCATCGCGGGCAACCACCTTGTTCCCGCTCTCGCTCAGGAAGATCACTCCAGGCGCCTCCAAAAAACGGGGGCAGAAGTCCTCGACCACGGCCTTCGTGATTACAGAACTCGGGCCCGCTGAAAGGCGCCGCGTCTCCCCGTTCGGAAAGGTAACCAGAAGGCCTGATACGTTCGGCGTAGCCCCTTTTCCGACCAACTGAATGCGAGCCAGTGCTCCGGCCGACAGGTTTTCACGCTGCCATCTTGCGACTGCATCGGCGAAATGCCCACCCAGCAATCCCGGATCGAACAGCGCTGCAAACGAGGTCTTGAGCGCGTACCGCGGCGCCGCCGATGTGGTGGGGAGATCACTACGCACCATTGCCGCGCCAACTCGCACCAAGCCTTCCCTCAGGGTCTCGTCTCGAATCGGCTCGCGGGTGTTCACCGCGTACCATCGGCCACGGATGTTTCCTGACTTCTGCAAGGACGCCGCTGCCCATCTCCGCCGCGCCGAGTCGTCGGATTTCTTGGCCTGTGCGTCGCTCATGCGAGTCACCTGATCCGGCCGAAGGTAGCCCAGGCCCTCAACAGATCCGACATACAGCATCACGAATACGGTTTTGGCGGCGATTTCGCGGGTACAATAGCCACGGTTCGGCGTTCCTTCGGGAAAGATTTCCAACAAACGCTTCTGAATATCGGCGACGGCGACCAGTTTCGGGAGGGGAATCTCCATAGGGCCGCTACGCATGGAACAGCTCGGCACAGGCCCGCTCGATGACGTCGCGGCTGGCCCGTTCCTGCACAAGTCTCGTCAGGTTTGAAAGCTCCTCAGGCGGCGGCAATGGCAGAGCCTCCAGCTCGTATGCCGATACCGCGACGCTCCCGCTCAAGCACCGAAATGCCTTGTCGACAATGTCCGAGTTCAGAAGCGTGCACAACACGGCGGGTGACACGCGGGGACCCCCGTTAGTCGGTCGGATCATATTCAGGTGATTCTCAATCACTACGGCCGGGTGAAGCCGAAGAAACTTGTTGGGGAGTTCCGCCGCTATCAATCGCCGGCTCTGTTCCTTGGCCGTCGTGCGCTGCACCAGAACGCAAGGCTTGTAGGAGATCAACCAGTCATCGCCAGGTCGCGGCCTAAAGAAGGGTTCGTGGTTCTTTTTGGCGGCTCGGAAAACGAACCTACCATACGGCGCGACGCATTCGGCCCATATTAGTGGCAAGGTTTCAGGCGAAGGATGCCGGGTCAACTGGCCTTTGTGCCGATTCCAGACCAGAGGCCCGGTGTTCACCTCATAGCCATAGTTCTTCAAGCGGTGTGGCATCCGCCGCAGGAAAGCAATCAGAGCTTCCTGATCGGAGCTCCGGGGGACCATCCAGGGGCCGCCCGTAGAACTCGGCAAAACTAATCGGCCAGCAGGCTGCACGACGACGTCGGAATAACCAGTAGGCGAAATAAAGTGAACTGAAGCGCTCGTGTTCCGGTCGCCGCGCTTGTATGTTGCAAGCAAGGTCTCTTGCAGAGCGTCGTCGAAGACGCCCTTACGGACTGAGACGAAATCCAGGTTCGCGGGAGGCGCCTCTGTCGCGAGCAAGTGCCTCAAAGACTTGAAATACTCGCCCGCCAGGAAACTCGTAGGCGTGACAAACGCGATCACCCCGCCTGGACGCGTCATTTGCACGGCCAAATCGGTGAAGAGTCCGTAGAGATTTGCGTGACCGTACAGACTCCGGCGATACCGCTCGCGCACTTCCCGGCTGAGGGTGACCCGGCCATACGGCGGATTTCCGATCACCAGATCGTACGTATCCGCGACGTCCTGTAGCAAGCTGTCACCAACGCCAACAATCTGCGGAAGCCTCTGTTTCGCCGCACGACAGACGTCCATCACTGCAGCCTCAAGGAACACCTGGGAGGTCCATGCGGCGAATGGATCGATCTCGGTGCCGCGGAGACGCTCGCCAATCGCTCGGACGATCTGGTGAGCGGGCAAGTCGGCACTCGCCGACGCCATTCTCGCGGCCACGGGCGCCAGAAAAGCACCGCCTCCACAGGCCGGATCGATCACCCGGCAGCGTCTCCAATCCACCCCAGCCTGCGCCGCCAGATTCATGAGTCTTTCGGCCAGCCCGGGCGGCGTATAGTAACTCCCCCACCGCGACCGCGCATCCTCGGGCATCATTGCCGTATAGATCACGCCAATCAGATAGCTGGCAGTGCACAGGTCCAATTCCGCACCAGCTACACCCATTCGCCTCGCCAGCGACAATGCGGGCTCTTTCAACCGCCCTCCGGCCGTGAACGTCGCCGTTGGCAGGGGCCACGGGTCTCCACCGCTGCGTTGGATCTCGATCCAGTATGCCCTAACCGCCTCGGCGCAGAAAGTGCGTGCGAATGTGAGCCGGAGATCCCCAACAAATGTGAGCGCCAGCGCTTGAGCCTCGTGCTTGCCCGATTCCAAGAGCTTGGCACCGCGCCACCGCTCGTCGCTCAGGAGCAGGGGCTCCGTCATAGAGCCGCGCACCCGAGGATAACGCCGCTCCGTCAGCCGCAGCTTCCCGGATCGGCGCTGCACGATAGGCGCGAGGTTACCCGCAGGTGCCTTCATAGTTCGGCTCGTAGCGCTCTTCCCTTAGTCTAATCGGTTATGCTCGGAAAACCATTAAGCATTCGCGAGATCAAACCACCGGAAGTTCGGCTGCCCTCACCGCCGCCGGCCCCACACCCGCTCACGTAAAGCTGCGAATGGCGTGGGCTTCGTCGCCGTGAACGTCGAAGACCGTATACAGCTTGGTGATCTGCAGCAGGTCCTTCACCCGCTTGTTCAGGTTGAGCAGCTTCAACTGCCCGCCGTTGTTGGTCACGGTGGTAAAGCCCGATACCAGCTCGCCGATGCCCGAGCTGTCGATGTAGGAAACCTCGCCGAGGTTGAGCAGAATCTTTTTCTGGTTCTTGCCCACCATGTCTCGCAGGGTTTCGCGCAGCGCACTGGACCCTTCGCCGAGAGTAATTCGCCCGGCCACGTCCACCACGGAGACGTCGCCCACTTGCCGAGTATTCAACTTAACGCTCACTGAATAGCCTCCTGGAATTCTTCGAGAATCTACTTAGACGCCGCAAACTTCACTAAAGTCACTTCGGTTCCTCCCGGCTGCAAGCGCCGGGCCTGAAAATCGTCCATGAACGACCGGATCAGAAAAATGCCGCGGCCGGATGTGCGCAGCAGGTTCTCCGGCGTCAGCGGGTCGGGCAGGTTGACATAATCGAAACCTTCCCCTTCGTCGGCGACCCGCACCGTGAACCGGCTGCCGCTCATGCTGGCTGAAAAGCGCACCTTCTTGTTCGTGTTGTACCGGTTGCCATGCACTACCGCATTGACCATGCTCTCTCGCACGGCCAGCCCGATCTTCATCAGGTCTTCCTCATCGAAACCGGCCCGCCGCGCCAGGCCTACGGCCAGGTCCTCGGCATGGTCCACGCTGTCCAAGGTGGAATCGAGCGACCTCTCCACGGATTCCGGTGCCGAGCGCGAAAGATCCCCCATTTGGGTAGCGGCCGATCGGCCAAAGCGAATCGTCAGAATAAATTACCAGAGCCGCGAAAGTCAAGGACGAGCCGGCACCTCACAGCGGCACGTAGCCCGAGCCTTGCCCGCGGAACTGCGGCGGCTTCGGTTCGTGGCGCAGTTCCTCGATCAGCTCCACAACCTTGCGTGCAATTTCGTCGCGGACCTGGCAATGCTCCTGGTAGGTCATCCCGATCGGGTCGGGAATTTCCCATTCCAGGAGACGCACAGGCGTCTGCAGCGGAAGCGGGCGCTGGCACATGTTCACAACCAGGTCAAAACGGATGCGGGCCAAATTCTGCAAGCTCTTCGGGAAGTGATCGCGCAGGACGATGTTCTTCTCCTCCATGGCGCGTATGGTATCGGGCGCGATATCCCAGGCGGGCGCCAGCCCGGCGCTGGCCGGAATCATCACGTCGGCGCCCAGCGCGCGCGCGAAGGCTTCGGCCATCTGGCTGCGGCACGAATTGCCGACACAAACGAATAGAACGCGGGTACGGTGGTCACTCACAGTTTTTCCAGGAACAGTCGATGCACGCGCGCGTCTCTAGTTAGCTCGGGGTGGAACGTGGCGGCCAGGTGCGGGCCTTGCTCGACCAGCACCGGGTCATCGCGGTAGCGGGCCAGCACTTTGGCGCTGTTGCCAACGCGGCGGATGATCGGAGCGCGAATAAAGACGGCTTCCAGCGGGCCGGGCGACGTGCGGCGCTCGAACTCCGCGTCTGGTTCGATGGAGGTGACGCGACTGTCCACCTGACGGCCGTACCCGTTGCGCTCCACCGCTATGTCCATCAGCCCGAGGCTCTCCTGCGGGGGCGCGGAAACCTGGCTCGCCATCAGAATCGCCCCCGCGCAGGTGCCGAATACGGGCTTGCGGCAGGCGAATTCCGCGAGCGGCGCCATCAGGCCATCGTAACGCAACAGCTTGAGGATAGTGGTGCTTTCGCCGCCGGGAATCACCAGCCCGTCGAGACCGGCGAACTGCTCCGCGCGGCGCACGTACACGGGCTCTGCGCCGGCGCGCTGCAAGGCCGCGCCGTGGGCGGCGAAGTCGCCCTGCAGCGAAAGCACGCCCACTTTCTTCATTACCAGCCCCTGGTTTGCAGCAGCTCGCCCTCCGGCAGCTTGGCGATGTCGAGGCCGGGCATGGCGTCGCCCAGCGCGCGGCTGGCCTCGAGCAGCTTTTCCGGATTCTCGAAGTTTTTGGCTGCCTGGACGATGGCGACTGCGCGCGCCGATGGGTCGGACGACTTGAAGATCCCCGAACCGACGAAAACCGCCTCCGCGCCGAGTTGCATCACCAGCGCCGCATCCGCCGGAGTCGCGATTCCGCCGGCCGAAAAATTCGGCACCGGCAGCTTGCCGTGCGCGGCCACCCACTCGACCAGTTCGAGCGGCGCTTGCAGCTCCTTGGCCTGGTGCACCAGCTCCTCTTTGCCCAGGATTGTGAGCTGCTTCATCTCTCTGACGATGGTGCGAATGTGGCGGACCGCTTCCACGATGTTGCCGCTGCCGGCTTCGCCCTTGGTGCGGATCATGGCTGCGCCTTCGGCGATCCGCCGCAGCGCTTCGCCCAGGTTGCGCGCGCCGCACACGAACGGCACTTTGAAATCGCTCTTCGCGATGTGGTGCTCTTCGTCGGCCGGCGTCAGCACTTCGCTTTCATCGATGTAATCCACGCCCAGCGCTTCCAGAATGCGCGCCTCCATGAAGTGGCCTATGCGCGCCTTGGCCATCACCGGGATGCTGACCGTCTGCATGATCTTCTCGATGATGGCGATACTGGCCATCCGCGCCACGCCGCCTTCCTTGCGGATATCGGCCGGCACGCGCTCCAGCGCCATCACCGCCGATGCCCCCGCATCCTCCGCGATCTTGGCCTGCTGGGCGTTGGTGACGTCCATGATGACGCCGCCCTTCAGCATCTCCGCCAGCCCGACCTTCACTCGAAAACTTTCGCTCGTAAACTCAAACATGGCTTTTCCCCCGTGGCGCAGGCTGTTCAGCCTGCAGAGCCGAGAGTCGTCTCGGCTTTTCTTCCTTCCTTAGGACTCGCCAACAACACTGTGCCAACCGCTGTCAAACCTATTTCCCCACACTGCTCACACCATCGCCGGAGCCGGCTCGCCGCTGGGATGCGCACTCGCCAGTTCCGCCGCCGCCAACTTCCCGATGATCGCCAGGCCGTCGCGGATCTGCTGCGGCGCCAGTCCCGCGAAACTTAATCGCAACCCGCCCGGCTCCTGGCGCGACACCGCAAAATAGCGCGCCGGCAAGTACGCCACGCCCAGCTTCTGCGCGCGCGGCAGCATTTCACCGGCATCCAACGGCTCCGGCAGGCTCACCCACAGATTCATGCCGCCCTCCGGCCGCGTCCATCTCGTGCCGGGCGGCAGAAATTCGCGGCAGGCTTCCAGGGTTACGCGCAACCGTTCCCCGCCCGCTTCGAGCAGCCGCCTTCGATGCGCCTCCAACCGGCCGGACTCGGCGAATTCGAGCAACACAGCCTGTGAAAGCTGATCGCTATGCAGATCGGCCGCTTCCTTGGCATGGCGCAACCGGTCGAGCAGCGGTTTCGGGCCAACCACCCAGCCCACCCGCAGCCCCGGAAAACTGGCCTTCGAGAAACTGCGCAGCAGCACCGTCCCGCCATGCTCGTCGAGTTGCTTGAGCGCCGCCAGCGGCTGCCCCTCATATCGCAACTCGCTATACGGATCGTTCTCCACCACCGGCACGCCGGCCGCCCGCGCCGCTTCCAGCAGCCCGCGCCGCGCCGCCAACGGCTGCGTAGCGCCAGTGGGGTTCTGAAAGTCCGGCGTCACCACGATCAGTTTCGGCCGCTCGCGTTCTAGCACTCGCACCAGGCGCGGAATCTCCATCCCGTTGGTGCCGACCGGAACCGCCGCCAGGCGCGCGCCCATCCCCGTGAGCAGGCTCTTCAGCCCTGGGTAGACCGGATCCTCGACGGCAACCGCGTCGCCCGGCCGCAGCAACACGCGCCCCACCAGGTCGAGCCCCTGCTGGCAACCATTGGTGATCAACAGATCGTCCGCCGCGCCCGCTTCACCCTTCCGGTGCGCTTCCGCGAGCAGGTACCGGCGCAGCGGTTCGTAACCGGCCGGCGATCCCAACTGCAAAATGTCCGCCAGATCCGCCCGCGCCGTCACCGCCGCGCAACTCAAGCGAAATTCGTCCAAGGGAAACAGCTCGCGCGACGGCCACGAGGTGGCGAAGCTGATGGTCTCCCGACCGAGAGCCGTCGATGTAGGCGCAGTCTCGCTACGCTCCAGCAACGCTCCCCAACGCACCCCACGCTGTGAGGCGGGTCCCCGGCCTGCCAGCTCGCCGGCCACCGTCGCCGACGTGACGAAGCTGCCCTTCCCCACCCTGCCCGCGATCATGCCCTCGGCCTCGAGCATTTCGTAAGCCGCAGCCACGGTAGTCCGGTTCAGTCCAAGTGAACCAGCCAATTCCCGAGTGGCTGGCAGCCGCTCGCCAATCCCCAGTTCGCCGGAGCGAATCCTCTCCGCAAAGTGCTCATACAATTGGCGGTAAAGCGGCACCTCCGACCCATGATCGAGCTGTAGCAAAGCGTCCATCCATCCACACCATACCATATTGGGTGGGGCATGCTTTAGCTTGCCCGTATCCAGGGATATTCCGTACGTGGCATACTGTTGGCGGGAAGCATCTGATGCCCACTCGTATTTTCGGGAGTTGCTGGAAGCGATGCCGCCTGACCGGCAACGGAGGATCGAACAACGGTTCCAGAAAAGTCTTGCCGCTATGCCGCTCAGCCAATTGCGAAAAGCGCAAGAGATGACGCAGTTGCAACGCGCCGGAGTCCTCGGAATCAATCAGGGAGGGGTTTCGAAGCTCGAACACCGGTCCGACATCTGTGTCAGCGCCTTGGCCGACTACATCGAAGCTATGGGCGGTCGCCTCGATATCCGCGCCATCTTCGAAGATCGCGAAGTGCGAATTACGCAGTTCGAGAAATTGGCAAGTTAGACAGGGCCGCGGGGAGATCGGTGGGGCGGGATCGAATCGGCGACATAGCGGTCGGATTTCCTTATGTCAAAGTCTAATAGACTTGACCACGAAAACGTCTCAATTGATTCGCTTGTCCACTACCTCAAAGAACGGTGTGGCTGTCAAGACGTCCAGCATCGGAAGGTTGCGCGGGGAGACGATCCTCCTGATTTCTGGCTGTCTATTGACGGTAAGACGTTCGCTGTTGAGGAAACCAGCATAGCCGAGGAAGCTACTGTTAAAGGCATCGACAACGCCCGGAGGAAAGGGAGTACCCACGGATTTCTCGGCGCCAAATGGGAAGGAGAGGCGCAAGACGAACTAACTGCCCTAATGCAACACGCGGTGTCGTGCAAACGCTCGAAGCTCGAACAGAAGGGCGTGCCAGAACAGTGCCGGGACATTATTCTGCTTCTTTATGATGCTTACGGGTATGGTGACGCAGGGGATGCCGGAAAAGCCCTGCTAAGAGTTCGTGGGTACGACTGGTTTCATTCTGTCTTCTGGGCCGAGTCCTTTACGGACAGACACAACGAATTGTACCCTCATGAGCCGGGTCGCACGGGGCGCTTTTTGTGCACCAAGGAAGGCCAATGGGCCACGTGAGGCTTCAGACTCCGGCTCCCCTTCGCCCCTCTGCTACAATCCAGGCTCTATGCGCGTACCGCGCTTGCCGCAGTGGATCATTTTGCTGACGCTGGCCGAGGTTGCCGCACGCACCGCTCAACTGCCCGTTCAGGACAAGAGCTCGAAAAAGAAGAACGCACGCGAGTGCTGCAACTGCCGGTCGCGCTGCCTCCCGTCACCACGGGCAATCCGCGGCGGCGTACCTTTCGCATACCCGGCTCCGGTGGCCTTCTCTCGGCGTCCTCAGCGCGTCCGCAGTGGAATTACCCGCTCGTCGGCACCGCTCTTCCCGAACCCGGCAACCAACTGTAGGTTTCCCGCAGATTGAGGTTCTTGTCCTGGAACTGCGTCCGGAACAGATTCTCCGAGTACGGTTCGAAGTTGAACGGCGCGAGACCGACCACAATCGCTTCCTCAATGTCGAACCTGCCGGCCACCACATGCAATTCTCTGCCCCTGGTTGCACGCCACGCATGCACCATTTCATGCGCCAATCCGATGATCGGCGGACGGTTCCTTCGTGCCGGATCGGGATCGGCCGGATAGGTCTGGTCCGGATCGAACCCGATGGTGCACGCACAGCCGCGCCCTGCGGGCAGCCAGGGACGCAGCAGCCGCTGCAAGGCGTTGGCCCAACCTTCGGGCAGGCGAGCCAGGGTTCGCGCGCCGCTGACCAGTTCGTTCAGAATCGCCAGGTTGTCGGTGGACTTGGTGTAAAAGAATTCCGGCGGCGAATTCGGCTTGCCCACGTTTTGCTTGGTATCGTAAGTGACCGGCAGGAGGCCGGTCGTCAATTGCCGGGCAATGAACAAGGCGGTCACACCGGCCTTTTTCGCGGTGTCCAGCGACGCGCGCAATGCGCTCCTGAAAGCATCGCCGTCATTGTCTATGATGGCTTGCGTGAATAGAGTAAAATTGCCCCTTGCCAACGCTTTGCAGTAATTGCTCAGGGCGCCAACCTCACGCGGTCCGATCGTCACGCGTTTCTTCGTGCTATTGATCGCCGCGAGAAATGCCTGGCCCGAAGGCCAGCTATTCTCGATCACTGTCAGACATCCAAGCACCTTGGCCTGGTATTCCTTAGAGCCGTCAACGACTATGTCGGTGTAGGTGGAATATTGTACGCTCATTTTCTCCTTACAAACGTGCGCCAAGATTTCCGCTGGGCGCCCAATGCAGCCGGGTAGATGCGATGACCGGATGACGGCATCCATCGCATCTCCGGAGAGTGGCAAATCGCAGCCGTGCTGATGGTGGCTACCGGCGTAGCCGTCGTTCCGCGACTGCACCCTGCCGGGGTACTTGCTCCTCGCGGCGGAAGGTCTGGTCCAGGCGACGCTAGCCATCCAGGTCTTCCACTCGAAATTGAGCTGCGCCGTTCGGCAGCCGTGCTTGACTGGGACTTCAATTTCGGCCCCCAGTTCCCGGTAAGTGTAGCACAGGCGGGAACCCTTTGATGCCCTAAAGTCAGATTCGAAGCTACGAAACTCCAAAATGAGATCTGCCGAGTGTCGTTTCGTCGGCCGTCCCCGACATTGGTAATCCAGCTCGCCCGCACCCCCCTGCTACAATCCAAGTTCTATGCGCGAGCCGCGCCCGCCACAGTGGATCATCTTGTCGACGCTGGCCGCGGTTGCCGCCAGTGCCGCCGCACCGCCCGTAGAAGACAAGCGCTCGAAAAAAGAGAGCGCACGCAAGTGCTGCCACTGCTCGCCGAGTTGCCGGCCCGTCCCCACGGGCAATCCGGCGGCGGCTAACGTTCCGTGCTCAAGATTCGCGCGTTCGTGGCGGGATCGGGCGATGTACGCCGCGTGCGCGACCTGGTGAGCGAAGAGTTCAGCGAACGCAAGCCGCCACTTCCCGCGCTGACCCTGTTGCGCGCCGGCCATGCCCATGGCAACCTGTTGCTACAATGGCTTGGGTCGCGCGCCGGCTGCGCGGCCCAGATCGCGGCCTTGCGCCTTTCATAGATACCATGCGCACAAATCAGAAGAGCATGTTCCTGTCCGAGGATGGCAGCAACCTGCTGTTCACCTTCCTCCTGGTCAGTTCCCTGTTTCTGCTGTGGGGAATCTGCAACGGAATGATCGACGTGATGGACAAACACTTTCAGGAAGAGTTGAGCCTGACTAAGTCGCAGTCCGCCTGGGTGCAGTTCGCGCACTATCTCGGCTATTTCACGATGTCGGTTCCGGCGGGCTGGCTGGCGAGCAAACTGGGGTACAAAGCCGGCATCGTCGCCGGGCTGCTGATTGTCGCGCTGGGCGGGTTCTGGTTTATTCCCGCCACCCATATCAATTCGCTGGTCCACGAAGGGCATGTGTCGCCCACCATGGCATTCGTGGCTTTCCTGGCCGGGGTTTGCGCTATCGCCTCCGGTCTCACGTTTCTCGAGACCATCGCCAATCCTTATACGACCGTGCTGGGCGCCCGGCGGTACGCGGCCACGCGTATTAACATCGCCCAATCCTGCAACGGCGTCGGCTGGATTTGCGGCCCCATCATCGGAAGCGTGTTCTTCTACGGCCGCGACGCCGCGGGCCGCAGCACGGGCAACCAGACTCTCTACATTCCGTACGCGGTCATCGCGGTGGTCGTCATCGTCCTCGCGGTCATCTTCTTCTTTGCCCGGATTCCCGATATCAAAACCGGCGACGATTATCGTCTGGACGATTCCTCGACGCAGGCTTCGCATTCCATCTGGTCGCACCCGCACTTCGTGTTCGCAGTCGCGGCCCAGTTCTTCTACGTGGCGGCCCAAGCCGGCATTTTCAGTTTCTTCATCAACTACATGACGGCGGAAGTTCCGGCCATTCCCTCCTCCTGGGACGCCGCCATGACTAGGCTCGCCACCCACTCCGGCTTCCTGCACGACTGGCTGCTGGGCTGGTTCGAAACCAACCACGCGGGCGTCCTCGCCATCAGCGATAAAGGCGCTTCCAACATGGCATCGCTGGGTTTTGTGTGCTTTCTGATCGGCCGCATTACCGGCGCCGGCCTGCTCAAGAGATTCGCGGCGCACAAAATCCTGGGATTGTATGCCCTCTTGAATGTCGCCGCCACGCTGCTGGTCTTCGCCAAGCTCGGCTGGCTCTCGGTCGCTTGCGTGTTCCTGAGCTATTTCTTCATGTCGATCATGTTCCCGACGATTTTCGCGCTGGGCATTTTCGGCCTTGGCGCGCGGGCCAAGAAAGCCTCTTCGTTTATCGTGATGGCGATCATGGGCGGCGCCATCCTCCCGAAACTGATGGGCTACGTGGCGGACAAGTTCGATATGTCGCGCGGTTTCATCGTACCGATGTTCTGCTTCGGCCTGGTGGCGCTCTACGCCTTCAACTGGCCAAGGTTCAGCAAGGCGGAGTCGTTGGCCGGCACACCGGCATCGCTCAGTCATTAGTCACTGAGCGGCACGCCATCCAGTCTGCGAGTGCCTTACATCGGGCCCGCGTGGCTGCCGCCCAGCGGGTTGCTGAGGATGTCGCCGTAGACGATGCCGCGGCCATTCATGCCGAGGTAGACCCGGCCAAACACGCGCAGATCGGCCGCCATCACCGAAGGGCCGCCATACTGATGCGCATTGTCATTGACGCGCACCCAGGTCGATCCGTTGTTGTCGGAACGATAAATAGCGACTGTGTTCGCCGGCGAGATCGCGCCGTAAAGGAAGATCGATTGCACTCCCGTGCGCGCCCGGGGATTGGCCCTACCGGCGGCAACCTGGTTCGCCTGCAAAACGCCAGTCACTTGCTTCCAGGTGGCGCCGCCATTGGTGGAATGAAAAAGACCGTAGCCGCCGAGCGGCAGCCACAGGTCGCCGGCGCGCGCGAAGTTGGCCACCGGCACGTTCGCCGGCGCGCCGGAGAGGAAGTTGGTCTGATTCACCTTCGTGAAGACCCTCCCGCCACTGGTCGTTGTGCTGTAGAAGTTGGCGCCGTCGAAGGCATAAAACAATTTCGGCGTCACTTTGTCCGCCACCGGCGTCAGCAGGCGGGGAAGGCCGCTGGTCACACTCCAGCCGCCGCCGTTGCCGGTGGAATACTGCGGCGCGTTGGAGCCGCCGGAGGTGGTCCACATCATTACGGTTCCGCTCGCGTCCACCGCAATCGCTCCGGTGCCATTGCTGGCGCCGGCCGCACAAACATCGAATGGCTGCCAGGTGGTGCCGCCGTCGGTCGAGTACCCGCCGTAGTTACACGGGCTGGTCGAAGCATTGTCGGGCACACCAACGCGGGCTATGAACTGGGGGTTTTGCCCCGCCCAGTCCATGCTGCCAGTAGTGCTCGTCAACGGATTGGTGTACATGCCGCCCGCGGGCGAGATGGCGAAGTCGTCGTGCCGGAAGCCGCCAATATCGCCAACGCCGCTCAATAGGTGAGCGCCTTGGGTGGGACTGATCAAGGCCGTCACCGGAGTCTGCTCGATGCCGAGCGCCTGCACATACCACGTCGGGGCCTGGCCGGAATCGGCCACAGAAACGTTGTCAGTGGCGAAGACCGATGCGCCGGTAGCGAACATCAGGTGATCGGGGTTGACCGGGTCGATCAAGAGTGACGACATCCACCAGCCGAACTTCGCCGAAGGCTGTGGCGACGAAGGATAGTTCGTGCCGCCCCAACTCAGCCAGGGTGAGATCGGCATGAACACCGAAGGACCGAAGTAGAAGTTGCCTCCCTGCGGACCGTCGACGCCGCCAGCGGAGGTGATAGCGCCGAGATCGATCCACGTGCCGCCGCCATCATGTGTGATGTAAACCGTGTCCACCGGGCCCCAGCGGTCCAGCGTGGCAACGGCCACCGTGCCTTGGCGGTTCGGGTCCTGGCTGATGCCGCAGAATCCGCCGTACTGCGACGATTCCCGTCCTTGGTATCGAGCGGCGGGGTGACGTTCGTCCACGTGCCGGCGGAGGGATTGAACTTCTCCACCAGGCCGTAGTTCATGCCGTTGGGTCCGGGATAGTCGCCGTACGTAACATAGAGATTACGGTCCGGATTCAGAACCGCGCGCATCGGCGCCGGAGCGTGCGTCCCGCCGCTTACGCTGTAAGGCCAGGACAGCGGCTGGCCGGGCAGTGCCTTCCAGGTTGCGCCGTCGTCAGTGCTCTTATAGATCGACGATGTTGTGTTGACGCCGGCATAGATGGTGCCGGAGTTCGCCGGATCGAACAGCACCCAATGCACGCCAAAGCTATCGCTGGAGTTCTGGATCGGAAAACTGCTCACCCGGGCCCAAGTTTGGGCGTAATTCTCACTCTTCCACAGCCCTTGCTGGCGGGTGCCCATGAAGAGTTCGCTGGGGTTAAACGGATTCACCGCCAGGCGCTCGCCCACGGACCGCCCG
The DNA here is from genome assembly GCA_049511495.1 of Bryobacteraceae bacterium. Lineage (GTDB taxonomy): Bacteria > Acidobacteriota > Terriglobia > Bryobacterales > Bryobacteraceae > Bog-375. Next base: position 31,411 of record JBEKXZ010000032.1, on the reverse strand, counting down.
TCAGTGTTGGAGCCCATAGCAAATGAAACCGGGTACGTGCTGAACGTGGCGCCCTGATCGGCGGAAACCAGCATCGCCGTTTGGTTGCCGATGTACATGCCGGCCGCGATGTAGAGGCGGTTGGCATCGGTAGGATCGACCGCGACGATCTCGGGACCTTGCAAATTGTAATCGCTCGGCGCGTTGAAATCGAGCAGCGGAATCCATTGCTCGGTGGCCGGATTCCAGCGGTAAACGCCGCCCATGTCGGTACGTGCATAAATCAGGCCGGGCTGGGTGGGATGTGCGATCAGGCCCGGGATGTAACCGCCCGCCACGATGCGAACCGGTTCCCACTTATAGGGGGCGAAGCTGGACGCGCCGGATTGCGCCGAGATCCGGGAGTCAAACCAACCAAGCCAAAGGAAGGCCGGACACAGTAAAATCGCGCCGGGCAGCAGACATTTCGGGGTAACCACGACGCTTCCCTGTGTTGGCGTTGAACTGCCGGGACCCATCGTTTCCACCCACTGGTTCCGGCCCTAAGATAGTGATTTTATCACCGGTGCCTTATGCTGATACCAGGACCTGTCGGTGGCTTATTGTTTGCAACCCGGCGAATCGGTGCGTGAGGGGCTGCGCCGCATTGCGCGCGAGGAGCTCTCTGCCGCCGCCGGCGGTCTCCGCCAAGCCACCACTCGCACGCGCGACGACGCCATCCACGAAGCGCGCAAATCCGTCAAGAAGGTCAGAGCCATCCTGCGCCTCATGCGGGGCGAGCTGGGCGGCACGTACCAAATCGAAAACCGGCGGCTGCGCGACGTGGCGCAGCGGCTCTCGGTATACCGCGACGGGACCGTGATGATCGAAACACTCGACCAGCTTGGCGGCCATCATCAAGACGATCGATCTGCACGAGCGCTGGCGGCGATACGGCGTGGCTTGGCCGAAAACCAGCGGCGGCAGCAGAGGGGACCTCGTATGACCGGCGCGATGCGCCGGGCGGCGGATGCGCTGCTGGCGGCCTCAGCCCGCGTCGGCCGGTGGCGGCTGGTGATGGACGGGCCGGTGGCATTGGCGCCAGGCATGGAAACGGCTTACCGCCGCGGCCGCGCTGGGTTGGCGGCCGCCCGCCGCCACGCGCAGCCGGAATACTGTCATGAATGGCGCAAACGGGTGAAGGATCACTGGTATCACCTCCGCCTGCTGGAAAATCGCTGGAATGCCGCCACGCGCGCTCGAGAAAGGAGCCTTAAGGAGCTGGAAAGGTGGCTGGGCGAGCATCACAACCTGGAAGTGCTCTCGGCGCGCCTGGCGGCCGAGGCTTCGGCCGATCGAAAGCCGAAGGAGGTCAACGTCTGCCGCGACTTGATCGTCGCACTGCAATGCGAATTACGCCGTAAGGCCCTCGCGCTCGGCCAACGGCTCTATAACGAGCCGCCCGAGCTGTTTCGGAAACACCTGGCGCAATTGTGGCGGCCGCAACGCTCTACCGGGGCGGCTCCGATGCGTTCAGATCCGGGCCCAGAGGGCACTCCGAAGGGAGCGGTTGCCGGCGATTGAACTAGTTATTTCCTGACAGCCGTTTAACGGCGGCCGGCTTGTCTGCGACGCTGGATTCGGCGCGGGCCTTCCACCCGGGCTCTGGTTGCGGTTCTCGGGAAAGCCACAACTTTCGGACGAACCCACGGCTGCGTGTATCCCTCGCCGGTTCCGGCTGTCAGCAACTCCCGAATCACTTTGTTCGAATTCGAGCCGCTCTCCACGTAGTCGACGCCCGAACTGGTCAACGCGCAGTCAGAGTTGTCTTGCATCACCGTGACATACCCCTTCGATCGGAGGTACCAGAGTGTGAAGTTCAGGTACTCGCGCGGGAACGCCATCCGCTGCTCCAGTTCCATCACCGAAACTCCCGGCTTGCTTTCGCTGATCCGGCGGCGCTGGTACAGCAGCGAGAGCACGCCCAGGCGGCGGTTGGTTTCGCCCTCAATTCCATCCACGAAGGACTTTTGCCAAAAGATGGGCAGCGGTTGGGTCTGCCAGTTCTGGCGGCTGGAATCGTACTCTGCGCGCAGTTCCGGATCGCTGAGCGTCTGATAAGCCTCGCGCAGCAGGAGGAAGCGCTCCAGACTGCCTGTGGTAGGGTTGTCCGGATGAAAGCGCGCCGCCATGATGCGGTAAACCCTGTGAATCGTCTCTGGGTCGGCGTTGGGGCTGATCTGAAGGGTCTCGTAGTAATCGGCACTCTGCGACAGGGGCGCATTCGATGGCGGCGTGAACCGATCTTCCTCAGCATTGTTCGGCTCGCTCGAAAATTTATCCTGCTTGGCTGCCGGCTCACTGGCGAATTCATCCTCGATGGCGGACGGCCTGTTGGCGAACTCATCTTGCTTGGCGGCCGGCTCACTGGCCGGTTCTGGCTCGGGCATCCAGTCCGAAGAATCCCCCCACACGGAATGGTCCCGCGCAGGAGGCGCCTCAACCAGGGGCTTGGTTTGCACCGAGTAATTCGTGGCCTGCACTTCCGGCATCGGTTCGGGTACGGTTGCGCGTTCGGTTTCGGCCGGCCGCGAAGGCACGACTAAATCAGCCTCAGCGCGCTCGATGGACCAGGCGCGCAGGGCGGAACCGACACGGTCGGACCGCTTTTTCACCAGAGCGAACTCGGTTGGCCCTTTAGACGGCGTGGGGTCCAGCCCACACGGAGCCGCCTGAAGGCGGCGCACGCGCTTGTACTGTGCCCGGACAATGCCGCCGAGCACCAGCATTGCCGCAACCCCGCAAGCCACGTAAAGTCCGGTGGCCGGGAACATCACGCCACCGCCCGTTTGCCCGACCCGAGCGAATGCCCGCAGATCTCTTCCATCTCCGGCGTGGCGCAGTCGTGGCTGTCGCAGTGCTCGATGATTTCGTGAAGTGCATCGAGCCGGTACCGCTCAGCCCGGCGCAGTTCCGTGTTGGCACACTCGATGTTGGTATTCGTCACGGCGTAATTGAGGCAGTGCTGCGCCCTGCGCACCAGATTAAGAGCGGCTAAGTATTGGCTCCCGAGTTCGTCCCTCAGTTCGCATCCCATTTGTTGTTAGAATGCCTGAAGTTGCTGACTTAGACTAGTCCGATCGGTACCATTTTGGCTTCTGGTAAGTTTGTGGTAATTCGGTACTATAACCGATTTCCATCGTGGTATCTTTGAATCGTTTGGGTGGTCTCGATCATCGCACCTCCCTGTTCCAACTGTCGGGGCTCTTACAGCACAAAAGGCCGAGGCGGCAGGTCGATCTGCCACCTCCTCAAGGTTCAGGATCGCCCCCTGGTTCTCCGGCAACATGAAAATGCCTGGAGCGGACGCGGCCGTCTGGACACTGCAAGAGATGTATTATCGTAGAGCCACCGGGTCCAGTCAGGCGCAGTCGGCACGCAAGACGAACGCAGGAGGTTCGATGAATCAGTTTTCGCGGCGCACATTTTCCGGAGCGGTGCTCTCGGCATCGGCGTTGGCGGCGCAGCAGCGCAGCGATCCGGCGAACCCAGTCCGAGTGGACCTGCCTCCATGGAAAGGATCTTCGGCCGGCGGCGATCATTTCGAGCTTCCCGGCCCTCCATCGCCGCGGACCAAGTGGACCGTACCCTGGGCGCCACGCAAGTACTTCGCGGAATGGCTGCCCGCGCTGTTTGAGCGGACCCTGGAGATCGACGGCTGGGGCGGTGAAAAGCCGCAGTTGCAGTGGATTTTTACGGGACCGTGCGGAGGCTTCACGGTAGAAGCGGGCGGCGGCAAGGCGCGCCTGGCGGTCCGCTATTACGACTCGCCGGGGCTGAGCAAGGTGCCGCCGGTGCAACCCCGCCTGGGCCGCCATCCGGAGGGCCTCTGGGAAGAGTCCAGCGTTGAATATGGCGGAGAACTGAAGGCCATCACGGTGGTGGCCGACTACCGGTTGACGGTGCGGGTTCTGTTGAACGGGAAAGAGGCGCTCTCTTCCAACGCGCCTCTGGATGTGAACCGTCACCAATTGGCCTTCGCCGGTGGGGATGGGTCGGTGCGCGGAAGGCTGCTTCCGCCGGCCGTGGAAGCAGCCACAGTGGACGTCGACGAGGCGGTGGGGTTCCAAGAAATACTCGGCTGGGGCGGCACGACTACGCCTCCCGCCTTCGCGGAATTGAGTCCGCCGGGCGCCAGGGAGTGGTGGCGTATCCTCGCCGAGTACAACCTGCTGCTGCATCGCGAGTATCCAACCGGCGCGCTGCTGAATCGGGAGATGACCAACTGGGACCGGCCGCAAGATGCCTCGCCGCACTACTATGGCGACAACTTTCCGAACTGCGAGACCAGCGATTTCGAGTACATGCGGCGGGTGCGGCGCCTGGGCGGAAAGGTGATCTTCGAATTCTGGGAACTGCCGCCGTGGGCCAGGGCGCGCGATGCCGCGGGCAAACTGACGGACGCTCCCGAGATCGAAGCCTATGTGACGGCCATGGTGCGGTACTGCCAGGTTTCGCGAGACAAGATCGGCCACGCTCCCGAGATCGTAGGGATTCAGAACGAAGTGACGCAATCGCCGGAGAACTGGCAGAAGATGGCACTGGCGCTGCGGCGGGGGCTGGACGCCGCTGGATTCGCGCACGTCAAGATACACATGCACAACGCCGCGTTCTCCCTCGGTGGCGTCGCGGCCGCTAAGGCGTTCCGGCAAGACCCGGCGGTGTGGAAGACGATCGATTACTCCGCATCGAACCTCTACGATTACCAGGATTATTTTCACTCGCCCGACGGCTTCGACGCGCGCTTGACTCAGTTGCGGGATGCGATCGGAGACAAGCCGTTCTTCGCCGTGGAATTGTGCGTCAATAACGGGGCGTATCAGACGCGCGCTTACCGGGTCGCGCTGGCGATGGGGCAGCTCTATCACAAGGTGCTCACCCAGTTGGACGCGTGCGGCGTGATGTATTGCTGGACCCTGCTCAATGTGGTTCAGCCGTCTTACGGATGGACGCGGACCTTGCTGGTGCCCGATCCCGAGCATGGGTTGAAGCCGGTGGCATCCAGCCACCAGTTGCGGGTCTTCGGCGCCTACACACGCCGCGTGTGCGCAGGCATGAAGCGGGTGAAGGCGGCGAGTTCCAACCCGCACGTGCTGGCGACGGCGTTCAGCGGCGCTGGCGGCGAGCGGACGCTGATTCTGCTCAACCGTTCTCAAATAGCGCAGAAAATTGGCGTGAAGTGGCCAGGAGCGAGGTTTCGATATCTCGAGACGGCCAGCCCGCAGCAGGAGAACTCCGTCGAGCCTGGCCCGCGGCCGGCGGGAGCCAGCCTGCAAGTGTTGGTGGCTCCGGGAGCCATTGCTACGCTGACGAACGTGGAGTTAGGCAAAGTAACCGAGGTTTGACGCGGGCGTAAGGGCGCCAGCGCTCCTGCCTCGGCAGTGTACACTTGTGTTCGAGACCCGCATGGATCTCGCTACCCCACTCACCTACGTCAAAGGCATCGGTCCCGCGCGCGCCGCGTTGCTCGAAGCCAAGGGTCTCTCAACCGTCGAGGACCTACTTGCCTATGTGCCGTTCCGTTACGAGGACCGCAGCAACATGAAGACCATCGCCCAATTGGCGCCGGGCGAGATGGCCACCGTGATCGCCAGCGTCAGCTCGGCCAAACTCTCCGGCTTCCGCCGCCGCAATCTGGGGATGTTCGAGGCCCGCTTCAGCGACGCCTCCCGCGCCATCCTGGTGGGCAAATGGTTCCACGGCGGGTACCTGGCGAACGTGCTGGGCGCGGGGCTGAAGGTGGCGTTGTTCGGCAAGGTCGAGCTCGACAGCTACTCCGGCGAGCTCACCATGCTGCACCCGGAATTTGAAATCCTGTCCGGCGACGACGAGGGCGACGCCACGCTCCACGTGGGCCGCCTGGTGCCCATCTACGAAGCGGTTTCCAAGCTCACTACCCGGCTGTTGCGGGTCTTCACGCATCGCATTCTCGAAGCGCTGGGGCCGATTGACGACCCGTTGCCCGAGCACTTGCGCGCCCGCCTCAAGCTGCCCGACCGCGGGACCGCCATCCGGGACGTGCACGTCCCGCCGCCCGATTCCGACCTGCGCCTGCTCAACGCCTTCCGCTCGCCCGCGCAGTTCCGGCTGATCTTCGAGGAGTTCTTCTGGCTTGAGTGCGGCGTGGCGCTGAAGCGCTCCAAGGCGCGCACGGTCTCCGGCATCGCCTTCGAAATCGACGAACGAGTGCGCCAGCGCGTCAAGCAAATGCTGCCGTTCAAACCCACCGGCGCCCAGAAGCGCGTGATCCAGGAGATCGCCGCCGACATGCGCCAGCCGCATCCCATGAACCGCCTCCTGCAAGGCGATGTGGGCAGCGGCAAGACCATCGTGGCGGCCGAGGCCGCCGTGATCGCCATCGAGAACGGTTACCAGGTGGCCGTGCTGGCGCCCACCGAAATCCTCGCCGCGCAGCACGCGTTTTACCTTCGCCAGATTTTCTCTCCGCTGGGGTACGCGACCGCACTGCTCACCGGATCGTTCACCAGCCGCGAAAAGGACAAGCTGAAGCAACTGGTTTCCGCCGGGCTGGCGCAGGTGGTGGTGGGCACCCACGCGCTGCTCGAAAAAGACGTCGAATTCCACCGCCTGGGCCTCGCCATCATCGACGAGCAACACCGTTTCGGCGTGCTGCAGAGGCTCCAACTGGTGCAAAAAGGCGCGCAGCCGGATGTGCTGGTGATGACCGCCACGCCGATTCCGCGTACGCTCGCCATGACGCTCTATGGCGACCTGGACGTCTCGGTAATAGACGAGATGCCGCCCGGCCGCAAGCCCATCATCACCAAACACGTGACCGCCGACCGCGTCGAGCAAGTCTACAGTTCCCTCAAGCGCCAGATCGACGCGGGCCGCCAAGCTTACGTGGTTTACCCCGTGATCGAGGAATCGGAGACCCAGGCCATGAAGGCGGCGCAACAGATGTATGAACACCTGTCGCGCGAGGTCTTCCCCGGTCTCGCCGTGGGCCTGATGCACGGGCGCCTGAGCGGCGACGAAAAGGAAGACGTGATGCAGCGCTTCAAGGAAGGCCGCATTCAAATTCTGGTTTCCACCACGGTGATCGAAGTCGGCATGGACGTGCCCAACGCCAGCGTGATGGTGGTGGAGCAGGCCGAGCGCTTCGGTCTGGCGCAACTCCACCAGCTTCGCGGGCGCGTCGGCCGCGGCGCGGCGCAAAGCTACTGCATTCTGGTAACGGAAAAGATGAACGATGCCGCGCGCGAACGGATACGCACGCTGGTCGACTCCACCGACGGCTTCCACATTTCGGAAATCGACCTGAAGCTGCGCGGGCCGGGCGAATTCTTCGGCACCAAACAATCGGGGCTGCCCGCGCTGCGGGTGGCCAATATTCTGCGCGATGCGGAGATTCTGGAGATCGCGCGGCGGGAGGCGGTCGATTTCGTTGCGCGGCCGCCCGGCGAAGAGGACCTGCGCCGCGCGGTGGCTTACATCCGCGACCACTGGCAGCGGCGGTATGGCTTGGTGACGGTGGGCTGATGCGCTGTCTCACCAGTTCGCAAGATGATACCGGAGCTCCGTATCAGGGCACGGCTTCAGCCGTGCCGGCGTGGGCTTTACTCAACATGGCCTTTAGGCCCTGCAACAGAACGACAGCCTCGTGGGCTTCTTGTCAACGAACTTCAGAGGCGGGATACTGATGCGCGTCATCGCGGGAGATCTTCGCTCGCGCCGTATCGCCGGCATTCCCGGCGATTCGACGTGCCCCACGTCCGACCGCCTGCGCGAGACGCTGTTCGACATTCTGGCGCCGCGCATCCGGGGCGCGACCTTTCTCGACGCTTACGCAGGCACCGGCGCCGTCGGCATCGAAGCGCTCAGCCGCGGCGCTGCCCACTCCTGGTTCCTGGAACGCAGCCGCGCCGCCCTCCAGGTGCTGCGGCAGAATTTGGCCTCGCTGGAGCTGGAGGCGCGCGCTTCGGTGATCGCCGGCCCCGCGCTGCTGTCGCTCGGCCGCTTTTCCGCCTCCATCGTGTTTCTGGACCCGCCCTACGCCCTCGAGGTCGAATTACTCGCCGCGCTCGACCTCCTGGGATCCACGCCCCCGCCGCTCGTCATCGCGCAGCATTCTATCCACCTGCCGCTCCCCGAGACGTTTGGCTCTCTACGCCGCACCCGCGTGGTCAAACAGGGCGACAACGCACTGAGCTTCTTCAGCCCGTAGGTCGGGCATGCTTTAGCTTGCCCGTTTGTCTCCCCGCGTTGCGTTACTACCTTCTGCCACCATGGCCGCCGCCGCTGTGGCCACCGCCGCCGGAGCTGTGCGCGCCGCCGCCAAAACTGTGGGAACCGCCGCTATAGCTCCGTACGCCGCCACCGCCGCGGTAGCTGGGGGCGGACCTGCGAGGCGCCGACTGGATCGAACGCTGCGCGTAACCGCGATAGCTTTGCGTGGGAGCCCGGTAGCTTTGGGCCGAGCCCCGGTAGCTCTGAGCGGCACCGTGATAGCTTTGCCGGCCCTGGAAGTGCTGCCAGCCCGAAGAGCTGCGCGCGCCCGCCTGCGCCGTGCCGCCCCGGAGCGAGCTCCCTGTTCCCGCGCCGCTCGCGCCGAACCGCTGCCAGTTTCCGCTCCGCCCGGCGGCCATGCGCGAAGCTTGCGAAGCCGCGCCGTACCGGGCGTTGAGCCGGCTGTTCGAATAGGCTACGCCCATCCGATGAGAGGGATCGTGCATCCACGCCGTTCTCCCTCTAAATCCCCCGCCAAAACCGTAACCGTGGAATCCATAGTGACCGAAAAAGCCGGCGTTGACGAACAGGCCGCCGCCGAACCAGTTCGGGCCCCAGCCCCAGGCGCCCCAGCCCCAACCGCCCCAACCCCAGCCGCCAAAAAAGAACCCGATGTCGATTCCCGGCCAGAACCCAAATCCGAAGCCCGGATAAAACAGCGGCGGATAGTATCCCCACACCGGAGGCCCCCAAATGTAGGCTGGGTCATAAGTCGGGACGTAGATCACCTGGGGATTAGCCGGCTGAATTTCGATTGCCGCCTGATCGCCCTGGTTCTCGGTGGTTACCGTCTCCTGCGGCGTCGACCGCAGCCTGCCATTCGCCTGCGCGCGCGACCGCAGGCGCTGCACGGCGTGCATCACGTCGGCCGGCTGCGCCAGGAAGGCGTTGCCCAGATCGGTAGTCCATTGGATGTTCTGCGTCAGCTTCGCCAGCACGTCCGGCAGGGCCACCATCGCTTGCACGCTGGCATCCCAATTCTGTTGCCGCGCGGCATCCATCAACTGCTGGCCCTGCAAGTCGCTATGGGACTGCAGCCACTGTTGCGCCTCCACCAGCTCGACAGGATATGTCGAGGCAGCCAGCACCTGTCCCAGCAGCGGATCCGGATAAAGCGCGATGGGCGAAACTAGGTTTTCCAGTTGCTGCGGGGCCAAAGCCGGCGCATTGGTCGGAGCCTGGGCCTGACCCGGAGGCGGAGATGTAGCTGGTCCTTGCGCCAGCGCAACCGTTCCAAACCCCGTCATCGCCAAAACGCAGGCCACCGGCACCGCCCGCCGAAACCACTGTCGCACCGAGCCGCGTTCCATTTCGCCACCTCCTTGCCACGGAGTGCCCGCCAGCGGCCTCACCGCCGGCCCCGCGCTCCTGGCCTTCACTCAATTGGACGCTCGAAACCGCCTCGCGGTTGTTGGCTCTTTTCAGCCACTTTTGGTGGTTTTGGACCAGTAACGCCCTTTAATTCCCACCGTCCGCGCCTTGCCTTCCGTGGTGCCATGGGGCTGCTAGGGGACGTGATCATCCACACATAGTGCGGAGCTCGCCGCAACCCGCGCGGAGGTAGGGCACGCTTTAGCTTGCCCTTAGCTAAACATGCGCCGAATCGTTTGCATCGGCAGAAAGAGCTTATCGGGATGGCTAGGAAATTGGATGAACCCGTAAGACCGATAAAACGCAACCGCGGTTTCATTCTCCGCCTCCACAACCACCGCCAGCGAGCCGACTTCGGAGGTGCTGTTTAAGGAGCGCTTCAATGCGTCTAGGAGAAGCTCTTCACCAAAGCCTTGTTTGTGGTATCTCGCGTCGACGGCAAGACGGCCTAATAGTGTCGCGGGCAGGTTGGGATAGCGCGGTAACTTACGTACCAATTCAACTGGTAGCTCGCCCGGATTTATGGTGTAAGAGGACAGGGTGTAGTAGCCGATGACCCTGGGTCCCTCCGCCAATACGAATACCGCGGCGGTGTATCTCTCTCTGTCTTGCCTTGCGCGCGAATGAAGATACGCGTCGAGCGATTCGACTCCGCATGAGAAATCGTCGCGCACGTGGCGGCCGGCATCGAGGGCCTCGATCGAACGTCCGGGGACTCTGTCTTTCAAACGTCCAGAATAACCGATCAGCCGTGCTTCTGCTTGTAGCGGCGCGCGGCCCTGCGCAATTTCTCATTAGGGGCCGGTGGGTGCAAAAGAGCGTTGACGAACACCTTGCTGTCATTGGCGGTCAAGAGCAGGATTCCATGCTCCTGAATGACCCGCTTGGCGGTATCGTGGGCCGCGCTTATGACGAAGTCCGTGAGGCTACGTCCCTCCAGATCAGCCGCGCGTTGCAGAGTCTCCTTCAACGGTGCCGTGATGCGAGCCTCAAGCCGCTCCGCTTTGGCAGCGGATGGGGCCGTCGGTTCCGTTGGGACCAGCGTAGCCATCTTTAAAATCCCCCCTGTGGGAATTGTACGGCTGTTTGCCGCACGAATACAAGCCCCAGGTTGTCTGACGTTATGGTAATCGTCACCAAGACTATGTTGTCGGTCCTTGGCTTGAGCCGCAGATAGTCTCAATGGCAAATAGATTCAATGGCTTACGCCAACCAGCATCTTGCCACAGGCGGTACGCTGCCCCACAGGCCAAGCCGTCGTCCGCGCTGGCCTGCAAGATCCGCGACCGTCGCGCCCGGGCCAAGTCTCCGATTTCTATTCGCTTGGCTCCCGAGAGATCGCCGCAGCGAAGCACACCGCAGCCGCGAAGTCGGTAGGCTACCAAACCCAACTCCGCATGTGGATCGCCGAAGGAATCCGCAGGGAAGCAGAGCGGGCGTGATTCCCCAGCCCACGAAAGCGCGCGGCTCTGGGGAACGTTTCGCCCCCGAGTTGTCCCCGTACAATGTGAATGGCCGCAACGCGAACAATGCGACCGTCTTCATGTTGAGGCCAACCCATCGGCCGCCGGGCTACGGTAGGACTATGTGATACTTTGCCGCCAGCGCGATTCCTATCTTCTGCGCCGATTCCTGGAACGCATCGAGTATTTCGCCGAACTTCTCCATTTCCGGGCCGTGATGGGGCAGGATCGGCTTGTCCGCAAGGTCCGCCTTCTCCATCGCCCGCATATACTGCCGGCACGACGTCTCAAGCTCGCGAAGGACGAAGGCGAGCTCCGTGCTCATCTCTTTCCCGAGCTGGGCGTTCACTGCCGCCCGCAGTCCCCTGACCGATTCGTACGTCGCCCGGCAGTGTTCGTTGCAGACTCTCGCGTGCACGGTGTCCCGGCCGTTCAGTTCGGCGATTATCACGCGGGCGACGTCCTTGTCCCGCTTCGAGCGCGCCTGAAAGAAGGACAGGGACCTACCAAGCACCTGCAATCCGTTCACCACGATCCTGAGATTAGCACCTTTTCTCCGCCGAACTGCGCCCCGACCTCCCTCCCGAAGCTCGTAGAATTACAATCAATCCCTCAAACCGCGCCGCCCCCCCTCACCTCGCCAGCCCATTCCGAATCAGCAGCGCCCTCGGGTCCGGATCTCGCCCCATAAACGCGCGGTACAACTCCGCCGGGTCGGCGCTGTCTCCGCGCGAGAGAATATTCCGCCGGAATTCGCCGCCGACCTCGCGGCTGAAGATGCCACGCTCGCGGAAGCGCGTGAACGCATCGGCCTCCAAGACTTCGGCCCACTTGTAGGAGTAATAACCCGCGCCATAACCCACCGGGCTCGCGAACAAATGCGTGAAGGCCGCCAGCATCGCGTGGGCGGGCGGGAGCGGCGCCGGGCTGAACTCCTGCAAAATGCGGCGCGCGTAATCCACCGCGTCGCCATCGCGCTCGGGCGAGTAGCGCACGTGCAGCAACAGGTCGATGTACCCGAACCCGAGCTGCCGCATCTGTTGGTTGGCGGCGCGAAACGTGCGCGCCCGCCGCATTTTCTCAAATAACTCGTGCGGCACCGGCTGGCCGGTTTCCCAGTGACGCGCGAACAGATCGAGCGATTCGCGTTCCCAGCACCAGTTCTCCATGATCTGCGACGGCAGCTCGACGAAATCCCAAGCCACATTCGTGCCGGCAAGTCCGCGCGATTCCACGCGGCTCAGCAGGTGGTGCAACAGGTGGCCGAATTCGTGGAAGATGGTTTCCACTTCGCGGTGCGTGAGCAGGGCCGGCTTGCCGCCCACCGGCGGCGTCAGGTTGCCGCAGACCAGGCCCAGGTGCGGGCGGAATTGCGCGCCATCCGGCCCGCCGGTGATCAGCGCGTCCATCCAGGCGCCGCCGCGTTTGTTCTCGCGCGGGAACCAATCGGTGTAGAAGGCGCCCAAGAATTCGCCGCTTTCATCGTGGACATTGTAATAGCGGACGGCTTCGTCCCACACCGGCGGGCCGGCCGTCGCGCGAGAGAGGATCACGCCACCCTTGCCCGGTTCGGATAGGCATCCTGCGGCACCTCAAAACAGAGTCGCCCACTACCCCCGGTCCTATCAGGGTGCTTCTTGCATCAAAATGTATTTATGCCCGCTATTACAAACCTCCGCGTCTTCGCTCTCGCCCTTTTACTGGCCTGCTACCCACGCACTGCAACGTGCGAAGCCAGGCTGCCTGGGATTCTCAGCAGCCATATGGTGCTGCAGCGCGATAAGCCCATTCACATCTGGGGTTGGTCGGACCCCGGCGAGAAGGTCTCGGTCGAGTTCCATGGAATCAGCCGCACTGTCGCCGGCGACCGTTTGGGAAATTGGAGCGTTTTCCTGCCTCCCGAAACTGCCGGCGGCCCGTACCAGCTCAGCGTGACTGGCAGCAACAGAATCGTTCTCGACGACGTTCTGATCGGTGACGTTTGGTTCGCATCGGGCCAGTCCAACATGGAGTTTCCCTTGAAAGGCTTTGCCGGTGCCCCGCTCAAAGACTCCGCGGAGGAAATCGCCCGCGCCAGCCAGCCGCAGATTCGGCTGCTCCATATTCCTCAAAAGGCCGCCGCCTTCCCCCTGTGGAACAGCGACGCATCATGGACTGTCTGCTCTCCCGCAACGGCCGCTAACTTCTCGGCGGTGGCGTACTTCTTCGGACGCGAGCTTACCGCGCGGGAGCACGTTCCCATCGGACTCATCGACGCCACCTGGGGTGGCACGGTCGCCGAAGCATGGACGAGTCTCCAGGCCATCTCGGCCGATGCGGCTCTCATGCCTGTCTTCGCAACGCGCGCCCGCATGATGCAGACGCAAGGCGAAATGGCGGCCATCCTGGCGAAGGAAAAGCGCGAAGATCTGGCCGCCCAGCAGGCGGGCCAGGCCCCGCCGAAACACCCTTGGCACCCCGCCCCGGAGTCCTGGGCTCCCGCCGCATTGTTCAACGGAATGGTCGCTCCCGTTACGCCTTACACCATCAAGGGCGTCATCTGGTATCAGGGCGAGTCCAACAGCAAGCTGGCCTTCGCCCCTATGTACGCCAAACTATTTCCAGCCCTCATTGCCGACTGGCGCGCGCAGTGGCATGAGGGGAATTTTCCGTTTCTCTTCGTGCAAATCTCCAGCTTCACATCGGACGCGACCGAATCGTATGCCATGATCCGCGAGGCGCAACGCCGCAGCCTATCGGTGGCGAATACGGCAATGGCCGTGACGATCGATATCGGCGTTCCGGACAATGTCCATCCACCCGATAAACAAACCGTCGGAGCGCGCCTCGCCCTGGCTGCAAGGGCCTTGGCCTACGGCGAGAATGTCGAGTATTCCGGCCCGCTGTTTCGACAGGCCACGCCCGGCGTTGACGGCGTGCGCGTCTGGTTCGATCACGCGGCGCATGGACTGGTTGCCAAGGGAGACGCTCTCCAGGGTTTCGAGATTGCCGGAGACGACGGCCGCTTCGTGACCGCGGCCGCGCGCATTGACGGCGAGACCGTGGTGGTCAGCAACCCGCAGGTGGCCGACCCGAAGTACGTCCGCTACGGCTGGGCCAATGCGCCCGTGGTCAACCTCTTTAACTCAGAGGGATTGCCCGCGTCGCCGTTTACGACGGAAGACGAGATCCCGAGGCCATAAGATCAGCGGATGTGGCGCACACACTCGTGCGTGCCGCGTCGGCATTCGTGCCGACGCCCGGCCTCGGACGGTGCCATCATAGCTGTATGAGCGCCGCTTCAATTGTGCGTGCTGTGGGGCTACTGCTCCCATTCGTGGCGTTCGCCGCCGATACGCCGACATTCACCGCTTCCTCCGTCGTACCGATAAATGCGGCTCCGTCAGAGCCATTCCGGCAGTTCATGCTGGTGTCCATTTACGGGCGCCACCTGGGTCCGGATCCGGGCTGCACGCCGGATCGCGGCACCTCCCCTGAACCGGCCGAACTGTGTGGCGTCAGCGTCACCGTAGGCGGCAGAAACGCCGGCTTGCTCTACGTGCAGGAAAAGCAGATCAACCTGAGGGTACCCGCTGCGCCCGAGGGGATGGTCGACTTCGTCGTCACTTATAACGGGCTCAGCAGCGCTCCGGTCCCGATTCCATTTCCGCCGTTGCCCACGAGCATCAAGTTGACCGGGCCCGCGTACATAGACATGCCAATCTGGATCCAAGTCGGCCTGCCCGATCCGCAGTGGCGCTCTCTCCGTTATCCGGTCACCATCTGGCCTGCCGATTTCGGCGGGCATCAGTTCGAAGTACGTAGGGACGGTGTCGACTTTCCACCCATCAAGCTGGCAAACTCGTTTCCAAAATCATTCAGCGGCCCGGGCGGGCTCGGCATGATCGGAGGCGGCAGCATGCTGGGCCTTCCGCACGAGCCGAAGAACCGGTCCCGGCTCCCCTTACACCTGATCTACCGGTTCGATCAGCCGGGTCGATACGAGGTCCGCTACACGGGTCGCGATATGGGCGGGCAGGTTCTGGTCCGCTCCGGTTGGCTCCAGTTCGAGGTACAAGATTTTCCGCCTTCGCAACGCACCGCGTGGCTGGCGGAGATGCGCCGAACGGCCCCTTCCGATCCTGCTGAACTGATGAGCGACTTCCTGCCGTCGATACTGGCCGTGCCGGACCGCACGGTTCTCTCCATGCTGGAAGACTATCTGTACAACTCGAGCGATCTGGTTCGCAAATACACAATGTACGCGCTCTATGCCTTTGACAACGATCTGGTCATTCAGGAGATACCTCGTCTCGTCGAAAAGCGTGGACCTACAGATGAATTGGCCTACCTGTTGAGCTGGCGACGGAACCAGTTTCAGCCACAGGCGTCGGCCCTGGTGCATTCGATTGTGAAATACCTTGACTCCCCAACTCCGCTTCTTAGCTCCGGGGCACTGCAGGCACTGTATTTTGTGAAGGGGGCTACGATTGGAAGGCGGATCCGGGAATGCCCGCGTTTATGGACAACCAAGTCTTGGCGCGCGCGGATCGTTTTATCGAAACGCGCGATGTCACGATCCTTCAGCCGCTCGCGCTCTACCTCGGCACATGGAAAGCGGACCAATCGCGCGACCTGCTGTGGCGCATTGTGGAACAGGGTACGACGGTGCGCGGACAGGCGCTGATCTGTCTCACCTGGATTGGGGATCCACGAGACTTGCCAAGGCTAGGGAGCTACAACACCGGCGAGATCGATTACCACCTGAATCTGGCCTATGGCGCGGCGGCTGCCCCGTACCTCAAAGGACACAAGTAAGCTCACGTGCCCCGCAGCCCGGATGACTCCGCGTCAGGTCATGTTTCGGATGATGAGAATCGATCGAGGGTTGTTCCGGTTCCGCGGTTCGAATGGCACGCCGGCGCAGAAGGTCTTCAACCTGGAACGTCCGGCAGTTGCAGTTCTCGATGCGCAAAACTTCTTTGGCGGCGCTCCGCTGGAACTGGCTGGGTTGAGAAGATCCGGCGTCGCGACGATAAGGAAACCCGACGAAGCCGAACACGACTCCGGGCTGAAGTTGAACGGGGTTACGGGCTGATTCTGAATATCATTCCAGAGGGCAAGCCAACTCGCACGGGAACTGAAAGCGACTTTTCGGCTTCTAACTCTTTATGCAACCAGGCGTCGGGCTATTAACGCTGCTCATGTTGGCAGGGTGCTCATCGCCTGCGCCCAAAAGAACCAGCTCTACAGGTTCAGAACGTCCGCAGATCAGGGTCGTCGAGACCCTCAACTGCAATAAGCTCGTTCACTACGTCAGGCCTGTTTATCCTCAAGAAGCGAAGAAAAAACGCATCCAGGGGATGGTTATGCTGCGAGCGGTCATGACCAAGTCAGGTTGGCTCTGTGATTTCGAGGTGCTTCAGGGCGACCCCCTGTTGGTGCCTGCGGCACTCAGTGCCGCCAAGCAATGGCGCTACGCCCCCTGCATGATTGATTCCGAAGCTGTGGAACTAAAAACGACCCTCGACATCAACTTCAGTAATCAGTAGCCGCTGCTTCTCCAAACCACCGCGATCCACCGACCACCGGCGCATCCAGAAGTACAGGTTGTGGGCCGATGATTTTTTCCGGTGCCGAGGTGGACTGCTCGCCCCCTACAGCTTCATCCTCTCCAACTTCCGGTACAGCGTCTTCCGCTCGATTCCCAACACCTGCGCGGCTTTGCTTTTGTTGCCGCCGGTGGCGGCGATGACGCGGCGAATCTGTTCCTCTTCGGCATCGGCCAGGGTTTCGACGGGGCGTTCGCGCGAGTCCATGCTGGTGAGGGCGTTCTGCACGGTTTCGTCGTCGATGCGATCGGCGAGGATGACCAACCGTTCCACCAGGTGCTGCAACTGGCGCACGTTGCCGGGCCACGTGTAATCCTTGAGCGCCTGCACGCCGGAATCCATCAGCTTGACCTCGCGCTGGTAGCGAGCGTTGTATTTGTTGGCGAAGAACCGCGCCAGCAGCGGAACGTCGGCGCGGCGCTCGCGCAGCGGCGGAATGGAAATGCGCACCGTGTTCAGGCGGTACCACAGATCTTCGCGAAACTTCTTTTCCTCCACCTGCCGCTGCAAGTCGCGGTTGGTGGCGACCAGCACGCGGACGTCGACATCCTTGGGCCGCGCCGCACCGACCGGTCGGATCTCATGGTTCTCCAGGAAGCGCAGCAGGGCCAGTTGGAAATTGGCATCGATGTCGCCGATTTCGTCTAGGAATACGGTGCCGCGGTTGGCGGCTTCGAAGACGCCGGTGCGGTCGCGGTCGGCGCCGGTGTAGGCACCGCGCACGGCGCCGAACAAATCGCTTTCGAGCAGCGACGGAGCGATCGAGCCGCAATCCACGGCGGCGAACGGCTGGCCGGCGCGCAGGCTATTGCGCCAGATCATGCGCGCCACCACTTCCTTGCCAGTGCCGGTTTCGCCTTCGATGATCACCGTGGCGTCGGTGGGCGCCACGCGCGCGATCATCTTGTAAATCTCCACCATGGCCGCCGTGTTGCCGATCATCTCGGTTTCCGGCATGTCTTCGCTGGCGGCCTCGCCGCCCTCGTCGCGGCGGGCGGCCTCGGCGCGCTCGATCGAGTCGATCATCACGTCCAGATCGAAGGGCTTGGCGATATAGTCGAAGGCGCCGCCCCGGGTCGCGGCCATCACGGTCTCCATGGTGCCGCGGCCGGTCATCAAAATCACCGCGCAGAGCGGGTCGCGCAGGCGCGCGGCCTCCAGCACGTCCAGGCCGGTGCGTTCATCCACGTAAATGTCGGAGACGACGATGGGGTACGCTTCGCCGTTCAGCCGGTCGAGGGCGTCGCTGGTGGTGGAAACGGCGTCCACCACATACCCCTTTGCCTCGAGCGCTGTCTGAATGGTGAACTGCAACGCGGGATCGTCTTCCACTAACAATAGCTTCAGCATCAATTTCCTTGCGCCAAGCTGGACGCGGCCACGGTGGCCGCCGCCGGCAGCACCAGCGTAAAACAGGAACCGGCGCCCGGCTGACTCAACACTTCAATGGTGCCGCCATGCTGCTCCACGATCTGTTGCACGATGGAGAGCCCGATTCCGCTGCCCGCTTCGCCCGATTCTTCGGCTTTCCGCGTCCGGTAGAACTTTTGGAAGATCTGCTTGACTTCCTTCTGATCCATGCCGATGCCCTGGTCCTTTACCGCGATGCGCAGGTGCGCCTGGTCCTTCCAGCCGGAAACCGTCACCTCAGTCCGCTGCGGCGAATACTTAATGGCATTGGAAAGCAGATTGTAACAGGCGTACTCCATCAACTCGCGGTCTCCGGTAAGTTGCAACCCATCGGCGATAGGTTCGAGCGTCAGCGCGATGTGCTTGCGATCGGCGAGCGGGCGGGCGCGCTCCACGCAGGTGGCGACCATCCCAGCCAGCGGGATGCTTTCGTGTTTCAATTCCATCTGCCCGGCCGAGAGCCGCTCCACGCTGAGAAAAACTTCGACCATGCGCGCCAGCCGCTTCGATTCCGAGTGAATGACGTCGGCCACCTGCTTGCGCTTCTCCTCGGTAAGCGAGTATCGGGAGATCAGCTCGCTCGATCCCTGGATGGCGGAAAGCGGCGTGCGCATTTCGTGCGTCACAAATTGCATGGCCTGCTGGTAGCGTGTGCGGGCCGCCTGTTCGATGTGCCAATTGCGGCGCACCACAAGCTGGTAATATGCGGCTGCGGTGAGGCTGCCGAACCAGGCCACCGAAGCCGGGGTAACAAACGAAAACACGCGGCCGCGCGTGAAGAAAACGTACGGAGTGATGTGCGCCGCGGTCAGCACCGCCAGCGCGCCGAGATAAGCCCACCAGCCGGGCAGGTAGCGGAAGCTCACACCCGCGCCCGCCAGCAACGCTAGGCTGAAGAGCAGCACCCAGGCCTGGTTAGAGTCGGTGATGAACAGGCCGCGGGCGATGGTTTCGAACGCGCTGGCATTGATTTCGATGCCGCTGGTGGGGATGGCCGGCGCCGCCGGCGTCGGCAGGCGGTCGTGCAGTTCAGTCACCGCGGTGAGGCCCACGAACACCACCTTGCCCTTAAAGGAGCGCGCCAGTTCGGGGTGATCGATCAGTTGCTGCATGCCTATACGCGGGATGACGTCGGCGCCGGTATCCGCGTTGCGCGGGGCAAAGCGGACGCGCATGAACCGGCTGTCGTCCCGGTCGCGGCTGTGGCGCCATCCAGAAGGGACCTTGGGAATGGGGATCCATCGCGGGCCCACCTGCAGGCCGGACGGGGATTCCACGATTTCGGCGCCGCGGCTCAGCCGATAAGCTTCGAGCGAGAGCGCCCACAACCGTTCGTGGCCGAAGGCCTTTTCGAGCGGAATCGAGCGCGCGATGTCGTCGTCGTCGGGTTTGGCATAAACGTGGCCGCGTGCGGCGGCCCAGCGGGCGAATTCCGGAATCGGATTCTCCCAACCGTTCGGCAACAGCTCGCTGGCCAGTACCAGGTTGGGCGTTTGCGCGAAGGCGGCGGCGAGAGCGGCGTCGATCCTCGGGTCTTCGCTGCGGGCGGCAAGAATCACGTCCACGGCAACGGCCTTGGGCGCCGCCGCCGCCACCAGGCGAAGCGAACGGGCGAGCGGCCCGCGAATGTGCGGCATGCCGCCGCACGCGTTGAGCGTGGATTCGTCGATGGCCAGCACGACGGATTCGGGTTGCCATGGCGGTGGGTCGTAGAGGCGGAACATGAAATCGTAGGCGTTGTTGTCCAACTGCCGGCCGAACTTCCAACTTCCCGCCACCGCTACCACAAAGGCCGCGGCCAGCAGTCCCACGTAAGCAGCCGTCTTTTTCCACCCGCGCCGTTCCATGCTGACCCAATACCTACAGTATAGTGAGGCCGGTTCACGCCGCGCCCGTCGGCGCGAAGCGCCGACGTTCCCCGGCACCTCGCACTGGACCGGACCCGAACTGCGGAGCACCCGACAAAGTAGAATGGTGTAGGCAGGAGCTACTGAAAATCCCTTTGAAGAGCAAGTTACTACAGAAGGGCGTCGAGAGTGGTTCATGATCGCGGTGAAAACTGAGCAGCCGGCCAACCGCTTGCCCCAGTGTGCGCGCTATCACCACGGCGTCACGATATGGTTTAAGGACTCGGTAGCCCCGCAACTCACGCAAACTCTCACGCATCTAAAGGGCGCAGTTACGGAGGAAATGCGATGAAGCATCATCTGCTCGCCGGCGCCGCCACGGTCGTGCTGGCGCTGCTTCCCGCCGGCTTCCCGTTGGCGGCCCAGCCGGTCATCACCGCAGTGCAGAACAACTACAGCTACATTCTGCCCAACCTGCCCAACTACGGCATTGCACCGGGCAGCTTGTTCGTCATTATCGGCACTGGGTTGGCGAAGCCCGGGAGCCAGGCCTATCCCCTGCAGAATCCCACCCAGACCGTGCCCCTGCCCCTGACACTGAACGGAGCCAGCGTCTCGGTCACCGTGGACGGCGTGCCCGGCCCGGACGGCGCGACTAGCGTGACCACGCAGCCTGCCCTTTACTACGCCACCCCGACGGCAATCGCAGCCGTGCTTCCCTCCACCACACCGGTGGGGACCTCGGTGACCGTTACGGTGACCTACAATGACACACCCAGCCAGCCGTACGACACCATCGTGGCGCAAAGCGCCTTCGGATTCGATACCTACTACGGGACGGGAAGCGGCATGGCGGCAGTGACCGACAACAACCCCAACGACCCGAATCCCCTGATCACTCCCACCAACTCCGCGAAACCCGGGGAGACTGTTGTCTTCTGGGGGTCGGGCGTCGGCCCGGACATCAAGAACAACGACCGGAACCCGCCCGTCAGCATCGACCAGCTCACCTACATCACGCAGCTCTTCATCGGCGGCGTCGAGGTGCCTATCGTGTACCAGGGGCGGTCGACGCAATATCCGGGTGTGGATCAGATCGACGTGACCCTCCCGCCAAACGTGCCCACCGGCTGCGCGGTTTCGGTAACGGCGGTGAGCGGCGCCGGCAGCAGTGCCGTGGTCAGCAATACGGTGACGATTCCGATCGCCGCCAACGGCGGCGCATGCACCGACCCGCTGCAACCCATCAGCTCGACCGAGGCTGCCGCGCTGTCCGGCCACACGCTGGTGAACTTCGGGTCTCTCACCCTGGCCCAGATCACGAACACGTCGGGAATCAGCAAGACCGCAAGCGCACAGTTCGCCAGCATCCCAGGAGCATCGCTCTTTCCCTACCTGAGCAATACGCTGCCGTCGCTCGGAAGCTGCGTCGTTTACCAGCAGGCCCCTCCGGCCCCCACCAATCCATTTCAATTGGAAGGGCTGAATCCGGGTACCGTAGACGTCACCGGACCAAACGGCACCGAAGCCTTGAGTACGGTGCCCTCGGGTCCCGGACTCTACACCGTCGCCTTGACGTTGGGATTTATTCCTTCCACCGGCGGGCAGTTCACCTTTGTGGGCCAGGGCGGAACAGTGCAGGCGTTCAACGCCCCGCTCGCTTTTCCCAACCCGCTGAACTGGACCAACGAGAGTACAGCCGGCGCGATCACTCGCGCCCAAGGTCTTACGGTCAATTGGACTGGAAACGATCCCGACACTTATGTCCAGGTCGCCGGTAGCGCGACCACTGTCGGTGTCACCGTCTTCTTCACTTGCGACGCCCTGGCTAGCGCTGGAACATTCACCGTTCCGCCGGCCGTTTTGCTGGCGCTGCCGGCGGCCGGCGGCGGGATCACGTTTAGCAGTTTCACTCTCCCGACGAGCTTCAGCGCGACTGGACTCGATTTCGGATTTGCGACTTCCTATGCATCCGTCTTCGAAAGCACCACCTACCAGTAACTTGGCGATTTCCCCGTGGGCGAATTCGCGTCACGCTAGAATCAAGTATCGGAGTCACGGCGATAGTTGCGGTGTTGGCGGTAGTCGCTTTGCTGTTGCTGTGGGCGGCCGTGGCTCGGCGTGGGTGAAGCGGCGGGAAATGGAGGCGGACTGCACCTCGGACAGATCCAGTATGCGTTGATCAACGTCCTGCTGCTGTGGATGCTCACCGCGCCGCACGAGTTTGCGCACGCCTGGGTAGCCACCCGGTTGGGCGACGACACACCGCGCAACGACGGGCGCGTCACGCTCAATCCGCTGGCCCACGTGGATTGGATCGGCACTGCCCTGCTGCCGTTTGTGACCTCGCTGACGGGCGCCGGCTTCCTCGGCTGGGGACGGCCGGTTTCTACCAATCCGGCTAAGCTGCGCGGCGGTCTGAACGGCCTCGCGCTGGTAGCGCTCGCCGGCCCGGCCAGCAACATCGTGATGGCGGTGTTGCTGGCCGCGGTCGCCATCGCTACCGTCCGCACCGCGCCAGGCCTGTCCGGATTTGCGCAACGCGGAGTGCTCTTGAGTATCTACCTGGCGTTGTTCAATCTGCTGCCGGTGCCGCCGCTTGATGGTTCCAAGCTGCTGCTGGCCTCGCGCATTCCGATAACCCTTTACCGGGAGCTGGCGCGCGCCGGCTTTCTGGTGCTGGTGGTGCTGATGGTGGCTACGTCCCTGGGAAGCTATTTGAGCCTGTGGTCTGTGCTGGCGGCCAAGGCGATCTTCCGCGCGCTGGCCGCCGTCATGTGATCCACCGCTTCAGCCCAACCGCACAAGATGGCGATAGACCAGGGCCACCGGCAGGCCCATTACATTGAAATAGCAACCTTCGATTCTCTCGACGAACTTCGAGGCGCGCCCCTGGATGGCATACGCGCCGGCTTTGCCCTCGGGTTCACCACTGGCTGCGTACTCCTCGATTTCTTCGCTGCTGAGCGTCTGAAACCACACCCCTGTGGATGCGCAATCGCGAATCAGCGAATCGCCTTTGCGCAGACAGATGCCGGTGAGCACGTCGTGCCGCCTGCCGGAAAGCAGCGCCAGCATACGGCGGGCGTCGGCCGCGCCGGCGGGTTTGCCGAGCAGCGCGCCGTCGATGGTCACGGTCGTATCGGCAGCCAGCACCGTTTCCCGCGGCCCGGCCGGCGCCGCCAGCGCCTTGGCCAGCGCCAGCCGCTCGACGTAAGCGCGCGGGCTCTCACCCTCCAGCGGCGTTTCATCCAGCTCGACCGGCCGGACCATGAATGGAATGCCGGCCTGGCGCAGAATCTCACTGCGGCGCGGCGACTGCGAGGCAAGCACAAGCATAGCTAGATTATGGCGCGGCATGGTGACATTCGGCGCCAGGACCTCTACTATAACGTTAGAGGGAGCCCTCACATGAAAAGACGCAGCATGCTGGTGGGGTTGGCCGCCGCCGGACTCGACCTGGAGGCGCAGACGAACTCTTTCGGATCGGAATCGCTTTACATTCCCAAAGCTCAGCTCGTCGAGGACCGTAAGCTGCTGCACGACTTCATGGACGAGTTCGCCTTCGTCGATTTCGTCACATCGGAGCCTTCTCTTCGCATCACTCACATCCCGGTTGTGTTCGATCATAACGCCGGAAAGAACGGCGTGCTCTACGGTCACATCTCGCGCCAAAACCCGCAGACGGAGGCCATTCTGGCCGGGCGGAGCGCGGTGATCGTTTTCCACGGGCCGCACTCGTACATCTCGCCGACCTGGTACGCGAAGACCGAAGTTGTTCCGACGTGGAATTTTGCCACCGTCCATGCAACGGGAAAGCTGATGGCCGTGACTCGCGAGAATGCCGTGCGCGATTTGTTGACGAAACTGGTCCGCAAGTTCGAGGGGCCGGCCAGCTCGTATGATTTCGCCAAGCTCCCGCAAAGCTACACGTCCGGCCTCATGGCAGGCATTCTCGCCTTTGCGCTGGAGATTGAATTACTGGAAGGCAAGTTCAAGCTGGGGCAGGAACGCAGCGAAGCCGACAAAGAGAGCATCCTCCAACATCTGCGAACCGCACAGCCGGAGCCTTCCCTCTACGATTTCACGGCCAGCTTCTACGCGCGGCCCAAAAGCCAATAGGCACCGTTCACGACTCATCTACAATAACGTTTAGGCCGCGCATGCCCCAGACACAACCGCAGACTTCCAGGCCGGCATTGCTTCGTCAACTCGGCTTCTTCAGCGCCACCGCGCTGGTGATCTCCAACATGGTGGGCACCGGCATCTTCGCCACCACCGGTTTCATGGCCGGCGACCTGGGCAGCGCAGCGCTGATCATCGCCTGCTGGACGGCCGGAGCACTGTTCGCCTTCGCCGGCGCGCTCAGCTACTCGGAGTTGGGCGTCAACTTTCCCAGTTCGGGCGGCGAGTACGTTTACCTGACACAAGCGTTTGGCCCGGAATGGGGATTCATGACCGGCTGGGTTTCTTTTTTCGCCGGTTTTTCGGCGCCGATCGCGGTGACGGCGCTGGCATTCACTGAATACCTCAGCCACTTTTTCCCGGCGATTGCGCAAGCCCGCACGCCGATCGTGATTGGCTCGGGAATGTTTTCACTGCACCTGGGACCGGCCCAAGCTGTAGCGTGCGGCCTGATCGCCGTTCTCACCATTCTCAACTGCCTGGGCGTGGGGCTCGCCGCCAAGGTGCAGAATTCGCTCACCACCACCAACCTCTGCGTGCTAGCCGGCTTCGTGGTGCTGGGGCTAGCGTTCGGAACCGGGAGCTGGAGCCACTTTTCGCAGCATGCCGTGCGCACGTCCACCGCCTCGCTGCCCGCGCAGTTCGCCATCAGCCTGCTGTGGGTGATGTTCGGATACAGCGGCTGGAACGCGGCGACTTACGTGGCCGAGGAAGTGCGCCGGCCGGAGCGGACGCTGCCGGCGGCGCTGGCGGCGGGCACTGCCCTGGTAGCCGTTCTTTACCTCGGGCTGAATGTGGTCTACATTTATTCCACGCCGCTCGAGCAGATGAAAGGTGTGATCAAGGTGGGCGCGCTCTCCGCCTCAAACCTGTTCGGGCCGGGCATAGCGGGCGTGTTTTCCGCACTGATGGCGCTCTCCATTGTCGCCACGGTGAACGCCGAGCTGACCATCGGGCCGCGCGTCTATTACGCCATGGCCAAGAACCGCGCCTTCTTTCCGGCGGCCGGCCGAGTGCACGCCCGGTATCACACGCCGGTGTTCGCCATTCTCAGCCAGGGCCTGTGCGCCATGCTGATGACGTTGACTTCCTTTCGCGATCTGCTGACCTACATCGGCATGAGCCTCACTATCTTTACCGTGCTTTCGGTCGCGTCGCTGATGGTCTTCCGGCGGCGGCGCCCGGGCTGGCAGCGGCTGCGGGCGATCGATTTCGCTTACCCCCTGCTGCCGCTTTCGTATATTCTGGTAGGTGCCGCCATGGTGATCTTCGGCTTTAAGGAAGCGACTGTCGCGTCGCTCACCGCGTTCGCCACCGTGGGCGTGGGTGCGCTGGTGTACCACTTCGCTCTCCGGCCGCGGCCACGCGAATGAACCCCGCCGGCGCCGTTACCACTGAGCGCCCCACGCGGGTTCGCTACTGGGTGATCGTCTTCGCCGTTACGCTGGCGATCATCACTTACATAGATCGCGTCTCCATTTCCTACGCGGCGCTCTTCATCCGCCACGATCTGGGTCTTTCCCAATCTCAAATGGGCTGGGCCTTCGGCGCCTTCGGGCTGGCGTACGCCCTGTTCGAGATGCCGGGCGGGTATCTCGGCGACCGGCTGGGCCCGCGCAACGTGCTGCTGCGCATCGTACTCTGGTGGTCGTTCTTCACCGCGGCCACCGGACGGGCGTGGAACCTGGCCTCGATCACCACCACGCAGTTCCTCTTTGGCGCCGGCGAGGCGGGCTGCTTTCCCAACCTGACGAAAGCTTTCACCACCTGGCTCCCGGCGCGCGAAAAAGTGCGCGCGCAAGGAATCATGTGGCTGAGCGCGCGCTGGGGTGGCGCCTTCACTCCGCCGCTGGTGGCGATGGTGATCGGGTTCGTCGGGTGGCGCAACGCCTTTGCGCTGTTCGGACTGGTAGGCGTGGTCTGGGCGGTGTTGTTCTACCGCTGGTACCGCAACGATCCGCGGGACAACAAGCGGTTGAACGATGCGGAGCGCAGCCTGCTGAGCCAAAGCGCGACGCTGGCCACCGGCCACGGCGACGTTCCCTGGGGCAGGCTGGTGCGTTCGCGCCGGGTGTGGATGCTCTGCTGGCAATATTTCGCGCTCTCCTACGGATGGTATTTCTACATCACCTGGCTTCCCACCTATCTGCGCGAAGCGCGCCATCTGCAAACCTCTTCCACCGCGTGGTTCGGCATCCTGCCGCTGTTCTTCGGTGGATTGGGCAATCTCGCGTCGGTAGCGGCGCTAGGCTGGCTGCGGCGGCGCAATGTCAGCGTGACGCGCGCCCGCCGCACCATGACCACCCTTGGATTCGCGGGTGCGGCTGCGTTCCTGGTGTTCTCGACCACCCGGACCGGGCCCTTGGCGGCCACACTGGCCATCGCTATGGCGAGTTTCTGCAACGATCTGGTAATGCCCTGCGCGTGGGGCGCGGCGATGGATATCGGCGGCAAGTTCGCCGGAACGCTCTCCGGCGCCATGAACATGTGGGGCAACTTCGCCGGCTTCGTGGCGCCCGTCGTCATCGGCCACTTGTTGGACTGGACGCACAGCAACTGGAATCTGACGTTCTACGTTTCAGCCGGCGTGTACCTGACCGGCATCGTCTTCTGGATGCTGCTAGATCCGGTGACACCGATCACGCCTGTCCCGTCAGTCGGGGCTGGTCGGCCCCCTTCGCTCAGAGAGTAGTTCAGGCTGACCGCCGGCCGGTTCAGTCTCACTGGCACAGGCCGCAGGAGCAGGTTCCGGAGCAACAGTCCGTCGCAACCGTGCAAGAAGTTCCGCTCGATAGGCAGTACAGGCACATGCCCGAGGACAGGCACTTCAGCGGGCTGCAGCAATCGCTGTTGTTAGCACACCCATCACCCCAGCCGTTACAGCAGCAGGGGTCGACGTACTTGGTCTGATGATATTGGACGCCGCATGTATTGACATTACAGGTCCCAGGAGGGTAGTTCTGCGGGCACGAGCCGCAGTTGACCGAAGTTGAATTGTAGCTCCATGGACCGTAGGCTGGGTCCGAAATGGTCGTTGCTGTGGCGAGGTCCTGATCTGGCATGGTGCATACACCAGGACAATACGTGAGATAGTCAGTATCGATGCCCGCAACGCAAGTAGCGCCACAATACTGCTGCGCCTTCACCGTTGGTTCCCCCCGGCCCCTCGAACAGCAGGAAAGCACCTCCCGTGAGTAGTAGACCCCTAAAAATCCTCTTCATGATGAGCTTCTCCTCTCGCCTCAGCGCGCACGGCGCTGGAGGACCCTACTTGTGATAGTTTGGCGGCCAGGGAGGGTACCTATCGCCATCGTGTGGAAAGTAGTCCCCCTCTATTCGCTTCCATTTGCCGCGGTGTTCCGGATCGGGTAGAGAGTACTCCCCGTCCCATCTCATTCCATCATCGAACACGAAGGAACTCCTGCGGATGATGCACTTTGTCAGCGCCGTGAAGGAGGGGGTGCCGGAGGCCCTGACGCCATCAACATAGGTCCTGATTTGTTCGGTATAGTCGCCAACGCGGATCCGCAGCGTTTGGCCGCGCGCAAACCAGATGGGCTGCCGGCCGGGGTCTTGCCGGAGGGGTTGGCCGGTGCCGGAGAACGCGACAGATTCTGGCAATCGGCCGAGGGTTAAGATGTAGACTGCCTGAGGATGCTGCGGGCTCCCGTCTCCCGTTTCCGGAAAGGCAAGGGCGATTTGGCCAAAGACGATGGTCTTGTTGGTTCTGTTGAGAAGGTAAATCGTCAGATTCTGCAGCCAATCGTCGCCCGCCTCAATCGGCGTGACCGGTTGGACCTCGGTCGGACTGACGATCAAGCCGCATTGCACCTCTGAGTTTCCGAAGGTGACTTTGGTCACCATCACTGCGTCGCTTCCGTGCTGCGACTCGACCTCGATCACCTTTTCGGCTGCAAGCGCAGACGCAACGCTCGGGTTGGCCCACGCCGCGGCGCCGACCAGGAGCCCAAAGGCAGTCGCGGCTCTGTAAAGCCCGCTTGGACTGGATCTCTTAAACGACGTCGACATAAATCATCTCCTTTTGTTGCATCCCACGGACTCGGCCCAGAGCCGTGGCTGGCCCTGAGCGGAGGGTTAGGGGGGAATTGGGGGAGGGGGGAATTGGGGACAGGCTACGAAACTCCGAAATAGAAGTTCCGCCGAATTTCGGATTTTCGTAGCCTGTCCCCGAAATGTCTGTCCCCGAAATGTGTCCGAAATGTGTCCCGAAATGTGTCCCGAAATGTGTCCCCGAAATGTGCGAAATGTGAGCGGCATCCGAGCCAAGCGCCGTGGCCGGGCTGTCGGGCCTGCTGAGCCGAGAGTCATCTCGGCTTTTTTCCGCTCACGGCTGCAAGATCACTTTCATCAAGCCGGGCTCGCGGGCGTACAGGCGCTCGAACCATGCCGGGCCTTCGGCCAGCGGCGCAACGGCGCTGATGAGCGGCTCGACGCGGATGGCGCCGCGCGCCAGCAGATCGATGCAGGTTGGGTATTCGCCGGATGACGCGCAGGAGCCGAACAGGCGAAGCTGGCGTGTGACGACCGCTTGCAGCGGTAACTCAATCTTAGGCGCCACGTTGCCCACCAGCGTCAGCGCGCCGCCCTTGCGCAGTGCAGCAATGGCGGTTTGAATCGGTTCGGTGGCGCCGACCGCTTCCACGGCGACATCCGCGCCGCGCCCGCCGGTCCGCTCGCGCACAAACTCCCCTACGTCGCCTTCCTTGGGATTGATTGCGGCGGTGGCGCCGAGCTCGCGCGCCAATTCCAGCCTGCCCGCATCCACGTCGGCAACGATCACCTGCCCGCAGCCGGCGAGCCTGAGTGCCTGCAACGCGAGCGTGCCGATCATGCCGGCGCCCACCACCAGCGCGCAATCTCCCAACCGCACCGGCGTCAATCCAACCGCGTGTACGGCCACCGAAACCGCCTCGATCATGGCGGCGTGCTCGAAGCGCAGCACATCCGGTAAGTGATAAGTGATGCGCGCCGGGGCCACCACGTATTCGGCGAACGCGCCGTGGCGGCGGTAATCGCCGCACGATACGCCCAGCACCTGCCGGTTGTCGCAGAGGTTGACTTCGCCGCGCGTGCAGAAAAAGCACGCGCCGCAATACACCGTGGAATCGAAGGTGACGCGGTCGCCTTCGCGGAAGCCGGTCACGCCCGCACCCACGCCAGCCACCGTCCCGGCGGCTTCGTGCCCCATCACCAGCGGCGGCTGGCGGCGCCCGGTGCTGCCATCGAAGCCATGCACGTCGCTGCCACAAATGCCGCAGGAATGGACCCGTACCAGTGATTCACCCGCTCCCGGCTGCGGGGCGTGCATGTCCACCAGTTCCAGTTGCCGGTATTGTTTCAATAGCAGTGCGTTCATGAAGGTTTATGCTAACAACCCGGCGCGCGTCACGGCGATGGCTTCGCCTCCTCTACGCCGCCCCGCCACGGTAAATGCGTCTGTCCCCTTTACCCTTTACGTCTGTCCCCTTTACGTCGTCCCCTTTACGTCCCTTTACGTCCCTTTACGTCCTTTCCCCTTTACGTCCCTTTAAACGCGGCGGTCGATAGCTGGATACGTCGAACAGCAATCGCTCCTGGGTCCGGGTAGTCGCGAATTGCTTCGTGGATTTCGCACGGCTGAACCGGACTATCTGCGCCCAAAATCACCTCGCGGAGAACAAGCTCGTCGCTGAATTCGGCGAAGTACAAGAGGCGCTTGGCGCAGTCACTCCACGTACCGTCTTGAAGGCGCGCAAACACGCGCCATTCGTGCTCGTACACCCATTCCTCGAACTTCGTCCGCAACAGCTCCCACACGAAGGACTTATCGAGGTGACTGGGGTCACTTGGAAACGACAACTTATCCGGTTTGTAGTTCACTGGCCCGAACTTCTCTACGCTACCAGACACGTCGAACCCGAGGCACGCCCCTCTGTGTCGGTCGGCGTAGTGAGACCAGTGGAGAATGTTGTCCCAACGCTCATTAAAGCAGACCACTCCGAACTTAAGAGCCATCTCCGCCTTGAATCGATCAAACGCCGCTTCGTGCCCATCTCCGGACAAATCGACACATTTGAGTTCGAACGGGTCGTTGAGGTCGTCAAACTGAGCGATCTTCAGCCGTCGATTGCGGAGGTCATCCAGCGCGTGCTTGGCTGACGTGAAATGGAAAAGCCGATTAGGCAACGGGCCGGCCACTCTCGTATTGTCCCACCGGAAGGCGGCCACCCGCCAGGCAGTTGGCCCGCAGATCCGCGAAGCACGTTTATGCCATTAGCTCCGCGCGGATCACCGTTACCGCTTGCCCGCCTAGGATCACGCGGTCGCCATTCACTCTCACGCGGACTACCCCGCCGCGCGCGGAAGCCTGGTACGCGGTGAACTCGGTTTTGCCCAGGCGCGGTACCCAGTAAGGTCCCAGCGCGGTATGCGACGAACCGGTGACCGGGTCCTCATCGATGCCTGATCCGGGAGCGAAGAATCGCGAGACGAAATCGAAACCGGCGGTGGATGCGCGTGCGGTGACGATGATGCCGCGCGCTCCCACCTTCTTTAATGCGGTGAAATCCGGTGCGGCCGCGCGCACTTCCTCTTCCGTCGCCACTTCCACCAGGTAATCGAACTGGTTCCGCGCGACGTTCGTGGCCTTCACGCCGAGTGCGGCAACCACCGCCGGTGGCGCTTCCACGTCCGTGGCGATCTTGGCCGGAAAATCGAGCTCGATCCATTCGCCGCGCCGGTCCGCCAGCAGCAATCCACTACGGGTGTGGAAGCGCGCCTGCTTTCCGCCGGGCAAATGGCCATCTTCCCAAAGCACGTGCGCGCTGGCGACGGTGGCGTGGCCGCACAGTTCCACTTCGACCGCGGGGGTAAACCAACGCAGCCGGTAGCCGCCGGCCTCCGGATGCAAGAAGGCAGTCTCCGAAAGGTTCATCTCGCGCGCGACGTCGCGCATCCACGTATCCGGGCGCGGTTCGGAAAGAACGCAAACCGCCGCCGGATTGCCGGCGAAAGGCCGGTTGGTGAAAGCGTCGACTTGGACGATGGGAACAGGCATGATGGTCGGTTGCTTCGTTTCGAGATGCGAACGGATCTTTTTAGTCTACTCTAGAAACGAAAGCAGGCAAGCTTAAAGAGGCTGCTGAAAAAGTAAGTTTTTGGCTGCCGGGAACATTTCTGTGACGTCTATGTTGTATGCGCGGAGATGATCTCAGTCAGAAGCCGATGTTCAGCTATTTGTCGCCGGAGGATCGTGTGCCGGCGGACCACCCATTAC
>JBEKXZ010000031.1:0-52008 GCA_049511495.1 Bryobacteraceae bacterium | reverse complement strand
AATGGAGCTCATCAACCGCCAAGCCTACGGCTTCCGCAACTTCGAAAACTACAGACTCAGAGTGAAGGTGTTATGTTCTTAGAAAGGCTTGGGATCGGGGTCTGCCCCCGTTTTTGGCGTAGAGCCGGCTTGGGATCGGGGTCTGCCCCCGTTTTTGGCGTAGAGCCTGTTCTTAGAAAGGCTTGGGATCGGGGTCTGCCCCCGTTTTTGGCGTAGAGCCCAGCGCCCTAGCCGAGGCCGTAAGTTATTGATTTTGGTGCGGATGAAAGGACTTGAACCTTCACGGAGTTGCCCCCACTAGAACCTGAATCTAGCGCGTCTGCCAATTCCGCCACATCCGCACACAGGCGGGAAACTTCATTTTTTCAGACCGCGCGCACAGAGTCAACTTCGCAAGCTCGCAAGCTCGCGAGTTCCCAAGCCGCGAGTCGGCGCGACGCGCTATATGGGGGCGTGGGGCCGAGGAGCCGATCGAGACCACGGCGGCGGCCCGGTTTCTGCAAGCGCCCGTTCGCTATTCGTTGAATTCGAGCGTGGTGCTGGAACCGCCCAGCCGGATCAACTTCAGCACTCGGGCGCCATTCTCGGTTACCGTGCCCACGGAGGTCGTGCCGTGCCTGGGCCCGCTGTTGTCGAGTTTCACCGGCGCGGCGAACGACTTGCCGGAACTGACAGAAGTGAAGACGGCGCTGTCACCCTTCACCTGTACCGTGTAGGCTCCCGGTTGGAGCTGGACCGAGCCGGCTTGCACCGGGTTATTCAGAACGATGTCGTAAGATTTGGCATTGGCGACGGCCAAGCTCGCCGCCGCCAGGACGGCGACGCACAACAAAGACTTCACGGTCATAAAGCTCCTCTCGGAATCGATGCGAAAGTGTTGTCGAGCCGAAGCCGGCTCCCAATCGAGCCTTTGCCCACCCGCGACTCGTTTTCGTCCGGCTCGCTGTCTTATACAGATGCCTCGTGGCGCGAAAAGGTGCGGCGGAGTGCCTCTCCGGTGCGATGCCCCGCCGATTTTGGTGAGCAATCGCACAGAACCAACCCTCGCGGCGCTTGATCGGCTATCGTAGGGTAGAGCCAATGTATCGAGCCATCCTGATGGACCTGGGCAAAGTCCTGATCGACTTCGATTTCTCCGCCGGGTATCGCGCGCTGGAAGAGCTCTGCCCGTACCCGGAGACTGAAATCCGCCGCCGCATCGCGGCCACCGGCCTGGCGGCGCGTTTCGAAACCGGGCTGTTGGAGCCGCGGGACTTTTGCGCGCAACTCTGCGCATGCCTCGAGCTGAAAGTGGATTACCATCGTTTCTGCACCATCTGGAATTCGATCTTCTCCAACGTGCTGCTCCCCGAGAGCATGATCGAAGGACTGGCCCATCGCTATCGCCTAGTATTGGTTTCCAACACCAATAAGATTCACTTTGAGATGGCGCGGCAGCAGTACCCGGTGCTGCGGCATTTCCACCACCTGGCGCTTTCCTATCAGGTGAAAGCGATGAAACCGCACCCGGAGATTTTCCTGGAGGCCGTGCGCCTGGCCGGCTGCCGCGCCGGCGAGTGCTTCTACGCCGACGATGTTCCAGCCTTCACCGAAGCCGCCCGCAAGCTGGGCGTCGATGCGGTCACCTTCGAGTCCGCGGCGCAGCTCTCGACCGAGATGCGCCGCCGCGGCATCGCCTGGGAGTGACAGCGGCGGCGAACCTCGGGCCGCCGGCAGTGCCATCCCGGGCGCGCGGCAGTGATGGGTTGTGGGATTGCTAGATGGCGCGGGCCTTGCGCGCCGCGGCAGTGGTCTCGGATTTCGCCGGCTTGCGCTCGGCCACCGTCCCCAACCGCTTCACCTGGTCGGTGACGCACACCAGGAACATCGGCTGGCGCGCGTTCTTCATCAGGTTGATGATGCGGTTGGGGGCCTCTTCGAGGTAGATGCTCTTTCCGTCGGTGAGCAAATGCATCTCGGAGGACGCGCCCAGCGCTTCGCTCAGCCGCTTGCCCATATCTTTTTCGAGGAAGCGCAACACGCGGCGGATCTTCTGCAGCGAAAACCCTTTCCGCCGGAGCTCGGCAATCACCGAAATCTCCAGCACTTCCGCAGCGGCATAAACCCGCTTGTGGCCGTTCTGCCTCGGCGAGACAACATTACGCTCGTCCCACCACTGCAACTGCCGCAGGCTCACGCCGCAGATGCGCGCCACCTGGATGCTATTGTAACCGTCGGCTTCCGGCGGCGCCGCCGGAGACCGGAGCTTTTTTGCTCTAAACATTTCGCGCCACTTCCGTTGGGAATAAAATTGCCACCACTCTGGATTGTACATGGCGTATCGCCGCTGTCAATAGGGAGTTCACAAGCCGCGCAATATTTGGGGAATCGAGGCTGGTGCAACCGATTTTTGCCGCTCGGGTTGGCCTTTCTGAAGGGACGCGCCGCGGGGCCGTTGCAGCCGTACCATAAACCAGGTTAACCCCCGTAGGGGCCAGACATGCCCGGCCCGCTTCTCCACCGCGCCAGTTTCGCCTGAGAGCAGTCGCATCTCGTTGAATTGTCATCCGTATGGGCGGATACTGGAGTTCGGAGCGCAGACACAAGCGGGAAATCTCGCGCCGCAGGATTGACCCCGCGGGAGATGCCATGTGAACGAGCCCCCCGAGAGAATCGATATACTGACTGGGCAGCCCGCTCGTGGCGAGCTTCTGGCGGAGTTGCTTCAGGCGGGCCCGCTGGCGCCCGAACTCGTGCTGCGCTACGCCATCGGCATCGGCAAAGCGCTGAGCCAGGCGCACGACCGTGGCGTGGTCCACGGCAGTGTCTCGCCCTGGTCGATCGTGGTCGGCGAGCACAGCGCCACGATTCTGCGACCGGTGGCGCAGGATGTGCGCGCCCAAGCCTACACCTCGCCGGAGCAGATTCGCGGCGAGCCGCCCGATTGGCGGAGCGACGTGTTCGCTTACGGCGCCGTGCTGTACGAGATGGCGGCAGGCAGGCCCGCGTTTGCCGGCGGGCGCGACGTCTTGCGGATGGCGATTCTGAACCAATCTCCGCCGAAGCTGCCTGTAGAATCGCCGGTCCTGGCCGCAATCGAGCCGGTGATCGCCGATTGTCTCAACAAGGAACCCCTTGGGCGGCGGCAGCGCCTGCAGAACGTGGTGACGGAGTTGAAACTGGCGGCGCGATTTCTAACCAAGGCCGCCCGCCCGCGCACGCTTCGAGCCGCTCCCACCGCCACCACCGGACAGAAGGCGGCGGTCGCGCGCGCCAGCGAAACCTACTGGCTGGATGTTTTTGCTGCAGAGCAGGCAGTGCGCCGCGCCAAGCGCATGCGGCTGCTCGGTTCCGGAGCGATACTCGTGATGGTCGCGGCTGCCAGCCTGTTAGCGGGAAAGCTGTTCTTCCAGCGGCGCGTGGCAGGTCCGGTGCTGAAATTCCTTATCTCGGCGGAGGCGAAGTCGAACTTCCCCGGCGGCGTCGCGATATCGCCCGACGGCCGCTACATCGCGTATTCCGCGGACGACCCGGACGGCCGCCGCATGCTGTGGCTGCGCGCACTGGATGAAATGCATGCCAGCGTCATTCCCGGTACGGATGGCGCCTCGGAGCCCTTCTGGTCCGCCGACAGCTTCGCCATCGGATACTTCGCCCGCCGTTCGCTGAAGATCTGGAAGTTGCAGTTGGCCGCCGACGGCAAAGCCAGCGGAGAGTCGCGGGTTCTTTGTCCCGCCGACGACATGGCGGGCGGCGGGACATGGAATGCCGCCGGGGTGATCGTCTTCTCACCTAGCCTCGGCGGCGGACTATACCGGATTTCGGAAAACGGCACCGATCTGCAGGTCCTGTTGCCGCCGAATGCGGCCAAAGAGCATCTCTCCTACCGTTGGCCCCACTTCCTGCCCGACGGCACGCACTTCACTTTTCTCGCGTTGGGCGCGGCCGATAAGACGAACGGGGTTTATGCGGGCGATTTAGCAGCCAGAGACAGCAGTCTGCTTTTTGCCTCCGATTCCGATGCCATCTACTCCGGAGATCTGGACAGCAACCCAGCCAAGTTCGGCTATCTGCTCTTCATTCAAGATGGCGATGTGTACGCGCAGGGGTTCAACCCCTCGATTCTCGAAGTGCAGGGCAAACCGGAGCCGTTTCTCCGCCATGTAGGCGCGGTCGAGACTCTCTCCCAGGCGCCGCTCTCGGTTTCTACCACTGGTTTGCTGGTGTACCAGACCGTCAGCCCGTCCACCCGCCAGTTGGTGTGGATGGACCACGAGGGAAAGCAAACCGGGCTGCTGGGCGAGCCCGGCGAGTGGGGTCTGCCGCGGATCGCGCCGGATGGCAGACGGGTGGTTTGCGGCAAGATGGCGCCCGACGGCCACCAGGGGGAGCTGTGGCTATTCGAAGGAGACAGGATGTCGCGGTTGATTTCGATTCCCGGAGCCGACGCACGCTCTCCGGTCTGGTCGCCCGACGGCACACGGGTGGCTTTCACCAGCAATCCCGGCACGCTCTACGACATTTACTTGAAGACGATGAACGCGCCCGGCCCGGCAGAGCCGCTGTTCCACAGCGAATACACGAAATATCTCAACGACTGGTCGCGAGACGGCCGTTATCTCCTGTTCGGTTCGTTTGCCACCGCAGGCACTTCCTCCGATGTTTGGGCATATTCGCTCGGCGATCGCCGGGGCGGCCCGGTAGTCGACAGGGCCCACTCGGAGAGCTATCCCGCGCTGTCGCCCAATGGCCACTGGCTGGCCTATCAATCCGGCGAATCCGGCCGGGATGAGGTCTACGTGCAGGCGT
The DNA here is from genome assembly GCA_049511495.1 of Bryobacteraceae bacterium. Lineage (GTDB taxonomy): Bacteria > Acidobacteriota > Terriglobia > Bryobacterales > Bryobacteraceae > Bog-375. The sequence continues at coordinate 47,220 of JBEKXZ010000031.1, read as the reverse complement.
TCGACGGCATTTCCGACGGGATCAAACGCCGCTCGAAGGTATCTACCGGTGGCGGCCGGATGCCGCGCTGGCGCGCCGACGGACTCGAGTTGTTCTTTTTGGCTGGACTTGGCAGCGTCATGTCGGCATCCACTTCTTCATCCGCAGCCGGCGATATCACGTTCGAGCCTCCGCGCGAACTATTCGAGACGCGCGCCATCCCGAAGAAGTCCGACTTGTACGATGTGTCACCCGACGGTCTGCGATTGCTGATGAACCTGCCGTACGAGTGGGAAGGTTCTTCGCCGGTCACGGTGATGACCAACTGGACGCAAGAACTGCGCCGCCGGTGAGGCTGAAGCACGAACTGCGCACCCTCGTGTAAAAATTACATGACCCCGGACGCCAGCGTTTTCGGGAACCATTGGCCATCTGTAAGAAACAGCATGTCTTGTTGACTGGGCTGCGGCTTGCTATAATGCATGCCGAGGTTTATGCCGATTATGAAGGTTTCCCTAGCTGCCGCGATCCTCGCAGCAGGCGCGCTGCTCGCTGCTGGCTGCGCAACGAAGAAGTACGTACAGGCCACAGAGGCCCCGATTCAGGCCAAGGCGGATCAGGCCAGCCAGCAGGGCGCTCAAAATGCGACGCAAATCAAGACCACGCAGGACCAATTGAAGGAGCTGGATGAAAAAACCGCCACTGGCATCGACCGGGCCAATGAAAGGGCCGGCGCCGCCGAGCATGACGCGCAGGACGCCGGGAACCACGCCAGCGATGCCGCCAAGCAAGCTGCAATGGCCGCTCAGAAGAGCGATCAGAACACCGCGGCGCTGGCCAGCCTCCGCGAGTCGGTGGCCAGCCTGGACGACTACCAGGTGCAGACATCGAGCACGGTGACGTTTGGCATCAACCGGGACCACTTGACGCCGGAAGCTCAAGCCGCGCTGGACAAGCTGGCGCAGGATATTCAGGGCTACAAACGGTTCTTCGTCGCGGTCGAAGGGTTCACGGACAGCACGGGTGCCCGGGAATACAACGAAGCGCTCAGCCGGCGCCGGGCCGAAGCCGTGGTGGAGTACCTGGTTGCCAAACACGACATTCCGGTTTACCGCATCCACGTTGTCGGCTTGGGTCCGGACAAGCCGGTGGATGAGGCCCACACTGCTGCGGCGCGGGCCAAAAACCGCCGCGTCGAAGTGAACGTGTATACCGCGCCGGTGAACGCCACCGCTGGGGTGCTGTCCGCCAAGTAAGGGAAGGACACGCGGCTTTTCGCCATCCTCGCATCAGCCGCAGGAGCCGGGCTTGCCCGGCCTGGCTTTCCACGAGGCACTCGGCCGCAGCCAGAGACGCGTCACCACATTCTACGGGCAAGTGTACGTGGGGCGCCGCAACCGGACCGCATCACAACGAACGCTCGCGCATGGCTTGGAGCTTGGTGGATGCCTCTTCTTCCGGCCGGCGGCGGCGCAAGGCGTGCCACCACGCGTAATACCGGAACACGCTGGCGGCAACCATAATCACGCCGCCGGCCAACGCCAGCGGGTGTGACCGCGAATGGATCGCCATCTCGCGTAGCGACTCGCCGATCGAAGCTCCGGCGAATTGCACGCCAAGCCCCCCCGACAGCATTAGCAATTGCCGATCCTTATCCCGCGCCACCAGCAGCGAAATCCAGAGCGCGATGTCCATCAGAGCGCAGACAAAATTCAGATCGCGGAACCACGGCGTCAACCACACGCCGCGTGGAAGCGACGGATCGTAGTGTGCCAGCAACGTCCCGCCCGCCACCAGGCAGGCCGCCAGAACCAGCACCAGGCGTGCCACGTGGACCGAGCGCAGGCGCTCGCACGCCCGGTAAAGCAAGCTGGCGACGACCGCGTACAGCAGCAGTTGGTAGATAGCTTCGCCGGTCCAGTAGGTCACCCAATATGGCAGCCCCGGCGGGTGGAGACCGAGCATCGATTCGAGAGAGCCCGGGACCTGCACCAGAACGGAGACCAATTCCACCGCTGAAAACGCCAGCAGCAGCGGAAAACGGCGCCAGACGCCGCGAACCAAGGCTGCGACAATCAAGAACTGCAATGGTAGACCAACTGCGTAAGCAAGGATCTGGAGTCCAAATAGCATCCCAGAGTCCATTTTAAGTCCGACCGTCGGAAAACACACCGTTATTTCAGTGTGAAACGCACGCACCGGCGGTAAATAGACCGTTGCAAGCGTGGGCATACACGTTGCTTTCGGCGCCAGCTTTGGCCTTAGCGCGTAAGGGGCAACCCGGAGACCTGTACCGGTACTTTGGATTCTGGGCAAGCCAAAACCCACGACGTATACTTGGGCCGATGAGAACACTGCGCAACTGGGGCGTCTGGCGGCGTGGGGCGATTGCACTGCTGGCGGCGAGTTTGCCGCTGGCGGCGAGCCCGATCGACGTGACCGGCCAAACCACGGCGTCGCTCAACACTGACGATGCGCTGTTCTTCACGCTGGCCACCTATGGTTTTGCGATCGATGCGACGGCGTTCGGGCTATCGCCGTATCCGGCGGTAGTGAGTTTCAGCTTTGTCACCAGCTCGCCGGGCCCGGGCGGGCCTTTTGATGCGGTGCTGGAGACCGCCAGCGGCTCGGTGATGGCGATGTTTCCGGGTCTCCTGGAGTTCGTGCCGGCGCAGTACCAAGGGGCCTCCTATGACGGTCCGGTGGGCGAGATCGAAGCTTCGTTGACTCTTTCGCCCGCACTTTCGCAGCAACTGTTCAGCGGAGCTTCGGCGGTGCTGATGCTGCAGAACCTCGGACCGGCTGCCACCGTCGGGCTGTCCTCTTACACCATCCCGCACGATCTGACGGTCTCGTTGTCGGGAGGCGGCCTGACCACGGGCGCGCCCGTGGTGGAAGCGACTCTCGACGATCCGCCTTCTCCCGGCGGCGTGCCGGAGCCGCGCTCGGGATGGCTTCTGGCAGGCGGAGCGGCGCTGTGCTGGGCGGCAGCCACCGCGATGAAGCGCGCGCGGCGCCGCAAGCGCCCGAGACCAAACGCCACGTAACGATACGAGCGTGCGGAGCTTCTATCGGGGCCGGCCGGTCTTTCCGCCCATGAAAAAACACCCGGCCCGACGTGCGGACCGGGTGTGCGATTCTCCCAGTGAGAATTCGGTGCGCCGCCCCGGAGTGGCGGGCGGCCTTCGCCGTCTAGCTGCAGCCGCTGGTGCCGCCACAGTTGCCGCACTTATAGCAGCTTCCGTTGCGCGTCATGATGGAACCGCATTCGGCGCACAGCGGGGCGTCGGCTGAGACCGGCGCGAAGGGCAATTGCTGTTGCGGGTCGGGTTCGGTGGGCCGGAGGTTGGTGGTTTCGCCGGCTTCCGTAACCGCGTACTCCGGTCCCAGGAACTTGGCGCCCAGCCAGCGGAAAATGTAATCCATGATCGACTTGGCGTACGGCACCTGTGGGTTGCCGGTCCAGCCGCTAGGCTCGAACCGCAGGTGGGCGAATTTGTCGACCAGGAACTTCAGCGGCACGCCGTATTGCAGGTTGAAACTGACCGCGGTGGCGAAGGCGTCCATCAGGCCGGAAATGGTCGAGCCCTCCTTGGCCATGGTGATGAAGATTTCGCCCGGCGCGCCGTCGTCGTACATGCCGGCCGTGATGTAGCCCTCGTGGCCGCCGATCGAAAACTTGTGCGTGATGCTCCGCCGCTCGTCGGGCAGCTTGCGCCGCACCGGGCGGTAGACCACCTTCTCCACTGGCGCGACGGCGGGCGCGGCAGCCGCGGCCTTCTTCTCGGTTTTCCCGCCGCCCGAGCTGAGCGGCTGCACGCGCTTGGAATTGTCGCGGTAGATGGCCACCGCTTTCAGCCCCAGCTTCCAGCTTTCGGTGTAGGCATTGACGATGTCTTCCACCGTGGATTCCTCGGGCATGTTGATGGTCTTCGAAATAGCTCCGGAGATGAACGGCTGCACCGCCGCCATCATGCGCACGTGGCCCATATAATGGATCGACCGCGCGCCGTTCTGCGGCCGGAAGCTGCAATCGAAGACGGCCAAGTGTTCGGGCTTCAGGTCCGGCGCGCCCTCGATGGTTCCGGTGGAATCGATGTGGCTGACGATCTTCTCCGCTTGCGCCGACGAATAGCCGAGCTTGATCAGCGCCTGCGGCACGGTGTTATTGACGATCTTGATGACGCCGCCGCCGACCAGCTTCTTATGCTTGATCAGCGCCAGGTCCGGCTCAATGCCGGTGGTATCGCAATCCATCATGAAGCCGATGGTGCCGGTGGGCGCGATCACGGTCACCTGCGCGTTGCGGTAGCCGTGGCGCTGCCCGGACGCGTAAGCGTCGTCCCAGCACTGCCGCGCGCTTTCGTACAGAGCGGCCGGGAGGTTCACCCGCCGCACCCGCTCCATCGAATCGCGGTGCATGCGGATGACTTCGAGAAAAGGCTGCTCGTTTTCCCGATACCCGGCGAACGGCCCCACCGCCGCGGCCACCCGAGAGCTGGTCAGATACCCCTGCCCGCACATCACTGCCGCGATGGCCGCCGCCAGGTCGCGCCCCTGGTCGCTGTCGTAGGGCACGCCCACCGACATCAGCAGCGCGCCCAGATTGGCGAAGCCAAGGCCCAGCGGGCGGAAACGGTGCGAATTCTCGCCGATCTTTTCGGTGGGGTAGCTGGCGTTATCGACGATGATTTCCTGCGCCAGGATCAGCGTGTCGACCGCGTGCCGGAACGCATCGACGTCGAACTGGCCGTCCGGACCGACGAACTTCATCAGGTTGAGCGACGACAGGTTGCACGCCGAATCGTCCAGAAACATGTATTCCGAGCACGGGTTGGAAGCATTGATGCGCGCCGTGTTCTTGCACGGGTGCCAGCGGTTGACGGTCGAATCGAACTGCATACCGGGATCGCCGCACTGGTGGGTGGCCTCGGCGATCTGGCGCAGCAGGTCGCGCGCCTTGTAACGGTCCTTGGGCTGGCCGCTGAACACGTGCTTGGTCCACCATTCGCCGTCCTCCTGCACAGCGCGCATGAAATCGTCGGTGGCGCGCACGGAGTTGTTGGCATTCTGGAAAAAGATGGAGCTATAGGCTTCGCCGTCGAGCGAAGCGTCGTACCCGGCCTCCACCAGCGTGTATGCCTTCTTCTCTTCCTTGGCCTTGCACCAGATGAACTTTTCGATGTCCGGATGATCGGCGTTGAGGATCACCATCTTGGCGGCGCGCCGCGTCTTGCCACCGGATTTGATGACGCCGGCGAAAGCGTCAAAACCCTTCATAAAGGAGAGCGGCCCACTGGCGCGCCCGCCGCCCGAGAGCATCGCATCTTCCTCGCGCAGCGCCGAAAGATTCGTCCCCGTCCCGGAGCCCCACTTGAACAACATGCCTTCGGTCTTGGCCAGATCGAGTATCGATTCCAGCGAATCCTTGACCGAAACGATGAAGCAGGCCGAGCACTGCGGACGCCGCGCGCCGGATTCGAGCTTCCGGATGCGGTCGGCCGCGGCGTCGTATACCCAGCCGTAGCCGCGCGCTTCCTTCACGCCCACGTTGAACCACACTGGCGAATTGAAGCAGGCCTTCTGCGTGAGCATCAGGTGAGCCAGCTCGGCGCGGAAGTTCTCGCCGTCTTCGTCGCTGCGGAAATATCCGTCGTGCTTGCCCCAGTTGGCAATGGTGTTCACCACACGCTCCACCAACTGGGCCACGCTGGTTTCCCGCTCCGGCGAACCCAGCTTGCCGTGGAAGTACTTGCTGGCGACGATGTTGGTGGCCGTCTGCGACCAATCGGCCGGCACTTCGACATCGCGCTGCTCGAAGATCACCGCGCCTTTGTCGTTGCCGATCGAGGCCGTACGGGTCTCCCAGCGCACCTCGTCATAAGGCGTCTGGCCGGGCGCAAGCCTGGCGGTAAAATAGCGGGGAAACGATACCCCGGTCTTGCTTGGCTGGGTGACCTGAATCTCCAACGATTCCATTCTCGCACCCAAGCCCACAGTAAGCTGTCCCATTTGCTATCTCCTTCCGGATTCCCACGCTGAAAGGACGCACTCGTAATAGTGCCCCAAGATGTAGTGGGAAAGCAAGATTTTTATCTATATGAAGTGTGTTAGGGTTACGGGGAGTTTACATTTGGGTAGGTGAGGCTGTGACCCGAAACGGCTGAGCAAAGGTGGATAATGAGGGTGATCGGGATCGCGATCCTGGGCGCCGAGCGCCGTAACAAGTGAGGCCGGCTGGACGGCCACTCACTGTTGGCCTCCAGGCCGAAGCTGAAATCCCGGCAAGCGAGCCCGAGGAATTCATTCATATGCGGCTGTTGATAACGTTCTCCCTGACTTTTGTCCTTTGGGCCTCTGCGCCAGGGCAAGACTATACCATTCGCACTTTCGCCGGAGGCGGCGTGCTGAGTAATGTTTCAGCAACGTCTGTGCGCCTTACGCAGGCCACCGGCGTTGCCGCCGATGGCGCCGGCAACACGTATTTCGCGGCGGACGCATGGAACGTGGTTTTCCGCGTCGATGCCGCAACCGGGCAACTGACGCGGTTCGCCGGAAATGGAACAGTTGGTTACGCGGGCGACGGCGGCGCGGCCACCAGCGCGGCGTTACACGAGCCTGCCGGCGTGGCCGTGGATGCAGCCGGTAACGTATACATCGCGGACAACGGCAACAACGTGGTCCGCAAAGTCTCGAACGGCGTGATCACCACCTTTGCCGGCACGGCTGGAGTCGGCAGTTTCGGTTATTCGGGCGACAACGGTCCCGCCACCGGCGCAACGTTGAGGGGGCCCACTGGAGTGGCCGTGGACACGGCGGGCAATGTTTATATCGCGGACGCAGGGAACAACGCGATCCGCAAGGTCTCGAACGGCGTGATCACCACCTTTGCCGGCAATGGAACGCCAGATTATTCCGGTGACAACGGCCCGGCCACCAGCGCGGCGCTACTCGGGCCCACTGGAGTGGCCGTGGACACGGCGGGCAATGTTTATATTGCCGACGCAGGGAACAACGTGATCCGCGAGGTCTCGAGCGGCGTGATCACCACCTTCGCCGGAACCAAGGGAACGATCGGCTACTCGGGCGACAACGGGCCGGCCATCGGCGCGACGTTCGACTATCCCGCCGGCGTGGCCGCTGACGGATCGGGCAATGTGTATATCGCGGACATAGATAACAACGCGATCCGCAAGGTTGCGAAGGGCGTGATGACCACCTTCGCCGGCGATGGAACCAGTGGTTACTCCGGCGACAACGGCCCGCCCCCGGGCGCGGAGCTAAACCACCCCGGCGGCGTGGCCGTGGACGGAGCGGGCAACGTGTATATCGCGGACATGACGAATAACGTAATCCGCAAGGTTTCGAAAGGCGCGATCGCCACTCTGGCCGGGGGCGGCAGCGTGATTTTTGGCGACAACGGGCCGGCCAAAGACGCGGCGCTGTTCTCTCCATTTGGCGTGGCCGCGGACGCATCCGGCAATGTCTACATCGCGGACACCTCCGACAACGCGATCCGCAAGGTCTCGGACGGCGTGATCACCACCTTTGCCGGAAGTGGGATATACGGCTACTCCGGCGACAACGGGGCGGCTATCGGCGCAGCCTTGAACCAGCCCTATGACGTAGCTGCGGACGCCTCGGGCAACGTGTATATCGCGGACACCCTTAATAATGTCATTCGCAAAGTCTCGAATGGCGTGATCACCACCTTTGCTGGAAATGGATGTTGTTACCCCGGCGAGACCGGCGACAACCTCGCGGCCACCAGCGTGGCGTTGCGTTCTCCTACTGGCGTGGCCGTGGACAGTGCGGGCAATGTCTATATAGCGGATCTTGGAAACAATGTAGTCCGCAAGGTATCAAACGGTGCGATCACTACGATAGCCGGGAATGGAACCAGGGGTTACTCCGGCGACGGCGGCCCGGCCACCAGCGCGGCGTTTATTATGCCCAGCGCCGTGGCCGTGGACGCGTCGGGCAGTGTGTACATCTTGGAACAACGGTGCCCACGTGATCCGGGAGGTCTCCAATGGCTGGATCGCCACCATTGCCGGAAATGGCACGAATGGATTCTCGGGCGACGGCGGCCCAGCCACCAGCGCCGGGTTGTTCGCTCCCGCTGGCGTGGCCGTGGACCGGGCGGGCAATGTGTATATCTCGGAAAACGGCCCCATCAATGTGATCCGCAAGGTCTCGAACGGCATCATCACGACGATTGCCGGCAATGAGACCAGCGGTTACTCCGGTGACAACGGCCCGGCTACCAGCGCGGAGTTATCCTGTCCCTACGGCGTGGCCGTGGACGCGGAGGGTAGCGTCTACTTCGCGGACGCTTGTAACCAGGTAATCCGTGTCCTGGCCCCGCCCGTGCGCGACCAGCGGCGCCCTTTGATCGCGAAGTAGAATCGCATCTACGGCAGAAACGCCGAAAACAGACCTCTGGCACTTTGTTTCCGGCATATCCTTGCGCGATTCTACGCAAATCGGCCGTGCCCATTGAAGTGTAGTAGCATACGGGTTCACCGCACGCCCGGAGGCTGATCCCCATGGCAACTGCCGCGCCGGCTAAACAGCTACCCTCCAACGCCTACACGCCTCTGGCTCCCGGCGAGGCGTATCTGCCGCCCGTGCCCGCGTCCGAGAAACTCCCGGAACTCACACCCCGCTCAATTGGCTGGGGCGTTTTTCTTTGCGTAGTATTCACGGTTGCCTCGGCGTACTCCGGGCTGAAGGTGGGCCAGGTTATGGAGGCCGCCATCCCTATCTCCATCCTGGCCATCGGCCTGGCGCGCGTCTACCGGCGCCGGTCCTCGGTGCTCGAAAATGTGATCGTCACGGGCATCGGCGGTGTTGCCGGATCGGTGGTGGCGGGCGCGGTGTTCACCCTCCCGGCGCTTTACATCCTCAATCTCGCTCCGCACCCGTTGCAAACCATTTGCATCTGCGTGGCGGGCGGGTGCCTGGGAGTGCTGTTCCTGATCCCGCTGCGCCGTTACTTCGTGCGCGACATGCACGGCATGTTCCCCTACCCGGAAGCCACCGCCATCACCGAAGTGCTGGTCACCGGCGAAAAGGGCGGATCGCAGGCCAAGCTGCTGCTTCAGGCCACCGCCATTTCCGGCGTCTACGATTTTCTGGTGACCACCTTCCAGGTGTGGAAGGAATACCTGGACTTCCAATTCGTGCCCGCGATTCGCATGCTGTCCGAGCGCGCCAAAGTCGCCGTCCACTTCGACGCCATCGGATTCATTCTCGGTCTCGGCTACGTGATTGGCTTGCGCAGCTCGCTGATTCTGTGCGCCGGCGGCGTGCTGTCCAACCTGGTGCTGGTGCCGCTGGTGTGGATGATCGGCCGCGAGCACACGACCGCCGTCTATCCGGCCGCCATCCCCATCGCCCAAATGACGGCCACCGAGATTTTCCGCGGCTACGTCCGTTTCGTGGGCGTGGGCGCCATCGCCACGGCGGGCATCTTCGGAATTATTAAATCCATCCGCATCGTGGCCGGCTCCTTCGGCGTAGCGGCGCGAACCTTCCGCGCCGGCGAAACCGCATCCGGCGAGCGCACCGACCGCGACCTGACGGTGATGACCGTCCTGCTAGGCGTGATCGTGAGCGCGATCGCCGTCGGCGCCCTGCTCGGCACGCTCGCCTCCGCGCCCGCGGTGATCCTCACCGGCGTGGCGCTGGCGGTGGTGTTTTCCTTCTTCTTCACCAGCGTGGCCGCCAACGCCATCGCCACCACCGCGCGCAACCCGGTTTCCGGCATGACCATGCTCACCATCATCATTTCGTCGATTGTGCTGCTGCGCTTCGGCCTTTCCGGCACCACCGGTATGTTCTTCGTGATGGCGCTGGCCGGCGTGGTATGCACCGCGCTTTCGGCTTCCGGCCAAGCCATCACGGATTTCAAAGTGGGCTATTGGCTCGGTTCCACTCCGGAGGCGCAGCAGAAGGTGAAATTCCTGGGCGTGCTGGCCGCCTCGGTGGCGGTCGGCCTGACCATCGTGATGCTGGCCCGCGCGTTCCAGTTCGGCGAAGCGGTGCCCGGCGACCCGCGCGTGGTTCTGCCTTCGCCGCAAGCCTCCATCATGAAGGCGCTGGTCGAGGGGTTCATGAGCCGGCAGCCGGTCGCGTACCTGTTATTCGGCGCCGGCGCAGCGGTCGCGGTCTCGATGGAAATGCTGGGCATCCCCGCGCTGATTTTCGCCCTCGGCATGTACCTGCCGCTCGAGCTGAACACCCCGGCGCTGGCCGGCGGATTCCTGGCGCACCTGGTCTCGAAGCGCGACTCGACGGCCCGCGAGCGCGGCGTGGTAATCGCCAGCGGCCTGATGGCGGGAGGCGCGCTGGGCGGCGTATTCGGCGCAGCCTGCCGCCTCATCCCCGGCTACACGGAAGCCTGGATTCACACGCCCTTCTACGCCAACGATCTGGTTTCGCAGTGTGTGTCGGGCCTGATGTTCCTGGGCCTGTGCGCCTATCTGTGGCGAAGCGCCGTCGGCCGGCGAAAGGAGAATGAAGTGTGAGCGCGCCTTTGGAAACACTCATCGGCAACGCCATCCTAGGCATCGACACGCTCTGGGGCGGTGATGTCCTTTGCGCCTCCGGCACGGGCCGATTCATTGCCGATTCCTGGTTCAGCGATGAGCCGCTGCCCCTCGCCTACACCGTTGCCGAGGCTGCGGCGGTTCGCTCGGCCGGCGGCGTTTCCGCCAAGACACCCGACGCCGCGGCCATCGACCGCTATCTCGCCCAAGTCGACATTCCCGGCGCCATTGAGGGACTGAATCGCTTTGGCGCCGAGTGCGGCGGGCTGCGCGGCGAATATCTGGTGGGCCTGGCCCTGTGTTTCGAAACCATGTGGGATCTGGCCATGGAGATCCTCGGCCGCGGCGCGCCAGTGGCTTACGAACGGTGCGTGGAAGCCTCCACCGGCCGGCCGCCAGAACCGTCGGACCCGGCGCAAAAGCGCGAGCGCGTGGCGGAATTGCTGGGCGCTCCGGGCGACCTTCTGGCAGCGGTGGATGCCTGGCGCGCGCGCCATCGCGTTTCGATGGCATCCATCCGCCTGCTCGGCGCCGCCGTGATCGGCCACTTCGATCGACTTACGGCGGCGAATGTCGTCCCTCACCTGCCGCCCGAGTTCGCCAGTATCCCGCGCGCCAACATCGAGTTCCTGCCGATCCAGGACGCCTGGTTTTCGGGATCGATGAATTACCTCGGCCGGGCCCGCCGCGCCGATGGCAGCCCCGAGTACGAGGCCACCTATGAGATCAACGCCTCGCTCGAAACCTCCCTGCCGGAATTCCTGCAACTGGTTAGTCACGAAGTGGTGCCCGGCCACGTCACCACTTTCGCGTACCTGCAGAACCTGTACAGCCGCGGTGAGGTTGGCTTCGAAGCCACTGTGCTGACGATGAACACGCGCGCCGCGGCGTTGTTCGAAGGCATCGCCAACAACGCCATTCTGATGGCTTACGGCGTTACCGAGGTGGCCCAGTTACCCGACCCGGATTTGCAGATCGGCGTGCTGCTGGCCCTGTTGCAGGACGATGCCAAGAACCAATCGTCGTTCCTGACCTGGGGCGAAGGCGCCGCGCAGTTATCAGTCGCCGAAACATTGCGCCGCGATTTTATGGTATCGCCCGAGCGCGCCCAAAAACTCTCCGGCGCGTGGGGCCGTCACCCCCTGCTCGGCCGCATGTATCTCCCCGCCTACCGCTCCGGCACCATGCACATCGCCGAGTTACGCCGCCGCTATCCCGCTTCGCGCCTTCTCCCCGCGATCTATGGCGCAAACGGACTAGTCGACATCACAACCCTCGAAAGAGCGATGTTGGCGAAGGCGGTATGAGGATGCGACAGCGACGGAATTTGATTAGGGACTACGGAATCGCGAATTCGGCGGCTCCTAAGTCGAAGTTCCATAGCCTGTCCCCGCATTTTCCCCCCTGTGATATTTCTACAATGGACCTCAGGAGAACTCCGCAAACGATCATGATCTATAAGGGTGAGGTAGTCCACAATTGGTCGGGAGCCTATCAACGTAAAGTAAGAGATTCTATACAGCGCATATTGGCCGTATCCCTTCCGGAGTTTACTAAGATAAAACTGGGAGGGGGTTAACATGCGACGACCAGGGGCATACGGTATTTTGCGACTGTTAACCTATCTCATCCTTGCCTTATCGGCAGCTAAGTATTCATTTGCTCTCGGAAGTCAAGGCTCAGTGGCAGCGAATAGCGGTGGGGAGAGCGTTGCAAAGTTACCACAGTTCGAGGTTGCCAGTGTTAAGCCGGTAACACAAAGTAATTATGCCCCCATCGGTTTGTACGTTTTTTCCGGGGGAAGGATACGCATTGGTCAAGCTACCTTGCGAATGATGATGCAGTATGCCTATAAGGTTTATGACTACCAAATCTCAGGTGGTCCGAATTGGGCCGCACAGGAGTTATATGAAGTTGAAGCCATACCCTCAAATGATTCAAGTTCACGCCAGTATCGACCCAAATATAGAAACAGTTCTCCAACTGAAGAGCAGCGTCTAATGCTGCAATCGTTATTGTATCAAAGGTTCGGATTAAGGGTTCGTCATGAAACCAAGATGGTCTCGGGGTATGTTTTGACCGCAACGAAGAAAACTCCCCAACTGGTTGAGTCCAAAAGTAAGCCCGCATGGCCGACATTTAACCCAGGCGGTTCAACTAATGGGACAGGAATGAGTGGAGAAGGCGTCTCGATGCCCTATATGGCATCCCAATTAGCTCGGTTTTTAAGCTGCCCCGTGGTAGACAAGACTGGACTAAAAGGAGACTATGACTTCCAACTGCCGAATCCTTCCGAGGGTGAACCGCCTGAAAACATGACTCAAGCTCAAGATAGCATGAAGGAGAGCATCTATGATTCAATACCCGACCTCGGACTGAAACTGAAGCCTGCAAAACTCTCAATAGACGTAATTGTGATTCAAGAAGTTAATAAGCCGACCGCACAGTAAAAGTTCGTAGCATGAGCCTCTTGCAAGCTTCCTCAGCGCTGTGCTTCGTCGAAAGGGGAGGAAAACCGGGGAAGGAAAACCGGGACAGCCTGGGAGGCTGTCGGAGATAGAATCCTGAACTGCGTAGCTTTTTCTGAGACTCCGGCGCCGATCGGTGCACTCCTTGAGCGTATGCCACGTCGCAGTCGCTGCATCCTGCCGGGCTTGCCCTGCCACGTCACGCAGCGGGGAGTCAACAGGTGCGAGACGTTCTCCTCGGACCAGGACCGCTCGGCGTACCTGCGCCTCTTGCGCGAGAACCTGCCGGACACTCACACCCGCCTGCTGGGCTGGTGCGTGATGACCAACCACGTGCATCTGATCGCGGTTCCGGAGCGCGCGGACTCGCTGGCGATTCTGTTGCGGCGCGTCCACGGGCGATACGCGCAGTACTTCAACACGCACTCGGGGCGGACGGGACATCTCTGGCAAAACCGCTTCTTCGCCTGCGTGCTGGGAGCGGATCACCTCTGGACCGCGCTGGCCTACGTGGACCGCAACCCGCTGTGGGCCGGAATGGTGCGCCAGGCGGCGGACTACCGCTGGTCCAGCGCCGCCGCACATCTGTCCGGGACGGACAGCAGCGGACTTCTGGACATGGCCTGGTGGCGCCAGCAGGGCCGACGCGGGGATTGGGCCGGCGAGTTTGAGATGGAGAACTTGGAGGCCGCCGCCGCGCTGCGGAGTTGCACGTATGCGGGGCGGCCGTACGGGGGCGAGAGGTTGGTCAGAGAGATGGCGCAGCGCTTTGGCCGTTGCTGGACACGTGGCAGACCGAAGAAGGAAGTCGCGCCTTTAGCCGCACCGGTTGAACCTGCCGATCAATTTGCGCTATTTTGAGGCAGGGGGGAGCCATCGGAATAAATCCCGCAGTTCAGGCTGTCCCGGTATTGCGCCCCGGTATTGTGCCTCGGTATTCCGCCGCCCGATATTCCCCCGGTATTCCCCGACGCTGGCGACGCGCAGGCTCAGCGTACCTGAGAACTGCTTCAACATGCAGCCACCACAATGACACGCACTATTGCTGTTCTAGCGATCGCGGCAATGAACCTCCGCGGTCAGCCCGAGAGCGCCCCGCTTCCCGCCTCGGCTCGGGACGCGACGGCTCATGTTTTTGATGCGGGGCCCAAAGCGCCTTACGTGATCTGCGGGGTTGAGTTTAAGGCCACCGTTAGAAATGACCGCCAGACCGAGGTCCGGATTGGTTCTGAACCGGTCCACTTTGCGGGCGCCGATTTGCGCATCGAGAGGGAATGGGGCGGGGAGTGGATTAGGAACGTGTTTGGGGTGCTTTGGTCTTACACCAGGGTCCTGAAGTACGACCAATGCTCCGTCGTCCCGCCGGGGGGCACTTACGAACTGCCGAAAGTGGGCGCGAACTTCAATCCCAAGAAGACCGACGGGCGCATACCCCCTAGCGCAACAGTGCGGTTTCACCTGGTGGCCCAATGCATGGACGGAGGGACCATTCGCTCCGAAAGCATCCTAACAGAGGCGATTCACATTGACCTTCCGGAGAAATATACTGAGCAGCCTCCCGCGATTCGGGAGAAATAAGGGAACCCAGAAGAAACAGAAAAGAGAGAAAAGAGGGGCGTGAGAAAAGAGGAGAAAAGAGGGACGGCCTGAACTGCGTAGCTATTTACCATGCTGGTGTGCCGAGGAAGCTAACGTGCACCTATTCCGCTACCCAGAACAACGGGCGGATTGTGTCGTCGGTGGATGCGGTCACGGGCGAGGGGAATTCGGAGGCTACGAAACCCCGAAAGACACGGGGGCACGGACGGGACGTAACCACGAACCCGAATGGTTAGTCGATATCACGACGCTGGAGCGCGCGCTTCCATTGTAAGCGGCCATACGGACGCAACAAAAGTTTACGTTGATAACGCCGATAACATGCGCCGGCTGGTATGATTCCTTCATGCCCAAAGCCGCGGATGAATTGCGGCCCGTTGTCAGAGTGATCTGCGGCCTCGCTTACGGGTGTTTCTTCTTACGACGATCAACAAGCAATGGGTCGAAGAGCGACTGAAGACGCCATTCGGCCTCTTTCTGGGTCGCTAGAGTCGCTGGTAAGATGCAAAGAATGAGACAAACGGCTCCAATGCAGAAGGTTGATGTACAATCGATGCTGGTCAGGATGGCCAAATCTGTGGTGAAGGGACCCACAACATATGAAGCGCCACGATGTGGATGCAGTTTCAGAGGCCAAATACCGCGATTACGTTCAGCAGATAATGACCCGGCTGAAGAGCCTGCCTGGCAATGTTGGGTTTCATTTCGCCGGCGATAGTCAAAGGGGCGAGTCTTTTCTTTTCGAAGAGGCTGATCGTCTGGCGGAGCAAATGTGCCTGGAGGTCATTCGCTCCTGTTCCGAGCCCGAACTGGAACTGCTATGGTTCGGTTCTGACGCGTTCCGGCAGCACAATGACTCTAATCCGAGGAGCCGCACGGACCGGGAACAAGGAGTGCTTAAGGAATTGCATGACCGTGTCAAGTGTGCAGCCGGCGACGCGGGTCCGGGTGGAGATGAAAAGGAAGAGCCAAGAGGGGATGAATTCGAGGAGAGCTTTCGCTTCGACGGCGACGACCTGGTCTTTTTGTCGAAGGTTGCGCGGAGACTCGCGCTCCTGACGGCGCAGCCCAGCCTTGCCCCGGAAGAAGCTAAAGCGATCAGACGCGCAGTTGCGGCACTGAAGAAGTTGCCGGAGTTGACACCAGAGATAAACCTCCAAATCGAAGTCGCCCACCGTATGGGCGGCGAAGAATTCAGCGAGAATTACAGCTACGCGATCAAGCTAGACCCGCAGCGAATAGAGATCAGCTCTAGTGGAAGCCAATACAATCCCACAGTTGGATCGGACTCATTTAGCCTGGAGTCACTCAAATGGTGCGCCAATGGCCAATCTGCGCATAAGGGTAACAGGGACACGTGGCTGGAGCGGCTGGAGTATGCACTCGCCCGCGACCACACCCTGAACGTAACAGATGAATCGGGCGACAAGTGCAAGGAAGCAATCTAACGTGCTCGATTTGCGTGAACGCGC
Source organism: Bryobacteraceae bacterium (assembly GCA_049511495.1). GTDB lineage: Bacteria > Acidobacteriota > Terriglobia > Bryobacterales > Bryobacteraceae > Bog-375. The sequence goes on along the minus strand of JBEKXZ010000031.1, from coordinate 31,149 downwards.
GGCGGTCGGGACTACCGCTCTCTGCGAAACCGACCGGTTGAAGCCCGCGGTGTGGAAGGCCTCTGCCGCCAATCCCCCGAGTGGAAGGCCCGCGGCGCGCGCCAGGCGCTTGCCATTGGCGCGCTGGGGCGGCAAGGAATGACCATCCCGGATTACGCGGAGCTCCGGGAGGGAAAATGCAACTCGCAAGATCAAAGGACCGCGCCTGGGTGTAGACTATTTTAGGAGCCGGGAGTCCAAAATCGGCATTCCGGTTGACCAGTTCGTCCGTTTCGGCTCTCCGCCCGGGAGGCAATGACGGACGTCCCTGTCAGTTCACGGCCGCCGGCCGTTACCGGCGGAGCAAGGGAGGCAGACATGCCAATGAATCGGCGCGATTTTTTCCAAAACGCATACGGGACGGCCGGGGCCGCCCTCATTACGGCGCTAGGGGGACCTGAATGGCTCCGGGGCGCAACGGCTCGGAAAGCGAGCGATGTCCTCTACCTCGGGCCGGACAGGATAAAGGTGACTCGGCTGGCGATCGGCTTGGGTACGAACGCCGGCAACGTACAGCGCGAACTGGGACTCCAGGGTGTGGCCGACTACCTTAAGTTCGCCTTTGACCAGGGGCATTTCTTCTGGGATACGGCCGACGCCTACAAGACGCATCCCCATGTCAGGCAAGCCTTGAAAAGCATCCCGCGCGAGAAAGTGACGATTCTGACCAAGACGGACGTGCACACGGCCGCCGAGATGAAGACCGATCTGGACCGTTACCGGCGGGAATTGGGGACGGATTACATTGACATCGTCCTGCTGCACGGGATGCACACGCCCAAATGGCCGGACGAATTCCAGGGGGTGATGGACGTGCTTTCGGAAGCGCGCGAGAAGGGCATCATACTCACCCACGGCGCATCCATCCATTCCCTCGAGGCGCTCCGGATGGCCGCGAAGACGCCCTGGTGCCGGGTGCAGTTGCAGGGCATCAATCCCGCCGGGGTGAGGATGGACTCGACCGACCCGGCAATTGTGGTAGCGGCGCTGCGCCAGTCGAAGGCGGCAGGCAAAGGCGTTATGGGCATGAAGGTCCTCGGTGAGGGCGCCCTGCGGGACCGCCTCGACGAAACGTTGCGCTTCGTGCTCGGGCTCGATTGCGTGGACTGCTTCACGATCGGCGCGGCAAACCGCGACGAGCTTGCAGACCTGATCCGGCGAATAGGATGAAGACAACGGGCTATTGATTTCGCTCAGGTGACCCCAACATGGGGAAGCTAATGCGCTACTGAACGCCACCGCAGCCGTGGCAGTGCTTCGCCAGCCCGTCTATCGCCGTGAACAGGGCGCGGAATTCAGTTCTTCAATTCCACGACCAGCGCTTCGAACGGCTTGTCATTCAGGTTTTCTACCTTATGTTTCGAGGGGCCGTCCCAAGTGAAATCCCCCGCCTTGTGCTGCTTGATCTCGGCCTTTCCCTCCGGCGAGGTCTCGCGCACGTTCTGATCCGTGAGATAAAAGACCACGCGGTTGAGGACGTACTCGTGCATCGGCACGCTCTGCCGTGGACCCATCCTGACGCGGACGACCCGAACCTGGCTGTTCTCGAATTCCAACTTGTGGCTTTTGGGATCGATCCGCAACGGGTCGAGAGCGGTACTCACCACCTTGCCAGGATCTCCCGCCTTCTTGATTCCGATATCCATGCCCAGCACGCCGTTGGGGGGCGGTGGGTCGTCGAACACGTACTTAGGCGGGGTTTCCGAGTAATGCAGCCCGCTTGCCGGGCTCCATTTGACCTCGCCCGCCTGCCAGTGCAGGTCCACCGTGTGGCCGTCCATGTAATGGAGCAACTCCCCGCCGCGAAAAGCGTAGATCATCACGCGGTTCAGTTTGTGGTCGTGCATCTTGGGGTGCGGCGCATTGATAATCACCTGGTCATTCTCGAAGTCCGGTTGCATTTCGGGTAGTGAGCCCCGCGCAGTCTCCGGCCCCGGAACGCCTTTGACAACTTTCCCCAGATACTCGACGTGAGCGTACGTGCCTAATCGCGGGCTGTATGCGAGATACCAGCCAACATGAACAGGGTCCTCATAGATCGCGACCTGATCGCCATTCCACTTCCAGCCCCTAGGGATGTTGTAATCGTACGGGGCGATGTTCCAATAGAAATTGCCAAACGTCAGGTGCTCCAATCCCCCCGCAAGCCATTCGGCGAGTTCACGATCGACCTTGTCCAACGCAAGCACGAATACATGTTGCGGTCCAAAGCCACCGGTGAAGCGTCCGTGTGCCCACGGGCGATCGCACTGGTAATGCGGATCGTTGGCGCCAGTATCATGTCCGACCCATCGATCGTTCTTGGCGTCAACGTGCGGAACATTCGGATGACCTTTCTCGTCCACTGCAATAAAGTTCTCGGCCCTGGCAGTGTTCTGTTGACCGTGCGCGAGGGTCGAAGCTTGCGCAGGCTCGGCAGCTTTCACGGAAGCGGGACCGCGAGCGGGGATGTGTCCGCCGCCAACCGCCGCGGGCTCCTGATCCTGCGCAAAAGCAGCCAGGCAAACTAGAACCGATAGCAGTACAATGCTCTTCATCTTCGTATACTCAGTAGGTGGGCCAGTTCTGCGCTCCACCTAGAATGCCACTCGCCATTTGCCGCGAAACCCGGGACTCCAGCGCGATTTCGGTAGCCGAAGAGGAATTTGGGCAGCCCAATCCGAAGTACAAGGGGCCAACCTGCCTCTAGCGCGGACGCGGAGCCGCGCTGTGCCACTTGAACGTTCCGTCCCGAATCCACGGCGACGGCCGGCAGCCGCAGGCATGCTCATTTCATCGACGGGATCTCCCCGCGGATCAGTAGCCGCGCTGTTTGTCTACCACGTTCATCAGTGGCAGGCCACTCGTGTAACGGCGGACGTTCTCGGCTAGCAGCCCCATTAGACGGATCTGGCGTGCTGGCGAGAATCCACCGGTGTGTTGAGTCATCAGCAGGTTCGGGCAATCCCAGTAAGCGCCAGTCTGTGGATACGGCTCGGGGTACACTACATCCAGCCCCGCGCCGGCGATCCAGCCTTCCTTCAGCGCCTGGACGAGAGCCTTCTCTTCCACCAACGGTCCGCGGGACATGTTGAGGAAGTACGCTGTCTTCTTCATCGCCCGGAACACCTTCTCGTTGAACATCCCCTCGGATTGCTTGGTCCACGGAGTCGCGGAGACCAGTACGTCCACCTGTGGGACCATCTCCATGAGCCAGCCGGGCTCGCGGAGCGTGTCCACAAAGATCGGTTTGGCCAGGGGTTTTGCATCCGTGGCCAGGATCCGCATGTTGAAGCCGTAGTGTGCGCGTGTAGCCACGGCCGACCCTATGCCGCCCATGCCCGAGATCCCCATGGTCATGCCCTCGAGCTCCACTTGGTTAAAGTCGCGTTTCCACTGCCGCTTTTGGAACTGCGGAATGTAGGTCTTCTGGAGCCCGCGCGTCAGGCTCAAGAGCATCGCCATGGCCGTATCCCCCAGGCCCGGCGCGAACATCCGCGCCATGTTCGTTACCACCACATCGCTCTTGACCAGCTCTGGAAACAAGACGTGCTCCATTCCCGCTTCTATGGCCTGCAGCCACCGCAAGTTCTTTGCCCGCGATAGCATCTCCGCGTTGAGCGCGCCGAAAACCACGTCGGCCTCGGGCAGCACTTTGTACAATTCCTCGAGGCTGGCTGTGTGAATGAACTCAATAGGCTTGCCCGATCCCGCGGACTGGATCTGCTGGATCTCCGCCGGCTTGTAATTGGGGGGCGGGACTACGAATGAAGCCTCAGCCACCACGATGCGGACCCGGTCGGGTGGCGGATCGAATATCGCAATTCTGTCCGAGGCAACCAGGACGGGCGCCGCCGGAGCTGCAGCTACGGCTGACAGGAACAATCGACGAGATACCGAATTATCGGTCATGTACCATCTCCTTTTTCTGTATATCGGTCGCGACTGGGCTCCCCGCCACTCGGGTCACCCGAGTTGTGTCAAGCGACGGCCAGGTTCGCCCCACGCCGGCCGCAATCCGCCTCCCACGAGAGCCTCGATGTGCTTCCGCAAGTTTGCGTTCTCAGTACGGAGATTCTCCACCCCGCGGGTCAGATCGGTAACAGTCCGGCTGGGCGATTCGCTCATCGCTTGCCGAGATTAACACGATGCCGGCAAAGAAGGCAATCAAACGAAAGCGAGGTCGGCCACCTATTCCGCAAGGGAATAAGCACCGGTAGGTGTCGCATGGACTGTTATCCCGAGATTTCGGTTTTTGAAAGCCGCTCGGAACCTCCAGCGGAAACTGGCTCACGCGAGTCTCATTGGTAACGGTACGGCCTGGCGCGCAAGATACCATGCTCGTTGTCATCTATCTGGGAATCTACGGGGCGTTCAGGCGTAAGCGGAGAGATCCTCCTCCCGCGGAGGCCGATTGTGGCCCAGGTTCGGGGGCAGGTCCAGCATCGGGCCCCGCCATTCCAGCATCCGGTCCACGTCGGCGTGAAGCCGATACTTGCGTTTTACTTCGGCGATCTCGGCGCCAACCACGTCGATCTTGGAGAGATTCCACTGGCCCAAGCCGTCCTGGTAGCAGTAATTGAGGTAGCCTGGCCAGCCGGCATCAATGCCCATGCACTCCACGCCCACTCGGTCCACGGCCAGAAAGTCCGTCGAGGCCAGGGCTATCCGGTGCGCCACCGGCGTGCCCGAGGACGGCCCGTTGCCTTCCATTCCTTCATAGCCGTCGACGATCCCCACGCCCCAGTTCGATATCATGCGCTTAGCCGCCAGGTACAGGTTGTAGTTGCTCTGCCGGATGCCCACGTGGAACTTGCGCTTGTCGCTGTCGGTCCAGGGCCGCTTTAGTTCAGGAGGAGGTGACAGCGGCGCGCCCATGACCACGTTCTTGATGGAAAGCGTGGCGACAACCATATTGTGCGTCTTCATGACTGACGAGGAGATCAGGAAGGCGTCGGGATCCAGCAGTTGCGCCGCCAGCCGGATGGGGACCAAGTGCAGGTCATAGTCAATGCCAGTCATGAGTTCGTAGCGCTGGCTCTCGTTCAGGACCACTAGCTTGATGTCCATGGGCTTGTGCTCCGGCGCTACGGTGTTCCAGCCGAACTCCTCGAAGGCCTGCTTGTAAGTGGCCTCTCCGCCTTCGGCGATCACCACCGGACCTTTGAAGCGCGGAGCCAGATAGTCGAGGATGCCATGGATCGCATCCAGGTGGGTCGCAGCGACGAGCCGCCGCGGGTCGATGCCGTTGGGCTTGAGGATGATGTACTTCTTGCGGTGGAGAGCGGGCCGGATCTGGTCGTCGATGGCGACGAGTGCATTGAAGACGTTCTTGCGCCGGTTGTCGCCCTTGACCAGCGAGACCCTGGACCGGCGGTCGGAGTACTTGAACAGCTTGTCTGCATCGGCGGTGCCCATGCGCGGGTCCCGTTGGGTTCCTGGATCGGGCGACTTCGGCTGTTGTGTCTGCTGCGCGGAGGCAATCGCCCCAACGCCCGCGGTCAATGCCCAAAAACGTCTGCGACTCAGTAACATCGGCAAGAGACCTCCGCTCCTACCCGCAAGTATAGCCGTCCCTGGCCCACGGGGCACGGAGAAACCCGGAGGTGCGGCATTAACGCTTGGCCGAAAGCTGGCCGTCGTGCGCTCTTTCTTGGTTGCACGGCGACCGGCGCTACAATAGCTTCTTTCGAGGAGGCTGCCGTGAAATCGTTGCCCGCCCTAGCTTTTGCCTGCGCCGTGGTTGGGCTGGCGCTGGGACAGAGCCCACCGCTAGCTTCGCAACCGGCCAAACTTCAAGCTCTGATCATCACTGGCCAGAACATCGGCGCGCACGACTGGCGCTCCACCACGCCCATACTCCGCAAGATCCTGGAAGACTCCGGCCGATTCGAAGTGCGCGTCACCGAGGAGTTTCGCGGCGCCGGGGCGGACACGCTCGCACCCTACGATGTGGTGGTGGTGAACTATTACGAGAGCAAGCGCGAGAACTTGCGCTGGGGCGATTCCGCCGACAATGCTCTTCTGAACTTCGTCCGCGGCGGGAAGGGTCTGGTGGTTTATCACTTTTCGGTGGCAGCCTTTGAGGGCTGGACGGAGTACGAGAAGATGTGCGCCGGAGTCTGGCGCTCCAACAATGGCCACCATTCCGCGCGCCACGATTTTACCATCACCGTCCAGGATCGCGACCACCCCATCACGCGCGGCCTCAAGACCACCTTCGCGGAGGCCAACGATGAGTTGTACGCGAATCTGAAATGGCAGCCGGCGGGGGCCTTCCACGTGCTGGCCACGGCCTGGGACAATCACTCCCTCTACCGGCAGGGCGAGAAGCAGCCGTTAGAGAGGCCCGGCGCGGCCGAACCCATGCTGTGGACCGTGAATTACGGGAAGGGGCGCGTGTTCGTCACCGCCATGGGTCACGACGCCGAGGCCATGAAAAATGCGGGATTCGCGGTCACCTTGGCGAGAGGTACGGAATGGGCCGCCTCCGAGAAAGTGACCATCCCTGTGCCGCCAGAGTTAAGGTAGCCACCACTGCAAATTCAAATCTGGTTGATGGACGCCTCATTTTCCAGGCCGCCAAGCAGGACGAAGAGACCGGCGCCCACCGCATCGCCGTGAGTCCCGCGTGTTTCCGCGCACTGGCCATACCGCTGCCGTTGGGAATCAAGGCCGCCGGCCCCGTTATTCACGCGGGCGCGGCTCTGTTGCTCGCCACGGTGGCATTGATCGCCGCCGCTGTGAACGGGCCCAAGGGCAAGCAACGGGTCGTGACGATTGGGTAAAATAGCTGTTTCACATGAAAACTCTCCTTACCATAGTCGCCGCCGGCGTCCTTCTGGCCGGCTGCTCAGAACAACCCGCGCCGCCCGCCGCGGCCAAGAAAGAAGAAGCCAAGCCAGAGCCCGTCACCGGCCAGAGCGCTCTGTTCAAGATGTACGAGGTAGCACGCACCTGGGCGCCCGATGTGGCGGTGCTAAAAATGGATAGCGTGCGCGTGGAAGGCGTGCCCGACCAGCCCGGCAAATCCGGCGGATGGGAGGCCGTATTCGCCTCCGAGCAGAAAGGCTCAGCCCGTTCGTTCACTTGGTACGCGATCGACCAGGAGCCCACCATTCACAAGGGAGTGTTCGCCGGCGCCGAAGAAGGTTACTCGGGCGCGCGCGCCGAGACCTCGCCGTTCCCGATTGCGGATGTGAAGATCGACACCGACGCCGCATTAGCCACGGCCAAAGGCAAAGAGGAAGCCTTCGAGCAGAAGAACCCCGGCCAGCCCGTCATCTTCCTGCTGGAAAAGTCCAGCCGCTTCGCGCATCCGGCGTGGCGCGTGATTTGGGGAGAATCGGTGAGCACGTCGGGCTTTTCGGTCTTCGTGGACGCGGCCACGGGCAAATTTCTCGAGGTCATGCACTAATCCGGATTCGCCCGCTCCGACAGGCGGGCGCGGTTGTGAGGAGCGGCTGATTCGAGCGCCAGCCGCAACCGCACTGGGATGCGGTTGACCAGCGCGACGACCAACTTGTATCTCCAGCCGGGCACGACGAACAGCTTGCGCCGGCGCAGGCCAGCCAGCGAAGCATCGACGACGTCTTCGGCGCTCATCCAGAATGATTTTGGGATGGATGCTCGGTCAACGCCTGCCACATCGTGAAACTCGCTATAAGTGAAGCCGGGGCATAGCGCCTGCACCACCACCGGCGAGCGCGCGGATCTCAAGTCCAGGTAAATCCCCTCGGTGAACGCGTTCACCCAGGCCTTGGTGGCGCAGTAACTGACGCTGCCTGGACTGCGCGTGAAGCCGGCCACGGAAGCTACGTTTATGATGGAGCCGCGGCCACGCACCACCATGGCCGCGAGCGCGGCGTGGGTGAGTCGTAGGATGGCGCCGATGTGGAGGCGATGCATTTTGAGCTGCCCCTCGAGCGGCGTTTCATAGAAGCGGCCCTTAACGCCGAAACCGGCGTTGTTGACCAGCAGGTCGAGGCGCGGCTCAGCGGCGAGGCGCGCGGCTACGCGGTCCATGTCTTCCGCGACCGACAAGTCCGCAGTGCAGGCTTCCACGTGGATCTGGTGGGCGCGTTCGAGCTCCGCGGCAAGTTGCTCGAGCCGGTCGCCGCGGCGCGCGATGAGCAGAAGATCGTGACCTTGCGCGGCCAGCTTGCGCGCGAAGACCGATCCGATGCCGGCCGAAGCGCCGGTAACGGCTGCGAGCGAGTTAGTCATAGGTTTTTGGCCGGACACGGGGGATTCGTGAGTTACGGCTCAGCTTTTGCGGCGGCGCTGCGGCGTGGCGTTCGCGGCTTCTTGGGAGCACCGGCATAGGCGTAGGGATCCTCCGGTGCCTCAGGTTCCGCGCGCTGGAACCAGCGCTTCAGTGTGCCCCAGGTGTCACGGATGCGGCGGTGAACGGGGCGATGAGCCACGGCAGCCCTCCTGCACGATCATACAACAATGAGCGGACTCCTTCGGGTCAAGTGCCCGGCGCCAGCAATGCCCTGGCTTCGGCGACCAGGAAGAGGGAGCCAGTGATGAAGATGACGTCGTCCCGGCTTGCATCTTCGATCAAGCGGAGGGCCTCTTCGAGGTTGGGAGCGATTTGCAGGTTCGGGTGATCGGCGACAGTGAGGAGGGACGCGGGGGCCAGGGCGCGGGACTGGCGCGGCGCGGTGACGATCACCTGCCAGGCGTGGGGGAAAAGGATGCCGGCGATTTCGGCGGCGGCTTTGTCACGCATGATGCCGAAGATCAGGCGCAGCCGCGTGGCCGCGTAAAAGCGGGCGATGTAGGCGGCCAGCGCGCGGGCGGCTGCGGGGTTGTGCGCGCCATCGAGGATAATCGTGGGGCGCTCGCGGACCTGCTCCAGGCGGCCGGGCCATCGGGCAGCGGCGATGCCGGCTTCAATCGAGCGGCGGTCAACGCCGCAGGCGAGCAGCGCCAGCGCGGCGGTGACGGCGTTCTCCGCCTGGTGCTCGCCGGCGAGCGGGCAGCGGATGGAGAGCGGGGTCGCGCCCGGAAGCTCGAAGCTGCTGCCGCGGGCGTCGAGCGACATGTTTTGTATGGGCCACCCAGCGGCGCGCGTCACCGGTAGGTCCAATTCGGCGGCGCGGCGATCCAGCACGCTGGCGGCTTCCGGGCGCTGGCGCGCGAAAACGGCGGGGACGCCGGGCTTCAGAATGCCCGCCTTCTCGGCGGCGATGGATTCGATGCCGCGGCCCAGGAACGATTCGTGATCGAAATCGATGGGCGTAATTACGGCGAGCGACGGCCGCACCACGTTGGTGGCATCCAGGCGTCCGCCCAGCCCGACCTCCAGCACCACCCGGTCCACGCCTTCTTCGGCGAAAATCAGGAACGCCATCGCGGTGACGGTTTCGAAATAGGTGGTGTGCAGGTCGATTGTGTCGCGAGCCAGCAGTTGCTCGACCACGGTGTGGACGCAGTTGAAAGAAGCGGCGAACCGTTCGGCGGAGACGGGCCGGCCAGCGATGCAGATGCGCTCGGTGGGCTCGGCGAGATGGGGCGAAGTGTAGAGTCCCGTGCGCAGATGGGCGGCGCGGAAACCGGATTCGATCATGGCGCAAGTCGAGCCCTTGCCGTTGGTGCCGGCCACGTGCACGATCGAGAGCCGATCCTGCGGATTGCCGAGCGCGTCGAGCACGGTGCGGATACGCTCCAGGCCGAGCTTGGCGGTCTTGATTTCGTTGCCCAGCGCGTAAAGGAAGTGGACCGAATCGGGGTAGTTCACTGCTGGCAGAAGAAATCGAGCGCGCGGGCGATGTAGGCCTTCAGCTCCAGGCGCGGCACTACGGCGTCGAGCATGCCGTGCTTGACCAGAAACTCGCTGCGCTGGAAACCTTCGGGAAGCTTCTGGCGGATGGTTTGCTCGATGACGCGCGGGCCGGCGAAACCGATCAGGGCACCGGGTTCGGCGATGTTGAGGTCGCCCAGCATGGCGTAGCTGGCGGTGACGCCGCCGGTGGTCGGATCGGTGAGCACGCTGATAAAGGGCACGCGGGCCTGGTCGAGCCGCATCAGCGCGGAGCAGATCTTGCACATCTGCATCAGGCTGACGGCGCCTTCCTGCATGCGCGCGCCGCCGGAGGCGGAAACGATCACCAGCGGCGAGCGGGACGCGAGCGAGCGTTCGATGGCGCGCGTGATCTTCTCGCCAACTACGGCGCCCATGCTGCCGCCGATGAAGCGGATCTCCATCGAGCACATTTCGACCAGGCGCCCGCCGAGCTTGCCGCGCGCGGCGATCAGGGCGTCGCGGAGCCCGGTTTCCAGGTGAGCGGCCTCCAGGCGCTTGGCGTAAGGTTTACTGTCGACGAAGCCGAGCGGGTCGGTCGAGTGCAACCCGGCATCGAAAACCTCGTATTCGCCGCCATCGAGCAGCATGCGGATACGCGAGACGGCGTCAATGCGGAAGTGATGGCCGCACTTGGGACAGATATTCCAATTGGCCGCCAGGTCCTTCTTCCAGACGATCTGGCGGCAGCCGTCGCACTTCTGCCAGAGTCCTTCCGTCTTGACGTGCTTCGAGTTTTCGTCGATAGCCTGCGGCTTCTTGTCGTCCGGCCTGTCGCGCTTAAACCAAGACATGCAATCCACCAACTTACCGCGGGTAGGGATGGCCCCGCAAGGTTGCGAAGGCGCGATAGATCTGTTCGGCGAGCATGGCGCGCGCCAGCTCGTGCGGAAAAGTCATGGCGGAGAGCGAGAGCAGCAAGTCAGCCCGGCCGGCCCAGGCGGGCGGCAGGCCGTCGTGCCCGCCCACCAGGAACAGCAGGTCGCGGCCCTCCATTTCACTCTTGGCGATGAGTGCGGCGAAGGCGGCGGAATCGATCGGCTTGGCGCAGGGATCCAGAAAGATTTTGCGCGCGGCGGGATGGCGGGCCCAGAGGTCGGTGCGCTCGGGGCGGATTTCGCGCATCTCGACGGCAGCATAGCGGGCGGCGCGGCCGAGAAAATCCTGCGCCACGGCATTGATGTGCTCGCTCTTGGGTTTGCCGATGAAGTAGACGAAGATCTTCACTCGGAAGGAATCTCGACCGGCTTCGCATTGCGCCAGAGCCGCTCCAAATCGTAAAAGGCGCGGGCCTTGGCGGAAAAAACGTGTACCAGCATGTCGCCGTAATCCGCCAACACCCATTCGCCCCGCTCGTAGCCTTCCAGACTCATCGGCAGCTCGCCCGCCTGGCGTTTGAGCTGCAGCGTGACTTCGTCGGCGATGGCCTGAATCTGCCGCTGGTTGGAGCCGCTGCAGAGGACGAAATAGTCGGCGAAGGAAGTGATGCCGGTCAAATCCAGAACTTTGATGTCGGTGCCCTTCTTGGATTCGGCGGCGCGGACGGCAATCAGCCAGGTTGGGGCGGCGGCCGGTAGGGCGGCGGTTGCTTCGAGATGTGCCTTCGTCAGAACACGCTCCTGTTGGTATCGTACTACGCCCACTTCGCAGGCGGGGCTGAAGCGGGCTCGTGTGCGATACAGAAATGGAGTTATATGAAGTATGCGGGCTAGCGAAAGCATGCCCCACCGGGGGACCATGACCGACATCACCACTTATTCCGCCACCCAACAGGCGCGGCTCATCCGCGAGCGGCGTGTCTCATCGCGCGAGCTCGTGGCGGCGCACCTCGAACGGATCGCCGCGATCAATCCGAAGATCAATGCTGCCGTCGAAGTACTCGCGGAAAGGGCGCTGGCCGAGGCCGCGGCTGCCGATGCGAGCGAGCCGCGCGGGCCGCTCCACGGCGTGCCGTTCAGCATCAAGGACTCGCTCGAGTTGGCCGGCACGGTCGTGACAGCGGGAACGCTCGGCCGGAAGAACGCGCCGCCCTCCACGGAAGATGCGGCGCTGGTGCGGCGTTTGCGGCGGGCAGGTGCTATCCCCATCGCCAAAACCAATCTGCCGGATCTGCTGTTCGCCTTCGAGAGCGACAACCTGATTTTTGGCGCCACCCGCAACCCGTACGACACGGCGCGCACGCCGGGAGGATCTAGCGGCGGAGAGGCCGCCCTGCTGGCCGCTTGCGGTTCGCCGCTTGGCCTGGGCAGCGACTGCGCCGGCAGCGTGCGCCTTCCCGCCGCCTTCTGCGGATGCGTCGCCCTCAAGCCGACCTCCGGCCACCTGCCGCGCACCGGTCATTTTCCACCGGCCGGAGGCTGGATCGAAACGCTCTGGCAGGTGGGGCCTATGGCGCGCCGTGTGGAGGACCTGATCACCGTGATGCCGCTGCTGGTTGGTCCCGATGGCCACGACCACACCGTCGTGGACATGCCGCTCGAAAACCCGCGCGCCGCGCGGGTGCGCGACCTGCGCCTCGCGTTCTATACCGACAATGGTCTCGCCGCGGCCGATGAGGAAGTGGCGCGCGTGGTGCGGGCGGCGGCGGCGGCACTGGCCCAGGAGGGCAGTCGCGTGGAAGAGGCACGGCCCGCCTGCCTGGATGCCGCTTACGATATCGAGATGCAACTGATCGGCCCGGATGGCGGCGACGGACTGCGAAGCTATCTTCGGGACATCGGTTCAACGAGCCTCCATCCGCTGCTGAGTGGCTGGCTGGATAAGTTGGAGCAATACCGCACCGGCATTGACGGATTCGCGCACTACTGGAGCGAGTGGTTCCGTTACCGCGCCGAAATGATCGCGTTTCTTGCCGGCGGATACGACGCGATTCTGTGTCCCGCCTATATCCACCCGGCTCTGCCGCTCGGCACCTCTATCCTGGATGAGAACTTCATCGGCTTCAGCCACACCATGGCTTACAATGTCGCCGGATGGCCGGCCGCGGTTGTGCGCTGCGGCGAATCGGCTACGGGCCTGCCCATCGCCGTGCAGATAGCCGCCGCGCCATGGCGCGAAGACGTGGCCCTGGCCGTGGCGTTGCGGCTGGAACAGGCATTTGGCGGATGGAAGCCGGCCACGGAATAGCACACGGTGCGCCCGGCGAAGCCGTGGCGCAAGGGGCCTACGCCCGCACATCGCTTCATTTGCAACTGACCGTCGAATGCTGCTTTGATAAGGATTCAATCGTGGGCGGAGATGAAATGCGCCTCAGCTGGAACGAAATCAGGGCTCGTACAGCCCGCTTCGCCGAAGAATGGAAGGGCGCTCATTACGAGCGGGGCGAGACCTTCTACAATGAGTTCTTCGAGGTGTTCGGCGTCACAGAGCACTTGTTCGGGCTGTATGAGAAGCTCGTCGTTCCGGGCTGAGGAGAGATCGCGCGGGAACCACGGCCCGCGGGGCGAACCCCGGATTTGCTATGATCGCTTTGCCACCGCCGGTTGGCGGGGCTTTGCAATCCGAGTGATGAGAGTGAGGGCAACCTGTCTATGTCGAAACACGAAGAAGCCGATCTGATTCTGAAGCTTTACGATTTGCGCCGCGAAGCGACCATGCGCAAAGCGCGCGACTGGTATTTTCGCGAATTCAATCCCGAATCCATGGAGGACATCACCAAAGCGCTGTTCAGCGAACACAGCGGCCATGTGCGGATGGTGTGGACCTATTGGGATATGGCTGCCGCGCTGGTCAACCACGGCGCCATCAGTCTCGACCTGTTTGTCGATACCAACGGAGAGCACATCGGCACCTTCCTCAAGGTCGAGCCTTTCCTGGCTGAGCTGCGCGCCAACTTCGGGGCGCACTATCTGGTCAACCTGGAAAAGCTGATCGACGCCATGCCCGACGGCCGCCAGCGGATGGCCGCCTTGCGCGAGCGCATGAAAGCCATGCGCGGACGGCTCGCCGCGCAGTCCGCTGCCACCAGCGCCAACTAACAGACGGAGTCGTGCATCGTCGAGCCGGCCGAGGACGTCCGCCCCTACCGCGATGAGATGTCTTTCGGTGTGGCCAGGTAGCCAACGATCTGGTCTTTAGTGACCTGGTTGATTACCAGTTCGTAGGGAGTGTGGCCGCTCTTGGAGGTGTAAAACTGCACCGGCTCGTTGACGCTCTTGTCCTTCTTTTCGGCCGCCGGCTTGTCGTCCGCAATCACCGAGATGGTGTACTTCTGGTGCTTATAATCAACGCTCTTCACTAGCAACGTGATATCGGCCACACGCTGCGGCTTCTTGGTCTTGCCCAGCTTGATATCAAAATAGTTGCGCTCGCCTTTCAGTTTCAACGCCTGCAGCTCCCGACCGTTGGTGGCAATCAAGCCGCTTTGGACGCCCAGGTCGCCGGTGACGGATTTGAGATCGGCTATGGTCTTGTCAAGCTGACTCTGCGTCATGGCGGCCTGAGACTTCACGGCGCCCACGTCGGTCGAAACGTCGGCAATCTTGGCATTGGCCGCGGTCACAGACTGGTTGACCTCGCTGATCTGCCCCGTTACCTGTTGCTGCATCTTGGCTTCTTCGGCTTCGAGCTGCCTGGCCAACTGGTCGGCGTGAGCTTGCGCCTCCACCTTTGCCTCGCTGGACATACTGCGGGACTGCGCTCTTGCGTTCGCCAGTTCTTCCTTCAATGCGTCGATATGCCGCTGCTGGGCCGCCGTGCTGACCGAGGAGGCGTCGCGCAAGCCGGCCACCGTCGCCGTCAGCTTTTCCACCTTTTGCGTCATGTCGGTTTGGAGATGGTCCAACTGAACGTACAGGTAAATGTTGGCTGCCACCAGGGCGATCAGGCCTCCGGTCAGCAGCGGAATTGCCAAACCCGATCGCTGGGGCGGGTGCGGCGCGTAGGTTGAGGTTAGGCTCACGTCTTGATCTCCTTGATCTTTGATCCCTCTAGTATAGATGGGATTGATCGGGATGCGGTTTCATCCCCGGTACCCACTTGTGCGACAGGGGGGCTTCTTGCGGTCCTTCGCGCTCCGGTCAAGGGCCGTGCCGGTACGACAATCGGCTCTGCGTAATAGCTTGATCTCCGCGCCCTGTGTCGCCGCACACAAGGAGGCTCATTCAATGCGCTGGAGCCAAGGCCCCGCCGCCAGTTATAATCCCCTATTGACACCGAAAACCGCCTTCCTTTTTCCCGGTCAGGGGTCGCAGTACGCCGGCATGGGCAAGTCGCTCGCCGATAAGTTTCCTGTCGCGCGGCGCACGTTTGAAGACGCCGACGATGCGCTCGGCTTCGCCCTTTCGCGCCTCTGTTTTGAAGGCCCCGACGATCGACTCAAGCTCACCGAGAACCAGCAACCCGCTTTGCTGACGGTCTCCGTGGCTGCCTGCGAGGTGCTCGTCGAGCACGGCCTGGCTCCCGATTTCGTGGCCGGCCATAGTCTGGGCGAATACGCCGCGCTGGTGGCCGCCAAGAGTCTCCGGTTCGGCGACGCCGTCCGCCTGGTTCGCCACCGCGGCCGCTACATGCAGGAGGCCGTGCCGCCGGGGGTGGGCGCTATGGCCGCCATCCTCAGATTGCCGGAAGGCAAGCTGGATCAAATCCTCGCCGAAGCTGCGCAGGGTGAGGTCGTCAGCGCGGCGAACTTCAACTCGCCGGACCAGGTGGTGATTGCCGGCCACGCCGGTGCCGTCGGGCGCGCCATGACACTCGCCAAAGCTGCCGGTGCCCGCCGCGTGCTGCCCCTCCCGGTGAGCGCGCCGTTCCATTGCGCTCTCATGAAGCCGGCGCAGGAGCGGCTGCGCGCCAATCTGGATGAGACCGAATTCGCCGATCTCGCCTGCCCGCTGGTCAACAACTGGCAGGCGCGCGAAATCCGTACCGGCGCCGAAGCTCGCGAGGGCCTCTACAACCAAGTGCCGAACCCCGTGCGCTGGGTGGAAAGCATGCGCCTGCTCGCCGCCAGCGGCGTGGAGCGCGCCTTCGAATCCGGCGCCGGAGGGGTGCTGGCCGGCCTGGTGCGCTCGATCGCTCCCTCCATCACCGTCGCCAAGGCCGGCGAAGCGGCCGATTTCGACTCCATCGGCGCTTGACACCCGCGCGGCGTGTTGGGGGTCGCTGGGCGATTCGAAAAGCCTACGCCATCCGGATAGGCGGGCTATCCGCTGACTGCACGTTGGGATTTCTCGAAGGAAAGGACCCGACATGCTATCTCGGCCCTGCTAGCAACCAAGGACCGGGCTTGCCTCTGCGCGCAATCGTTCGTTACGAACCAACCACGGTACGTACAAGAGCGTCTCTTTCTCCCGCTGAGGACGCGGAGACGAACTCTTCCAGGCTTGCGAAAGCAACGATGACTTCAAACTCCGATGCCAGTCTCCTCATCGGGGGCACTGAATCCGCGCCGTGGTCTTCGAGGGTGCCGATCGCGCTGGTATCGAGAATTATCTTCGGCAGCACGGCTGTCTCCGGCGCACTCCGCGTTCATTGGCCAGATGTTCTCACGCTCTCGCGCGGTCGCCGACAAGCGGGCCGGCCATTTCCTAACGCTCTCTCAGGGTCAGAAACGCGCTAGCAGGCGCCATCGGGGAGCAGCCGGCTGGAACAGGTATCGGCTGGAAATGGTGAGTTGGTTGAGCCGCTGCTGGCAGCGGGCGCGCTCGACGATCGCCATGGTTCGACACCACGCAAGCAATTCGTGCGTCTGCCGCAGCCGGGCGGCTGGGACCGGGCCCGCAGCCAGTTCGCACCGCAGCCGGTCGCCCAATTCCACCCACAAAGCATTGGCCTTGGCGAAGTCGCCCGCAGCAACGGCGTTCCGGATGCGGTCTTCCAGCGGTTTTTCCCGATCGTTCATTTTTCTTCGATCATTCGTTGATGATCGACTCGGAATCGATCTGCTCGGCCTGCATCATTTGGGTCAGAAAGCTACCCTGCTGCTCCAGAGTGGCAATCGCGGCATCGGCCGCCGCCATTTGTTGCGTCAGGTTGCTCTGCATGGTGGCGATCTGGTCATTCTTGGCCGTAATCTGGTTACCGATGGAGGTCGCCTGGCTCTGCAGACTGGTTTCCTCGTTCGTCACCAGGCCCACGTTCGGGTCCATCAGGTCGGTGAGCGCGTTGGTGGCGTTTTCGAGCCAGCCTCCGCCGGTCGCGGAACCGAGGAAGGACGCAACCGCGGAGGGGCTGCTGCTGTAGGCGCTGTCCAACGTCTGGGAGTTGAACGTCAACTGGCCGTTTTCACTCAGGGTGAGCCCCAGCGCCGCCAGCCCGTTAACTCCACTAGTCGAAGATGTGAAGTAGGTAGCCAGATTATCGACCGCCTCGGTGACCTCGGAGAGGATGGGCTGGCCTTGCAACGGGCCGGCGGATTGGCCGCGCTGCGATTGCAGATCCGTTACCACCGTGTTATATGCCGAGGTGAAAGAAGAGAGAGCGCTGCTGAGGGCGTCGTCGGTGCCGCTCACCGTGATGGTCACCGGATTGCCGGGATCGGCCGACAGCAGATTGACGCTGAGGCCGGTGGCGATCGTTACCGACGGCGAGCTGCTGTAGACCGTGTTGCCGGACCCGTCGACGATGTAACTTGCCGTGCTGCCCTCCGGGCCCTGGGTTTGCAGGCTGTCGCCGTTGGAATCCTGAATATCGAGCGTCTGCGCGCCGAGGGTGGTGGCTTGCAGCGAAATGCGTTGGTCCGGACTGGCATCGGAACCGACGTTCACCACCGTAGCTTGCACTTGGTCGCCATACTGCTGGTTGATGGCCGCGGCGACGCTGGTGGCGCTGCCATCGGTGGATTGAATCTGGTATGAGTTGTCGCCGATGACGAGGCTGTAGGTCCCGCCCGGATCGCTGGTGGTTCCGGTCCATGTGCTGGCACTCAAGCTGGAGGCGTACGCGCCGGCCGAATCCACCTCAATCGAGTAGGTGCCCGCGACCGCGCCATCGCCGAGGGAGGCGCTGACCACGTCGGGATCGGAAACGTCGGCCTGGTACGAGCCGCTCAAGGCCGTGCCGACTCCCTGGACCGCGGTCTGCAGCGCGGTCAGATCATTGCCGATAGTGGAAAGCTCGGAGTATTGGTTCTGGAGCGCAGTCTGCTCGTTGGTGAGTTGCGTGACCGGCAACTCGGCGATGGCCACCGCCCGGCTGATCACATCCTGCAACTCGCTCGAATAGTCGCTGGCGCCGGTGAACGTTCCCGATGTGCTGCTGGTGCTGCCGCTGCCGCTGCTGGAACTGGTGCCGGTGCCGGAGCTCGACGAGGAACTGTTGGATCCCTCGACTGTAATGGGATCGAGGATGGTGGATAACGCGCTGCTAACGGTGCTCATAGATGCTCAAGCGGTCCGGGCCGGAGGTGGGTTCCGGCCCGGACCGCGGATCATGGCCAACGGTCTCGCCCGCCGGCGGTCAGGATGTTGGCTACGTCCCCTTCAACAGGGTGAGCAGCGCTTGTGGTTCGGCGTTGGCCTGGGCCATGGCGGCAATCGTAGATTGCTCCAGGACCTGGGCTTTGCTCAGGTTGGCCGCTTGCTCCGCCACATTGGCGTCGCGAATCTGCGATTCGGCGGAGCTGAAGTTGGTGATCTGCGACTGCGCCAGGCTCGACGCGAAGCCGAGTTGGTCTTCACCCGTGCCGACGGCGGCTTGCGCGGTGCCGAGCAAAGAAACCGCGTTGGTGATGGCGGTGACCGCTGCCTGTGCACCGGCCATGGTGCCGATATCGGCCGTGCCGCCGGTGCCCACCTGCATTGCGGTCAGGGTCATGCCTTGCGCGGGTGTTTGCGTCGTGAGTCCCGTACCATCCGACGTGGTGCCGAGCGATACCTGGAAATTGGGAAGCGTACTGATGAAATTGAGGGCCGTGCCAGCGGGATTCTGGACCGCCGTGATCTGCTGAAGCGTCGAATCGTCGGAATTCTGCAGGGCGGAGTTAATCGCCCCCAGCGTGTCCGCGATTGTGTCCGTGTCGGCGTTGGTCAACTTCACGGTCAGGGTGTGGGCCGTGCCGGAGGCATCGTTGGCGGAAATCGTGACCGCCTGAGTAGCGGCACCCGCGGACACTTGTGAATACAGCAGGTCGGTTTCGGTGTTGGGGCTGCCCTGCGTTCCCAGCATGTAGGAACCGCCCGCGATCAGGCTGCTTCCAGCACTCCCCGCTGCCGCTCCGGTGGGAGCGCCAGGGGCGGCGAGATTCCCCATCAGGGCATTGGACATCAAGTCGTCCGCGGCGACCTGGAAAGCGGCGTTGCTGGAACTGAAGGCAAGCTGCTCTTTGCCGTCGGCATCGGTGTGAATGGAAGCCGTAATGCCGGCTGCCGCAAAGGCTCCGTTGCTGGCGCCGGCAGTGGTGGCGGCGGACTGAATAGCCGCGTTGATGGCCTGCACCAGACTGGTCGTGTCATCCACGCCGTTCATATTCACATTGATCTTGACGCCGTTGGCACCGCCGAATCCGGGGCCGGTGAAGGTGAACGAGGTGTCGCCGTTGATCAACGCGGCTACGTTCGCGCCGGTGGTGGCGATGGCGTTCACGCTGGTGGCGCTGGAAGCGCCCAAGTCGTAGTCACTGGCGGCGCCGAGGGGGTTCAGGCTGACCGCCTGCACGCCGGACAACCCGAGGCTCTGCGTATCCACGGTTGCATGGCTCAGATCGACGTTCACGATGCCGTTGGCGGTGCTCTGGCTGCCACTGCCGGCGCCAAAGTACACGCTCATCAGCTTGGCGAACGTGCCGCCGGTATTGAGACCGATCGACTGCGCCTGGCGGTTGATTTCGCCCAAGTCGGTCTGGAACTCGTTGTTCAACGTGGTGCGGTCGCCGGTAAAGCTGCCCGAGGCCGATTGCGTGGCCAAAGTTTGTAGCGTGTTGACGATCTGGCTGATGTTACTCATGCCGCCGTCCATGATCTGCAACTGGGCGGTAGCATCGTTGCCGTTCGCATAACCTTGCGTCAGCTCGGAAATCGCGCTCGCATACTGGTTGGCAACCGCCAGGCCCGCCGGGTCGTCTCCGGCCTCATTGATGCGATAGCCGGACGTCAACTGGTCGATGGTGTTGCTCTGGAAGATACTGTTGGTAAGCAGGTTTTCCTGCGCAATAAGGGAATCGGTGTTGGTTTGGATCGAAAGTGACATTGGGAAATCCTTTCAGTTTTTTGGGGCGGCTTCTTGCCGCGCACTACCCTTATCGGAAAGGGCTGCGGAAACTTGAGGGGAAGTCTCCAGGCGGGCCAGCAGCCCGCCCCAATCCGTCACCGGCCCCACCCCGGCGGCGGCGCGATTTTCCTCGCGCACCAGTTTCAGCTCGCGTGCGATCACCGGCGTGTCGCGTGGCGCGCGGATGCCCACCTTCACCCGCGAGCGGCCGATGTGGGCAATCACAATCTCGATCCGGTCGCCGATTAGAATGGTTTCTCCCGCGCGGCGCGACATCATGAGCATACGGCCTCCGCCGGCTCCGGCAGGGCGTGCCGATGCGAGTAAGTAGAATCCCGCATCACCGCCTGCACCGCCCGCAGCGAGCGAAGATTGATCACCAACGGCGCCAGCAGGTTCACGGTGGGGCCGGTCTCGCGGATCGAGATCACGCCGAGCGCCCAGACATCCCTCCCGATGCGCGGCCGGCGAACCGAGGAAAGATCGGCCGCCTCCCGGTCTTCTTCCGACATTTTCAGCCGGAATTGCGGGTCCACCGCCAGCACCGGCGCGGTGATGAAACACAGCCCCGGTTCCTCCAGGCTCTGCAGAAATACCAGCGGGCGGGCACGCTCCTGGCGAATCAAAACAAACTGCCGGCGGTCTTCGAACCCCGGCAAACCGCGCGGAAACTCGATGGTGTCCCGCGATTCGAACGCGATGCGTCCAAAATTCTTGGTATCGAGTAACGGCATCGAATCCATCCCAGATTGGACATCGGCGGTTTTGGCCGGAACTTTAGCCCAAGCAAGCGGCCGCATGGCGGGTGAGGCAGGAGAAGCTCTCCCAGCTCCGACAGCCAAACCTGCCGCCATCTCCGGTTGTGGCCGTGCGTTAGAATCAGGGATCGCTTCCATGCACACACGCCGATTGGCTTGTTTCATCCTGGGAATGTGGCTGGCCGCTGGCATCGCGGTGGCCTGGCTGGAGAGGGAAGACCTCCAGACGATTCAGGACGTGCTGTCGCAGCCCGACCCGGCGGTGGCGGAGCGGGTAAAAGCGCTGGGCGC
The DNA here is from genome assembly GCA_049511495.1 of Bryobacteraceae bacterium. Taxonomy (GTDB): domain Bacteria; phylum Acidobacteriota; class Terriglobia; order Bryobacterales; family Bryobacteraceae; genus Bog-375. The sequence continues at coordinate 10,128 of JBEKXZ010000031.1, read as the reverse complement.
GCACGAAACGTACCTGCTGATGGGGCACGTGGCGGCGGAGCAACGGCAGCGGACGATCAGGAGCTGGGAGGACGTCCAGTTGGTTCTCGGCCTCGGGTTTTTCTTCTTTCTGCTGTTCGGTACGCGCGAAGGCAAGCTGCCGCTGGCGATGGCCCTGCTGCTGGTGGGAATGGTGCTGCTGGAACGGTTCCTGCTGACGCCGGAGGCGTTGTCGCTGGCGCGGATTGCGAGCTTCGCGGCCGGCGCATCGTCCGGCGAAGCGGTACGGAGGATGGTCCTGAGCTCCGCGCACGAGGGCTTTGAGATCGCCAAGTGGATGGTCGAGGCGACGCTGGCAGCCGTGCTGGTGCTACGGCGCAACCAGCGGTTAAGCGACTCCGGGGACCAGCTCGACGTGGTCGATAAATCCGATTACGGCCATGTCAATCGGTGACTGAGTCCGGCCCACCGCGGTCATCGCGCTGAAGCCCTCGGTGGTGACCAGTACCCGGTCGCCCACGCCGGCATCCACCGCGTCGAGCGCCACCACCGCGTCGCCGCGGTTGGATCCGTCCAGGTTCAGCGGCTGCACCAAAAGGATCTTCGAGCCCTCGTGACTCGGGTGCTTGTGGGTCGCTACCAGCTCGCCGATGACGCGCGCAATCAGCATGGCTCAATGCCGCTCCGGGTGGCGCACCGGCTTGGAGGGCTTAGCCGCCGCGCGGTGGACGGAATCGACGATGCCAACGATCGTGGCGTCGGCCGGCGGCTGATCGGGAAGGAAAGCGAGGCTCGCTTCCCTGCCGCGCACCCAATAGATCATTTCGCCCGCCCCGGCGCCGGTGCAGTCCGTGCACACCAACCGTTTGCCGGTATCTTTGAGATCGGCGGCCAGCGGTTGCACCAGCAGCAGGCGGTAGCCTTCCAGGCTCGAATTCTTCACCGTCGCCCAGATGCAACCGACCACGCGCCCCAATTGCATACACTAATCCAGGCGAACGTCGTCGACGATGCCGACGATGGCGGTATCGACGGGCGTGTCCTTGCAGCCCTCGGCCATGCGCGCGGAACTGCCGGAGACGGCGAGGACTCGTTCGCGGTAGCCGGCGCCGACGGTGTCGACTGCCACCACGTAACCGGCATCGTCCTTGCCCTCCGGCGAAACCGGCTTGAGCACCAGCAGCTTCTTGCCTTCCAGACGCGGGTCTTTCCGGGTGGCCACGACGGTACCCACCACGCGGGCGAGAATCATTTGTCGCTCCGGTGAGCCGGCTACTTGCCGGCGTTGGCGGCCTGGGACTTGCCGATCGGCAGCACGTCCTCCAGGCTCTGGTGCGGACGCGGGATAACGTGGACCGAGATCAACTCGCCCACGCGCCGGGCCGCGGCGGCGCCGGCATCGGTGGCGGCACGAACTGCGGCCACGTCGCCGCGCACCATCGCGGTAACGTACCCCGAGCCGATTTTTTCCCAGCCGACCAAGGTCACCTTGGCGGCTTTCACCATGGCGTCGGCGGCCTCAATCATGGCCACCAACCCGCGCGTTTCGATCATTCCTAAGGCTTCACCCATCTATTCTCTCCACGATCCACTTTAAGCCATACCGCGTGTCCGGAGGGCCTCGTCAACCAGGCCGATCAGCTCGGAACGCGTCACGTAAAATCTCTCTTCGCCGCCAGCGACGTCCTCGGCGGCCAACGGGCAGCCCGGCTGGCCGGCGCTGCGCGCCTTGACGCCATAGCGGGCGCGGGAATCGAGCAGCTTGTCCACTTCCTCGCGCGGCAGCACTTTCGGGCCACCCAGCAACTCCGCCACCAACTGAATGCGCGCAAAGTGCTCCATCGTCTCCATGCGGAAATACGCTTTGTAAACGTCCTCACCGTAACAGACGGCTCCGTGGTTGGCCATCAGCAGCGCATCGTGCTTGGGGATGAGAGGCAGCATGGGCTCGGTCAGCGCCGGCGTTCCGGGCAACCCGTAGTCGGCGATCGGCACGCAACCGAGGCTGATCACCACCTCGGGCAGCAGCCCCAGGTTGAGCGGCTTTCCGGCGGTGGCATACCCCGTGGCCACGGGAGGATGGGCATGGAGGACGGCGCGAATGTCCGGCCGCAGCTCGTAGATCTTCAGGTGCATCAAGATCTCGCTAGTCCGCTCCAGCCGGCCCGACAGCTTGTTGCCCTGGTTATCGACGACGATCAGGTCGTCCACGCCGAGCATGCCCTTGCTAACGCCAGTGGGCGTGGCCAGGATGCGCTCGGCATCCAGGCGCAAGCTGATATTTCCGTCGTTGGCGGCGACCCAGCCCTTTTGAAAGACGAGTCTGCCGATCTGGACAATGTCCTCGCGGTGTTCGCGTTCGGTCTTTACCATTGCGGGATCTTCGATTGTAGCAAATCGTTTGGCATCACAAGGAGTTGCGCGACTGCCGCTCTCAAGCCGCGCACCCCGCGGTTGGGTGCGCCGGCCGGCAAGCGCGCTATACGAACCGCAGCAGGTGCGCGGCCAGAAACGCGCCGCCGTATGCCAGTGTGCTCATGTAGGCAAACTGGGCCAGCGGCCACTTCCACCCGCCGGTCTCGCGCCGCACCACGGCCACGGTGGAAACGCATTGCATGGCAAAAGCGAAGAAGATCAGCAACGCCACCGCCGCGCCGGGCGTCAGGTCGTGACGCAGCGCGCTCTGCAGGTCCATGCTGGTGGAATCGGGGTGGTCCATGCCATAAATCGCTCCCAGCGTGGCGATGATGGTCTCGCGCGCCGCGAAGGAAGTGATGATGCCGATGCCGATCTTCCAATCGAAACCCAGCGGCTTGATGACCGGCTCGATGGTACGGCCCAGCGTGCCCGCCAGGCTGTCCCGAATGGCCGGAGGATGGCCGTGCGTGTAAGGCACGTGCGCCGACATCCATAACAGCACCGTCACCAGCAGGATCACCGTACCGGCGCGGCGTAGAAAGATCTTCGAGCGGTCGAACAGCCGCAGCCCGAGCGATTGCACGGTGGGCCAGCGGTAAGCCGGCATCTCCAGCAGAAACGGCGTCCGGCCGCTCTTCAGAATCGACGATTTCAAAATCCGCGCCGTCAGCACCGCCATCGCGAATCCCAGCGCATAGAGGCCGATCATGGCCACCGTGCGCACACTGAGAAAACCCAACAGTTGCCGGTTGGGCAAAAAGGCGACGATGATCAAGGTGTAGACCGGAAAACGCGCCGCGCAGGTCATGAAGGGCGCGATCAGGATGGTAGCGGTGCGGTCGCGCTTGTTTTCGATGGTGCGCGTGGACAGAATCGCGGGCACCGCGCAGGCGTAAGCCGAGAGCAGCGGGATGAAGGACTTGCCTTGCAGCCCGAAGCGGGCCATGGTCCGGTCGGCGATCAGCGCCGCGCGCGCCAGATAGCCGGAATCTTCCAGGATGCCGATGAACAGAAACAACAGCAGCACCTGCGGCAAAAACACGATCACCGAGCCCACGCCCTTCCACACTCCGTCCACCAGCAGTGAGCGGACCAGCGAAGGCGGCAGCGTAGTTGCAATCCAGTTGCCGGAAACTTCAAACAGCCACTTCACGCCATCCATCAGCGGCGTGACGTAGCTGAAGATGGATTGAAAGACGGCGATCACCACGACTGCGAAAATCAGCGGCCCGGCCACCGGATGCAAAGCGACGCGATCCAGCCGCCGCGTCCACTTGGGGGCGATCGGCGCGCGATAGTCGGCCTGGCTGCCCACCTGCCCGGCCCATTCGCGGCACTTGGGTACGTCGTGCAGCACCGGCAGCGACCTGGGCGTGGGCAGCGCCATGGCTCCGGCGAGAAATTCGCGCACCTGTTCCAGCCCCTCGTCCTGACGCGCGCTCACTAGCGCCACTGGCGCGCCCAATTCCTTGGAGAGCGCTCTGGTGTCGAGCGTGCCGCCCCGACTGCGCAGATCGTCGGCCATGTTGAGAATGATCAGCGTCGGCAAACCCAGGGCCAGAATCGGTGCCGCAAGCATCAAATGGCGGCTCAGATTGGTCGAATCGAGCACCAGCAGGACGGCTTCGGGCTTGGGCGTGTCTTCGCGCCGGCCGGTCAGCACATCGTACGCCACCTGTTCGTCTTCCGAATGCGGCGAAAGGCTGTACACACCCGGCAAATCGATTAATTCAACGGACTGGCCGTCCCCAAGTTCGGCGATGCCGGTATGCTGCTCCACCGTCACGCCGGGAAAATTGGCGACTTTTTGCCGCAAGCCGGTGAGCCGGTTGAAAAGAGTGGTTTTGCCGGAGTTGGGCGGCCCGATGACGGCCACTGCTTTAACCGCGGCGCTGGGAAGTGAGACAACCGCCGCCGGCCCGCAACCGGCGCAGTCCGCGCACTCGCTCATGCCTTCCTCGGAAGGCGTCCCTTATGATGGATCTTGAGACTCCGCGCGGTCTCGCGGCGCACCGCGATCTCCGATCCATCCACCTGAAACACCCGCGGATCCCCGCCCGGCGCGCTCTGCCCGGCCACCACCCGCGCTCCCGGAAGGAAGCCGAGTTCCATCAAACGGCGCGCATCCTCGGCCGGCAGGTCGATCTCGCTCAATACCGCTTCGTCGCCGCGGCGCAAGTCCACCAGGCTCGCCGGTGAGATTTCCGATTGTCCCTTGTTGCCACTCAGTTGCATCTCAATATCAGTATGCGCGCCTCCGAAATCCTTGTCAAGACGCCGCTCGCCGGGTTTACGCCTGGCTTTCTTCACGCCCTGCCCTCAAGGTGTCAAGTATAGCAAAATAGCACTTGGGACTATGAAGTTCCCGTACTATATCCGGCCCTTCCGGATGGCCGATCTGGATGCGGTCCTGGCCATCGAGCGCGCCTGTTTCGGGGCCGACGCTTACGATCGCAAATTGTTTGCAGAGCTCTTCGGCACATGCGGGCGCCTGTTTCTGGTGGCCGCCGCGGGGGCCGGCGTCCGCGCCTACATGGTGACGGCGACCGCGGTACGCCGGGCCACGCTCTGCGCCGAGCTGGTTTCGGTAGCGGTTGGCCCGGCCTGGCGCGGCCGGGGCATTGCCTCTACCCTGATGCGAGGCACGCTGCGCCGTTTGCGGTTGCGCCGCGTCCGCCAGTTCACCCTCGCGGTGCGTGTCTCGAACCGGCAAGCCCAGGCGCTCTATGCGAAATTCGGGTTCGCCAGGGTGCGTCAGCTCCACCGCTATTACGAAGACGGCGAGGACGCCCTGGTGCTGCGCAAACTGCTGTAGCGCCGCCCAGTCGCGGAAGACCGGGCCGGGCGTGCCCGGCCCCTACGGCTGACGAGCCCTACCGCGGTGTGCCGCCGGGCGAGCCGCAGCGCGCGAGAATGTCGAGCTCGAACGTGGCGTCCGGCGTGCGATTGTCGCGCAACGCCTGCGCCAGTTCGCCGGCGGCGGCGCAATACTGGGCCGGATCGGGCGCGCGTCCTTCGGCCAGCGCTTGTCCGGCCCGCGCCACGGCTTCTCCGGGCGCGTCGCCGAGCCCGCGATAGGCGGCCGCCATGGCCTCGTATAGCAGCGGAAAACGAGGCGTGAGAATGCGCGCGTAACGAAGCGCGTCCAGCGCTTCGGCAAAGCGGCCCAGGTTCAGGTAGTCGTCGGCCAGGTAGAGATAGAGCAGCACGAATGCCTGGCGCGGCGCGAGCGGCTTGTCGTGCGCCAGTTGGGCGTTATCGAAATTCTGTTCGGCGGCGAGCGAAATCCGCCGCGCGTCGAGCAGCGCGGCAATCGATTTTTCGCGCCAGGCGCGGCGTTCGGCCTCCGGTGCGATCTGCGCCTTCTCCGCGTAATAAATACCCAGACGGGCCGGAATCAGCTCCGAGGATTGCCCGGGATCGAGAGGCTGCACCAGCTTCCACGCCTTCTCCTGTTCGGCGATTGCAGGGTCCAGGGTCCTGTTGGTTTGGCTGGCGCGGCTATCCGGCGGTTCCTGGTCGAACCATGCCTTCGCCAGCATGTCGTGGAGACGCGCGTTGCGCGGCACCGTTTCGACGTCGGCCAGCCCCAGCGTGAAGTTGTCGCGCCAGTCCGCGTTGCGTGCCCAGGTGCGTCCGGTATAGAGCAGCAATAGCGCCCCCAGCGCCGCCCACGCCAGGCGCGGACTCAGGTAGCGCCACGCCAGGCCCGCCACCGCTATGGCGAATGCCACCGAAGGAAGGTAGAGAAAGCGCTCCGCCATCGCGCTTGCGATCTTCACCACCAGGTTCGACGTGGGCAGCAGAGCCAGCCCCAGGAAACCGATCAGCCAGAATACCAGAGGATGGCGCCAGCGCATGGCCAAAGCCAGCACGAGCAGCCCCAGGAGCGCCCACAGCGAGATCCAGGCGCCCAAATCCGTCCATGCCGCCGGGCGGATCACGTCAAAGGAGCGATCCGAAACCAGGCGCACGGGCCACGCCAGCAGGCACAGGTCCATGCCGACGATCTTCTGCGCGCTGAAAAGACGCTCCCAGCGCGGGAGGTTGCGGAGCACGTTATCCATGTACAACGCGGGCGGCCACGGCAGCGGCGCAAACACCAGGGCGCGCGCCACTAACAGCGCCGCGAGCGACCCGATGGCCGCTGCGTACGCAGCCAGCCGCTGGCGCGTGCGGATGCCGCCCGGCACACCGAACGCCAGGTCCGACAACAGCATCAACCCCGCCAGCACCACCGCGTTTTCTTTCGAGAACGCACCCACCGCTGCCATCGCGAATAACGCCAGCCAGCGGCGCAGGCCCGATTCCGCAGTGGCGCAGCCGTAAATCAAGAGGCCCGCCAGGACCGCCATGGCCGCCAGCAGATCGGCGCGGCCCACCACGTTATCCACCGCTTCGGTGGCGATGGGGTGAACTGCAAACAACGCCGCCGCGCACCACGCCGCGCGCCCGCTCAGCAGGCGGAGGGCGAGCTTCCACACCAGCCAGACGTTGAGCGCGTGCAGCAGCAGATTCACCAGGTGATACCAGAACGCGCCGCCGGCCGCGCTGGCTAGAACGTGGTTGAACAGCAAGGAAGCAGTGGTGACGGGCCGGTAGATCAAGTCGGCTGTGATGGGCCACCAGTAGCTCTTGGAAAGAATCAGCCACAGGTTATGCGCGGTCAGGCTTTGCACGCGGGGGTCCTGGGTCAGCAGAAACTGGGAATCCTCGGCCAGACCAAGGCCCAGCGAGTTGGCGTAAGCCAGCAGCGTGAGTGCGAACAGGCCAGCCGGAGCGAGCCACCGGGGATACTGCCGGCCGGCCTCTTCTCTCGGGCCGCGGCCGCGCGAGGCCGCTGGCTCTTTTCGCGAGGGCTGAACCATGCACACAATCTAACACCTGGCATACGGGGCAGCCTCTGTTTTCGGCGGTTCTGAATGGGCTAGTCTTCCCATGCAGGCTTCCACCGCAATTCAAGGAATGCCCGGCAGCGGCGATAAGGTATTCGTGAATGCGTTTCTCAGGAATGCCGAAGAGCTTTTTACCACCGCCCGCGAGGACGCCCAAGAAGATTGCCAGTTCTCGGTGCTGATAGGTTCGGATGGCGGCATCCACATGGTGTTCGGCTCGGACTGGGGCCTGGAACCGCTGCGTCAGCACCATGGCGCGCGGGCGGCTTACCGGGTAACGCGTTCGTCCGGGTCGGTGGCCCTGGAGGGGCGTTCCGCGGGCGCTTCCTGCCGGCTGGAAGCGGCCCGCCCGTCGCGTGCCCTCCTCGGTCCGCTGGCCCATGTTCCCTGTTACCAGACGGTCTCCTAACCTCCGCTCGCGTTTCTTTGCTTTCGGCCGATAAGAAACTTGACAGCCGGATAACAGCGGCGGGTCCACTCGCCGTCATCGATCCGGCTGAGGAGCCGTTATGGAGATCAGCGCCGTCAACCGCACAGACCCGGCCCAACCCGTGACCGCAGTCAGCGTCCCATCCGAAATCGCCAGCCAGAACCGCGAAGTGGTGCAGGCCGTCAAGGCCGTGAACGGATCGGAGATGTTCGGCCAGGACGAGGAATTGGCCTTTCAAATGGATTCGGCGACCAAGCGCCTGGTGGTCCAGATCATCAACCGCAACACCAAGGAAGTGATTTCGCAGGTGCCGCCGGAATACGTCTTGCGCATGGCCCAGAGCCTCAAATCCCCTTAAGAAACGGCTCAAACCCCTGGTTTTGGGCCGATGAGTGGTTTAGGAGAACGATCCAATGTGGCAGCACGCGCAAGACGCTTACCTCGAGAGCAGGGTCCTCTCGGCAGACCCCGTGGAACTGATTCGCCTGCTCTATCAGACCGGAGTGAGCGCGGTCCAGGATGCGCGGCGCCACCTGGCGGATGGAAAGATCATGGAGCGGTCCAAGGCCATCACCAAAGCCAGCCAGGTGCTGATCCAGTTGATTGCAGCGCTCGATCACGAGCGCGGCGGGGAAATCAGCCGGCGCCTGGCGGCGCTCTACGACTATATGCTGCGCCGGCTCACCGAAGCCAACTTCCGGCAGCGCGACGAACCGCTGGCCGAGGTGCTCAGCCTGCTCGCCACTTTGGCCGAAGGCTGGGAAGGAGTCCGGCCCGCGCCTAAGCCGGAGCCGGCCGCCGCCAACCCGTGGAATCCCGGGCTTACGCCGGAACCCGCCGCCAACTGCGCCGAGCACGCCTGGAGCTTCTGATCGCTTGCCGCAACCGGCAACACCGCGAGCCGGCTGCGCAGCGGCGCAAACCGAAGTCACACCAGCGGATTTTTGGGCCACACGCTCCCTCCCCGCAAGCTTGCGCAGCGGCCCACAGCGCCTCCGCGATGGCCGCACGCTCTCCCTGTTGGCACGAAGCCGGAGCGCCGCGGCACAATGGGAATCATGAGCAACGAGCGGTTTCTCATCATCGGCGGTGGCATCGTTGGACTGGCCACTGCGTATCGCCTGGGCGAACGGTTTTCCAGCGCGTCCATCACCGTGCTCGAAAAGGAAAGCCAGGTGGGACAACACCAGACCGGCCACAACAGCGGCGTGCTGCATTGCGGGTTGTATTACAAACCCGGTTCGGTGAAGGCGCGGCTAGCGGTTACCGGCATCCGGCAAATGGTGGAGTTCTGCCGCGAGAACGGCGTGGCGCACGAAATCTGCGGCAAGCTGGTGGTGGCAGCCGACTCTAGTGAAGTGCCGCGGCTGCGCGACCTCGAGCAACGCGGCGCAGCCAACGGCCTCGAAGGCCTGCGCTGGCTCGAGCGCGAGCCGATGCGCGAGATCGAGCCGCACGTGGGCGGTGTAGCCGCTCTGCGCGTGCCGCAGGAGGGCATCGTCGATTACGCCGCGGTCTGCGCGGCGCTGGTGAAACGCCTCGAGGAACGCGGCGTGCGCGTCGCCGTGTCGTCCCGCGTGCTCCGGCTGCGGCGCGGCGCGGGAGAATGGATTGCCGAAACTCCCGCCGGTGAATTCACGGCCAGCTTCCTCATCAATTGCGCCGGACTGCACTCGGACCGCGTCGCCCAACTGGCCGGCGAGCGGCGCGAGGTGCGCATCCTGCCCTTCCGCGGCGAGTATTACAAAATCCGCCCCGAGCGCCAGCACCTGGTGCGCAATCTCATCTACCCCGTGCCCGATCCGGCCTTCCCGTTCCTCGGCGTCCATTTCACGCGTCTGATTCACGGCGGCGTCGAGGCCGGTCCGAACGCCGTGCTGGCCATGGCGCGCGAAGGCTACCGCAAGACCGACTTCCGCCCCGCCGACCTGTTCGACGCCCTCAGCTATGGCGGCTTCTGGCGTTTTCTGCGGCGCTACCCTTCGATGGCCTGGTACGAACTGCGCCGATCCTTCAGCCGTGAGCTGTTCTGCCAGGCGCTGCAACGCCTGGTACCGGAGATTCAGCCGGCCGATCTCTCGACGGGCGGCTCCGGCGTGCGCGCCCAGGCTATCACGCCGGAAGGCGAGCTGGTTCAAGATTTCCAGTTGATCGCGCGTCCCGACGCGCTGCACGTGCTGAACGCCCCCAGCCCCGCCGCTACCGCATCGCTAGCGATCGGCGCCGAGATCGCGGCCAGTGTGGCTGCCGCGCTGTGAGGGCTTGGGTGGGCACGCTTCAGAGGCTGCTGAAAAAGTAAGTCTCTGATAGGTCCATAGCCGTTCCGGAGGGGCTTCCGGGGTTTTCCTACGCCGGGATCGTGGGGTTTCGGGCCGTGGCGGCGCTTTTTGTGCCCATCTGGGCACA